>SWDR01000009.1 GCA_005116815.1 Nitrospira sp. | reverse complement strand
ATACGCGTGAACCGATCGCCTGTCTACCGACGCCTGCTCACGGATGCTACAGTTTTAATTCTTTTCCTTTCGCACAGGGCCCCGGCTGAGGCTGGCTCAGATCAAAGTCGAGTGAAAACCTGACGCGCTCCCTCTTCGCCTCGACCTGAGCCTGAACCTGAGCCTGAACCTCAGTCGTCTCCATACCGGCAGACTGTTTCAGCCTGTTGTTAGTACTTGTACTCCAGCCCCGCATAGGCACTGATACCCTGCGATGGATTCGCGAACCGGTTGAGTGAGTCGTTGACCACAACCGAACCGGCATAGGTCTTATTCGTGAGGTTTCGTCCTTCCGCGTAGAAAGTCAGACGATCCGTAATGTTCCAACCGGATTTGAGATGCACCACGAAATATGAGGGATCTTTCACTTGGTTGAGATAATCGGTGTAAATGCCGGTCATAACCCACTCGAAGTTCGGCGCCACCCACCAGCCTGCCGGGTGATCGTAGCGGACCTCGACGTTCATATTATGCTCCGGCGCGCCGGCCACCGTGTTTCCGTCCTTCGCAACCAGCACATTAGGTCCGCCGATACCCCCACCACGCACGTCATCGGTAAACTTGAATCGGGACCAGGTATAGGCCACCCGTGTTTGGAGGCTATCCTGCCGGCCGGCCCCTCCTTGGGCAAACAATCCCCTGGTCAGCACCATGGCTCCACCGGCTTCGACACCCGTATGGCGTGTGCCGTTGGCATTCTGAAAAGTGCTCTGGTTATTGATGTTCGAAGCCAGAATTTCTTTCTTCATCTCCAGATCATAGACCGTAACATCCCAGCTATACCGCTTGTCGACGGAGGTGCCACGGTGTCCCAGTTCGAACTGCCAGGCCCGTTGCGCATCGAGGTCGAGGAACCCCGTATTGGCACTCCCGTTCGCGTTGACCGACGATAAGAGCTCGACGTTGAGCGGAGCTTCATAGGCCCGGCTGGCGTTGAAATACGCCTGCGATGTCGGGGTGGTGCGATAGACAAAGCCTACCTTCGGGCTGATGGCGTCGAAATGCCGGAGCGGCTGCCGAGTATTGCTCAGCGTAGATGGGATCGTGGGATCGAACGGATTACCGGCCGGACCGAAATTTTGCACGTTGGCCTGGCGCCCGCTGTTGTCCCATCGGCCGCCGATGACGACGGTAAAATCCTTGGTCGCATCGAGCGAATCTTCGGCATAAGCCCCGAAGTAGGTCGTCCGGGCAAAGTAGTTCTGTGTCATAGCTCCAATGTTGCCGTTGATATTCACAAACCGCGTTTGATGCTGATTCCCGTAGCGGGGTTGGAATCCGGCTACGAAGGAATGATTGAGTCCGAAGAGCTGGTTAGTATTGACGTAGCGGAACTCGCCGCCGACATTGGTGTTGTCCTGCCGAATGGTTTGAAAAATCGGATGGTCGACATACTGGTTCGAAAAGTAGGGGATGATCTCGAACACCTGGTTGGCGGCAAACTCGTTATGGTAGGCGAGTCCAATGCGCTGCTGATTGTAGTAGCGCCCCCAATCGCACGTCTGGTTATTCGACACACAGGCAAAGAATGGAGGGGTCCCCGGCGGGGTTTGCCCTCCCGCCTGTCTCCGGTTCTGAAAGAGCTGGGCATTGGTCAATGAACCGGGAATTGCTTCGGAGACGTTGGCCTGCAGAAAATAGGCACGAATTTCTTGATGGTTTCCGAGCTGCAACCCCACGTTGGCATTGATGCGCTGACGGGCCTGCTGACTGTGATCCTGAAATCCATCCTGGCGGTTGCCGGACACACTGACGTAATAATCGGCGGTGGCGTTCATGTTGCCGACCTTAAACGGCTCCGTGACTTTCCCACTGGAGACCTGGCCGCTGACCATGCCGAAACTCCCAGCCAAGAACCGCATCTGCAACATCGACGCACTGTAACCGGTCCGGGGCACGAAGTTGATGGCGCCGCCGATGGAGTTCGCGCCATAACGCAACGCATTGGCCCCTTTATAGACCTCGATCCGTTCATAGGCCAAGAGATCGATGGACTCGAAGTCCGAGAATCCATCCGCATCGCCAAAATAGATGCCGTTGATGAGAATATTGATGCCCCGGTGATGAAAGTTATTGCGGAGCGAGGTGCCTCTGATCGAAAACTGTCCCTCGTCCGCTCCGAAACGCGACTGGAACCGCACCCCCGGCGCAAACTGCAAGACATCCTGGAGATTGAGCGCACGGGATTCCGTGATTTGCTTTTCCTCAATGAGGATATTGCTGCCAGGCCTGCGTGCGAATTCCTTTTTGATATCGTTCACGTTTTCGATCCGCTGCCCCTCGACCTTGACCGCCTCCATCGTCAACTCCGGGGTCTCCTGTCCGGCTGGCTCCTCTGCGCCCCAGGCCTCAAATGGAATCGTACCGATCACCGTTATCACGATGCCGGCTAACAGGGCACAGGTGGTGTTCCATGTTCTTGCGCGACTCATACCGATCTCCTCATGAGTGAATAAGAATGAGAATGCATGGCGATAGCTGCTGTGTCAGGGGTATGGCCCCTGCGCTAATGTGTGAGCGGAGGACCCGTTTCTTTCTCTCCCTGTACTGGGGACGGCAGGGAGAATCCTTGTTTGACCCGCAAGCGGATCGCTTGCACCTTGGTGAAGTCTTCGAGCGGGTTCCCGTCAAGTGCTAGGAAACTGGCTTCATACCCTTCCTCAAACCGTGCAATCTTGCGGCCGGGGAAGATCGCCATCGGTGTGGCTTCGCACCACAATTTCAGGAAGGTCAGATTGTCGAAAGGAAGCAGCACTTTGAGATTCATCACTTCAGCCAATGACGTGTCAGCATGATCGCTGCCGATCGCCAGTTTGACTCCGTGGCGGTGGAGAAGAATGATATTGGCGCGCTGGACGTCACGAGCCAACGCGCGAAGGTCCAGGCCTCCCTCGTGGGAAACCGAGTCTGCTTCCGGTTTCACATGATCAGGCTTGTGACCATGAGCATGAGCACTCGCGGCCCCAGGCATCGCCTCTCCTGCGACCGTCGTCGTGACCACGACAACGCCCTTCTCTGCTGCGAGCCGCACGTCCTCTTCGGTGAGTCGAGCCCGCTCGGCATCCGACTCACTCTCCACCAGCCAGCCCGGCACATGGGCAATCTCATCCACCCCGGCCTGCACCGCAACTCTGAAGTCTGATGCCGATTCGACATGCACGGTAACCGGCAGACCAGCCGCATGGGCCTTTGCCACGATCCTGGGCAGGAGCGCAGGGTTCAACCCGGTCCGTCCGTTGAGGCGCCCATCGCGCTGGCGGGCCGCGAAGTCCTCCGAGTGCACGAGGTACACCTTGAGAAAATCAGGATTTCCGCTGGTGATAAGAGTCCACTTCTCCCCAAGCTCCTGCTCCCTGTCCACCACGACATAGGCGCGATTCTGAAACCACCCCATCTCTCGATGCCCGATAACCGGCTCGTAGCGATGCACGCGTAAGATGTCCTCGTACAACGCAATGGGGTGACCTCCTGGCCCGGTCATACCGGCATGCGCGAAGACGGCATCGATGGTATGAGGACGATTCACTCGATTCCTGAGGGTCACCGCAAAATCACGCACGTCGTTCGGGTTCTTGACGTAGAACACTCCGTCCTTTAGATACCGGTCACTCACGGCTTGCACATTCCATTCGCCTTCCACGTTGTGATTGTGTGCCTCCCCGAATGGAGGGACGACAAAGGCACCGGCGAGATCCACGGTCTCGACAACACTAGCCGGTGCCGTGCGAGTCAGTCGTCCTTGCACCGAATACCATGTCGCCGGGTGGAAGCCGTTGCCGTCGAACCACTGGCCATGGAGAAACACATAGTTCTTCACAACCTGGTGCTCACCAGACGGTCGCGAGATGCCGTCCAATGCAGCGGCACCGGAGGCGACCTCCATGCCGCCCCACAACGCACTCACCGCACCAACAACCGAACAGATCGCCTTAGCTACATCGAAGACAGACATCGCACACACTCCTTCGCTCGCATAAAAATACGACGCGCCAAGGGCCACAGAACCCTCGACGTGCACAAGCCGCTGCAGATGAAATACGGTGACTAGAAGAAAATAACTGGACTGGGTGGGCCACGGACGAATCGCCACTGACGCGTATAGCTGGCAAGGGGACACAACACAGAGCCATATACCGCCAGCCAACAGCCCGCGACGAAGAGTCCCACCAGGCCCACAGACAGACCTGCACCGAGGTTGACGTGACAGGCAAAGGCGCAGAGCAGAGAATGGGGGGAATGGGTGAGCGGCGCCGCATGGTGCCGATGCTGAACTGACTCCGCGGACGCTCCGCAGGCCAGAGCCGCCACGCTGACGAGAACATACAAAATGAGTACGCTGTAGACGAGGAATCTTCTCCGGATTCCGATGTGACGATTTCGCATGAGTGATCGCATCATGACTGTCCTGGCAGCGCCATACGGGTGACGATGCCCCGCTGTAACGTGCTGAGATTCATCGGCAGTGGCACGACCCGTCGCATCTCGTCTCCCCTTCAGCCCTTCGTATTGAGCGAGGGCGCAACTGTAGGGCTGTGCAGGCATCTTGTCTACCTATGCCTACTCACAGGTGCTCACGGATACTACAAGCCACACATTGGAGCGAGGCGGGCGTAGTCGCTGGGAATAGGAGGGGCACGTCTGCCTCTGGAAGGATGGAAAATATAAAACCCTGAGCATCTATAGGCTGATACCGCACCAGCACCGTGCCATGATCGTTCAAGAACTCGACCTGCTGCACCGTCTTGAATGCACGAAGCGCCGCCTCGACATCTTCACGGTGGTACTCACACATGCGGCCGAAAATCTGGACGATAGCTTCGCCTGCCGCCGGCTGCGTCTCCACGGATTCATTCTCTAGAGCCCCGGCTGCGAACGAAGCCGTCCCGATCATCATCCAACAGGCCAATGCGCACATGAACAGACGTCTCATGACAGAGTCCTTTCAGAGCCAAACCCAATAAAGGACCGGGGCGGAGGCCACAGGAGGAAGCACCCGCGCCCCGGATCAGTCCGAGCAAGGAGGCCGCCCGACTCGGACATCAAAAAATCAACAACGGTCAAATGTGGTAGACGAGCGACTGCGATCGATAGGGGAGCGCGAGAGACATCGACATGAAACAGACCGCCCGGAATCCCCTATCCGATCAGGATGAAGGAAATCGCCGGAGGTGCACGGGAATGGAGCAGAGAAGAAATGCGTAAAGGGGTCACGTGATTCGGGGAGGAGACGACGAGCCGGGCGACCGGACCGGCCGACAAGGCCGGCGGCTCCGTGACCAGTCCGGCATCGGACGTGGCCTGACAGGCCCAGGCGCAGAGCGCATTGTGCGGAGCCGCCTCTTGCGAACCATGGTGCGCATGGCCGCTGGAGACCTCGGCGTGGCTGAACGAACAGGTCGCCGCCATCGCTGCAAGCGAAGCATAGACCAGGGCCACGAGCCCTGCGACCAGAACGGAACTGCGTGATACACCGGAACGCGTCATGAAGCTCTCCACGATGTCTTTTCTATACGCGTGAACCGATCGCCTGTCTACCGACGCCTGCTCACGGATGCTACAGTTTCAAGAAAAGACGCGCACAACCCTACGACAAATCTCCTCACACTGTGCGTTCGCCAAGGGCCTGCACGATTTCGAGACGGGCCGCGCGCGTGGCTGGGATCAGGCCACCGACCATGCTCATGAGCAGGGCGAAGAGCAGGGCGAGCCCAACCATGAAAGGGGAGAGGTAGAACCCGAACGCGATCTCGGATCCCGTGTCCCAATTCACCGTCGAGATCGTCACCGACTGGAGGAAGGACGCTCCGGCGACACCGAGCAGTCCCGCGCTCGCTCCCAGCGCCATCGACTCGATGAGGAAAGTCTGAAGAATTGCGAGACGAGTGAAACCGAGGGTTCGGAGTGTGCCGATCTCCGTCGTGCGCTGGGCCACGGCCGCGGACATCGTCATCGTCGCGCCCATGATCGCGCCGATACTGAACACGGCCGTGAGAAAGAGTCCCGTCACACGAATCATTTTCGCCAGGCTCTCGGCTTTGCCTTCGTAATAGTCCGGTTCGCGCTTCACCGAAAGACTGAACCTCGGGTCCCGCTCCAGCTGCTCCTTCACCTGGACCAAGGCATCGGGCCGCGTAAGCCGAACGGTCATCGAGGAGAACGCCGTGCGGTGAAACGTCGCCATGAATTGCTCCGCATCGCCCCAGACCTCGGAATCGAATCCGCTGCCGTCCGCGTCGAACAGGCCCACCACCGTCCATGCGCGATTGCCGAAGCTCAACACACGATGGAGCCCTGCTTCAGGAAACTGTTTGGCCACTTGCGCCCCCACCACGATCTCCGTCGTGCCAGGCTCCCACAGGCGGCCTTGAGCCAGCCGGACTTTCGGCCGAACAGCAAAGGCATCGTGAGAAGTCCCGCGCAGGCTGAGGCTCGCAAGACTTCTTTCCTTCGCCTTCCGGAGTGTGAGTTGCAGCCCGATCTCGCTGACCGCCACAGGCCGGCCCTCGAGCGTCTGCTTGATTCCCGACTGTAGCGCAATGATCTTGGCGTGATCGCGGGAAATGCTGCTGTCGATTTCCGAGAGGGCGCCCTTGCGCAGCAGGATCGCATTTGCCGGATCGCCGGTTTTCCCCAGCGTCCGCTCCAATCCATGCGCCAGCATCAGCACGGCCAGGAAGACGAACACCACCAGGCCCATCCCCACCACCGTGAACGCCGTCGTCACACGGCGGGCCCAGAGATTCCTCAGACTGTAGGCGCCCCATAGCAACATCCGATCACTCCTGCCTATCCGTGCGTCGACAAACTATGTATAGCAAGCGCGAAAATGGAGCCGCAGCTGACATTACGGATGAAATCAAACTGCCCCGCAGGCTGTTCCGAAAGGCCGTCCGGCAAGGCCGCAGCAAGCGAAGAGGCGAATCGTACTCTGTGCCGTACGTTGAGCCTCTGAACGACGCGAGAACGCCGCTGGCGGAGTTTATCAACAGCCTGCTATCCGGCATGCCGCAATCCTTCCAAGGTCGTCATCCGAATCAGCCGAATGGCGGGCCAGACCGCAGCCAACAGGCCCACAAGGAGCATCACCGCGAGACAGGCACCGATGGTCTCTGTTGTGATGAGATACGACGAAACGTAGCCCCGGTCTTGCGTCATCACCGCGTAGAGTTGCGCGGCAGGGAACAGGAGAACAAGCCCGAGGCCGCCGCCCAACAGTGCCAACAGCAGCGACTCCCCCAGCACCAGCGATACCAGGTGACGCGGTTGAAAACCCAGCGTCTTGATCACGGCATATTCCCTGGTCCGCTCCCGAACGGCCATCGCCAGCGCATTGACCAACACCAGCAACGCGATACCGTTGATGATTCCGGACATCCATTCCAAGCCCCGCAGCAACGCGCCGGAACGCGCCACCCATCCTGCGAAATACGCCTGCTCCGACTCCGTCCTCGTTTCGGCGGAAGAATTGGCAAAACTCGCATCGATCGCCTCTGCCACCGTCTGTCCATTGATCCCGTCGGCAGCACGGACGACAAACCAGCCGACCTGATCGGCCCGATCCGGTTCCGTCGTCTTCAGCCGTTCGTTGGCATAGGCCCAATGCAGATACAGTTCTCCCTCCCCCATGACATTCGGACTGGTGCTCCGGAAGATCCCGCGCACGACGAGTTCCCAATCCCCTGGATACACCGTGCCCTTGAGCGTAATCGCCTCGCCGACCTTCCACCCGAACCGCGCCGCCAACCGATGACCGATGATGCAGCCTCGGCGGTCCTGCTGGAAGGCCAGCCTCTCCGCGTCGCTCAAGACAACCTCGGGATAGGTCTCGAAAAACGTGGAGGCCTGTTCGGCGAACGAACCGAACGACTGTTTCGGATCTTGATAGACGCCGCCGAAGACCGCCCCAAAGTGGACGGTCCGCGCGCCGGGAATCACCGTCAACCGGTCTTTGTACGCCAGCGGCAGACGCAGCTCGTCCGACATGGCATGCACCGTGATCAACCGGTTCTTCAATGCCGCCCGCGACCCAGCCTGCCACTGATCGAGCGTCAGCCGAATCAGTCCGAACGCCAGCACCACCATCGCCAGCCCGCCGACCGTCAACAACAACCGGACGGGCCGCCGCACCGTATTGCGAAGGATGAGTCTGCCCAGCGTCATGGCGGAGTCTCCAGTACGCCCTTTTCGAGATGCCGGATCAGTTGGGCCCGCTCGGCCGCGCGGGGATCGTGCGTGACCATCACAATGGTCTTCCCCAATTCACGATTCAGCCGGACGAACAGGGTCAAAATATCTTCGGCCGATTCACGGTCCAGATTACCGGTCGGCTCGTCCGCGAGAATCATGGTGGGATCGCTCACAATCGCGCGGGCAAGGCCGACACGTTGTTCCTGCCCGCCGGAGAGCTGGCGAGGGTAATGGTCCATCCGGTCGCCGAGGCCCACGAGCCGCAGCGCCGTCTTTACGTGGTCGGTCCGCTCCTTCCGCGAGAGATGCGTGAGCAGAAGCGGCAGCTCGACATTTTCGGCAGCGGTCAGGACGGGAATGAGATTGTAGGATTGGAACACGTAGCCGATATGCCTGGCGCGCCAGCGCGCCATATCCCCTTCTGACAGTTCGTGCAATCGCGTACCGGCGACGACCACCACCCCGCTGGTCGGGCGATCGATCCCTGCCATCAAGTTGAGCAAGGTGCTCTTGCCGGACCCCGATGGCCCCATAATGGCAAGGAAGGTTCCCGCAGGAATCGAAAAGGAGAGATTGCGCAGCACGGACACGTCCGTGCCGGCTCGGGAGTAGACTTTCGAGACACGCTGCAGTGTGACAACCGGATCGTACACGTGTGCGGGCCTTACGGCGTGCGCCTATGAACGGTGACGGAGGCGCCGGAGCGGAGACTATCGGAGGGCGCCGTCACGACCTCGTCGGTTTGTGAAAACGAACCGCGAACCGGGGTCAGCGTGCCGACCGGAGCTCCGGCCTGCACCGCCGTTTCCACGACCACCCCTTCTTTCACCAGCAACACCGTCGGACGACCGTCGCGGCTCACGACCGCCGTGGACGGCACGCCCCATTCCTCGGCCTTCTCGACGGAAGCGCCAGGCAGAACTCCAAACGTCACCTTGGCGCTGAGTTCGGGACGGACCTGTTCATCCACATCGAGAAACCGCACCCGCGTCAGGATCGTCGCCTTCGCCCGGTCGGCAATCGGCATGACCTGCAAGACCTCGCCTCGATACCGATGGTCCGGCACCGAGTCCAACTGAATCTCGGCGGGCTGACCGGCCTGTACGCGTTGAATCATGGCCTCCGACACCTCCACATCGACCATCACCGAACTCATATCCGCAATAGCGACAACCGATCCACGGGACAAATTCGAGGCGGCCATGGGCGCCACCACTTCACCGACCTCGGCAAACTTCTTGACGACCGTGCCGTCGAACGGCGCACGAACGTTGGTGCTCTCCACTTGCACCTCGGCGGATTGCCGTTCTGCTTCAGCCGCCCGCACCGCCGCCTCCGCCGACTTCACCGCTCCCGCTGCGCGCCGGATTCTCGCACTGGCAATATCGTGCTCGGACTGTGTCGCAAAGGATTTCTCGATGAGGGTCTTAACCCGTTCAAACGCAAACGTCGCTTCCTCCAACTCAGGCCTGGCGCTCCCTAACTGCGCCCGCGCGACATCGAGCTTCGCCAGCGCCTGCTGCAACAACGCATCCATGTCCGTATGTTCGAGCCGCGCGATGATCTGGCCTTCTTTCACCCGATCGCCGACCTTCACACCGAGATACTCCAGTCGTCCCGTCCCTTTCGACGCGATCGAGGCTTGGCGCTGGGCCACGACATAACCAGTTGCCGCCAGCCCCGACGATCCGCCTCCAGGCATGCGCACGACGGAGGTCACGTCGACCTTCATTCCCTGCCCGATGAGTCCCGTGTTCCACGCCACCAAGGCCCCGCCGGTCAGGACGACCAGCCAGAGCCAACGCCAACTCTTGCCGCCAGCAGACGATCGCGAAGCAGATTGATCGTGGCGTTGGATGGTCAACCCATCCAAATCGGCATCATGGATGCCGACTTTCAATGGATCGGGACGTTCGGATGTTGGTTGAGAAGACACAGAACCTCCGTTATTGAGCGGGTGGGAGTTTACCATAGATGCGTCCCTTACCATGATAGGTTCGCTCTCAGGCCACCTCACCGGATTCCCCTTTAGAGACCGGGGAGATATGCAACTGAACGATCCCTACGGCCACTCATGTGGCAAGATAATTATCGGACAGGCCCGCCGAGTTTGGATAGGGTTTTTGTCCGCCGCTTCCGCCACCACATGAGAAGGCCTGTGGCATAGATGACCGGACAGGCCAGGCCGCTGAGAAACACCAGCAACCGCCCGGTCATGCCAAAGGCCTGGCCAGAATGCAGCGGCCATTGCCAGTCCAGAAATGTCTCTCCGGCGCTCCGCCTGGTCGTCGGATCGCGCACGTCGATAATGGCCCCGCTGTATTGATCGATGGCCACCGTGCGCTCAGACCAGAAGGCGCTCAGCCCCGGCACGTGGCGTCGGCCCACCACATACACTCCTGTTTCATCTTCCGGCATCGCCACGCCGCTCAACACACCGTCCGGATACGTCGTCGTTGCGATCGACACCGCTCGTTCGGCACCGATGGGCGCCAACCCAGGCACCGGCATCGACGTGGGCGCTTGCGCCGGACCGCGGGTGGCCGGAGAAAAGAGTTGCACCA
>SWDR01000081.1 GCA_005116815.1 Nitrospira sp. | reverse complement strand
GTAATCGAACTCCAGGCCTGGCGGTCGATCGCAGCAGATGCCTCGACCAGAGTCGTCGCCGCCTCTCGTGAGGCCTTCTCCACCTGAATCTGTCCAGCTCTCTGTGCCATCGGCCCGGGCTGGAGCCATGACAGGAGCATTTGTTGGAGCCCTTCCCTGGTGAAGGGCTTTGACAGATAGTCGTTCATGCCGGTGGCCAGGCAGTGCTCGCGGTCTTCCGGTGAGGCATGTGCGGTGAGTGCGATGATGGGAATGGGATGATGTGAATGGCCGTTGCCGATCACCGCTTCCCAGTCCCGTATTCGGCGGGTGGCTTCAAATCCATCCATGACCGGCATCTGGCAATCCATCAGGATGAGGTCGTAGCGAGTCTTCTGTGCCGTGTCGAGCACCTCTTGTCCCGTCTGGGCAATCGTCGCGGTGCAGCCGAGGCTTTCCAGCATCAAGAGTGCAATCTCCTGGTTCACAGGGTTGTCTTCCGCCACGAGGATGCGGCCGGTGACACGAGGAGACCGTGCCGGCGACGGACTCGGTTGAGGTACGACGACCTGCGGGCTGTCGAGGAAACTCTGGAGCGCCAGATAGAGGGCCTCGTAGCGGAGCGGTTTGGTGACGAAGGGCATGTGGCCAAACAGCGGCTCTTGCTCCACGTCTGCACGGCGAATAAAGGACACCAGGCGCAGAATCCCGACGGAGGCGAAGACGGAGTCGGATGCCAGCGCGTGCAGCAATTGGATATCGGTCATATCCGTGAACGTTTCGTCCACGAGCGCAATCACCTGGCCGCCTTCTGTGGCCAGTTCGTCCATGACCTGTTCGAGGAACTCCGCCCCGGTGCCGGCCATTCGACAGGTGAGGCCCCAGTTTGAGAGGTAACGTGTGAGCAGATCCCTGGTCGGGGGGTGGCTCACGGCGGCGCAGACCCTGAGGCTCGCCAGCAAGGGATCTGGCGCGTGCAGTGCGCCGGAGCCGGACTGCAACGGGAACGGGAGCGTGACCCAAAAGGTACTGCCCTGTCCGATCAGGCTCTGCACGCCGATCGTGCCGCCCATCAATTCGCTCAGCTGCTTGCAAATGCTAAGTCCCAACCCGGTTCCGCCATGGACCCTTGTCGAGGACCCATCCACTTGGGAGAAGGATTGAAAGAGTTTCGCCTGGCCCTCCGGGCTGATGCCGGACCCCGTGTCTGAGACGGCGAGCGTGATGGTGGGAGGGCCGGTGTCTCCGGATTGGGGTCGATCGACGGTGACGCGCAGGCTCACGTCGCCCTGCTGGGTGAACTTGATGGCATTGCTCATGAGATTGGTGAGGATCTGACGGATACGAGTGGGATCGCCGAGGACGGCGGTGGGAACAGACGATTCATACAGCACCAGCAGCTGCAGGCCTTTTCGCTGTGCGCGCTCGGCGAGCTGCTCTGCGGTGCGTTCGACCACCTCTCTGAGATCGAACGCGGTCGTCTCGATATCCAGCTTGCCGGCTTCAATTTTTGAAAAGTCGAGAATGTCGTTGATGAGGGTCAGCAGGGTGTCACCGGAGCTGTGAATGGTTTCCACGTAGTGGCGTTGTGTTTCTGAGAGAGGGGTACGGGCGAGGATCTCGGTCATGCCGATCACCCCATTCATGGGCGTACGGATCTCATGACTCATGTTGGCCAGAAACTCCGCCTTGGCCTTGGTCGCCTCTTCTGCCGCGTTCTTGGCCATCGCGAGTGCTTGTTCCGCCTCGCCGCGGCGAGTCGCCTCCAGGACGAGCGTCATGAAATTGGCGAGCGCCTGAGCAAACTGTTGTTCGTCGAGCGCCCAGTCTCGTGGAGGGCCGACATGTTCGAACGACACCACTCCGGTTAATTCGCCATTGGTCTTGAAGGGGGCATCCAATCGTGAGGTCACGAGTCGCGGCGCAAGAACTCCTGTGGCCAACTCCTTAAAGTGCTCGTCCTGTTCGGCCTGGGCCGCAACCAGGAGGCTCTCGCGCTCTAGCGCGTCGAAATAATGAGGGTAGAGCGTTCGCGTCAGTTTGTCCTCAGGGCTGTGGCGATCCAGCGAGCGCTCATAGCTGTCGAGGCAGTAGAGGGCCCGCGCCGGGGCGGCAAAGATCCATATACTGGCTCGCTCCACGGTAAGCGCCTGGGCGGCGGTGGCGGTGACCTGTCTGGCGGTCTCTCCAAGAGAGCCTTCGTAGACGGTGCGGTCTTTCACGAGTGCCAGCATGGCGCTCTGTTGTTGCCGCAGCCGTTCTTTCTTCGCTTCCAGCGACTGGTTGGCGGCCTGGAGCACATCGGCCCGTTCTTCGGCTTGGTGCTTGGCATCGACGGCTCCCACCAACTCCACCTGGGCACGTACACGCGATTCAATGGCCCGGCTGTTTGTGAGGGCGACGGCGACTTGATCGGCCAGGCGGCGG
>SWDR01000080.1 GCA_005116815.1 Nitrospira sp. | reverse complement strand
GCCTAAGCCGAAGGCTGCACCGATCATCCCGAAGCCGGCGGCTCGTTTCTCCGGCGGGGTGACATCGGTGATATAGGCACCGGCGGTGCTGAAGCTGGATGAGGCCATGCCGGAAATGACCCGCCCCACGAAGAGCCAGGTCACGCTCGGCGCGAGCGCCATGAAGATGTAGTCGAGGCCGAGTCCGAGATTCGACAACAGCACGACCGGCCGCCGCCCGAAACGATCCGAGAGCGCGCCTTGAATCGGCGAGCAGACGAACTGCATCAGCGCCCAGGCTGTGCCCATGAGGCCGTACATCACGGCCGCCTGCGCGGTGTCACCGCCCATGAAGTCTTCGACGAGCTTCGGCAAGACGGGAATGATGATCCCGAAGGAAAGCACGTCGAGCATCACGGTGATAAGGATGAAGAGGATCGCAGCCTGCCGCGGCTGATTTGGTGTCGTCGATGGAGCGACCGTCACCAGTCTGCGCCCAGTCGATCGATGACGATCTGATGCACCACGGAATATTGTCCCAGGGTCGCCAGATAGACGGCGGTTTCCGCGATATCGAAGGGATCGATCTTCTCGCTCCGGAGAATCTTTTCCGGAGAGGCATCGACGAGTTCGTCTGCTACGCCTCCGGGACAGATAGCGCTCACTTTAATGCGATATGGTCGGCCTTCGTCGGCCAGGGATTTCGTCAAGGCCAGGATGCCGTGCTTCGAGGCGCTGTAGGTCCCGGTTCCGGCCCAAGCCTGTAATCCGGCGACACTCGACATATTGATGATGGTGCCTCCGCCCTGCTGCTTCATCTGCGTGAATCCGGCCCGGCAACAGAAAAACGTGCCGCGCAAGTTCACGTTCATCACCTCGTCGAATGCCTTGGTCGTCGTCTCCGCGAGCCGCCCGCCTGCAATGACCCCCGCATTGTTCACGAGAATGTCGAGCCGCCCATAGCGCGCGACCGTCTCCCGGATCAGCCGTTCCACTTGACCTTCATCGGCCACATCTGTCTGGGTGGCCCAAGCCTCGCCGCCCTCTTTCACGATCTGCGCGACCGTCTGTTCACAGAGCGCCATCCGCCTGGCCGTGACGACGACTTTGGCCCCTTCTGCGCCAAACCGCAGCGCGATCGCCTTGCCGATCCCGCTGCTGCTGCCTGTCACAATCGCAACTTTATCTTTGAGCCGGTACATGGCCACCCTTCACTCTTTCGATGCGTCAGCATCGTCATAATACTTTTCTCGATAGATGGGGCAGAGGCCTCTTAGCTGCAGCAATGCCTTGGCCTCGGCGATCATGGCGCTATTCCCGCAGAGATAGACGGCCAGATCCTTGACTGATGCGATTCGCTCTTCGATCAATCGGAGGACGCGGCCTGACGCGCCCGACCAGCCAGGCTCGGGGCGGGACAATGTCGTGACAACGGTCAGAGTCGGAATCCGCTGAGCCAACTCGGCCAACTCATGCTGATAATACAAGTCCCGCTGGCTGCGCAGCCCCCAGAACAGGGTCGCCGGCTTCGGATCGGGACGTTCCGCATTCGCCAGCAACATGGATCGGATCGGTGTGATGCCGGTGCCGTTGGCGATGAACAGGAGATCGCGCCCGGGATCTTCTCTCAGATAGAAACTTCCCGCTGGCCCCTTAAAGGATGTCTTATCCCCTACCTTGAGGTCGAATAGAAAGCCGGAGCCGGCACCGCCCGGCACGAGGTTGAACAGGAGGGTGATGACGTCGGAGCGGCTGGGCTGCGAGGCGATGGAATAGGCCCGCGTCATGAGACGGCCGGTCTGCGGATGCGGCATCTCGAAGGAGATGAACTGACCGGGCTTGAACGTGATGGACTTCGGCTCGATCAATCGCAAATCGAGCTCGCACACGTCCTGCGTGAGATGCGTGACCGACTCGACTTGCGCGGTAAAGGTTTCGACCGACATGGCGGGAGATTCTAGCAGGATGCGGAAAAGATCCGCCAGATGGGTCCTCCCGGCAAGGATCAGAATCCCACCGAGACGCCCACCGTTCCCAGCAGGGCGGCACGATCGGTCGGTCCGTAGAATTCGGTGCCGAGCCCCGCGTCGAGCACGACGCGCGATGTGAGCTGATGGCGCAGGCCGATTTCACATCCCGTGTTGTTGCGTTGGCCGCGCTGGTCCGACTGCCGCGTGTAGACGCTGGCGATCAGCGTGTCGCGAAAACTGTCGGGGTAGCCCAAGGGATAACTCACGGCCGCTACAGCCCGATAGGCGCCAGGCCGCTCCTGGCCCTGTGGCGAGCCCAGAATCGTGTAACCCGCATTGAGGTGCGCACGGAGCCGCCCGAACGAACGGGTGAGGATGCCGGTCATCTGGGTATCCACGCCTTTGGAGTTCACCCCGGTGGAGAGATCCGTCTCCACGCGGATGGCGAAGGCCGGCAACTGCAACGTTTCCGTATTGAAGTTATAGAGCAGGCCCAGGTGCAGATCCCCTGACTTGGTGGCGCCGACGAGCGTGTTCGGCTCGGTCATGAGGTCGCCCTGGATTTCAATCTGCGCGTTGTCGAAGGCACCATAGATGATCTGCGGTTGGAAGGTGACGCGTGTGCGGCCCTCACGCCGATCGTTGAAGCGCACACCGCCTTCCATGCCGATTTCGCCCTTCGGAATCGCATAGGCGTCTTCCATCCCGATCGGCCTGTTCGGGTCGAGGTTGTCATGATCCAGGGCGAAGCCCGGCAGGGGCCATAGCCCAAGCATGAGGACGACGAATCGTAGGACGAGGCGCAGGATCGGCTGATTCAATGGTGGTGCTCCTGGTCCTTCACAATCATGGGATTGGTCGCATCCGCGCTCGCCAGGTAATAGGCATTCAGCACGCGGTAGATCTCCGTCCGCTTTGCATCCCACGTCGGCAGCTGTTCGCTCGCGAGGATGTCGCTGATGTTGTCATGCAACATATGGAGATTGTCGAAGATGTTGGCGATCTCCGGATAGCGGGCGGCAAACGCAGGACTCAATTCCGCCGTGAGCGGCATAAAGGTCCATGCCACAGGCGGCTGCGCGAGATAGCCGCGATAGGTCGTGAGAATGGGCCGCACCGCCCGCGTCTTCGCCGCGAGATCGGGTGCGGCCTGCAAGGGATCGTACACCGCGACTTGCAGATAGTGGTACGACCAGATCGTCGCATTGAAAAGCGGGAACCGGGTGCGGAACGTCTTGGAATAGGGAAATTGATCGAGTCGATGATGGTCCAGCCGCTTCGCCGTGATGGCGTAGGCGCTCTCCTGGTAGTACGCCAGCACGTTTCGGATCGCGCGGTCTTTGTCCAGCTCGTCAGAGACGACGATGTCATAGGTGGCGCGATGCAGGGCATGGGCTTCGTCGAAGGTGTTCTGCGCGCGCCAGGCCAGCTTCATGTAGGTCGGAGCGATGGCCTCCTCGTTGGGATTGATGCGGGGCCTGGTGGCGATGAAGGCCAGCGTTTCTTTGCGGGCCCGGTCTTCGATAGCCGGGATGTCTGTGCCGCCGGTCAGGAGGAGATTTTCGTACAGGTTGGAATGGCCGAAATCGACACCGTTGAACTCACTGTCGAGTTCGGCCAGGTCCTCGCGTAGCGAGAAGTTCCACAAAGCCCGGTAGTAGAACCGCTTGTCCCGTGGCTCGAACTGGCTGCACGCCACCAGCGTGAGCGTCATCGCCGCAATCAAGAGGAACGTGGCACGGCTGGCCCATGTATCGCTCACTTAAATCCCACGACCATACCGTCCGGTCCGGCCAAACGGGCGACTTGCGTCCGCTTGAACCCGGCTTCTTTCATCCACGTTCGGCAGTCCGCGCCGGTAAAGTCAAACCCGCCGGGCGTTTCGACGAGCATATTGAGGCTCATGAGCAGCCCGAACGCATTCTGCTTCCGCGCGTCGTCGATGAGGGCTTCGTGGACGATGATTGCGCCCTTCGGGGACAGCGCCTCATACGCCTTGCGGAGGAGCAGCCTCTTCTCGTCCAGATCCCAGTCGTGAAGAATATGCCCCATAATAATCACGTCGCACGTCGGCAAGGGGTCTTTGAAGAAATTTCCGGAATGAAAGCGCAGCCGCTGCGCGACGCCACGCTCCCGCGCATAGGCCTCGAACACCGGCTGCACGACCGGCAGATCCATCCCCCCGCCCGTCAGATGTTTGTGCGCGAGCGCGATCTCAACCGCGACACCGCCTTGCGCGCAACCGA
>SWDR01000008.1 GCA_005116815.1 Nitrospira sp. | reverse complement strand
ACCGTCCACGTGAAAATGCTGTGATCAGCAGGCAACTGAGCTGCACCGGTCATATCTATCGACCGGTGATCGAGTGGGGAAAATGAGCAGGGGCACAACGGACCAGGAAGAAGTTGCCGGAGTAGGAAAAATATTGCTGGTCGATCAGAGCAAGAATGAGGTGCTGGGAGTCGAGTGCTGAGTACTGGGGGCTGAGTCTTGAGGTTGGGAGGCGATCTGAAACTCAGAAGATTACGGAAGAAGATCGGCGAACGAGGTCGCTGTCTGGGCAGGCTCATGAGCGGTTGAATGGGTCTCAGACGAGGAAAACCGTACGGCCTGTCCATGGGACTTGGCATGCTTCACGGCCTGCAGGGCCTGTGCAAGCAAGCCTTCCTGTTCCGTCGCATCATCCGGATACCGTGCGATGCCGATGCGGCACGTCAGGAACAACTCATGACCGTCCAAGGTGAGAGGGAGCCCGACTGTCGTCTGCAGTTTTTCCACAATCGCCGACACCTCGTGATGGGACGTGAGATTGTCGGCGATCACGGCGAATTGGTCCTGCGTCAGCCGCGCGACCGTGTCCATCGAGCGCAGAACACCCTTTACTCTGGCCGCCTGCACACGCACGAGTGCATTACTATTCGCCTGGCCTTGACTCTCTGCCACCATCCGGAAATGTTCCAGCTCCACCACGAGCACCGTGAGGGGGCGACCGGTTTTGGCAGAGCGACCGACCGCTTGATCCAGTAAGGTTTCAAATAATCGCCTGGTGGGTAACCCGGTCACGTAATCGTAGGCCGCCACCTCAGGGACACTATCCCTGGACCGACTTCGACGGAATCCATGCGGGCGCAGTCTCCTGAACCACAGGCCTCCGAAGATCAGGAGACCGAGCAGGCAGAGCGCAATGAGACTCGGAAGAGGAGACAGCGCCATCGTGGCCTCTCCCAGGCCTGACATCATGGCATTCAAGGCCATAGGGAAAGATCCAATGTATGCAAGCTCATGTACCATGAGGTTCGTTACGGATTCCCGGAACCAGTCAATGTGAGAGATTTACCACTGACTGTTTCGGTTGATGGCAGGAAGGACTTGAGGATGGAGTGACACAGAACAACGAGCAGCAGCAGCGTCAAACGAGCTCCACGGCTCCCCCACGCCCCGCCACGACAGGAACATCCCTGTGGTCGGGCTCAGGGGAGCGGGTTCCCGCGCATCATTGCAACACGTGCAGGCTTCCCTTGAGGTGCAAGACCGCTTTGGTATGGATCTGACAGACGCGAGATTCCGTGACTTTCAGAACTCGTCCGATTTCCTTCATCGTCAATTCTTCGTAGTAGTACAGCGTAAGCACGAGACGTTCCTTTTCCGGCAATTGCTGAATCGCATTCGTCACCGCCGTCCGTTCCCGCTCACCGAGAATCGTCGCCAGCGCATCGGGTTGGTGCGTATCAGCGAGCATCGTGAGAATCTTCTGTCCGTTCGGCTCGTTGACCTGAATATCGTCCAGGCTCACCAGAACCGCGCCGCGAGCGCGCGACAGAAACTCGTCGAGTTCGGCTTGCGTCATCTTTAACTCGGCCGCCACTTCCTCATCCGTCGGGGGGCGGCCGAGCCTGTTCATCAACTCGGTATGCGTGCGCTGTAACAACGAAACCCGCTCATGCACCGAACGAGGGATCCAGTCCATGGAACGAATTTCATCCAGCATCGCTCCCCGGATGCGAAACTCCGCATAGGTTTTAAACTTGGCTTCCCGAGTGGGGTCATACTTGTCCATCGCGTCCATCAAGCCAATGACGCCGACCGACACGAGGTCCTCCGCATCCATATAGGCAGGCAGTCGGAAGGCCAGACGATGGGCCATCGCTTTCACGATATACGCGAACTCTTTAATGATCCGTTCGCGTTGCGCTTCGAGCGCGGGGCCGACCGCTGGGCTTGGTTGTGTCGCAATATTGTTCATCATCGGTATGCTTTCTGTGTTCGTATCACCAGGGGCCTATCGCTAGGCCGTGTGGATCAATTGGCGCCACAAGAACTGCACGGTACTCTTCGGCAGTTGAGGCACAGGCCAATCGGCGATCTGCCCTGCAAGCTGGACAAACGCTCGGCTGGAGGGCGAATGAGGGAAACATTCTGTCACCGCCTTCTGCTGAAGAACCGCCATCGGCAGATAATCGTCGAACGGGATATATCCCATGTACTCCAAATTGATATGCAGGAAACGATCCGCAGCCGCATCGAGCTTCCGGAAGGTCTGCGTTGCGTCGCGTTGACTCTTCACCATGTTGACCAATACTTTAAATCGACGTTCCCGGTGCTGCCGACACAAGATTTTGATGAGCGCATAGGCATCGGTCAGGGACGTCGGTTCAGGCGAAATCACGACGACCGTTTCCTGGGCCGCAGAGGCAAAATAGGTCACATTGGGGGAAATTCCTGCCCCGGTGTCGATCAACAGCACGTCTACCGTTTTCGCCACCTCTTCCAGCTCGCTTTGCAGCAGCAGTTGCTGCGCATCGCTTAAGGATGTGAGTTGTGGCATGCCGGAGCTTGCCGGCAACACCTGAATGCCGGCGGGACCGGGAATGACGATATCGGACAAGTGGTGGGAGCCGGCCAGCACATGTTCCAACGTATACCGGGGCACCAGCCCCAAGAGCACATCGATATTGCCCAATCCTAAATCCGCATCCAGCACCAGCACTTCTTTGCCGGCTCGGGACAAAGCCACGGCAAGATTGGCGACCACATTGGTCTTCCCGACCCCACCCTTTCCGCTCGTGACCGTAATCACATGGGTGTAGGAACTTTCATGCCCGGTCATCGATTTCGCGGTGTCCTGTGTACTCAGCATATACTTCATGCGGGAGCCTCCCTACTGCGCGTGTTGTGGCGTCGTGCCGCCGACGGATGCGAGCATGTCGCATCCACGGGGTGACGAGAGGCCTGGTGATGTGACGTGAACAGAACCGCGTTCGAGCAATAGATCGGCCAACCGTCCCGGTTGCGCCAGCTCGAGATCTTCCGGCACTTGTTGACCGATCCCCCAATACGAGAGAGGCAAGGTCGTCTGGCTGGCCAGTTCGAAGAGATTGCCGTATTCAGCTGTCTCGTCCAGCTTGGTGAAGAGCAACCGGGTCGGCGCACAGACGTCATACCGCGCCACCGTGCGGCGGAGATCCTGCATCCTGGTGCAGGCGGAGAGGACGAGATGAGTCTCGATCGGGCCGTACGAGTCTTTGAGCCCGCCAAGATGAGCCAGCCGCGCCGTTTCGTTCGCGCCGAACCCCGGGGTATCGATCAGTATAAGATTGGCCTCGCGATGACGGCGGATGCCATCCATCACGTCGGCCGTGGTCTGCGCGGTCTCGAGCGTCACGCCTAACACATCGGCATACATGCGGAGATGTTCAACCGCTGCCGTCCGGCAGGTATCCAAGGTGATCAGCACAACCGACTTGTGCTCTTCCAGACGGTAATGCGTCGCGAGTTTTACGATCGCCGTGGTCTTGCCGACTCCGCTCGGGCCGACAAACATGGCGACATTGTAATTGTCTCCCGGGCTCAAGAGCGGCCCGCTGACCCGAATGCCCTCTTCAAGGATCCGATGCAGCGTCTCCCGAATATCTCCATCGGTCTGAGCCGTCTGCGACGCCAGCCGGCGGCGAAGCGCAAGACAGAGGTTCTCGGCGCTGGCCGGGCGCAGACCTTGGGCGATCAACTGACGGCATGCCCGGGCGATGGGAGCGGGAAATCCTGCGCCGCCAGTCGGCGCAGCATCGGGCAACGACGTCGTCAGGCGTTGATGCAACTCTTGGAGATCCTGCTTCAACCGATGGACTCGTTCCGTCGGCTTGACGCGTGGAGGCGCAACCGGTGACGGCATAGGAGCCGACGGGACAGTGGGTTGGGTCGTGGCGGAACGACGAAGTAAGGCGCTCAGGGTGTCCTGAAACAGAGGAGCCGGCTCCGGTGCCGCAGGAGGAGTCGGCATCAACGGCCGCGCTTCCTGCCGTTGTACCGGAACAGTCGGCTGAGGAATCGGCGCGAACTCTTTCGCGTCGCGATCGGTCGCCGCCGTCACTTCCAGCAACGGTTTGCCAAAGAGTCCAAAGGGCAAGCTCCCCTGGCGCACGCGTTTGGTCGACAGAATGATGGCATCAGGCCCCAGCTCTGCCTTAATGTCGCGGATGGCCTCGTGCATGGTCTCAGCATGAAATAACTTCACCTTCATGGCTCACCTCACAATCGTGGGAGTTCGACATCCAGCCTGATCGTGTCCAGCGACTGCAGCTGGACCATCGCATCGATTTCATTGAGACCCAGCACCGGCACCGTACGAAGAATCCGATCGGTCAAACGGCGGATATGGCGCCGCAACATCGGGGAACAGAGCACCACCGGCTGCTGACCGCGCGCCGCGACCCGTTCCGCCGCCTGTTTCAACGCCGTCAATAACTTCTGGGATGTATTCGGATCCAGATTCAGCATGCCCCCTTGCGGAAGCGCGGCAACCTGTTCACTAAGCGACCGATCCAAGCGCGGATCTAACGTGATGACAGGCAACGTGCCGTCCGGTGCTTGATGCTGTCGCGTAATGGTCCGTGACAAAGCCTGCCGCGCAATTTCCGTGAGCAACTCAGGGTCTTTCGTCGAGCTGGCATGATCGGCAATCGCTTCAAGGACGGAGCGCAGATCGCGGATCGGAATGCCTTCACGCAGCAAGTTCCCCAGAATGCGCACCACCGAGCCTAACGGCAGTAACGTGGGAATCAATTCCTCGACGAGTCTGGGATGCGCCTTGGCGGTCTCGTCCAACAACGCCTGCACCTCTTGCCGTCCCAACAATTCATGTCCGTGACGCTTGATGATTTCAGAGAGATGGGTCGCGATGGCTGAGCTGGCATCGACGACGGTATAACCGGCCAATTGCGCTTGTTCACGCATCGACTCCGGCACCCATAATGCGGGCAACCCGAACGCCGGCTCCTTGGTCGCCACACCCTGGATGGCGCCACGCTGCGCTGTCCCTGGATCGATCGCCAGGACGTGCGACGGCAGCACCTCTGATTTAGACAGTTCCACCCCCTTCAACATGACGGCATACTCGTTGGGGCGAAGTTGTAAATTGTCGCGAATATGAATCGGCGGCAGGAGAAAGCCCATCGTCTCGGCAAACTGTTTCCGTAAACCTTTGATACGCTCCAGCAGCGCAGTGCCATGTGTGCCTTCCACCATACCGATCAGGCCATAGCCCACCTGGACTTCCATCAAGTCGAGGGGAGCGACGTGAGAGGCCGCCTCTTCAGATTTTGCAGCCGTAGCAGCAGCCGGAGCCGGCGTTGACGTCGTCGCTTGCTCGTTCTGCTGCGAGAGCCGATAGGCCAAATAGGCGGCAGCGCCGCCCAAGCCCAGAAATGCCAGGTGAGGCAGGCCGGGAATCAGGCCGAGGGCCAGCAAAATACCGGCAGCGGTCCCCACCGCTTTGGGCGACACCAGGACTTGCCCGATAATATCGGTGCCGAGGTCGCCGTCGGATGCGGCGCGTGTCACAATGATACCGGCTGCAGTCGACACAATCAGCGCAGGGATCTGTGCGACCAGTCCCTCACCCACCGTCAACAAGGTATACGTCTGCGCGGCCAAACCGGGGCTCATGCCCTGTTGCAAGACGCCGATCGTCAATCCACCCAAAATGTTCACGAACACGATGATGACCGCCGCTGTGGCATCGCCACGCACGAACTTGCTGGCTCCGTCCATGGATCCGTAGAAATCGGCCTCTTCTGCGATTTCACGGCGTCGGCGTCTCGCTTCCGTCTCGTTGATCAGCCCGGCATTCAAGTCCGCATCGATGCTCATCTGCTTGCCAGGCATCGCGTCCAACGTGAACCGAGCAGCCACTTCGGCGACGCGCCCGGCGCCTTTCGTCACGACGACAAAATTGATGATGACCAAGATCGCGAAGATCACGAGGCCGACCGTGTAGTTTCCGCCGACCACGAAGTTTCCGAACGCCCGAATCACCTCTCCCGCCGCTCCCGCCCCTTCGTTGCCATGGAGCAGGATGAGACGGGTCGAAGCGATATTCAGCGCGAGACGCAGGAGTGTGACCATCAGCAGCACGGATGGAAATGCCGAGAATTCGATCGGCCGCCGCACTTGCAAGCCCACAAGCAGGATGATGACCGACACGGTAATGTTGAACGCCAAGAGGAGGTCGAGCAGAAATCTCGGGAGCGGCAACAGCATGACCATGATCACCGACACCACTCCCAAGGACAACATAATGTCCGGGTGTTTGATGATCGACTGCGGTGAGAGGATCGGAGCTGTTGCCTGTATCGACGTCTGAGCAGCCATATAAATTACACCTTACCTGGGCGCCTGTTTTGGGGTGAATCCGCGAGTGCGATAGACAAATGCCAGAATTTCTGCGACCGCCAGATAGAGATTGGCCGGTATCTCCTTGCCGACCTCGACGAGCTTGTAGAGCGTACGGGCCACAAACTTGTTCTCGATCACCGACACGCCATGCTGCCTGGCCACTTCTCGAATCCGCTCCGCGAGAAAGCCTGCGCCTTTAGCCACAACGATGGGAGCGCCAGGCCTCGCGGTATCGTATTTCAATGCGACGGCCAAGTGCGTTGGATTGGTCACGACGACGTCCGCGGTCGGGACTGCGGCCATCATGCGTTTCTTCATCATCTCCCGCTGCATACTCCGCACGCGGCTCTTGATCTGCGGGTCGCCTTCCGAACTGCGATGTTCTTCCTTCACCTCGGCATGGGACATGCGCAGCGAGCGTTCCCATTCGAACCGCTGATAGAAATAGTCGGCGCCTGCGACGACGATGAACGCACCGGTCACCGCGGCGGCGACTTTCAAGGTCAGCCATCCCATGACGGTCAGCAGACCCCAGATGTCATATTCCACGAGTTCCGGGAGCCGCCCCATTTCCCCTCGGAGGACGAACACACCAATGGCAGCGATGACCGAAATTTTAAGCAGTGCTTTGATCAACTCAGAGAGCGAACGGAACGACACGAGGCGGGAAAACCCCGACATGGGATTCAACCGAGACGCATCGAACGGAAATGAGGTTTTCCACATGAATCCCGTCTGCGCAAGCGAGGCGCCGGCCCCTACGACCGCAAGACCGCCCAAGACCGGAAGGAGCAACAGGATGGTCGACATACAGACCTGCACGACCAAGGAGTGGATATGATCGATCGTGAGACTCGCCTGAATTCCGCGATCGAACGAGTTGGACAACCCCAGACGAATGACGTCGGTGAGCTGTTGCACGCCGGGACGAACCAGAAAAAACAGCAGCCCAACTCCTGCGAGCTGCATAGCCGCCGTGGTCACATCACGGCTCATCGGGATGTTCCCCTCCAGTCGGGCATCCGCTTTCCGTTTCTCACTCGCTGGCTCTGTCTTGTTATCTTTATCGTCAGCCATGTCCCATGATCCTCAATAGACCATTGATCGTCTCGTGCAATCCGATGAATTCCCGTTCGAGCATCGAGACCATAAACGGTAACGACAAACCCAAAACCACGAGCCCCGCGGCAATGGTCAGGGGGAAACTCAGCACGAAAATGTTGATCTGGGTCACGGCTCGCCCCAACATGGCCAGCAGGATATTAATGAGGACGACCGCCACAAGAACCGGTCCAGCCAACTGCACGGCCACTTGAAACATATGCTGCGACAGGTGCAGCACTTCCTCGCCGACGGCGGGCGAGAGGTGTGCGCCGAACGGTGGAATCGAGTCATAACTGGAGACGATGGCCGCCACGACCATCATGTGGGCATTCAGTGAGAGAAAGACCAGGGAAGCAACGACGCTGAACAATTGTCCAACCATCGGGGTAGAATGCGAGGTCATCGGATCCAGGAGCTGCGCGATACTGAACCCCATCTGGCTTCCGACAATTTCTCCGGCCACCTCAAGCGCGGAAAAGAGCAATCTCACCGCCATGCCGATCACGAAGCCGATCATCAACTCACTCACAAGACCTGCCGTCATGGCGAGGGCGTCCGGAGGAACCGGCGGAAGATGCATCGCCGGCGCCAAGGCCAGGGACAACATCAGCACGAGCGCCAATTTAATTCGAGGCGGGACGGTCCGTCCGCTCAACATCGGCATCGCCGTCACGATGCCCCCGATGCGGGAGGCCACGACGAGAAAAGACTGAAACTCAGGCAGCAAAAGATGGAGTGGCTGTGTCACGTTCATGTTCGTTCGAAAATCGGCGTCAATGGACGTAATTCGGAATGTTCGTGAAGAGCTCCGTCATGAATGTCGTCATCACGCCCAACACCCAGGGCATAAAGACGACGATGGCGCCGAATATGGTCAAGACCTTGGGCACAAACGTTAAGGTGGCTTCATTCAACTGCGTCATGGCTTGCAAAGCGCTGACCGCCAATCCGACGACGAGGCTGAGCCCCAGAAAAGGCGCGGACACGAGCAACGTGGTCTCTAATGCCTGACGCCCTAACTCTGTCACCATCTCAGGAGTCATGAATACCTCGTGATGTGTAATGGGTAAAGTGTGATGCGATGCGATCTCGAATACATTGAAAGAACCTTGATGAATTTCTGTTGTTGATCCATCACCGATCGCTCCTCACTGTTCACTGAAAGCTTTTCACCAACGATCCCACGATGAGATACCAGCCGTCGGCCAACACAAACAGAATCAGTTTGAACGGAAGAGAGATCATCACCGGCGGCAACATCATCATACCCATGGCCATCAAAATGCTGGCCACCACCATGTCGATAATCAGAAAGGGGATATAGATCAAGAACCCGATCTGAAACGAGACTCTCAATTCGCTGAGAATAAAGGCCGGAATCACCACATGCAGAGGAACCTGATCCACCGTTTCCGGCTTTGGAATCTTGCCGAGGTCGATGAAGAGCTCCAGATCCTTATCCCGGATCTGTCTCAACATGAAGCCACGAATCGGTTGAATGCCTTTCGTCCAGGCTTCCTCGTACGAAATTTTCTCAGCCAGCAAGGGCTCGATCGCCTGGCTGTACACCGTCTGCCCCACTGGGGCCATGACAAAAACGGTCAGGAACAGGGCCAGGCTGATCAGCACCTGGTTCGGGGGCACTTGCTGTGTGCCCAATGCCTGACGGAGGAATGAGAGCACGATGACGATTCTGGTGAAGGACGTGACCATGATAAAGAAAGCCGGCGCGAGCGAGAGCACCGTCAACAGGGCGAGGATTTGAAAGACGACGGCGGTTTGTTTCGGACCGGTCTGTCCTAAATCGATGGTGACAGAAGGGTTGGTCCCTCCTACGGCATCCTGCACAAGACCGAATGAGAGACCGCACGTCAATGCGATCAAGAGAAGACAGGTCGAAAGAGCCGGTAACGCCAGCCGGCGGTTACGCAATCGCATGGCCGCCTTTCATGTCCGTCTCCATCTGCGCTGATAGGCCCGGTGAGGGCACAGAATGATTCTTTGACTGAGCGGCTGCCGCCTTAGCCAACAATTGCCGAACCTGCTCCTGATCCGTAATCCTCCCGAACGACACCAGATCCGTGGGCGTGACTCCGACGATCAGAAACTCTCCTGCCACCGACACGAGCGAAATGGTCTTGCGGGGACCGAGGTAACCGCTCCCCAACACCTGCACGATCGGCGCAGTCACAGGTGTGAACAGTCGTGCGCCGCCAAACCGCCGAACCAGGGCAACCAGCCCGGCGATTAGAGCCAGGACCAGCGCAAGGGCCGCCGCCATCCGTAAGAAGCTGTCCCAGAAATCGACCATGCCGTCTCCGTCTCCCCTCGTCCTAGCCGAGTTGCTGTACCCGTTCGACCGTGCTGATGACATCGGTCAATCGGATGCCGTATTTCTCGTTCACCACCACCACTTCACCGCGCGCAATCAGCTTATTGTTGACCAGCACTTCCATGGCTTCGCCCGCAAGTTTTTCGAGTTCGACCACCGACCCCTGCCCGAGCTGCAATAATTCGCGAATCGCCATCTTGGTCGACCCCACCTGCACAGTCACCTGCATAGGAATATCGAGGATAAAATCCAAATTCTTCTGCGCCGGCACCGCCCCGCCATTGTCGACCTGCGGAAACGAAGCCACCGGAGGGGACGATGCACCGGATTCAGGTTTTGTGACGTCGGTATCAGCCATAGATCGATCTCCTCAACAACAGGGCTCGCTTACGCAATCACTTTCGATACACGACAGGCATGGTTTCCCTTGAAGACACCGGGGCTTCCTTGAAATTTCAGATATCCCTCGACAAAACAATCCAGAGGATCGCCCGGCCGTTGATCCAAGACGATGACATCTCCCGCCGTAAAGTTGAGCACGTCTTGCACCTTGACGGACGCGGTCCCGAGCCTGACGGCGACATTGAGCTCGCATTCTTGCAATCGCTCCCGAAACCGGCCCGCCCACCCGCCGTCTTGCTCGACATGATCTGAGACCAGTCCTGAATAGAGTTTTTCTTTGATCGGTTCGAGCATCGAGTAGGGATAGACGATAAACATATCGCGGGCGGTTTCGCCGATCACCACTTGCAACGTCACCACAGCCACAATCTCGGAGGCGGAGACCACCATGGCAAATTGAGGATTACTTTCCGAGCGCACATGCTGGATCTTGACCGTCATCAGCGCCTCCCAGGCTTTCTCGAGATCGAGGAAGGCCTGCTGGACCAGCTTTTTGATGACGCGCAATTGGATCGGCGTAAAATCGCGGCCTTCCGGTTTGACGTGTGTCTGCCCTTTACCTCCGAAAAAGTAATCCACAATCAGATAGACCAGGAACGCGTCCATCACAAAGAGCCCGTTACTGCGAAGCGGCTCCATATGAAAGACGTTCATCGAGGACGGCATCGGCACCTTCTTGAGGAATTCGCCGAACTTGGTGATCTGGGTGCCGACGACGGCGAATTCAATCGTGTCATGCAACGCCGCTCCCCACGAAATCGATTGCCGGCGAATGAAACGATCGTTGATCAACTCGAGCGTCGGCATCCGCCCACGAATGATCCGCTCTTGGTTGAACAGATCGAACTGCTTGGCCCCCGATGCAGCAGCCGGCTCCTCTGCCGGTTTGGATTCGACGGCACCGGAATCGACTCCCTTTAAGAGCGCATCGATTTCGTCTTGGGAGAGGATTTTTTCCATAGGTCCGGATCGTCCTTGTGGCTACTGCACGACGAAGTCAGTGAAATACACCGTATGGACCGCCGGCTTGGGGAGCAGACTGTTGACCCGCTGCGTAATTTCGTCGCGCAGCTGGAATTTTCCCTGGGTCGTACGAATCGACGAAGATTCTTTGCTGGTCAACAGCACAAGAATCGTATCGCGTACCTGCGGGATACGTTCGGTCAAGGCATCCGCCCCCTCCTGATTATCCATCTCCAGCTTCACCGTCAGCTTCAAGTACTTCACATCTTGTGCATCGGCCAAGTTGACAATGAAGGGGTCCACATCGAACATGACGCCCTTGGCCACGCCGGCTTTCCCCTCTCCTTTATGCCCGCTCTCGCCATGACTCTCAGCTTTCGGTTCGCTGGCTTTCGGCTCGCCGGCCTCTGTTTTCGCCTCGTCGCCCCCATGCCCTCCCGAGGTCATCTTGAAAATGGCGAAGGCCGCGCCAATGCCGAGCAAGAGAGTCGCGACAACAATGATGATGACCATTTTCATGGGGATCCCGGCTGAAACTGCGACCGGAGCCTTCCCATCTTCAGCGGCTGCTGCATCTGACATAAGATCCTCCTCTAGTCCAACGGTGACAGGAACAGGGAGTTTGCAATGCGTATGCCACAAGAATTTCGCTCGGTTCGAAGCGCGTCAGGCAAGAAAGCTCACGCCAGATGAATAGATTCGTCGAAACAGAGGAAAGGAAGCACGGAGGGAGAGAGGACGGGACGCCAGTCGATTGACGATGTCAAATTCCTGACAGGTCACGCCAGTCGAAACACAGATCAATGACGAGGGTATCGAATCACGGAAGCAAGAATGGCTCCTGTGGGGTGGGTCACGCGCACGGCGGAGCATGACCCACCCATCACAGCGGACTACCGCTTGAGATTGACGAGTTCTTGGAGAATCTCGTCGGATGTCGTGATGACACGAGAGTTGGCTTGGAAACCACGTTGGGCGGCGATCATATCGATAAAACTTTCACCCAAGTCGACATTGGACAGTTCCAACGTATTGGACTTCAATTTCCCCAATCCCGCACTCTCCGGAACTCCAGTCACCGGTTGCCCTGAGTTGCCGGATTCCGCAAAGGTATTGTTCCCGGTTCGCGTCAAACCAAGGGGGTCGGGAAAACGTGCCAAGACCACTTGCGCCAGCGCCCGCAACTGACCGTTGGAGAACCGTCCATTGATGACCCCGTTCCCATCGACTGAGAACGCCTGGAGTGAACCGGCCGCATACCCATCCTGCGTCAGCTGCACCACCGCGGATTGCGAACCGAACTGAGTCGTGCCGTCTAATCCGTTGCCACCTTCCGTCGTGACACTGGTGCCATAGTTATAGGTGAGCAACTGATCGGGTGTCGCTCCGTTAAAATCGATTTGCATTTGCCCCGGTACTGTCCCGGCTGTCCCGGCTGCCGTCCCTGTATCGAACCGGATGGCCACGCTCTCGCGGTCGAGCGTACCGTCCGTGCCAAAGGTCAGGGTCCCGGCCCCGACCCTGGTGATGCCGAGTGTGGCATCGATATTCGCCGAGGCATAGTTGGCCGTCACCACGTCATTGCTGTTGGCCGTCACATTGTAGTTCCAGGTATTACTTCCGGCCTTGGTGAAATAGGTCGTGAGGAGGTGGCTGTTTCCAAGAGAATCGTAGACGGTCATCGACGTCGAAAAGTTCGAGGTCCCTGTCGGATCGGCAATACTGAAGTTCGTGCCTGTCGTGGATGTCCCAGCCAGCATATTGAGGTTCGCGCCCAACGTGTCGGCGCCGTTCTCAGTCTGAGGAAGAGGAGACTCTGTGTTATTGCTGTCCGAGTTGTCTGTCGCCTTCTGCACCTGACTCCGGTGAACCACCGGAGTCGTACTGGATGGTCGATATTCACGCTCTGACTGAGAGGCACGTGGTTTTGGCCCTCGACTGCCATCGGTCTTGGATGTGAGACCACGGTGCGTTGACTGCGTGGTGCTGGATGATCGACTTTCACGCTCAGTCTGAGAGGTGCGCGACTTCGCCTCTCTCCTGGCTTCGACCCGCTGCGACGCGGCCTTCAAGACCGATGAGAATCCTTTCTCGTGAGAAACCGAGCTAACCGAGTTTCCAGCGGCGAATGGCTGGAGGTCTCCGCTCGCCGGTGCGGTGCCGATCTGTGGGCTGAGTTGTTGAAAGTCCATAGGTCCTCGTTGTCCTTATGGGTAATGGGGGCACATTGTCGATTGTGGATCTTTCAAGGCTCATGCCAGACAGAATAACGAGATATCTATCGATTGGCGTGCACTTTGATGAAATCAACGCGGCAAGAAACACGACTGCGGAAAAAGATGCCGGATGATGGGGTAAAGAATACCGGGAGCACACAGGAGACAGGAATCGGTCAGGGATTGGAAAGCAATTGTTCGGTGAGTTTTGCGGCTCGGTCCACTTTCACCTGGGCGAGAATCGATCCGGCAGTCTTGCCTTTTACCAAACGGAGAATCTCCAAGGCCTTTCGATCCGGCATCTTTTCAATACGCGCGGCAGCTTCCTCGGCAGGCATACTTTCATAAATCTTCGTCAACTGTGCATATCGTTGACTGTGCTCATCGGCCGCTTGTTTCTTCTGCGCCGCGCTCTGTGCAGCGCTCTGCCCTGCAGCCGCCTTTTCTTGTTGTTCCTTCGCACGGAGGCGGCGCTGTTCTGCCGCCTCGACTTTGCTCAAGATCTGCTCAATTTCAGCCCTGAGATTCGTGAGCCGATCCTCCGATGTCCTGACCGTTTTCTCCCGACGTTCCAAATCATCTTGCCGCTGTTGGAACATCGCCACCACTTCCTCCGGCAAATTGATCGCTGGGCCTTGCGTTTGTGTCGCCTCTGCCGGTGAGGACTCAGCCGACTGGGCCTTCGCCTCTTCTATCGGCTTGGAACCCGAAGACAACTTACCGGGAGTACTCCCCTTCGGAAGCGCCTTGCGAGTGGCAGTAGGAGCCGTTGCAGGAGCGGATGAGGCATCGTTGAGTTGCACAACCGTCCAGCACAAGACCATAATCACACCCAGCATGATCGAGACAGACCAGATCTGTCTCCCCCACCCCGTGCGAGGACGGCGAGGTCCTTCCGCATGACGGCGTGAGAGCGTAATCCGGTCTCGTTGTTGGTTCAACTGATAATGGCTCATCATGAATTATGCGAACGAGATATTCCGCTCGTACGGCGCGCGGACTCATCCATTTGCGATTGCTCGGCTCGATACTGGATCACTCGCTGCTGCTGACGTAACCGCTCGGCAAGACGGTCGAGTGTCCGACGCTCCTGCATCGCAAGCTGCAACTCTTGCTGCTTCTGATGCCATTCTTCACGGCACCGGCATTCAGCCTGCCAGGCTTGCGTCAGCAAGACGGCTTCCGCGTCACAGGTGACCTGCCATTCAAGAAACTCCTCCAACACGATCCCGCTGCTGGCCTTGGCTACATACCGCTCAGCCGTCATCCGCGCCTGTTCGTCGAGGGCCTGATAGGCGGATTCAGCATCCTGAAGATTCTGGCGAGCGTGAAGCAAGTCCATACGCAACAGGTCTTCCACTTGTGCACGATAGCGTCGTACCGCATCGAGTTTCATGCGGTGCTCTTCATCAGCGTGAGTAAATCCTGAACCGATGCCCCAAGATCAGCCGGTTGGTCGATCTCCTGTCGAAGAAAGGCATCGATCCCATCTTGTGCGGATACGGCCCGGTCCAGCGCCTTATTCGTCCCCGCCTTATAGGCACCCAATAGAATGAGATCTTCCGATTGTTGGTAGCGAGCCATGAGTTCGACCATGGACCGGGCTGCCGAATAATGCTCGCGCCCCACGATGTCTTTCATGACCCGGCTCGTACTATTCAGCAGGTCGATCGCCGGGAAATGATTGCGCGCGGCCATCTGCCGTGACAGCACAATATGCCCATCGAGGATGGATCGCACAGTTTCAGCAATAGGGTCTGACACCTCGTCGCCGTCCATCAACACCGTATAGAGTCCGGTGATCGTGCCGGATCCAGGACCAGTCCCGACTCGTTCCAAGAGCTTTGGAAGAAACGTAAAGACCGAGGGCGTATATCCCTTTGTGGTCGGTGGTTCGCCGATGGCAAGCCCTACTTCACGCTGGCTATGGGCTAAACGGGTCAGCGAGTCCATCATCAAAAGGACCTGCTTTCCACAATCGCGAAAATACTCTGCAATCGCCGTCGCGATCAATGCGCCCCGCAACCGCACCAGCGGAGGCTGATCCGACGTGGCCACAATGACGACCGACCGTTGCAGTGCGGCCGGCGTGAGGTCCCGTTCGAGGAATTCGTTCACTTCTCTGCCTCGTTCACCGATCAAGGCAATCACATTCACGTCGGCTCTGGTGTAGCGGCTCATCATGCCGAGCAAGACGCTCTTGCCCACACCCGCACTGGCAAAGATCCCGATTTTTTGGCCTAGGCCACATGTCAGACAGGCATTGATCGCCCGGACACCGAGATCGAGCGGTTTGGTAATGCGCGCGCGCTGAAGCGGATTGAGGGGGGCCGCATGGAGCGGATATTGACGCTCGGTCACCAAAGGACCCTTTCCATCGAGCGGTTCACCAAGCCCATCCAGCACCCGACCGAGCAGTTGCGGACCAACCGGCACCGACGCACAATGCCCTTTCATCAAGAGCCGGCTCCCAGGACCGATCCCTCGCATCTCCCCAAGCGGCATCAACAGTACACGGTCACCGCGAAATCCGACGACCTCGGCGAGCACGGCTCCTTCTCCGTCTTCGCGCGTCACCTCGCAGAGCTCTCCCACAGAAGTCATGGGGCCATACCCCTCGATCACAATCCCGACCGCCTGCGCCACACGGCCGGAAACGGCAAGTGGATCTGTCCGTTCAATCAGTTCAGCGAGATCCACCACGCCCCCGTTTCTGTAAGACCTCCCCAAGACGCAGCAACTGTGCATCCAGGGAAGCATCGACCAATCGATTCGTCGTGGCTACGACACAACTGCCTCGTGAGAGTGATGCATCACCTTCAATGTGCAGGACTAACGCTGTCTCTCGATCGCGACTCATTTCCGGCCTCGCCGCTTCAAGGACCGACACATCGGAGGGGTGGGTGCGGACCGTCACCACGCCTGATTCACGAATGGTCGCCAAGGCGGCTTTCAGCTGCGCCAACACGACATCCCGATGCTCTGCGATCGTTCCCCGTAAGATCCTGCTCACTAAGCTGAAGGCCAAGGCAGTGACATCGGACTCCATCGTGCTGCCGAACGATCTCCAGACTTCCTCCAGCTGCTGCACGGCATTCGCGAACAGCGTCTGCTCGCGCCGCTGCGAAACTTCGTCTCGCACCGCCGCTCGACGTTCGCCCTCGGCAATCCCCCGGTCGTAGTCGGACGGGCCGCTGGTCGTGACGAACTGATGGCCGGTCCCGAAATCGATTAATGACGGATTCTCCAACCGCACGCCGCCCTCACGCACCACCGCCTGTTTCAACACGGCATTTTCAACCCGCAGGCGATAAAGCTCGAGGAGCCGTTTGACCGTCAGGAGCACCATGTCGCACTCGAAGGGTTTCATCAGAAATTCAGTTGCACCGGCCTTCATCGCTTGCACGGCGAGATCGACCGTGGCATATCCCGTCATCACCACCCCGATCATGCGTGGATCGATCTTGGAGGCCTGCTGGAGCAGCGATAGGCCATCCTGGTCCGGCAACTTAATGTCGGTGATCATCAACGAGGCCGGTGCGATCTTGAGCGCCGCGAGCGCTTCACGCGCCGACCCAACCGCACGGATACGGTACCCATCCGATTGGAGCAATACGGTCAACAACTTCTGGATCGACAGCTCATCGTCGACGATCAAGATGGACGTATCGCGCTGCCAGGTGGCACGCGATGCGGGCTGCGACATGGTGGATTCCAGACTCAGGGGACTCGCCATTTACACCAGCGCCTCCCCTGCGCCTGAGATCACAATACGGCCCTCTTCTTCCAACTTCCGGCAGACTTTCAGAATATTCTGCTGGGCCTTCTCCACATCCGCTACCTTCGCCGGGCCTCGAGCCTCCATGTCTTCTTTCAGCATTTCTGACGCGCGGCTTGACATGTTCTTCAGGAACTTATCTCTCACGTCAGGACTGGCTCCACGGAGCGCGACAGGCAAATCTTCCTTGCTGACTTCCTTCATCAGCTCTTGCATCCCGCGATCATCGAGTTTGATCAAATCGTCGAACACGAACATCAAGGCACGGATGGCATCGGCCAGGGCCTGATTCCGCTCGGCAATCTTCGCCATAATGCCGCCTTCGGTCGCTTTATCCACCCGAGTGAGAATATCCGCGATCACCTTAGAACCACCGATGCTCAGGGATTGGACGCCGGAGCTGGCAATCAGCAAATCTTGGAGCGCACCACTCAATTCCTCAAGCACATCCGGCTGCACTTCCTCCATCGTGGCCAGCCGATGGGCCACATCCGCCCGCAGCTCGGCTGGCAAGCCAACGAGCACCTGTCCTGCCTGGTCCGGCTCCATATGGGCCATGATGAGAGAGATGGTTTGCGGATGCTCAATCTTCAGCATTTGAGACACGGCCTTGGCATCCACCCACTTCAAGGCATCGAGTCCCGGATAGACTCGGCTATTCATGGACTCAAGAAGACGGGCTGCTTTTTCAGGACCGAGCGCCTTTGTCAAAATGGTTTTGATGTATTCCTTCCCTTTAAAGGACACCTCGCCGGACGCGCTCGCTTTTTCAAAATCCCCCATCACCGTCTGCTCTTCTTCTTGCGAAATATTGGCGGTATCGTTCATGAACGTGCCCAATTTTCTGATTTCCTTGGGGTCGAGGTTCTTCATGACCAGCGCCGCCGCATCTTCACCGATCGCTCGGAGGAGGATCGCCGCTTTTTTCTCACCGGTTAATTGCGTAGCCATTCTGACGATTCCTCGTTACTGATCGGTCTTCAACCATTGTTTCACGATGACAGCCGTCGCCTCAGGATTGCTGCGCGCCATATCGATGAGTTGTGAACGCGGCTTCCCATCCAGCGCCGCTTCGACCTGACTGACCGAAGCAGGCAATGACGCGGTGACGCTCTGCTCCAATGCGGTCCCCGTCGATCCCAACATACCCAACAACGGGCGCACGACCATGAACAGAATCAGGAGAAAGAGCAGCCCGCCGACCCCATACCGAACATACGGCATGAAGGGATTCGTCGCATCGGCCGAGGCCTCGACACCCAGAGTAGACGGCTCTTCGGTCGCAATATCGAACTGCACATTCGTCACCTGTACTTGATCCTGCCGTTCCGCCGAATACCCCATCGCTTTTTTCACGATCTCCTCGATGCGTTTCATGTCTTCTTCAGACCGTGCGACATACTTCTTGGCCTGATCGGCTGCCGGCTTTCCGTCAGCAGTCGCCTTAGCCCCTTCGTAGATACCATCCACGAGCACCGCCACAGAGAGTTGTTTGATGCTGCCGCTGGATTCCACGATCCGGGACACGGTCCGGCTGATTTCGTAGTTCACCGTCTCGTTTTTGGTCTGATTGCTGGTCGAGCTGGTTTGAGGCGGCTCCTGGTCGGTCCCGGGCGGCACATTCGATTGGACGCCTGGGACGCCACCGGATACACCATTGACGCCATTCGACTTCTCCTGTCCTCGCTGTTCGCTCCGCACGACTTGACCGTTCGGATCGTACCGCTCTTCCGTCGTTTCGATTTTGCGAAAGTCGAGGATACTCGAGACGCGCACGACCGCTTTATTCTGTCCGACGATTCGCTCCAACATGGATTGGATGCGGCTTTCAATGTCCTTCTCCACTGTCCGCTGGTACTCCAATTGCGACCCGGTGAGCCCTGCCGCGTCATCGCTCCCGGCTGCCGACGAGAGAAGCCGCCCATGGCCATCCACCACGGTAACATCCTTCACTTGCAGGCCCTCGACGCTGCTCGCCACCAGGTGGACGATGCCGTTGACTTGCGTCTTGGCAAGAGCCTGTCCATTCCGCAACGACACCACGATCGACGCGCGCGCACGGTTTTCCTCGGTTCCAAAGAGCCGCCGTTCCGGGGTCGCAAGATGCACCCGAGCCCGTTCGATCTCCGGCATTTGGGCAATGGTTCGAGCCAATTCGCCTTGCAAGGCGCGGCGATAATTCAGTTTCTGCACGAAATCCGACATCCCAATCGACGAACGATCGAAAATTTCAAATCCCACACCGCCCCCGTGAGGGAGCCCCTGGGAGGCCAACTGCAATCGCAATTCATGCACTTGCGCGCTGGGGACCAAGATGGTCGTCCCTCCGCCGGTCGTCTCGTACGGCACCTTCGTTTCTTTCAGTTTATCCACAATCCCGGATGCGTCCTCAGGGTTGAGGTTGGTGAATAACACCTGCATGTCTGGTTGCTGTGTCCAGAGGGTCACGGCAATCAGTCCGGCAATCGAGCCGGCGAGTGCAACCAGAATGATCAAGCGTTGATTGATGGAAAACTTTGACAACATAGGGCCCTACTCCTCGCTACGCGACGGCTGGCTTACATCTGCATCCGTTGAATTTCATCATAGGCCGACACCAACTTGTTCCGGATCTGCATCATCAGCTGGAAGGAGATATCCGCCTCCTGTAACGCCACCATCGTCCCATGCACGTTCTGCGACTGGCCGGTCATCAGTGCATCTGTAGCCTGGCTGGCTTGCAGCTGAATATCATTGGCCTTACTGATCGCATGCTGCAGCGTATCCATAAATCCAGTGGCTGGGGTGCCACCTGAGCCCTGAGCAGCCGTGCCCAGTTCCCCAAATGACGGTGTCGGAATCGCAATCGGTTTGATCTGATCCATGACTACCTCCCGATCTCCAGAGCCTTACTCATCATGGTGCGAGTGGCATTAATCGCTTGCACGTTCGCTTCGTACGAACGCGACGCACCGATCATGTTCACCATTTCTTCCATGACATTGACATTCGGCATCTTGACGAACCCTTTTTTATCGGCGTCAGGATGGCGCGGATCATAAATCGCCTGACCGGGCTTTGAATCTTCATGCACACGCAGCACCTTCACGCCGTCGAGCGCATGGGCGCCAGGCCCCGTCGCCACTTGCCGGAATGTGCGCTGAAACGGGCTGGTAACGGGCGTGGACTGAAAGACCACATCCCGGCGTTTATAGGGCCCTCCACCAGGCGTATGGGTCGACTGGGCATTCGCCAGATTACTGGAGATCACATTCAGTCGACGGCGTTGTGCATCTAACGCCGTGACGGACACTGCCATGCTATCGGTCATTTCCATGGTCGTTCCTCCTGGTTAGGGGCGAGAGGCGAGTGGCCAGAGGCAAGGTGTCGAATGAGTCTTTTCCTCTTGCCTCTCGCCGCGTGCCTCTCACCATTCTTGTTATCGCGCGTCCCGTACCGCTCCCATCAACTGACGGAGGCGGATCGCCATGATCGCGGCAGCCCCGTTGTATTGCATCGCGTTGTCGGACATCTTGGCCATTTCCAGCTCCATGTTCACCGAGTTGGCGTCCAAGGGAAGGTCGCCTGCCGGCACATCACTGAGCTTGCCGACAACCCGCTGAAATCCTTCTCCCTGAGGGCCGAAGTGTTTGCCCTGTGTCACCGCCAGCGTCACCGGCCCTTGCCCACGCTGCGCCGCTTGGAGCGAGTCGCGAAAATTGAAGTCGGTGGCACGGTAACCGGGGGTTTCTTCGTTCGCGATATTCGAGGCAATAACACGCTGCCTCGCTTGCCGCAAATCCAAGGTGCGATGAACCAATTGCATGGTGCGATCAAAGATCATCATGATGCGCCTCCTCGTAGTTGCTTCTTGCAAATGTCGTCATCGTCATTATTGCAAACGCGATGCCATCTTCAATCGGCAGAATCTGACGGCAACGACAGAGCCTGCCGGATCGTTTCGCCCAATACGCTTCCTGCCGATCGGCAGAAGTTGCCCGGCGGGAACGGTCCACTCCGGCCAACACCAATAGGTCAAGCCGAGACTGAGCACGTTTCCCCCCGGTACTCGCGCAGCTTGTTTCGCAAGGTTCGAATACTGATGCCCAGTTCTTTCGCCGCATGCGTCCGATTCTCATGCACACGAGCCAAGGTTTGAAAAATCAGCTCGCGCTCCATTTCCCACAACGATCCGTTCACTGAAGACTGGGGTACGGAGGGGACTGGCACCGAGGCGGTTGGCTGGGCGCCGGCCTCCAGCAATAAATGGCTTGGGAGAATCGGCTCGTTCCCTGCTAAAAGCACGGCACGCTCCATGACATTCTCCAACTCGCGTACATTCCCTTTCCATCGCCGGTCTTGAAGAACGGCATAGGCCGCCGCCGACACCGCCGGTTGGGGAAGGCCGTTGCGCGCCGCGGAGACCGCCACGAAATGCCTCACGAGCAACGGAATGTCCGCAGGCCGTTCCCGCAATGGAGGTACGGTGATGGGGAAGACATTTAGCCGGTAATACAAATCCTCTCGGAACCGTCCCTGCTCGACTTCGTGATACAGCGAACGGTTCGTCGTCGCAATGAGACGAATATTCACGGACACCGGCTCACGCCCTCCGACTCGATCCACCTCTCGCTCCTGAATCACCCGCAGCAACTTGGCCTGCAAGCCCATGTTCATTTCGCTGATTTCATCCAGCAACAAGGTGCCGGTATGTGCCATCTCGAACTTGCCGAGTTTCTTCATAATGGCGCCGGTAAAGGCGCCCCGCTCATGGCCGAATAGTTCGCTCTCGAGAAGCCCGTCCGGTAATGCCGCGCAATTGACGGCGATAAACGGGCGATGGGCACGTGGACTTCGGCTGTGAATAAAGCGCGCCAGCAGTTCTTTTCCTGTGCCGCTTTCCCCATGAATGAGGACAGTGGCTTGGCTTGCAGCGACTCCTTCAACGGTGCTGAGGAGCCGAGCCATACCAGGATCTTGTGTTAGGATCGACCGCTGATCGATCGGCACAGCCGGTGACAACGACGCATCCGCGCCACGGGCTTTGAGATTGGCAATGACCCGCTCAAGCAAATCGGTCGAGAACGGCTTGAGAATGTAATCGCTCGCTCCATACTTCATTGCCTCTACGGCGGTTTCCACGGTCCCATAGGCGGTCATCAGCACCATCAACGTCTGTGGCGAACGGCTCTTGATCTCCTTGATCAAATCGAGTCCGCCAAGCCTGGGCATTTTCAAATCGGTGACCACTAACCAGGGTTTATAGCGGCTGACCAGCTCGACGGCGTCGGCGCCGTCCATCGCACCCTGTACGTCGTAACCCAGCCGGCGAACAGACTCCATTAAAGCCATCCGCATGGAGGGATCATCGTCGACGATCAAAATTCGTTCAGCCTGTGCGGGAACATCCGTCACCGGAAATTCTGTATTGTGGTCGGTCATGCCGATGTCTCCTCTCCAACAAGCAATCGTTCAGCGATCAACTCAGACGCAGGGTACCCCTCCGAGAACGACAGATCAGGCGATGCCTGTATCGGCAGAGGGCTCGTCGTATGATGATTCGGGAGCACGATGGTAAATGTGGTGCCGCGGCCATCTTCACTCTCGACGTCGATTCGGCCACGATGCCCTTCGACAATCGCGTGGACGATAGCCAGACCTAACCCGGTGCCTTCATCCCTGGTGGTGAAGAAGGGATCGAAGATCCTCGAACGTTGCGCAGCCGGGATGCCGATACCCGTATCCGACACCGAAAGACAGATACCTGCTCCGCCGGATGTCGCCTCCGCAGTCGGTCTCGCCGACAACGTCAAAGTTCCACCGTTCGGCATGGCGTGGATACTGTTCAGGATCAAGTTGAGGAGCACTTGCTTCATCTGGCCGGCATCGCACCACATGTGGGATGCTAATGGATTGACATCCAGACGAATATCCACTCTGGCGCCGGCGACGGCATGGGCGGCGAGGGTTAAAGCATTCAGCATCAAGACTTCCGTCTCATGCCGCTCTCTATGGGAACAGTCGGGCTTGGTATAGAGCAGCAGATTCGTGAGTAGACGATTCATCATGTGGACCGACGAGGAGATGTGTTCGGCATAGCCTCGCATGGCCGGCGCATCGTGTAAGTCGCGGCGCAGCATCGACGCGAACAGTTCGATACTGCCGAGCGGGTTCCGAATTTCGTGGGCGATCCGCCCGACCATCTCGCCCATAGCCGCGAGACGATTGCGGCGTTGCAGCCGATCCTCCAGCTCTCGCATGGCCGTCACATCCTGAATCAAGGCCAGGCTCCCCGCCTGACGTCCATCGCTCGTCTGCAAGGCTCGTTGCGAGAGAGACACCGCGGCACCCTGTTGCGTGGTCAGAGGATAGACATCACCGTCCAAATGCGCGTCTTTGAGGCAAGTGGCCAAAGAACGGCCGATGATCTGTTCGTGCGGCAATCCGAGCAATTGTGTGCCTGCTTGATTACAGCGCGTAATGGTGCCGGCTTCATCCATGACGAGCAGACCGGTCGACAGGGACTCCACGATCGCCGTCAAATGCTCGCGCAACTCTTCATTGACACGTAAATTCTTTCGTAACGCCTCATTGCGGTCGGCGAGTTCGACATCCAGCTGCTCCAACCGGGACGTCAAGGTCTGGTAGGACTGTTGGAGCGTCGCCGCCGCATCGTCGAAGCTTCGAAAGGCTTCGTGCAGCAAATCGCTATCCATCTGTGCGGGAACCGGATGTCCATTCATCACATCATCCTCCTTCTTTGTCGGTGGTGACGCGGATACTGGCCTGTATCGCTTCCGCTGCCCGATACAAGAGCGGATCGCCAGTACCAGCGCCTGGTGTCAGGACCGCGCGCACCGGACCATGCAACTTCTGCGTGGCGAGATTTCTGACGATCTGCAAACGCGCCCATTCGGCCTGATCCGGCGCCGGGTTCGACGCCAGAATTTTCTGATACAGATCGACGGCCTGCTGATGTTTTTTCAAGGAGGTCAAGAGATCCGCTAACAGGAGCCTATCCCCTTGCGACTGCATGAATTTGTGGCGTGCGGCTTCTTCGAATGCCGCCACGGCCTCGGCCGGTTGATGATCGGCGGCCAGCGTTCTCGCCAAGGTCAGTTGCATCCACCCCCGCTCCTGCGCCTTCGGGTGCGTCCGCAGCCATTGCCTCATCAATCGAATCGCACCAGGACGGTCGCCTTGCTCAAGCATCGCCGTGGTCAATTGTCGCAGCACCGGCATCGTCTGTGGACTCTGCGGGTATTGCAGTCGAAAGTTCTCGAACACATTCCGAGCGGCGGCATACATCCGCTGATCCACGTAACTCTCGCCAAGACCGATAAGCGCCGCTTCGTGCAACGCGGCTGCCTTCCGATCCCGCACCAGCAATTGATAGAGGCGCGATGCTTGGCTGGAGAAGCCCAGCCGACGATGGGTGTCGGCGACGGCTAACAATGTCTTCGTCCCGGCATATTGATGCTCAGGCGCATGTCCGTGGTTGTGGAACAGGGCCACCGCCAGCACATCTTTCCCGGCCTTGAGTGCGGCTTCCAATTGGGGTTTCAAGATGCTGGTCAGATGACGCCCCGCCATCTGAGGCCATGGATCGTCTTGGATGGTTCCAGCCCGTCTTGCAACGTCTTGATAGACCTGGATGGCCCGTAACGGATCGCCTCGTAACTCGTAATGTTCCGCCAGATGGAAGAGCGCTTCACTCCCGAGGACATCTCCCTGATAGGTCTTGGCAATCTCCTGATAGACCTTCACACCCTTGGATGCGTTCACAGACTCGTCGCCCTGGCTTGCCGTCCCCTTGTCGCTGTTCGTCGCCGAGCCCTTCCCGGATTGAACAGGCCGCTCTTCCATCTGCGCCAGGCGCATACGAGCAAGCACAGCGGCCGGCATACCCACATACCGCTCCTGCGCGACGTGGTAGAACAGCTCCGCTTGGGTTGACTGATTCTGCTGGCGGTGACTATCGCCGAGACGCACGAGTGCCGCGCCGGCATACTGGTGCGACGGATACAGGTTAAACAGCAGGATGTCGATTGCACGGGCCCGCTGCCGCTCGTTCGTGCCGACGAGCACATCACCATACTGCTGCAAGTACTGCGGTTCGCTTTTGAGGAGATCCGGCCATCGCTGGTAGAGCATGTCGTAGAGAGGTTGGGCCTCTCGCTTGCGCTGGAGCGCGTACAGGGCATTGGCCAATCCCAATGTCGAACGCCTGAGGATTCGTTCGTCGCTCGTGCGCTTCCGAACCGACTCGAACGCCCGCTCCGCTTCCACCCAGCGCTCGCGTGATTCAAGGATGACACCCAAACTCAACAGGGATCGGTCGGCATCGGCTCGAAGCTGTATATGCGAGGTGGCATATTCATAGGCGATAATGGCCTCCTGCAACCATCCCATTTCGACATACAGATCCCCGATCCTCCAGAGCGCACGTGAGGTATTCGGATCTTTCTGATACTGACGAACCTGGGCTCGATATTGAAGAATGGCTTCGGACCGCCCGCGAGTTGTCGGGTCTTCACGCAACGTGATCTCCGCCAAAAATGCCTTGATCGACGGCATCAGCCGGCTGTCAGGATCCTGCTTGACGAGTGCGGAAAATCCTTCGCGAGCCAGGGCATATTCCCCATGCTTAAATGAATCAATCGCCTCTTGAAACTGCAGCGAGTTCGATCCCTCTGCAAGATAATCGTAGCGAGGCCCTTCATCGGGTAACGTGAGTTTTGAGATCGCTGCCGGAGCAGTCGCCTGAACCGCTCCAGCCTGAAGAGGCAACGTCGAAGCGGAAGGAGCTTGGCTCTCAACTGCAGCAGCGGCGTCCAACGGGAAACTCTGCGTAAGCAGGCAAGCTAGCAACCAATGACAAGATGTTGTGATTTTCATAGACACATGAGTTGTTCAGCAATTCCCGTGCCCTAGGCAATTTGTGCACAAATATTCATTCTGCGCGGGAAATACTGACGATGGCTGCTCCGCCATCGAGCCGCTCGTCAAATCGTCAACACGCCAACCCTGCCGGCCATTCATCTCTACGTCGATCCACGCGAGTTCCAGCCCTACGACTTTCATGGCTTCGTGCGCATCGCCGGCACCATGCGAGAGACGTTGCCTGTCAGCGGTTATGCCATTGCGGAAGTCCCAGAACTGCTCTGCATCAAACGCATCGGCGTCGAAGAACTCTATACGGTCTTTTCAAACCCTTCGCACAACCGCACGCCCTTTCTCCGCGAACTCGAACAGGTCCTTGCCTTCCCCGCCCGCTTTCTGATCATCGATGGCATGCTCCAGCATCGCAAAGCCGGAGGACGGCTCAACCAATATCACAAGATTGGATTGATGGATTTCCTGGATGCCCTCACCGCCAGATATGGCATCCAGGTGATCTACGCGGACACGCGCGATGAGGCGGAAGAACGCATCGCCAACCTTGCGGCCACACATTATGCCTATTATTTTGCCGAGCAGCAGGGATTCGGGCGGTGCTTGAAGGAAGAGGAGCTCTAGGAGCGAGATTGAAGAGCACAAAGCATATGGCGTATGGCCGATAGCCGGTGCAAGACAGGCAGAATTTTCTTTGTTTTGCCATTAGCCATACGCCATTCGCTATCAGCTCTTCGCCTCGATTCCAAATCCCACCTGCCGCCAGGCTTCGTAGACCACGACCGCCACGGCGTTGGAGAGGTTAAGGCTCCGATTACCCGGCACCATCGGCACTCGGATGCGCTGATCCTCGGCCACCGACCCAAGAATCTCGGTTGGTAGCCCGCGACTTTCCGGACCGAACACAAAGGCATCGCCGGCACGGTAGGTCACCAAGTCATACTGCTGCGTACCCTTGGTCGACACCGCAAAGAGGCGGCTATGATTGAAGCGCTCGGCACAGTCGGCCCAGCTTTCATGAACCGTGATCGTGGCAAATTCGTGATAGTCCAGTCCGGCGCGCAGCAGTTGCTTATCGTCCAGTGAAAACCCCAGCGGCTTCACCAGATGGAGGCGCACGCCCGTATTCGCGCAGAGGCGGATGATATTGCCGGTGTTGGGGGGGATTTCAGGCTGATAGAGAATGACATCAAACATGGGGCCAGAGTGTAGCACGGCCACAGAGATTGTCACGATGCCGGATCACTGAGCGCCGAAAGACGGACTCCAGGGCACAGTCTCTTTTACCCTCATTTTTTTCTTGGTATAGTACTGATCGACTAAGAGACCGCTCCACATTCATGAGTAGATCGTTGCCGTCCCACATGCACAAGACTGACATCCAGCCAGGATCTCACTCCTTCGCAACATTCCTTGCAATGCCGTTGGCGCTGGCATTGACGACGAGCTCATTGTTGTTCGCCGAGGATTTTCCGCCATCGTCGGAACAACAGATCGCCGAACATGCGAGAACGGTATGGGAAGGCGGCACGGCAAGCGCGGCGCTCGAGATCCTCGACCGGGGCATTCACGAACATCCTGCCGCACTCACGCTCCAAACATTACGCGGCGATATCCTCGCCACATCGCGAGGCCCACAGGAAGCGGTTGAAGCCTATGAGACCGTCCTCGCCAAGGCGCCGACCGCTTTGGATGTCCGATGGGCCAAGTGGAGCGTCTTGACGCGGTCCGGGCAGAGCGAGAAATCCATCGCCGAATTAACACGCATTGCGGAAGTCGATGTGCAGAATCCGTTGGTCCATCTGAGGCTGGCACAAGAACTCCGGAAGCTGGATCGCCTGGAGGACTCGCTCGAATCGTATAAGAGGGCCGTGACACTCGTTCCCGATATGCTTGGCTGGCGATTGACGTTGGCCCGCGCGCGGTTTGACGTATTGGACTATGACGGCGCAGAGGCGGACGTGCACTATGTCCTGCACAAGATCCCTCCCGGTTCTCCGCTGGAACTCCCGGCCAGGAATCTGCTCTCACAAATCCATGGCACCTCCATCGATCGAGGCCGCCGTTTCGACCCGGTGCTCACCAAAGACATGACCGGCGCCCAGCGCAAGGAATGGGCTTCGATTCGCGCAGAGGCCTGGAGACTCTTCTCAACAGGCCAATTCCAGGAGGCCGAGCCGATCTACCGAAGGCTGCTCGCCCTGAATCCTAACGACCCCTTGGCCAATCATCAGCTCGGACTGACTCTGATGCAGCTCGGCCGGTGCAAAGATGCGCTGGCGGTGTTTGGGAAGGTCTCCAACCTCGATCCCAGCGAAGAGGACTATGTCGATACCGTCTTTCGAATGGGCCAATGTCTCGTCGAGCTGGAGCAATGGGAAAATGCATTCGTCCATTTTCAGACTCTCTACGACGCAGCCATCGAGTTTGAACAGGCTAACAAGAATGTACAGCTCCCGGCAGACACCCGTGTACTCGACAAGAAAAAAATCGCCCGATGGCTCGAGAAGGTGCGGCCCCATGTTCCTGAGTTGGCCAAGCTGGCAGATCACGAGGCTGCAGACCGCGTCGCCTCCGTGGAGCCTGCACCTTCCACCCTCTCTCCAGAGGAAGAACTCTATGCGAGAGCCGCCGCACGATTTCAACCGCAACAACCGCTGGACACCGGGGCGTCGCTCATGGGGAGAGACGCCGACTTCAGTTGGTTTCGCTTCGTCATCCCGGCCGGGAAAATCGTGCGGGACGATTTTCCCACCGGCGCGCATGAGTTTATTCCGCTGAGCCCTGGCGATAGCTTTCCCACCACACAACAAGACATCTACCTGGTGTTTGGGCTGGTCTCGGCTTCATTCGATGCCGTGCCTCTCACTGCACGCTGTGTCCTAGAAACCTCCGAGATGACGGAAGCTCAACGCGCCCTCGCACAAGACCGTGTCATGACGACCATGAACGACCAATCCGGCTATTTCATGTTGCCCCCGCCAAAAACAGGATGGACCGCGGGCCTCTACCACTGTGGTTTATTCACGGGAGAACGGACGACCGCCGATACCCTGGTGGATGAAGTACGGTTCCGTATCGTGGCCTCGGCCCCACCATTGTAAGACCTCCGGCCATGCAGGCGGAACCCCTCGGTCTGGCACGAAGGATCTCCAGGTCATGACTTATGGGGTCAGTTGCTGCAGTTGAAGTGTAATCCGGCTGCGAAGATCCGACTGATCGCGGGTCTGAGGTAAGAGGGTCAGCGCCTCCCGATAGGCAGTCGCCGCAGCGGCCTTTTCCCCGCTCGCAAGGAGGGTGTCGGCATACTCGATATGCAACGACGGGTCTGCTGTCTGCAACCCAATCGCGGCTCGATACTCGGCAATGGCTCCAAGCAGGTCGCCTTGTTGTTTGAGCGCCACAGCCAGGTTTCGACGGGCCCGTACATAGCCTGGTTCGCTATCTAATGCGACGCGATACTCCGCGATGGCCTGCGCGATATCTCCACTGGCGTAATAAATATTTCCCAGACTGATATGCGCGCCGCAATGGCGCGGGTTCTGTTTCACAACGAGTTCCAGGTGACGCTTAGCCCACAGGTCATCGCCCGTCTTGCGAAACGCTAATGCGATATTGAAACGAGCGAGCAGATGGTCAGGATTGGATCGTAATACCGCACTGAACGCACGAATGGCACCATCGTGTTCGCCGCGTTGCCCGTAGAGAACACCCAACCGAAATTGACCGTTGAGATGGTTCGGGGCCAGTTCGGCGACCGTTTCGAATTCTGCCAGGGCCCCATCCACATCGTAGGCCTCTTCGAGAGCAACCCCTAAAAGGTAATGGGCCTCGGCATGACGGGGCTGCAGCGCGATGGCCCGGCGAAATGCCTCGATCCCGGCGCGGAGATCACCACTGGCCCTCAACGCCTGCCCCTTGCGAAGCCACAACGATATCGAATCTTGCACCGGTTGGGTATTCAGCGGAGCCGCTGGTTGCGCGACAAAGAGCCTCTTGTCTTGCGCATCGACGAGGGAGGAAAAGGAGAGTCCCACCATCACAGAGGCACCAAGAAAACAGACCCAGGCGAAACGCCACTGCAAAGGTCTCTGCCCCATCCCCTTACTTCGGGGTAATCATGATTTCGACGCGCCGGTTTCGGCGTCGCCCCTCTTCGGACTCGTTACTGCTGATGGGACGGCTCTCGCCAAACCACTCCAACCGCAGGCTCTCAGAGGCCACACCGTTGTTCCGGAGTATCTGCGCGGCGTTCGCCGCTCTGGCCTGAGAGAGCGCCATGTTGTCGGTAAACTTTGAGCGAAGGCGCTCGCGGATTGATGCATTGTCCGTATAGCCCTGGATGACGATTTCGAGCCCCTTTTCCCCTGCTAAAATACGGCCGAGCCTGCTCAGCACATTGACCCCGTCAGCTTTGATCTGATCCTCTCCCGAGTCGAAGAGCACGCGATCGGTCAATCGAATGCGGATAAACTCACGAGATGCTGCGCCTGGTCCCGGTGTACCAACGGCTGCGGCAGACGAAGGCAACCCCATGCCATCGGAGTTGGTGTTCGCCTGATCATTCGTGACAGAAGGGTTCGCCAAGGTGACCTCACCACGTTCGACGGAAATATTGCCGCTGTCGATTTCCGGTTTGAGCCGTCCGTAAATCTCCTCCCACATCGTCGTAAACTGCTTGCCATGACTGCCGGACGGCGCAGTTGAGGGAGCGGCACAGCCGACAACAAAGAGTACGGAACCCATGAGGAGCGCCATACGACCGATGTGAGCATATCGTGTCATCATTGAATTCATCCTCGATCATTAACGGGCCCCAGGAGACTACCTCAGTTCAGGGAAGAAGAAAAGGGGATCGATCATGTTTTGAGCTTCGATCGGAACAACTCGCCCTCCGATCGCGCCAGCCACTTCAACAAATCGTCATACCCCTGGTCGGTAATCCCCTCAACCCGCCAGCCGGTGGATGCTCTATGCGAATAGGTGTCCGCCGCGCTGACGACGGTTTCCAGAAACCACAGATCCTCCCAGGACACCTTCATGGTGAACCCGAGATGTTCGTGACACCCCTCAGACACATACTCGACCCCTTCGACACACCACTCCAACTCCTCCAACTTCTTGAGTGAAATGCGGTACATCTCCGGATCGATACAATGATGGAGGGCCTTGACGTATAGCACAATGTCATGGAGCCGTTGATGCCGTTCAGCACTCACAACCAATTCAGCCAACTGAGTAGGACTTGAATTGTTCTTGCCCTCGGTCATCGATTCACCTCCAGACCTCCTTACGGTCTACAGCGGCACTACGCAGTTACTTCCCGCGCAATACTATTCGGACTCGACATACAGCCACAACGTCGACTCACTATGGCTCACCATGAAATGATGCACCGTGAGAATCTAGTGAGGGAGACAGATCCAGTCTAGATGAAAGAACCCCGCATACTACCGGCATCTAACCCTGTAGTGCCCTGAGAATGTTTCGTCCGGAGCCAGACGCTTCAAGCCCCATTCCGGGTGATTGAAGGCGTCCGTCGCACAAGTCATCGGTTCGATGGCAAAGGCGCGCCGCGGAGCCTCGGCAATGGCATCGCCGGTGTACACGACGACAGCGGAAAACGAACGATCCATGACGATCTCAATGACCCGACCGTTTTCCCCATGGCGCAGGGAGGCCGTGGCCATTCCCTCCGCATCGCGTTCAAGGTGGACATAACAGTGATTGAACCGGCGATTGCCGATCAGGCGATAGTTACGATAATCCCAGTCCGTTCCCGCCACAGAAACGATGGTGCCGGTCGGTGCGAGCCGTTCATTGAATTCCAGATACCCCGCACCAGGAATCTTCGCTTCAGCCTGATCGATACACATCGTGCCTACCGTAAAATAGGGGTGAAACCCCACCCCGACCGGCGCCGCCTGACGCCCGACGTTCTGCAAGGCAAACGCACAAGACAAACCCTGACGATCGAGGCTGTAGGTGACGCGAGTGGCAAGTGAAAAGGGATACCCTCGAGGGCTATAGGACTCAGCATCCAGGCGAACCTCAAGCGAGGCGCAATGCCCATCGGCCTGCAGTATCGTCCAGGGCAGGGTCCGGACAAACCCGTGGATCGCATTCGGCCCTTCTTTGTCGTTCCTATCGAGTTGCAACGCCTGTCCGTCGAAGGAGTAGCGTCCCTCAGCGACGCGCCCAGGAAATGGGATTAGTACATCTCCCTGACCACCCTTCTTGTTCCCACCGCCCGAATAGCCCCAAAGAATGTCGGTCTCGCCCCCGTCGGCTTCCACCAGAAAGTACCGCCGCAATGACGCACCCCAGGGCGACACCACCGCTCGCTGGTTGTCGAAAGACAGGGAAATCTCGCTGTCAGGAGTAGGATCGATGGTCAATATTGCACGCTATCCCGGATACCCGTGAAATATGGAGCCTAACGCATATCTTGTTGAGGAAAAGAACGCATGGCCGATGATGGCGCCAGAGGCTGCTCACTCATAGCCTATCGCAGAGACAAAGACAATCCTGAGCTGATGCATGAACACACCATCGGCCATACGCGCTACGTGCTGGTATTCAGACGAGATATGAACGGCGCGGCACAATCAACCTGAATATACCGGCTAGATGTTCGGATGGAGGAGTTCCTGGAATTCGCTCTTTCCGGAACGGGCCTTCAGAAACTGGATGAGCTCGACTCGGAGCGTGCTATTGAGACGTTGCCGGGCCTCTAGGGGCAGACGAAGGAACTCCACCCCGAACTCATGACCCTTGACCCATTTAATCTTGCCAAGCTCAACAGATAAGGCCTGCGGATGATTGGGGAGCAGCACACTCACACGGACATCACTGCCGCAGAGGACCTCTCGATCGCTCATGACGGAGCACCCCATTAGCGACAGGTTGGTCAGGATGCCTTCGGCAACGAACGGGGCTCCGCCGAAGATGACAGGAAAGTGGAGCGGGAATCGATGATAGGTCCTGGAATAATGAGGTGGCGCCATCAGAGTCTCCGTGATGGCGGATTGTACCCAGACACAGTGGGTGAGCGATATCCTACCTTTGGAGGGGGCTCGTTATGGTTTCGGCTCGGCTTGGTTCGACGGAGTGACACGCCAACCCTGCACCGCACACCAGAGGAAGTAGCAGACGAAGAAGAAGGCAATACCACCCAAGAGCCATCCCATCCAGGGATGCCGATTCCACTGAGGAGCATCGACCAGATTGAAG
>SWDR01000079.1 GCA_005116815.1 Nitrospira sp. | reverse complement strand
GGTTTCCGCTTCTCCATCACCCACGACACAGGCCACGAGCAGATCGGGATTATCGAAAGCCGCGCCGAACGCATGGGACAGCGAATACCCCAACTCGCCGCCCTCGTGAATCGACCCAGGGGTCTCCGGTGAGACGTGACTCGGAATGCCGCCGGGAAAGGAGAATTGTGTGAACAGGCGCTTCATCCCCTGTTCGTCTTGCGAGATGTTCGGGTAGACCTCGCTATAGGTGCCTTCGAGATAGGCGTTCGCCACCAGTCCGGGACCACCGTGCCCCGGCCCGGTGATGTACATGACGTTCAGCTCGTATTCGGTAATGACACGATTCAAGTGGACATAGATGAAGTTCAGCCCCGGCGTGGTGCCCCAGTGGCCGAGCAAGCGCGGCTTGATGTGGGCCAGGGTAAGCGGCTTCTTCAGCAAGGGATTGTCGTAGAGATAGATCTGACCGACGGACAGATAATTGGCTGCGCGCCAATAGGCATCCATTTTCCGAAGCTGCTCCGGCTTCAACCGCTTGTGGCTTCTCACCATGATCTCCTTATCGCTCCCGGGGACTTGCTGCCAACACGTGAATGACGGATTGCGCGATCTCACGCTCTTCGTCCGTATGCATGACGCGCACGGTCACTCGGCTGCCTTCGGTGGAAATGACGGCGTCACCGGCTCCGTTGCGAGTCTCGTCGATGGTCATGCCGAGGAATTGCAGTCCCTCACAGATGCGCGTGCGGATGACCGGTGAGTGCTCGCCGATCCCGCCGCTGAAGACGAGGCTGTCCAATCCGCCCAAAGCCGCGGCAAAGGAGCCGATCCACTTCTTGGCCTGGTAGCAGAAGAGCGCCACGGCTTCGGCCGCTCGTACATCACGGCCCTCACAGGCAAGGAGGTCGCGAATATCGGAACTCGTCTCCGACAGACCGAGCAGTCCCGATTGCCGATTGACCATCGTATGGAACTGCTCAACGGTCATACCTTCCGTTCTCGACAAATACGACAACAAGCCCGGGTCGAGATCGCCTGAGCGTGTGCTCATCGGCAACCCAGCCGTGGGCGTAAAACCCATGCTCGTGTCTATGCTGGTGCCCCCGCGCACCGCCGCCATGCTCGCCCCATTGCCCAGATGGGCCAGGATCACGCGGCCCTGCGCCTCATGAGGCGCAACACGTGTAAGCTCCCCCATCAAGTAGGCATAGGAGAGGCCGTGAAACCCGTAGCGCCTGATTCCAGCTGCCTCGTACCGTCTGGGGATCGGCAAGAGACGGGCGACGCGCGGCAGATCGTGATGAAAGGCGGTGTCGAAACAGGCGACTTGCGGGATCGTTGGAAACCGTCGTCCGAGCGTCTCCATCAACTCAATCTCCGCCGGCAGATGTTCCGGATCGTAGGGACTGAGCCGACGCAACTCGCTCATGATTTCAGACGTAATCACGTGAGGCTCGCGATACCGATGACCTCCATGCACCACGCGATGCCCAATGGCCACAAGGTCTGCGCTCGTGAACTTCTGTTCCAGCCATGTGACGAGCGGATCGATGCAGTCCTTGTGATGCGCGGCCTGAATCGTCCGACGCTCGCTGGTTCCACTAGCAATATCCGTGAGGGTCAGCGTGACATCCGGAAACCCGATTCGGTCCACCAGACAGGACAACACCGGCGTGAGAGGAGGGCCAACCTGGAAGAGCGAACACTTGAGGCTCGACGAGCCTCCATTGATGGTCAGGATGAAACCCTGTTGGGATTTCATGCCTGCCCCAGTCGATAGGCATCGTGGAGGTACTGGGCGACCATGCGCTGCGTATTGAAAAATGCTCCGTTCAGGGCAATCGCATGCCGCATGATTCCGATAAACCGTTCCTGGTCTTGATAGAAACAGGGCAAGACCTGCTCTTCCAGTTTTCGATAGAGTTCCCCGGCATGACAGCTGTCCATCCCTGGCTGGGGCTCCATGCAGGCCTCCACCCGATCGCCGATCGACCAGCCGGTCACCCCTTCGAGATGGCCCTCGATCCACCAGCCGTCGAGCACGCTCAGGCTGGGCACCCCGTTCATCGCCGCCTTCATCCCGCTCGTCCCCGATGCCTCCAGCGGCGGCAAGGGTGTATTGAGCCACAGATCGGCACCGGCACAGAGCATCTTGGCGACCTCCATGTCGTAATTGGTCAGATACGACACCGCGATCACACCCTGCAATGCATCGCGCATCTCATGGATGTGGGCGATCAGGTCCTTGCCATCGCGGTCGTGCGGATGCGCCTTGCCGGCAAAGACGATCTGGATCGGCCCGGCCGACCGGGCGATCTTCTTCAGCCGCTCGAGATCCTGGAAGATCAGACCAGCACGTTTGTAGGCGGCAAACCGGCGGGCGAATCCGATCGTCAAGACCTCGCGATCGAACCCCGCGTTCGATTCCCGATTCACATGCTCGACCAGGGTACGCTTGGCTTCTACATGCGCCGCCCAGATCTCC
>SWDR01000078.1 GCA_005116815.1 Nitrospira sp. | reverse complement strand
TTTGCACAGGCAAGACTTCCGTCTTCCCTCCTCCTCGCGCCGCATGAAGCGAAGCAGGCAGAAGGCCCAGCAGGACGAGGCCCAGCAACGTGCCCATAAGCACCTTCCCAACAGTCGTGAATCGAGTCAATCGTGCAACGATGTGAAACATGGGTGCGAGTCCTCCTAATACAACGATACAGAGCGAAGCCTTAGCAGGATGCTGAAAAAGTCCGCCAGCGGCGTTCCCTGCCTTCGCCGAAGCGCTTCGCGCAGGCAGGTCGCTTCACGAAGAGGCTCAACGTACCAACCCGTACGCCTCGCCTCTTCGCTCGCTGCGGCCTTGCTGGACGGCCTTTTTGAGCATCCTGTGGTTGTTCCAGCCACGGTGCCACTCGGAGCATGTTGGCTATTTTCTCTCTCATACACCGAGTTTTTCCGCCGCCTGCTAGACGATAGAACCCCTATTGTGTATCAAGCTTCCCCTATGCGGTGCAATCTAAGCCCCCCGGTTCTTGACTCCCCCCTCCAATGAGGAATAGGGTTCTCGCAGACGTCGCGGTACAGTGTACTCAACAACCACGTTGAGAGGTCCTGTATGACGACCCTCGGACGAGCCCTGCTGACCCTCTCCCTCACAGCCTCCCTTACCGGATGCGTTGGCACCAGAGTCGAATATCTCACGGACACGACCTATCCAGCGCGAGAAACCACCGCTGCGGTCGACTGGCTCAAGGCAGAACCCACAAGACCCCATGTGGAAGTAGCACGCATTACGGTACGAAGCTCAAACTATAGTCTGGAGACGCTCCGGCACACGATGCAGGATCGCGCCCGTTCATTGGGGGCCGATGCCATTGTCCCGGATGTGCCGATGGTCCTCATCTCTCAGGCCGGAAGTCCCTACTATGAGCCAGGCGTGCTCGGCCCGGCTGGAGCGGCCTTTGGTCTCTATGGATACGGATGGTATATGCCCTACAGCTCCAACCCCTACATCTTGACCCAAGGCGCCACGGATCAGCCGCGCATCGAACAGGCCCTCTCAGGCATCGCCATCCGGTTTGAAGAGACCCAGACCCGCGTGCATTGAAACAGTGCGCCTGGCAGCTCGCTTTCGTTCACGTTCGCTCCAGCGCCAGAAGACGTTTCTTCCGCTCAAGACCCCAGCGATAGCCCGCGAGCTGCCCATCTCCTCGAACGACTCGATGACAAGGGATCACCACCGCGATGGGGTTCGTCGCACAGGCTCTCGCCACGGCACGAGCCGCCGTTGGTCTCCCGATTAACTGTGCAATCTCTTGATAGGTCCTGGTCTCTCCGCGAGGGATCTGTTGCAGCGCCTTCCAGACCTTGCGTTGAAACGTCGTGGCCTTCACGTCGAGAGGGAAAGCGGTCGCGTCTATTTCCTCCGTAAGACATCGAAGGATAGTCTGGACCTGTTGCTTCAATCCGGTCCTGTCTCGACGGAACATCGCCTTCGGGTAGTCGAACCGAAGTGACGCCACCAACGCGGCGGCAGTGTCACCGAGGCGCACGGCGGCAATGCCCCGTTCTGTCACCGCAACCAGCATACGGCCGATAGCCGTCGGCACAGTCGTATAGCGTAGCGTGACGCCCTCCCCGCCGGAGCGAAATGCGGAGGGCGTCATCCCGAGTTCCTGATGCGCTCGTGCATAGAGGCTGCTGCCGGAACCGAACCCGGCTTCATACGTCGCGCACGTCACGGTCTCGCCTCGTTTCAACGATGCAGTAAACCGCTCCATCCTCCGGTTGTCCCGGTACGCTTTTGGCGACAGTCCGACCAGTTGCGTGAAGGTCCGCTGCAGATGAAACGGGCTCATGCCGACTTCGGTGGCCAATCGCCGAAGCGTGACGGGTTCGTCACAGTGGTCATCCAAATAGCGGCGCGCCCGTTCAACCCGCTGTTCTGCTTCGGAACCATGAGGCGACTGCGGCCGGCAGCGCAGACAGGCGCGATAGCCTGCCGCCTCCGCCAGAGACGGCGAATCGAAAAATGTCACATGGTTGCGAGTCGGACGGCGGGCGGGACAGGAAGGGCGGCAATAGATGTTCGTGGAGGACACGGCGTAGACGAACCGGCCATCGCAGCGGCGATCACGCGTCAGCACAGCCTCCCATGCATGGCCTGCAGCACCAGACGACATAGGTCCCTCCCTCAACATGGGACCATGATACCGCCAGAACTGGTCGTGGCACTATCCGATTGTTGCGGTCAAACTCCGAGGATGATGGCCTGCGATGGGATGCCACGCACCGTGAATCGGAATTGGGCCCTGCTCCCTTCCATCCGCGATCTTGGAAGGCATAACGCAGAACCACCTCTCTGCAATCCTCTGGAA
>SWDR01000077.1 GCA_005116815.1 Nitrospira sp. | reverse complement strand
CCGAAAGGAGCGACGGTCGACCTGGGGTTGCTGGCCTCGCCGATGGGAGTGTTGGTCTCGCTCACGACGAAGGGGCGTCAATCGGTCTCGAAGAAACATCACGATCTGCTCCCGCAGCTGGCGAACGATGTCCGGGCACGACTCAGCAACTGGCTTTTCGCCGAAGGACGCGACCAGATGGAAGAGGTCGTCGGGCGTGAACTCGTCAGGCAAGGGCTCATGGTGGCGATTGCGGAGTCTTGCACCGGTGGATTGATCGGCCATCGTTTGACACAAGTCGCCGGTTCATCTGCCTATCTGGATCGTGGAGCGGTCTGTTACAGCAATCGAGCCAAGACGGAGATGCTGGGGGTGCCGGCGGATCTAATCGTGAAACATGGCGCGGTCAGTCAGGAAGTCGCCGCTTCCATGGCGAAGGGCATTCGCGAACGTGCCAAGGTGTCGGTGGGACTGAGCGTGACCGGTATCGCCGGGCCTGGTGGCGGGACTGAGAGCAAGCCGGTTGGGCTCGTCTTTATTGGATTGGATGGTGGAGACGGCCAGCCCATCGCACAGGAGTTCCGGTTTCATGGAGACCGGACGGTCATCAAACAACGATCCTCGCAAGCCGCATTGAATCTCCTTCGCCGCTGGTTGCTCGATCGGGCAACCAGATGATTCGGGCCTTTCTTGCCGTCGAACTCTCTCAATCACTACGAACAGACCTTGCCACGGTTCAGCAGGAATTGAAGCGTAGCCTTGAGGAGAAGATGCAGGGGGGCACGCGTATTTCCTGGGCACAGCCTGCTTCGATCCATCTCACGCTCAAGTTCCTCGGCGACATGGATGAACAGGTGATCGATCCGCTACGTGCTGCGCTTGAAGAGGCGATCGGAAGTCAGGTCGCTGTGACTGTGCCGCTTGAGCGGCTCGGCGCCTTTCCCTTTCCGCAGGCTCCTCGCGTGTTGTGGGTTGGGCCGTTGGAGAAGTGGGAAAAGGGAACGGACGCGAAGCGAGTCGTGGAGATCCATGACTCGCTTGAGCAGGTTTGTGAAGGTTTACACTTTCTCCGCGAGACGAGACCCTTCAGTCCTCATCTCACGTTGGCACGGATCAAGATGGGGGAGCGCCACGTTGGAGCCGCCCTGGCCAAGAGCGGGATGCTGGATTTGCCGGTTTCAGTGGGCTCGTTCGCGATAGAATCGGTTGTGCTGATGCAGAGTGAATTGAAGCCGACCGGTTCGGTCTATACGAAGCTGTGGGATGTGCGGTTGCGGGGTTAATCGTCCGCCGCGGTGGCTGGCGGTGAGTGGCGGATTTCATCGGATAGACCGCGAAGGGCCACCGTCACAGTGCGAAAGGTGCGATCAAGGTTCGCCATCACCTCAGGCTCCTGTTCTCCCCAAGCCCAGAACGATAACATCAGTTGCTGACCCCGCTGCCGTTCCGGCGGCCTCGGTAGGGTCGTAAATCTGGCCGACATGATCGTGATACCGATGGCGCCTCCTTCGAAGGCGGGATCGGTTCGATTCAAGGCATGCGCGGCGGCGTTGGTCAACCACTGTATCTGCTTCGGCGAGGTATTCAATGCCAGGTCACGGTAGAGCATCATCAGGCGACCGGAACATTGCAGGCGTTTGGGGGACAGGGTCGTGGCAGTCGCACCGCTAAAGGCACAGTCATTGGACTCAAAGACCGACTCGGGGCCATTGAGCCATTCAAGGAGCCGATAGAACGTCTCGGTTGCAGGGTAGGCGCTCCATTCCTGCATATCCTCAATCGACGACCGGATAAGTTCCGGGCTGCTTCTGAAATTGTAATACCGGTGTGCCGGATTGGATTCACTATCGACCCAAGGGTGCGACCGAGGGCTCATGGAGTCTGGGTCGCGATGTTCGTAGACCTTCATCGTCCATTCAATGCAGAGGTAGTTGGCCAGGACTGACTGGTATGGTGTGAGGGGCAGCATAGCAGTAAATCACCCAGGATAGATCGATCCCGGGAGCATTCGGTCAGTAATGTAGGCGGCGAACTCGATCTAGCTAGCCCAACTCCCAAATGGGGTCGTCCCAAATGGGGTCAGGTCGTCCCAAATGGGGTCAGGCATGAGTATTGACTTATTTAGGATGGTCGCGTGAGGAGGCGTTGGCGAAGACGCCCTTCGATGGCCGGATCGCGATGGAGCGCGTAGCGGGCAGCCAGCCGGCTGATCATGGAGGGGTCCCGGTGCAGTCGCCGCCCGAGTTCGCGAACCGTGAGCTGGCTCCAGTCACGCGCAAGAGACACCAGCATGGCGCGCGCAGGCACCAGCGCCCGCTGCCGTCCGGGCGCAAGCAGCTCTCGGGGGGTGACGGCATACGCCTCCGCAACCGCAGAGAGGAGCGCGCCGAACGCCATCCGTCTGGGGCGGACAGTCACCTCACGCGTCGCGGCCGTGCGACGATCCGCCTCCTCGATAAAGCGCTCGTCGCCAAGAAACCGTTGATCCACCGTTTCGTAGAACTGATCTTGGTGTCCCAGCGCCAGTCCCTCCTGCATCAACCGTCGATAGGCCTGCCGCGCTGGGCCGATCTGCCGATGCAACGCGCCCAAGACCGCCGCGGTGGTCACCTGCACGGGACTGGCTCGGCCCAGATATGCCGCATGACTGCTCCAGGGGTAGGTCCAGGGGCTCAGCGGCGTCCGAATTCTGGCGGGATTGAGATGGAGATACCGCACCAGTTCTAAGAGATAGGCCTCGCGATCGCAGAGGATGGCCTGATACCGCCCCTGAAAAACGTGGCCGATTTTGTCATAGCGCCGATTGTAATACTGGCTATAGGTGCCTTGCAGCGTCTGCATCGTGCGCGCCAGAGACTGGGGGCCCGTCTCCAGTAAGAGATGGACATGATTGTTCATGAGGACGTAGGCATGCAGTGTCAGGCTGTCGCGCTGCCGGTACCGCTCCAGGCGATGCAGGTAGGCGGTATAGTCGGCCATGTCGTGAAACAACGGCGCCCGCCGGTTGCCGCGGGCGATGACATGATAGAACGCGCCAGGAAAGTCGATGCGAGGTTTACGGGCCATTCCGGCAAACCCTACGCACCATGCCAGAATAAGTCAATACTCATGCCTGACCCCATTACTCCTGATTGTTTTTGGCACCGATCGGGTACGACTCGACAATATTGCACTGACTCTTTCTCAAGCGTTGCAAGTAGGAGCAACTGAGGCAGTGGGGCAGGTGAACCAGACTCCGAGCACGGGAGTGGCCGGTCAGCTGCTAGTGTTGGCGAAGACGCAATGGACTGGGTTAGTAAATATGCCAGTCGGATCCACCGGCTTTGGGCTCGGATTTGGTTCGACAGCCGACACCAACATCAACCAGAGTGAAACTACTCCCGGCACGCCAGCGGATACGAACGGGAGCACAGGATTCAGTCAAGGTCGCCTCGACAATCAGAGCCGATTTGCGAACCTTGATTTCATTGACAAATTGTCGCTCAGGTCTGAGCAAGTGGCACCAAGCAGCGGGGCCATCGCAAACCAAGGTTTGATCGACCACGATGTGGCGTTTTCCGCCGACAGCCATACCATTGAGCCCCAATTGGATTCCGTGTTGGCTGTCACTCAGCATGAAGCGGTCGGGCAGGTAAGAGGCGAGCAAGCCCTCGAACCCAACATAGGTGACGAGGGGACCCTTGAAAATGGTGGTTCCATCGTCGGCATATTTGACCTCGACCTCGGCTTTCAGTCGACGCCCCCAGGAGGCAATGGCTCCGTTTCCAACTTGGAGGTCTTCGATCTTCAGAGACTCTCGCTTCTCTCGCTCCAACCTAGAACGAACCTCTTGCAGGTTCCAGGGCTTGAAGGGGGACAGGTTCTCCCCATAGTCAACGTCACAGCCAGCTTGGCTCAGAGCAAGGACCAGCAAAATCAAAACACGCTTCAACATAATCTCTCCTTCGGTACGCTCACCTTACCGCCAGATCGCAATGTGGTCAACCAATCCGGCTCTTTCGAGACCGGCTTCGTTGGGCTGACTGCCGATCAGCTCGCGCTGCTCAACAAAGCTACCCTTACTATAGTCGATCTCGCCGATGGCTACTTGGCTCTCACGTCAGGGACCACGATCACACTCGACACCGATGCCGCCGGGTATGGCTGGTTCATCGATCCGACTCCAGGGGCGCACGAAGAATATGATAATACGCCCCTGTCCGCCGAAGCTTTAGCGAAGGGGGACGCCTCCCCTTGGCAATTGATCGCTAACCTGGACGGCCCTGCGTCTGGTCGGATAGATCTTCTAACGGTCCTCATGCACGAGCTTGGCCACGTGATGGGCCTCGGTCACGTAAGTTCCGCTGTAGACGGGACGCGCCTCATGGCCGGCTCAATCGACCCCGGCATCCGCCGTCTCCCGTCTTCTCTTGACCTCGGTCCGGTTGAGTCTTCGCACGATAATAACTCAGAACTCAGCACTCAGAACTCAGCACAACAAATCTGGGCTCCCTACCTCGCCCACTACACCACAACTCAGGACTCAGGACTCAGCACTCAGTACTCGCTCCCCGCGATCAACCCCGCCCGCCTCGTGCAAGCGGCCCAGCTTCCGTCGCACGCAGGCATCTTCAATAGCAGCTTTGGCGTCACCGATCCAGCCAATGCTCAATTCGGCTGGGATGAATCCGGCGCGGTCACGATTGCCAACGGCCAAGCCGTGCTCTCCGAAAGCAGCAACGTCATCTCGACGCTGTCCCAACTCTTCACGTTGCCCGCCGGTTCGACACACCTGCGCTTTACGCTGCTGGATGTGAATCTCCAATCGAACGGCGCGAACCGACCGCCGGACGCGTTTGAGGTCGCTCTGTTAGAGGCGAGTACCCTAACTCCGCTCGCGGGGGTTGTCTCTGGCCTGACCCAAACAGACTCCTTGCTCAACATCCAAGCTGACGGGACGATCTACAAGAACTCCCGCGTTACCCTGACTCCCTTCGGCCTTCAGCCTTCAGCCTATCTCGTGGATATCGATCTGACCGGCATCACGGCTGGAGCAGGATCCCGACTCTCGTTCGATCTGCTCGGATTCGGTGATCGCACCAGCACAGTCGTCCTCGACAACGTGTTGCTCACGACCGGCCAACCCACCGCCGCACCAGTGGCGGTGAACGATGCCTACATCGTCGCCGAAGGCGGTACCCTGCTCAGGACTCAGAACTCAGGACTGCTTTCGAATGACACCGATACTGATACGCCACAGGTCGATCTCTCCTCAGCCCTCGTCAATGGACCGCTGCATGGGACATTGACTGTGAACGCCGATGGCAGCTTTACCTATGTGCACAATGGCAGCGAGACGACGACCGATTCCTTCACCTATCGCGTCAGCGACGGGATCAACTTCTCGAATCTTGCGACGGTCTCCCTGACCATCACGCCAACGAACGATGCGCCGGTGATCGCGGCGATTGCGCCGCAGACGGTCGAGCAGGGGAAGACCC
>SWDR01000076.1 GCA_005116815.1 Nitrospira sp. | reverse complement strand
TAAACCGGACATTTCTACTTGGGGAGAAAGCGGACATTTCTAAATTGGGTTGACAATCCCCTGTTCCAGCCTTGACTCCCCTCTGCCTCCCGCGTACCCTTCGCCGCCAATGGCTGTCTCCTCACAACAGATAGGTGGTATTGGCCGGTTGGCGGCGGCAGGGCTGACCATTGGTCTGATGAGCGTTTTGGCCGGCTGCCAGTATGTGCGGCCGACAATGAATGCGCCCCTGGTTCAATATGACGCGGACTACGGGTATCGCTCCACCAACCTGCCTCCGTCCAAGACTGGCAGCACGGATGGACTGTTCATCGTCTCATCATTTTCCGGTGGCGGCGCACGGGCCTCGGCCTTATCGTACGGCGTGTTACGGGAGCTGGCGCGGACGCCGATCCGGTGGGACGGTGTCGATAAGCGGCTGGTCGATGAGCTGAACATCATCAATGCCCTTTCGGGCGGCAGCTTTACGGCGGCCTATTACGCCCTCTACGGCGACCGCATTTTTCACGACTTCGAATATCGCTTTCTCCGGAAGGACTGGGAGAGCGAGTTGCGTTCGCGGATCTTCCGGTCGCCGTCCAACTGGCTCCGGCTCTGGTCTCCCTATTTCGGCAGGACCCATGTCTTTTCAGAACTCCTTGATGAAGCGTTGTTCGACGGGCACACATTCGGCGATCTGGTTGCGCAGCGCCGGCGGCCGATGGTCTTCATTCACGCGTCCGATATGGCTACCCTCTCGCGGTTTGAGTTCAATCAACGGCAGTTCGACCTGCTCTGCTCGGACCTGAGCCAGCTCCCCATCTCGGTGGCGACCGCCTCATCGGCCGCGCTGCCGCTAGTTCTTAGCCCGATTTCGATGACGAACTATGCCGGGCAATGCGGCTATATCCCGCCGGCGGTGCTGCAGGAGGAGAAAGCGACCGCGTGGGGCCGGCAGCGGGCGAACGAACTTCGGTCGTATCTCGATCCCAAGAAGCGCCCCTATATCCATCTACTGGATGGCGGGCTGTCCGACAATATCGGCATGCGCGCGGTACTGGAGAACACGGCCTACGTCGGCGACCTGGAATCGACCTTTCAGTCGCTGGGCGCGAAGAAGATCAGAAAGCTGGTCTATCTGATGGTCAGTGCCGAGACCACGCCGGACCCGGACCAGTACATGTTCAATGAAATCCCAGGCCTCATGCGGGTGAGCCGGGCCCTGGTCGACATTCCGATCAACCGCTACTCCACCGACACCGCTGAACTCATGCGTCAGGCGGTGTCTCAATGGCGACGGGAA
>SWDR01000075.1 GCA_005116815.1 Nitrospira sp. | reverse complement strand
ACGCCGCTGGACATCGGTGGCGACTGCGAGTCGTCCGAGGACCATGACCGGCAATGGGTCAGGCATATTGCGTTTCATCCGCCCTGGTGCGTCCGCATGGGCCACCGCACCAACGGCGAGTGTGTAGTATCCCACCACGGTTTTCCCCACACAGACCACATAGGTGCGCGAGGCTCCGCTCGTCTCGTTGTGAAGGGCACGCCGACGCAGCCAATCATCGAGTGCTGGCTCGCCGGAATCAAAGCTCGCGAGGTCATGTGCGGTGGTTAATTTCTCGGGCGGCTTGATGGTCTCAAGGCCGTCGCTCATTTGTCCCACAGGGCCTTGGTTCGAAGGAGACGTCGAAGTTGTTGGTTGCGTGCGGGAGGGCGGTCGAGCAGGGCGGTAAAACGTTCGTATATCTCTGGAGGGAGCGCAAAGTAACGCCGATCCAACAGCACGGCTTCCGCTTCCCGGCATGCGGTGTCCAGCATGAAGTCCGACCGGCTTCTGCCAAGCATTTCCGCAGCCCGGTCAATCAAGGTCTTCTGTTTATGACTGGCACGGAGGTTGATGGTTTGCCCTTGTCCCCCCACGGCTTTGGTTTCTGAACGCTTCATGTGACACCTCCATACGGATGGTTGCACTATATCAAACTGTGCGCACACTGTACACACATCAGGCAGTCCACGTTCACTGGAGTCTTGGCCGCTGCCCTATGCTGCGCGACCAGCTCCCACACAGATTCCGATGAACTGAGATCGGCTGGCCTAGCCAAATGGGGAGGGCACTGGAAACCAGCTCTCTATATCCTCTTGGCACTGAAGCGATTGGGCGACAGCATGGTTCGTTTGTGCTCCTTCTGCCACAGTGCTCTATGGCCTGGGTCACCGCTCTTTACTAAGGCGCTGCTCCAAGCAGGCTCTATGTGTATGGCTTTCTTGGTCATTTCCCTGTTTGGTCAGGGGGGGCTTTTCGTCAAGGCTGTTCAGCATGGGTCTTGCTGTATGTCACTGGCAGAGACAGGCACATGCCGACAGGATTGAGGAGGGCATCACATGGAACAGATATTAGATAACGCAGTCAGTCAGGGTGCTCGCAGTCTCGATGCGCGTACGGGGTCAGGTTGGGCGGTCATCACCGGGCTGGTGGCTCTTCTGGCGCTGCCCTGCACTGGTGCCATGGCTGCTGAGCTGAACCCGACGGAATCCGTGAAGAGCACGATCGCTGAAGTGGTTCGTATCCTCGACAACGCAGAAGTGAAGCAGCCGAGCCGCTCCGTGGAACGACGCCACATGATCGAGCAAGTTGTGCGGGATCGCGTGAGTTATGAAGAGATGGCGAAACGTGCCCTCGGCATTCCCTGGACGGATTTGACGGACAGCGAACGGCGGGAATTCGTCGATCTCTTCGTGCAATTGCTCCGAGACACGTTTGCCGGTAGGATCGATTCGTATGCGGGGGAGCAGGTGGTCTATCTGTCCGAACAGCGCGAGGAGCAGTTCGCCGAAGTGAAGACGAGGTTGACTGGCACCAAGATGGATACGCTGCTCGATTTCCGGTTGGCGAATCGGCTCGGGAATTGGCTCGTCTACGATGTGGTCATCGATGGGGCGAGCCTCGTCGGGAATTACCATGCGCAGTTTACCAGCATTATCCGCGACCTGACCTATGCCGGGTTGGTGAAACGGATGAAAGAGAAAACACTCGTCGCCAAAGCGTTTGAAGTGACCGCGGTGCCTTAATTGTTAGAGGCGAGTCCGGACCTGTTCCACCCCCATCCCTTCGAGTTTGCTTGTTCTTTCATCAGGGATGGGGGCCGATTGATCTTCCCCCTTCGTGCAGCAATACTCCCTCCAAGCTCGCTTGTTTTTCCTTCAAAGGGTGGGCTGGTCGATCCTCGAATGAGCGTACCGAGCGAGGCTGGTTCATCTGGTCTGTTTGGTTGGTCTGGTTTGTTTGGTTAATTGGACTAAGCATTTAACCAGATGAACTAGAGAAACCAGATAGACCAGACAGACGAACCTCTGAGCGTTGCGCGGGCACAGAAGATCATCAACCTCCAGACCTTTCTTTCCCCCCCCCTTTTCGTAGGATAGCGGTTGGTTCTGTCATGCTCGTATCCTGCGCCCTATGGCGGACAGGAACCAACCCATGGCATGGCGCTCGATTCTCCGAGGGGTCGCGATTGTGTATGGCACCACCTTTGTGTCGGGACTGGTATTTGCCATCAACGGGATCACGCCCCAGACCGATCACATTGGCTTCCCCCTGCTCGCGCTACTCACAGGGGCGGTTGGTGTGGCGATCGCGCTCAGGGTCGCTGAGACGACGAAGCTCTCGTATCTCGTGGCCATAGGAGTCGGTGTCTGGCTGCTCAACCTGACCAGTGTCCTGCTCGACGCACAGTCTTTGAGCAGCTGGGTCAGCAGCAGTGGCTTCATTGCGACGACGGTCATCCTCGGCCGACTCTTAATCGGCGTCAGCCTGGAAACTGTCCCAACTCCCACCATGTCCTATTCACTCATCAGCCGGAAGAGCTACTCGGGTTTGCGGAAACGCCGGACAAGGTTCTCTCGCTTTTAGCAGACGTCTCTTCGCTCCTTCTTCCCCCTGACCGTAATTCCTTTTCGGCATCCCTGAAACCCTCTTCAGTGGCGCTCTTCTGCCATCAGCTCCTATCAGAACAGGAGATACGCGTCACGGGTGCAGGCGGGCAGATTGCTTTAGCCTATGCGTATTCTTGAGGGCTGTCTGGCGGTGAGGTGGGGATTGGTTATTGTTTTTGTTGAGCAGACGGAGAAGCGTCGTCTACATCTGTGGATTCTGCATTTG
>SWDR01000074.1 GCA_005116815.1 Nitrospira sp. | reverse complement strand
TGTCGGTCGGCACGATCTCAATATAGGCCGTCACCACCTCAGGGGCCTTTTCTCCCATGGAGACTCCATGCCAGGGATGGGCTCTGAACATCAGGCTCATTAGTCGCAGCACGGAATCGGCTTGGTTGCCGCTCATCTCGTCTTCCTCCAATGAATGTTATGAAAGTATGAACTGAATAAGTAGGATGTCTACCCAAACACCTGATACGCAGAGGATATCGGAGTTCGCTCACCGCTCCACATAAAAACTGCTTTTTATCCTTACCCTAAATCTCAGGCAGCTGACTATGCTTTACATAATCCTTCCACGCTTGCTCAATAATCTCACAAGAGGTGGCGGATGGCCCCCCACTGCGCGTGTCCAACGAGGGCCTTCATAGGCCGCGCGTTGCACGAGCACAGGGGACCGTCTGCTACCTCGCCCCTCTTGGCTGCTCCAGAAACAATCGCACGCCGACCTTCTGCCCCTTGATCCTGGTGCGGCTGAGGGTCTCAATGATTTCGCGCGCCATGACTTCCGGCACTTCCACCAGCGAAAATCGATCCATAATTTCGACGGCGCCAATCGAACTCGAGTTGAGTCCGGCCTCGTTGGCAATCGCTCCGACGAGATCGCCCGCCCGGATACCTGCCTCCCTGCCTGCGCCGATGTAGACCTTCGCCATGCCCGGCGTTCGTCCGCCACGACCAGGCGGATTGAACGGCCTGCCCTGTCCCTCTCTCGGCATCATGGCACCGGCTCGCCCTCGAGGATCCGCTCGAGAATCTTCCATGGGGCGCCGCCCCATCGATGGACGTTCCGGTGGCCTGTTCGACACGGCCGGAATATCGTATTCCTTCCGCTCCCCACCCTGCAGACGAAACACAAGCTTGAGAGCGGCAGCCGCCACTTCCGCCGGGTCCGCCTGTTCAGCCATCGAGGCCACCACGGCCCGAAACAGATCCAGCTCACCGGCAGCCAACACTTCTTCAAGTGCCGCCTTGGTTCGTGCAAGCCGTTTCGTGCGCAGGTCGGCAATGGTCGGCACTTGAGTCACGACAATCTTCGCCTTCGTGAGCTGCTCGATGTTCCACAACAACCGCTGTTCACGCGGGTCGAGAACGGTAATCGCCGACCCTTCACGCCCGGCCCGTCCTGTCCGTCCAATCCGGTGCACATAGACCTCAGAAGACATGGGCAGATCGTAGTTCACCACATGCGACACGGAGGGGATATCCAATCCTCGCGCGGCGACATCGGTCGCCACGAGGAGCTCTGTTTGACCGGACCGGAACGACGCCATCACACGATCGCGCTGGGGCTGATTCATCCCGCCATGGATCGCTTCGGCCTTGTGTCCGCGGCTGGTCAACATGGCCGTGAGTTCATCGACTTCGATACGCGTGCGGCAGAACACGAGGGCAGATTTCGGCGCTTCCATATCCAAGATGCGCGCCAAGGCCGCTACCTTGTGCGGTCTGGTGACGATATAGGCCGTTTGGTGCACGCGTGGAGCTGCGCCTGCCTTCAGCGGCTCTTTTGCGATCTTAATTTCAACCGGCTCCTTGAGATGGCGCTTGGCAATAGACGCAATCCTGGGTGGCATCGTCGCAGAGAACAGAGCCGTCTGCCGCTCTTTGGGCACCTGTTCCAGAATGGCGTCCAGGTCGTCGGCAAACCCCATGTCCAGCATTTCATCGGCTTCGTCCAACACGACCATCTGAATCGTTTTGAGCTGCAGCGTTTTCCGACGAATATGGTCCAGTGCACGGCCAGGCGTCGCCACGATGACATCGACACCGCGCTTCAGTGCATGGAGCTGGGGACCGATCGCCTGCCCGCCATAAACCGGGAGCACGGTGATCTTCAGTTCTTTGCCATAACGTGTCACCGCTTCGCCGACCTGCATCGCCAACTCTCTGGTCGGCACCAGGATGAGCGCAGAGGGACAGCGCCTAGCCGAATGGGCGATGCGCTGGAGCATCGGCAGCGTGAAGGCCGCCGTCTTACCGGTTCCGGTGGCCGCCTGGCCCAAGAGATCGCGTCCTGCCAAAAATGGAGGAATCGCTTCCCGCTGGATCGGCGTGGGCTCTTCATAACCCAGCGTATCGAGTGTGGCGAGCAGCGCGGCTTCCAGGCCCAACGCGGCGAAACCGGGAGAAAACCCTTTCGCCGGCGTTTCCGCCGGTGGGTTGGTGCTATCATGTTTCATAAAATGTATCGACTGCCTTTCTGGATAGGATCTCGAGTGGTGTGTAGGTGCTCTCCCCCTCGCCCTCTCACAGCAAGGGGGATCACCTCAATGAGACAAGAGGCGCCGAACCCTAAGGCCCTAGGCGCAAACTGGTCTCTACGTCAGATGGTAGCTCAACGCGCGATCACGATCACGTGTCACGAGCGAGAGAATGTCATTCAGAGACTCGGGGGAGAGAATCGTATCAGGCCCGTTCAGAGGGCTGCGGAAGTCACTTGCAGATACCTTCTCACCGAACAACCATCAATCAAGTGTGCATTATACACCTATTTGGTGTATCCCTCGCCACTTATTCCTTCGGCTCTTCAATAGGCCCAGCCCATTCCCCTTTGGCGAGTATCGCCTCCTGAAACCCGCCATCCGGCCATTGAAACTGGCCGACCTCGTCCACTTGCACAATAAAGGGATCTGCTTCATGCGCCAGACCCCGAAACCAATACCAACCGGCTGTCATGGGTTTCGTCGTACTCCATCGATACTCGGCCATCGACCCGCTTCCTTTTCTCATCTCTCGTAAGTCTGCTACAGTCCTACCGTCGCTGCGGCCTTGTTGAACGGCCTTTTGAGTATACTGTTCACTCTCGAGAAGACTGAACTTACCATGTCCAGACTCCCAATAGAAGATGTGTTGCCAGCCCTTCGTCTTGCGCTGACGAATGGGTGCAATGCCCTCTTGACCGCGGCGCCCGGCGCGGGAAAAACGACAAGGGTTCCGTTAGCCTTGCTCGATGCCCCCTGGCTAGATGGGAGAAAACTCCTCATGCTGGAGCCACGGCGGCTTGCCGCCCGTGCCGCAGCCCATCGCATGGCCGCCACCCTGGGCGAGCCGGTCGGTGGAACGGTCGGTTATCGCATGCGACTCGATACAAAAGTGGGACCGACGACGAAGATCGAGGTTGTCACGGAAGGGATCCTCGCTCGGCTGCTTCAAGACGATCCTGCCCTCAGCTCCTATGCCATCGTCCTCTTCGATGAGTTCCATGAACGAAGCCTGCAGGCCGATACAGGCCTGGCCCTCTGCCTCGAATCGCAACGGCTCTTCCGCCCGGATCTCCGCCTGCTCGTCATGTCGGCCACCTTGGACTGTGGACCGGTCTCGGAT
>SWDR01000073.1 GCA_005116815.1 Nitrospira sp. | reverse complement strand
AAAATACTCCTCGATACCCTGTTGCAATGCAGCGAAATCCTTGGACTCGTCGCGTTTTGCCACGGCGCGTTTCTTGCGCACTTGGTAGGACTGGAGGTATTGCTCCACGCTGGCCCGATGTGTGGGGAGTTCCGCTGCCATCTCATCGAAGTCTTCTTTCGACTGGGTGCCGATGATTTGAATGACTAGATTGCGGTAATTCAGCAGGGCGGTGCTCGTCTTGGCCAGCTCCGTTCCTGCGACCGTATTATCTTGGTACATGCTCGACACGGTGTCGGATAATGTGCCGATCGCCCACCAGGCTGCGCCGGCGGTCACGAGCAATCCGGTCAGGACGAGGGTAAAGGCGAGGGCCAGCCTCATCCCCACAGGCAAGTTCTTCATAATGCGAGACCTCTTATTCCTCGATCCAGCCGACGTTACTTGGCGTCAAGCGTGCGCACGTAGTTGATGATGTGCCAGGCTTCGTCCTCGTTGATATCGGAGGGGATGAGCGAGACCATGCCAGTCCCGGGACTGCCGTTCTTGATGATCCAGAAGAGCTCTCCGTCTGCCCGTGACTTCTGCCATTCTCCGTTGGTGAGTGAACGGGGCGAAGGTTTCAGATTCTTGCCGAAGGGGCCATCTCCTGCGCCGGATGGGCCATGGCATTTGATGCAAGCGCCTTTGCCTTCGTACAGCGCTTTACCTTTCGCGAGTGTGTCGGCGGAGGCGGCCACAGGATTTTTCATTTTCTGAGCGGCAGCGCGATCACCTTCCGGCACACGCGGCTTGAGCGGGTCCCGTTCAGCCGCGGTCGCCATTGCCACGATGACGAGTCCGCACAGAAATGCGAAGGACAGTACGCGCACATACAATGCATTCATCGTCATACTCCTCGTGATAGAACGGATGTTCATACGCAACATTACTTCTTGCCGAATGTCCTGATATAGGCGATCACGTACCAGGCCTCTTCAGGAGAAATTTCTGAAGGTGCCATGGAGGCCATGCCGGTTCCCTCACTCCCGTTCTTGATGATCCACAGGAGTTCCCCATCGGTCCGATTTTTTTGCCAGTCGGGGTTGGTGAAGTTGCGGGGGGACGGATCGAGGAATTCGGCGAGTCGCCCATTTCCGCGCCCTTCCACGCCGTGGCATTTAAAGCAGTACCCTTTCCCCTCGAACAGCGCCTTGCCTTTCGCGACATTGTCCGCTGTCGCGGGCACAGGATTCTTCATCGCTTCGATTTCTGTCCGAACGCCGAACGGGACACGCTTCTGAATCGGGTCTTGCTCTTCTGCGGCAACCAGGCAGACCAGGCTTACGCTGCTCAACAAAATCCCTGTCGTCCACCAGCTACGTAATCGTTGTGTCATGTCGTCTCCAGAGGGCCGCGTTCGTTAAAAGGCCAGGTCAGCTCCAACGAGTGCCACGTTCGAGATCTGATTGTCGCCGAAGGCGCCGGTCTTATACGATTTCGTGTTACTCAGTTCTGCATGGAGGGCTACCGCTGTGCGCTTGCTCACGATGAGGTGATACCGTGCGGCGACTGTCTGGGAATCGACATCGCCGAATCGCTTGTCGAAGGTGGCATCGCCTTGGACCGTGTTTCGAATCCAGTCATAGCGGTAGTACACCACCCAGGGCGGTGAAAAGTTATAGTCCGCTTCGACGAACCCACCGGTCCATTTGGCGACTTGCGGATTGGCGATACCCTGCGAGCTGAAGAGGGCCTTGCTGTCATGGGCGATCATGTAGGCGCCAAAGATATTCACGGTGCCCATCGCCGTGAGACTGAAGTCCACGCCCATTCTGGTGAAGGTCTTGTTTTGCTCTCCCGTTCCAGTTTGTGAGCCGGTTCCAATAGCCGCGTTGCCGACCGTAGGGGTGCGTCCCGCCATCCCGAACAATCCAATCCGCTGTCCATCCACGATGCCGTAGCCTCCGAACGATTGTGTCACATGCCCATAGAACTGCATGGCACGTCCGCCTCCTGCCCCGGAGACATTGCTGGCGCTGGACGAGACCGCATTCAGCGAATAGCGCAAGGTGCCATCGATCGCATCGAAATCTCTCGTTCCAAATAGCTCCATACCTTGCTGGTTATCCCCAAGGCCAAAGTCATTGGCGTTGGCATAGGTCGGGTTTCCGGCTGGATTGGCAATCACCCGATTGAACGGTTTCCCGGATATGTAGTGGTACATCACGAAGGGAGTATTGAGTGTCGGGCTGCGTTTCTCGCTGAAAGGCAGATCGAGTTCGAATTTACCCACTTTGACGTTCACGAGGCTGGTACTGAAGAGGTTGTTGAAGCGCACGAAGGCGGCTTCGAGATCGCCGTCGCTCCCGCCCGTTCCAAACCCGGCACTACCCAGTCCAGGAACATAGATCACGCCGAAGGCGATGTCTTTGGCGAGGCTTCCAAAGGCCAGCAGATCTAACCCGGTAAATCCAAAACTTCCGGTGGAGGCCCCGGCCGACCCTGCTGCGGGATTCCCTCCTGCGAGCTTGCTGGTGAAGGCGCCCTGGTAGCCCACCGTCGTTCTCAATGAGACCGGCCAATACCCCATATGTAAACCGGTCGGGAGATCGTCATCGGTGTCCATTTGATAGCCACGGTCGCGGAAGCGATTGCCGAAATCGTTCAATTTCGGAAAGCCGGAGACGTGGCAGGTATTACAGGAGGTGTCGTATTTCCGTGCGAATGCAGGAATCGCATCGGCTTTTGGAATGAATGAACAAAGATACCCGATCAACGCGAGGATGGCGAAGAGCCCCGCCAGGGTTCGCTGCGACATAGAGCCTCTTTCTTGCTAAGGACATGGGTATGACACGTCGTCTTCAGTAGCTGGAGTCTTCTAGTAACGAATCTATATCGGTTGCTAACGACTACAACTTAAGCGTAGGTCAGGAACCAGAATCGTGGGGAGATCACATGGGGGTGATTGGCATGCTGGATCTGTGAAGGACCGAGAGGCCAATGTTAGAGGAATGTCGCTCTGCTGAAACGAGATGGCCGGAAATCTACAGGGATGGATGCCGGTCATGATCAGCGAGGCGACTCGGCTCGATGTCATGACGACGGATACTTTCTAGGCCGCCTGTTGTTCCTGCAAGGCCTCCAGAGAGGCGTTGATGAAGTAGCCTGTCCAGCGGCTCAGGTTAAGATAGTCGGATACCTCTCGGGACAGCTCATTTCTTGGGATACTCCGCACTATTGAGCGGCTGCTGTCGAGGCTGAGATTGGCAATATTCGGGTTGGCCTGATCGACCGTTGGATCGTACATGATCACCAGCGGGCGCATGCGGGCATGCAGATTGATGCTGATGACCAGCCCGATGGATTTATCGGAGAGTTCGACGACCGTCCCTGGCGGGTAGACGCTCAAGATCTGAATCAGGGCGACAATCACTTCTTCGGAAAATGTCTTTTTTCCGGTGAGATACATTTTCGAGAGTGCCTCAGTCGGAGACAGGTTCTTGCACACATCCGGCGCATTGATGAGGCTTTCATATTCATCGACGGCCATGAGAATCCTGGAGGACAATGACAGTTGTTCACCCTTCAAGTGCGCGGGATAGCCGGATCCATCGATTCGTTCATGGTGTTGCTGGATCATGTTGGTGACGGCCTCGGGGATTCCGGGAAACTGCGTCAGCATCGTGAGCCCGAGATCGACATGTTGCTGAAAGGCCTTCCGGTTGTCAGCGGTCAGGCTGCCGCCACCATTCTGGAGGTGTGAGGGGAGTTTTTGTTCGCCAATGTCGTGCAAGAGACCGGCAATGCCCAACATCTGCGTGTCTTCATGGCTCAGGTCAAATTGCCGCCCGACCATCATCGAGAGCACGGCGACGTTCATGGCATGGAGGACTCCAATATCGTCGAGATCCTGGGCACCCAATAGACTCCCCATGGCACCAGAGGTGGCGTCGTCTAAGATCAGATCGGTCAAACTGTTGATCATGTCTTTTGCCGTCGAGAGACCTTCTCCTGAGCCGCTCCTGATATCGTTGAGTGCCTTCGAACTCTGGGTAAGGGTCTGTTTGTATACGGCGTCCGCTTGCTGCAGGCTCTCGGTGTATCGGGTGATGGTCTGCTGTGGGCTGGCATTGTCGGATGAGGATTTAACCAGTAACGGCGTGTCGATGGGACCAGCCACTCCATCTGATCCGTTCCCTGAATCCTCTGGCGGTAGCTGATCCGCTCCCTCTCGATCGGACAAGGCGGGGTCGACAAGCACCAGACCCAACTT
>SWDR01000072.1 GCA_005116815.1 Nitrospira sp. | reverse complement strand
GCACACCTAAGCCCCATCAAAATGAAACAGAGTGACGCTTTGGCAAATCACTGAGACGAGATGTGCTTCTTTGTGAGTTGGTACCTGTTGAGGAACGATGGCGCGGTCCAGGTGGACCGCGCCGGATAGTGAGATGACGAGTTAGTTCGACAGGCAGGTGCTCATGAATTTCTTTCGCTCGTCGCCCTTGAGGTTCTGCTCGCCCGCTTCTTTGTTGCAGGTCTTCATCTTATTCTGCTGAGCCCCACCTGCCTTCTCCACTTTTGCCGGTTTTGCCGAGAGGCATTCTTTCATAAACGCCTTTCGCTCATCGCCTTTCCCTTCTCCCAATCCCTTGGCCGTTGCTTCTGCATTGCACGTCTTCATTTTGTTTTGCTGAGCCGGCGCCGCGACGGCAAACGGCGCGATGCACAGTCCAAACACAAAGAGGGATACCACCGCGAGGCTGGCTGTCTTCGTCATATGCATCTCCTTTGGTGAAAGTGGGGGGTGGGAAACGGCTGCATCATAGCAAATATTCAGAGTACTGTCTTTGGGAATATCGGGCAATTCACCTAGCGTCCAAGCGTCGACTCATCCTCCATTACTCATAATCCACATGCATGAGACAGAGACCGTGAGGCGGGGCAGTTCTGCCTGCAGCAGACCGATCTCTGGCCTTCAGGACCTCCGGGAGACTGTCGGGGGGCCGTTTGCCCAGCCCCACGTCGACGACCGTTCCAACCATCGCGCGAACCATGTGTTTCAGAAACCGGTCGGCATAGGCTTCAATCAGAAGCTGATCGCCTTGGCGAAAGACTGAGAATCGCTGCAGATGACAGATGGGGTTGGTGTTGTCCGTCAGGCTGCCCTCGAATGAGGAAAAGTCCTGTGTTCCGATCAGGGCGGTGGCAGCCTGTCGCATGGCTGCCTCATCCAGCGGTCGGTAGATGTGCCAGACGAATGCACGGTCGATGGCGGGTTTGGCTGAACGGTGGAGGATACGATAGGTGTAGAGCTTGCCGCGTGCGTTATGCTGCGCATGAAAATGGTCGTCCATGATGGCAGATGCACGAACGGCTATGTCTTTCGGCAACACGGCATTGAGCGCCCGCATCCAGTTGGTTGCCGTCCATTCCAGTCCCGTACGAAAACTGGCGACCTGTCCGAGCGCATGGACGCCGGAGTCGGTGCGGCCTGCGCCGATCACGGAGACCGTGGCTTGACTCACTTGTTGTATGGCCTGTTCGATGGCCGCTTGGATCGTGGGTTGGTCCGGCTGGCGCTGCCAACCGGCGTAGCCGGTTCCGTCGTATTCAAGGACGAGCTTTACGGTAGGCATGGAGGTCGCAGCGAACGCGGCTCGGAGATCATCGTTCGGACAGCTTTGCTGAGGTGAGGAACGATTTCACACCTTCTTCCAGCGCTTCAGCCACGCGTGTGGTAAAGAGGTTGGTTCGGAGCAGCTCCTCTTCGGACGCATTCGAGATAAAGGCGATTTCTGCCAGGATGCTGGGCATGCTGGTGTAGCGGAGCACGTAGAAAGGTGCCGTCTTCACTCCGTGGTCGACGAGAGGATAGTGCCCGTTTAGGTTCGTCACCATGGCTTCCTTGGCCGTCCAGGCAAGTTCGAGAGATTCCTCGATCTTCTTCGCGGTCAAGAGATCGGCCACGAGATATTCCCAGCCCACGCCGGTGCTGTTCAGCGGGGTGCCATTTTCACGGGCCGCGACTTCGAGCGCCCGTTGATCCTTGGCCTGCCCGAAGTGGTAGATCTCAATCCCCTTTACGGAGCGTTGGGGGTGCGAATTGACGTGTATCGAGAGGAAGAGATCGGCATCCTGA
>SWDR01000071.1 GCA_005116815.1 Nitrospira sp. | reverse complement strand
CGGGGAAAGATCGTTTTCCCTGTCGTGATCATGTCCAATGCCGCCGGAACGCCGATCAGCCGCGGGAGACGTTGTGTGCCGCCGAACCCGGGAAGGATACCCAGCTTGACCTCCGGCAGCGCGAAGCAGGTCTTCGGATGGGTACTGGCGATACGCGCGTGGCAGGCCAGCACCAGCTCGAATCCACCGCCCAGACAGGCGCCTTCCACGGCCGCGACAAACGGTTTCGGCGATCGGCCCATTCTGTCGAAGAGCTGGTGCGCCGTCATCACGAGTTGTTCCATCTCCTGAAAGGCGCGGCGCCGTTGCGCGTCGTGCATCTGCTCCAGGTCGGCCCCCGCACAGAAATTCCCTTCTTTCATGCTCACGAGTATGACGCCCTTGATGGCGGCGGATTGCTCGGCGCACTGCACGATCTTCTGCCACTCCGACATGCTCTCGACATTGAGCACATTGACCGGCTTGCCTGAGTAATCAAATCCTGCCAGCAAGATGCCATTGTCCAGGATGGTGGTCTTGAAGTGCGTGAGCAAGCCGGGAGAAATGGTGTGATCCTGTGACATACCTACTTCCTCTCCAAGATCATCGCCACGCCCTGTCCACCGCCGACGCAGGCGCTGATCATGGCTCGCTCGGCATTCCGCCGCTTGAGTTCGAACAGGGAGGTCATGGCCAAGCGCAGACCGGAGACGCCCACTGGATGACCGAGCGCGATCGCGCCGCCGTGCGGGTTGAGATCGTCGGGCGGGATTTCACCGAGACGTTCGGTCCATCCATAACGGCCGAACTTGCGTTCCATGAGCGATGACGAGTCAAGAATGCGGCTGATCCCCAATACGACAGATGCAAAGGCTTCGTTAATCTCCCAGACGGCGAAGTCCTTCATATTCAGACGAGTCTTGGACAAGACTTTGGCGATGGCCCCGACGGGGGCCAGTCCCATGCAGGAGGGCTCATACCCAAAGTCGGCGTAGTCTTTCAGGTATCCGAGGATCGGCAACCCAAGGGCTTTGGCCTTCTCTTCTTCCATCAGCAGCATCGCTGCGGCTGCATCGGTTATTTGGGAGGAGTTCGCCGGTGTCACCGAACCGTGGCGCCTGTCGAACGCGGGCTTGACCTCGCGGAACGTGTCCTGGCCGGCATCTTCACGAATGCCATTGTCTCGCGCGACGTAGGCGCTCCTCTCGGGGACATACATGGGCACGACCTCGTCCGCAAAGAGCCCATCCTTCCATGCCTGCGACGCGAGCCTGTGGGATCGAATGGAAAACGCGTCCTGATCTTGCCGCGAGATATCTAGTGAAGGATCTTTTGCGATATTCTCTGCCGTCTGTCCCATGATGAGGTCGCACATCGGGTCCGTGAGACCCATCATCAAACCGATTCTCGGCGGATACTTCTTGAGATGAAGGAGCTTGGGAATGAGGGTGAGAGCCACGGCAGTGCGCTCTCGAAGACTTCGGGCTTTGCCGTATTGCAGGAAAAGGTTGGCGACGGTCTGGTTGTACAGGATGGGGATTCGGCTCATCGCCTCCATGCCGATCACCAGCACGGTGTCGGCATCACCGCTCCTGATCCGCAACCCCGCATAGTAGAGTGCCGTCACGCCGGATCCGCAGTTTTTCCCGGCTACCGTATCGGCGGGGATCGTTGCAGGAAGGCCACCGGTAACGGCTGCGACCCTCGTCGGATTTACCGCGTGCATTGGAGTCGCCACATTGCTGCCCAAGACGCAATCGATCGTCTCAAGCGGGAGATTCCAGCGGTGGCACCGCGTGATCATTTCGCGGACGACCCAGGCGCCAAGCACGTCCGCATCCGTCTCGCGAAAGTCTGTTCCTTCCTTGCAGAGGGGGGTGCGAAATCCGTCAACGATGACGACATTACGCATGGTGCATTCTCCGTCCGAAATTCGGAGTGAAGAACCCTCCCGCGCGGATGCGCTCGAACGCCCCCTGGTCTCGGCTACATCCTACCACGCCACGGCGCCACTGGGTCGCTTCGTCCCCGCGGTATGAGTGCTACATAAGAGGGGGGTCTTGGCAGACCAATTCCAGGACAAACATGGTGCGGAGGGTGGTAAGGTTAAACAACGAGACGAGCGACAGTTCCCGCATTCGCTTGGCATGGACGTGCCGCACATGAAAGACCAGAATGTGTTTCAAGGGTCTGAGGTGGTGGCGGAGACAGCTCGCGATACGGCTGCCTATTCCGGGTTTCTTGCCGGGCTGTTTGAAGCCGACGTCAGGTGGGACCTCTTTACTTCGATCAGCATTCCACAGCCGAGTCCGGCTGCCCTCGATTTCCTCGAACAATTTAAGATCGCCCTGATACCACTGGACCCTGAGCGGGTTGACAGTGAGGGGGAGCTGCCTGAGCCGGTCTTGAAAAGACTGGCAGAGATCGGCGCGTTCGGGATCAAAATCCCTCATCGCTACGGCGGACTGGAGTTGACTCAATCTGAGTACCAGAAAATCGCCACCCTCTGTGGCAGTGTTGACACGTCGCTGACGGTGCTGTTGTCGGCCGCGCAATCGATTGGTGTGCCAGAACCGTTGCGCCTGTTCGGAACAGAAGCCCAGAAGGCCAAGTATCTCCCGCGGCTCGCCCAGGGAGAAATTTCAGGGTTTGCGCTCACGGAACGAAACGTGGGCTGTGACATCTCCAAAGTGGAGACCTGCGCTGTCCGCGTCGCAGAAAACGGGAAGACCGTCGCCTATCGTCTGACGGGGGAAAAATTCTTCATTACAAATTCTGCGAAGCAGGACGGCGAGTTTCTCGCCTCCATGCTGGTCGTCATCGCACGAATCGTCGATCGGCCGGAGGAACTCCACGACCCCCAGGCCCAGAAGCGATATGGGGCCTTCATCGTGGAAACCCATTGGCCTGGGTGCTCCGTCACTCGTTTGCGTTTCGAGGGCGTGAGGGGGATTTACAATGGTATCCCGACGTTTCACGACGTCTACGTCCCGGTTGAAAACCGGTTGGGGACCGAAGAGGATGGCCTGAGGATCGCGCTGGCCACGCTCACCGTCGGTCGACTGACACTTCCCGCAGCCTGTTTGGGGGGCCTCAAGCAGTGCCTGTCGGTGATGCGCTGGTGGGGAGGCACGCGCGTCCAGTGGAACAAACCGATCGGCGAACATACGTTGATCGGTGAAAAGCTCTGTCGTGCCGCGGCCTATACGCTGGCGCTCGACGCGGTCATGGCGTTCTGTGGCGCTTGGGCCAAGAAGAAAGGCGACCTTCGGTTGGAGTCTGCCGCCGCTAAAATTATCGGGAGCGAGTGGTATTGGGAAGTGGTCAACGATCTGTTCCAGGTGCGTGGGGGGCGTGGATTCATGACCGTTGAATCGCAGCGTAAGAGCGGCGAGCTCGGTATTCCTGTCATGCGAATGCTTCGCGACGCCCGCATTAATCTGGTGTGGGAAGGGACGAGCGAAATTTTGCGCATCTGGATGGCGCGCGAGGCCCTCTCGCCCTATATCGATCAAGGTATCGCGTTTCTGCAAGGATCACCGTTAGACAAGATCGCGGCACCGCTGTACTATGCGCGCATGGCGCTTCGCTCTTGCCTCCCTATTTCGAGCACAGTGAGCACTTCGGCGATGTTCGGAAAGGACTATGCCCGGTGGGTTCGTTGTATCGAAGCATCTTCTCGCCGCCTGACACGATCGACGCTCGTGGCAACGGTTCGCCATCGCCAGGGTTTGCACAATAAGCAACTTCTCCTCAAGGATGGCGTCGATGACAGCCTGGCGCTCTTTCCGATGGCAGCGATCATCTGGTATGCCTCTCAACCGGAGATGCGGACGAAGCCAGGACTCTCCGAGCTTGTCACCTATTTCTGCCAGGAGATGGCGGATCGTCTGCGTCCTCCCTCCTCTCTGGCGAGAAGAATCCGTAGACACAAAAAAGACAGCACCGTCTATCAACTATCGAAGGCCATCATGCGCGGCGAGTATGCGTGGCTTGAGGAGGGGATTGTGCCGTTGGTAGGGAAATGACTGAGTGGCGCGTGGGGAATAGTGAAGGTCAAGGGCGATCTCGAACGGAGTCGCCGGGACACATCTTGTGAACAAGAAACAGCAAGCGGTCATCGTCAGCGCAGTGCGAACACCGATGGGGAGTTTTAATGGGGTGTTCGGCTCCCTACCCGCAACGAAGTTAGGCAGCATCGCCATTGCGGAGGCACTGAAGCGCAGTGGTGTTGCTCCCGATCACGTAGACGATGTCTATATGGGCTGCGTCTTGAGTGCCGGACTCGGGCAGGCACCGGCCAGACAGGCTGCGATCGGAGCTGGAATTCCCCACTCTGTCGGCGCCACGACCGTTAACAAGGTCTGCGGATCCAGCCTCAAGACCGTGATGATGGCCGCTCAGGCCATTGCGCTCGGTGATGCGAGCATTGTTGTGGCGGGTGGCATGGAAAACATGACGCGCGCGCCCTACTTGTTGGAAAAAGCGCGGCAGGGATATCGGCTGGGACATGCAGAGTTGGTGGACAGCCTGATCAAAGACGGCCTCTGGGATGTCTATAACAATTTTCATATGGGCGAGGGCGGCGAACTCTGTGCGGCAAAGTACGGGCTCACAAGAAGAGAAGTTGATGATTTCGCCTTGGAGAGTTACCGTCGCGCACAGGAGGCCGTTGCGACTGGGATCTTTACGCGTGAAATCGTGTCGGTCGATGTGCCGCAACGGAAAGGTGCGCCATTGACCATGACTGACGATGAAGAACCGGTCCGCGTCAATCTGAGCAAGCTGCGTGAACTCAAGCCGGCGTTTAGAGAAGACGGTGTCCTGACCGTTGGGAATTCTCCCTCCTGTAACGACGGGGCAGCAGCGTTGGTCGTCATGGCTGAAGAGGAGGCCGTGCATCGCGGGCTCACGCCGATGGCGCGAATCGTCGGGTATGCCGGAGCGGCTTTGGCGCCAGAGTGGTTCACGATGGCACCAGTCGACGCGATCAAGTCGGTGCTCAAGAAGACAGGCCTGTCGATGCTCGACATCGATCTGTTTGAGATTAATGAAGCTTTCTCAGCCGTCTCTCTCGCCATCAATCGTGAATTAGGACTCGATCCTGGGAGGGTGAACGTTCATGGTGGGGCGATTGCGCTGGGCCATCCGATCGGCGCCACAGGTGCGCGGATCCTTACGACTCTGCTCCATGCCATGGAGGTTCGTGATGTCCGACGAGGGTTGGCCAGTCTTTGTATCGGGGGCGGAGAAGCGTTGGCGATAGTCGTGGAGCGACCGTGATCCAGGCAAAAGGTATTGAGCGAAAGGCGCGAGGTAAGACAAGCCGACTCACTTGCTCCTGCTCGAGCAGGGCATAGAATTCGATGCTGTCGCACCATCGGCTCAGGTGGTACGGAATATGGAAGGGGAATTGGTTGGAAATTTTGGTGGGCCGTGTAGGGGTTGAACCTACGGCCCGCTGATTAAGAGTCAGCT
>SWDR01000070.1 GCA_005116815.1 Nitrospira sp. | reverse complement strand
CCGCGCCTTCGTGCAAGTCGCAGATGGAGCAACCGTCTCCGCCGACTTGGGAAATGAGAGAAGAAAGAACCGTGGGGCCCCGCTCCTCCGGTGACGTTCGCGCTATTCAAAGTTACCGCTTCGAATTCTGCTGAAGTACCATTGGAAATGTGACCAGGTAGATGAGAGACTTGCTGTGATGGACCACTTGGGATAGAGTAGGTCCATGCGACCATCCAGTGCTGCAGCACAGAGAACGATACCGGCCGCCGAAATCAGACGCCGAGGGCTGTCGGCGGTGGATAAGGCTTTGAAACGTGGACCGGTGCATGTCCTCAAGGACAACGAACCGGCCTATGTGATCATGGCCGAAGACCAGTTCCGCGAGTTGTCCGATCGGTATCGCAAGGCGTATATCTCCCGCATCCGTCGATCGTTGAAAGACCTGAAAGCAGGGCGAGTGCGTCGCGTGGCAGCGCAGACGTTGATCGACGAACTGGGCCTCAATGCCTGATGTATTCGCTGGTCTCGACCGCTCATTTTGACCGGCGGGTCCTCAAGTTTACCCGAGCCCATCCGGAACTCAAGAAACCTCTCGCCAAAGTTCTGAAGAATCTCGAATCGAATCCCTTCCAGCCGTCCCTTCGGTTGCATCCGCTCAGTGGAGAACTTGAAGGGCTGCACGCTGTCAGCGTTACCTATGCCTACCGCATTACCCTGACGCTTCGTGTGACGAAGAAAGAGATTGTGCTGCTCGATATCGGAAGCCACGACGAAGTCTATCGATAGCCGGACCAGCGCGCCTGAGACCACGGCACAAGTGCTCGTGCAAGTCGCAGATGAGGCAACCGTCTCCGCCGCACCTGGAAAAGTGGAAGAAAAAAGCTGGGCTCCCCTGGCAAGTAGCAGCTAGACCCACCAACTTCCATGGACGAATAGGGGAGATATTCTGCACAGGCGGAGCCTTGATGGGACCCCGCTCCTTCGGTAACGTTCGCATTGAGTCCCCAGCTCCTTAGGGGGAGAAAGGGGGAGAGAGCAAGAGTGTTCGTGCAAGTGGCAGGCAGGGTAACCGTTTTCCCCGTTCTTGGGAGAGGGAGAAAGTCGTGTCTGTAGGAACGAGGAGGCTTGATGAATGGCGGGAATGAAGCGGCGCTCTTCCCTTACAGAAAAAGGCTGCCGGTATGGATTACCGTGACGTTAGCTCGCGCGCATGTGAGATTTCACGTTGCCCGACGGAACGGACGTGTGAAGCCTCCACTGTGATAACTGCGGCGGTCTTTCCTTCTAAGGTGGTAAATTCCACCTCGTACGCCTGGCCGTCACGATAGATATGCACGACAGTGCCCACATCACCAGCCACAAGCCCTTCACTAGGCACTGCGGTTCCCAGCACCACAAGGTCATGCTCTTTAATCATGATGGCAACTCCTAATCGAATGGATAGGCCGTGACCAGCCGAGGCCTATCGGTACCTGTATCAACAACCCACACCGTGCGAATGAGAGGCAGCTGGCCCTGTGGGGTGACCAGCGGACCATCTACAATATACTTCTGGCCATGGCGGGATGTCATGGTTATTGTGATTGGGGAATGCTGGATCAATAGTCGCAAGGCATTGGCCAAAAGCTCCCACTCCAATTGTCGGAATCCCATTGCGACGAAAAACGCTGCCTTTCCCTTTCCTGCCGGATGAGAGAGATTGAGCAGGTAGTCCCGAACCTTTTCGGATTCAACGATGCAATGAGTAGCGTTTGGTATCGTCATTGCGCGTGCCGACTCAGTAGCCACAGCCCTCTTTTCTATACCTGAGGTCAATAGGAATAGAGAAGAGGAGGAAAGGATTTGTGAGTATTCTACACAGATTGGCGGCTTCAGCAAGGCCTGCTGGCAAGCGCGAGGCGAATCATGTGATGAGCTAGAGGTGTTCTACCGTGGCTATGACCGGTACTTGCAGGCTTATGCGCCATTGGCGTAGCCTGAGCCATCATGAAGGAACCGGCATTTGAAGAGCTACTGACGAGTATTCGGCAGGCGGGAAAGATACGCCAAGGCGTTATGAAGCCTGCCCGCGTGACCACGTTTCGACCGGCTGATGTGAAGAGCGTTCGCGAAAAGCTTAAGGCGTCGCAAACCGAGTTCGCTCTGATGATCGGTGTCAGTGTCTCCACGCTCCGCAATTGGGAGCAGGGGCGGCGGACACCGGACGGCCCGGCACTCGCGCTCCTGCGCGTCGCAGCGTGCAATCCCCGAGCGGTGGCCGAGGCCCTGCACCGCGAACCGCGCAAAGGCGCAGCCTAGGCCCATCTGGCCTGTTAATTGACATGCGAGGGGCGGAGACGGTTGCCCCACCTGCTCTGGCACTTTGGCGCGATCACGCTACGCTGCTCATCTGCTCGATGCCGAAACTCGGTCCGTTCAGTGCTTCGCCTGAACGGACCTTCGAACATCGGCATCGCCAGCCAGAAGCTGGTCGCATCTGATCAACAAGTGTGGTGC
>SWDR01000007.1 GCA_005116815.1 Nitrospira sp. | reverse complement strand
GTGAAGCATCGACGTCCGCCTCTGCCAGCCCGAACGTATGAAATACCTGACGAACGATCGGCAGACGTGGAGGCTGGCCGGATGATGCCGTGGCTGCGCGGAGCAAGGGCATCACTTCCTGCCGCATCATCTCTTCCATCTCACGCGGCACGCCAGGCAAGGAGATGATCGAGGCCTTCTTCCAGATCAGAGAAAATCCCGGCGCAGAGCCAACCGGATTCTTCAACACGGTCGCCCCGGACGGGATCAGAGCCTGGCGCAACTGTGCGCTGTTCGGCACACGACCCCATTGTGCGAGTCGAGCCGTCAGACCTTCCAACGCCTCCTTGCGACGACCAAGCCGCCGTCCTGTCGCCTGGGCCACCGCCTCTCTCGTGCAATCATCTACGGTAGGGCCAAGCCCGCCGGTCATGATGATGACCTGCGCTCGCTTCACGGCTGTGTGAATGGCCGACACAATATCTTGCCGATGATCGCCGACGACCGACTTGAAACGCACGGCGATGCCCGATCAACAGCTCGGTACCGATGGCGATGATTTCTGCGTCGAGTGATGGGACCATAAAACACACGCCTTAGCGGGTTAAAGACAAACAATCTTGCGGGATGCTCAAAAAGTCCGTCCAGCAAGGCCGCAGACGACGAAAGCACCGGAGGCGTACCCTCTGGGGTACGTTGAGGATGCTTTCAAGGCGAGAACGCCGCTGGCGGGCTTTTTCAGCATTCCGCTAATGGATCTCGGAAAAGTCCAAGCTAAAGCTCGACTCTCCTCCGTTCGCCGGAAACACCGTGATGGTCGTCTTGGCGTTCGGGTCGAAGTCCGCATAGTTGAATGACGCGATGACTTTTGCTTTGAATCGTGGGCTTTCCGGCCAGGCAGCACTGCGATTGGCAAACCCATCGAAGCGGATGGTCAGAGGCTTGATGGTTTTTCCTCCCTGATCGAACACCATATAACTGTCCACCGCGAAATTGGGAACGCTCCCGAAGATGACGGTACTGACCAGCATGGTTTGTCCCTCCAGCACCTGCGTCACATCGGTCTCGCTCGGCTGGATCCCCCGTAGCGCCATATGTGTCGACATGACCGATAGACCACCGAGTTTCGTAATCAAAAACCCGCTTGGATGGAGTTCATCGATCGCGCCGAATCGAACATAGAATGTATCGGGTGGGCTTCCCTGCTGCGCCGACTCTTTTCCCTGATCGAGTGCCGCCTGAATCTGCGCCGCGGTGGGATGCACGTCAATGGCATGGGCCGTTACAGGCGAGACACAACTCACTACGACAAGGCCCCCACAGAGGAGCACCGTCCCCATCCGATAGACCGATACAACCCACATGGGCATGCCAGTACCAGATCACTTTTCGCCTGTCAACGAACGGCTCACACAGCCTGCCGCCGGTTGACAACCGCAAAGATGAAGTGATAAACAACCGAGCCGCTACTTAGCGTGCCTTTTCAAGAAGTTATACGGAGGAGCTTCAATGTCGACCCCTGAACAAACCCCGGCGCCCGCCGCGCCCCCAGCACCCAAACGCCAGTATGTCAACTTCGCCTTCTACAAAATCGACCCGGCCTGGCGACGCCTTCCCGAGAGTGAACGGACGAAAGGCAAAGAGGAATTCCAGCGCGCCGTCGAAGAATACGCCGGCAGAGTACTCGTGGTGGCCTACTCCTCGATCGGCATCAGGGGCGATTGCGACATCATGTTGTGGCGGATCAGTTATGAACTGGAACTCTTCCAGGATATGACCACGAAGATCCTGGCCTCG
>SWDR01000069.1 GCA_005116815.1 Nitrospira sp. | reverse complement strand
GGCACAGGACACGCAAGCAGCATTGTCGAAGACAAAGAACGGATTCGACTCGTCGCAATAGGCCTGGCGGCGCGCCGGATTCTGATAACGCACAGCATGGACTCCGGAAGATACAGCCAGACGCTGCAGCGCCTCCGGCACGGGTCCCGCTGCCGGTTGTTCAGAGAGGTACAGCTCGACGATGTTGCGCCGCAGCCGTTGAAGCCGTGAGGTGTCGGTCTGCACGACGAGCCCTTCTCGCACAGGCGTGGTACAGCTCGCCGGGGTCCCGCTCTGTCCTTCGATCTCGCAAAGACAGAGGCGGCAGGACCCGAAGGGATTGAGGTGATCGGACGTGCAGAGGCTCGGGATCACGATTCCGGCTTTCTTGGCAGCCTGGTAAATCGTATCGCCTGGATCGGCAGTGATGCGGTGACTATTGATGATCACCGTCATTGCCGACGGCGGGCCAGAGGCCTGAGGCTCGAGGCGAGAGGACACATTCCGCTGAGAATTCTTGCTCATACCTAACCTCTTGCCCCTCGCCTCTAGCCTCTAGCCTTTAGCCTGAACTCTTCTGGGAAATGTTCAATCGCCGTCAATACCGGATACGGCGCTCGCCCCCCCAAGGCACAGAGGCTGGCGCTCTTCATCGTCTCGCCGAGGTCTGACAAGAGCATGAGATCCTCAGAAG
>SWDR01000068.1 GCA_005116815.1 Nitrospira sp. | reverse complement strand
GAAACGCTGTCGCGAAATACCCCGCCCGGCAAGACCCAAGAAATACAAAGTCCCTCGTCTCGCTCGCGCTCGTGGAAGGGAGCTGTCCCGATCATGTGGCGGAGCCAGGTCAGGATCCATTCCCTCTCGCACAGGTCTCGCGACCCGATCGCGTAGAAACACAGGTTGACAAGGCCTCATCATGACCGTAGGGTCTCCTGAATGAATCACGCGCCACCACAACCATCACGCGACGGATCGGCAAGCCGCGGCTTCATGGACGATCTCGCCAGGCTTGGGCTCTTACTGAGCCTCGAAAAGCGAGTCCTCGCCATTCTCGTCTCGTATGCCGTCGCGATCGGCCTCTTTTCGTTGATCATTCCGCTCACGGTTCAAGAGCTGACCAATACCTTTGCCTACGCCATCGAACCGATCATGATCGTAACCTTTGCCCTGGTCATGCTCGTCGGGCTCCTCTTCATCGGACTCTTTCGAGTATTGCAAAATAGTGCCTCCGAAACGATCTTTCAACGGCTCTATGTTCGCATCGCGCTGGCAATGACGGAACACCTGCCACGCATCAGACAAGAAGCGTTTTTACCCAAACAGGCCTTTCGCTTTGTCGAGGCCGAACTGCTAACGCGCGCGGTGCTCGTCGTCCTCGTCGATGTGATCAACGTGCTGGTATCAGGACTGACAGGCATGGCCATCCTCGCCTTCTATCACCCGAATTATCTCCTCTATAACATCTTCCTCCTCGGTGGATTCGTGCTCGTCGCCGTCGCATCTGGCCAGGGCGGCGTCCTGGCCACGAAGACCGTCTCAGACAAGAATTACGATGTCATGAACTGGATACAGGAGATCGCCAATAATCGGCTTCATTTCAAAGCCAGCCTCAGTGCGCCGTTCTTAATCGAAAAAACTGACCGCCTCCTCGACGAGTACTTGGCCGCACGCCGAGCGCGAGCCAACATTCTGACATGGCGTCAGTACCGGAGCATTGTCGTCTGGGAGGCCGTCTGCCACAGCGGCGCGATTGCCCTCGGGGGCTGGCTGCTGTCGATTGCGCAAATCACGCTCGGCCAATTTGTGGCCGCCGAAGTGATCGTGGGGACCCTGCTCCTGAATTTAGATACGGTGACCCGCCGGATCTATGCGTTTACCTATATCCTAAGTTCACTCGGCGAACTGGATCGCGTCTTTGCGCTGCCGAAGCACGATGCGTTCAGCGCCGGAGTCAACACCCATCTGCCGGATCCCGCGCTGTGCGGCATCCATCTCCTATGCAAAGAAGTCGCATTCGCCTATCCCCACTCCCCACCTCTCTTCGAGCACGTCACGGTAGAAGCCGCTCCAGGGGAAAAGTTGGCAGTCCTCGTGCAATCCAACACGCAGAAGTCGACGTTGGCACTCGTGCTCGCCGGTCTCTATCGGCCAACCTCCGGTGTCGTTCGGTATAACAATGTCGATCTCCGCGATGTGCCCATGGATTATATCAACGGAGCACGTGGACTCGTGCTGGACTCGCAACCCACCCTGTTTGGGGGCACGCTGGAAGAGAATATAACATTGGGACGGACATCGATTAGCTTTGAAGACCTCCAATGGGCTATTCGATTCGTGGAGTTGGAAGACGAGATCGACCGGATGCCCCGCGGCCTTGAAACGCGGCTTGAAGCCGCAGACACACGGTACACGAAGAGCCAAATCCTTCGTATTCTGGTCGCACGCGCAATCGTGACCAGGCCCCACTTACTGATCTTCGATGGCACCTTGCACAACATGGAACCGAGCCTGCGGCACACCCTCCTCCGACGCCTTTGCTCGAAAGATGAACCCTGGGCGGCGATCTTCGTCTCAAACGACCCGACGATCAAGGAGTTCGTTGATCGGCATGTCCTCGTGAGATAAGAACCATCCTGCGACCATACTCAAGGCACTCCAAGAATTACGGCAGCAACTGAAATCTGTTGCGATGCCCTTCACGGATGGAGAGGAACGCATGCTCCGGCTCGAATCGAAACTGGGGAAACAATCCCTGGCCGATATCGAGCAGGCGATCATTCAGGAAGTCCTTCGGTTGTCGGACTACAATAAGACAACCGCCGCCAGATATCTCGGCCTGACGCGATTTGCGCTGGATCGGCGGCTCAAGAAAATCGCAGACGAGTAACAAACCCTCACGAAGGATT
>SWDR01000067.1 GCA_005116815.1 Nitrospira sp. | reverse complement strand
CGAGGACGAACTTTTTGAGCATCCCGTAACAGTCAGTATTGAGGAGGATAGTGGGAGTGGGGAGCGGTTAAAACACGGTGGCGGAGTTGCCTTCGGTGATTTTGAGACGGAGTTCCTGGCTTTCGAAGAAGATGATGCCGCGATCTGTGGCGATCTCGTAGCGGAGATTGATGTCGCTTTCGAAGCCGGTCCAGCTGTAGAACTTAACGGAGCCACCGGTAAATTGCCCCGGGGTGCGGTCGAGTGAGCCATAGCGGGACTGGAGATAGGTCAGGATCTGATCGTGGGTCGCTTTGCCTTGGTAACGGACGGTGACGCGGGCAAATTTTCCGTCCACAGTCAGGAATCGCATGGAGTCGACCTTCGCTGGGCCGAGCGAAGGGGCTCCGGTTTTCAGTTCATAGGTTTGAGCGCGGCCGGTATCCTCGATCTTGGTAAAGGTGTCGGTTTCGGAGAAGGCCGCACCCCAGGGGATGCCCTCGAAGCCGTTGGGGTCGTTCTGCATCGGCACGGCGAAAGCCGGATTGCCGGACAGGGTGAGGACACAGAAAACTTGGGTCAGGATGCTCAATAATTTTGTCCAGCAAGGTTGCCGCGAGTGAACAGCTGGACTCGGCGCGATGAACGATGAGTGATGAACGCGGAACATCGAAGTGGTGTCTTTGTTCATCGCTAATCGTTCATAGTTCATCGTTTCCTGATTGGCGGACTTTTTCAGCATCCTGTCACTCCGCTGAATCCGTAATGCGGTCGTTGAATCGTGGCGCGAGGGTGCGGCTGTCGATGAAGAGATAGCCCCGCTCCGTGTTCGCGTGATAGGTCAGGTTGATCTCTGTATCGGCTCCGCGCCATGTATATTGCTGATTTAGGCCTCGCATCATCTGCCCGGGGATGCGCTCCAGGGAACCGAATTGCTGTTCGAGATAGGTGAGGATCTGTTTGTGCCGATCGTCGCCTTGATAACGAATGGTCACCCGGGCAAATTGGTCATCGACCGCCAAGAAGCGGACGCTGTCGACCGGGACTCCCGCATACGACGGCGGACTGTTCTTCAATTGGAATTCGTTGACATGGGGGCCTGGAGTGGTGATTTCGAAGTCCGGCCTTGCGGTGAGGGCTACCCCCCAGGTCATGCCCTGAGATCCGTTGGGATCGTTCACCATCGGCACGGCATGAGCGAGCAGGGGGCTGCCAAGAGTGAGCAGTAGTCCCCAGAGAACGAGGAGTCTGCCCCTGTGATATCTCTGCCGTGTGATCATAGCAGAACGCTACCATGGCCGATCCGATGGCGCAACTCCCTCCGTTTTGTTGAGAATGCCCCGAGGCATAGCTTATAATGCGCGCGTTTTTCCATGTGCGTAGCGGCGAGGAAGCGATACATGATTGAAAGCGATGCGTTTGTCCAAGCACTCCAGGATATCGGGGTGGATTTCTTTACGGGGGTTCCTGATTCCATCCTGGGCGGCATTATTGCCGAGTTGATGGAGCGGCGCCTCTATACCCCTGCCGTGAGGGAGGACGAAGCGGTGGCGATGGC
>SWDR01000066.1 GCA_005116815.1 Nitrospira sp. | reverse complement strand
GCGACGTACTCGACAGTTTTGCGCGAGTGCTCGATCGCTTGTCGTTGGCAATCAGGGCTGTCGCATTATTTTGCGTTGTGGCGGGCTGGCTGGTCATGGCGGCGGCCCTCGCCGCAACACGATATCGCCGCCTCTATGAATCGGTGATCCTGAAAGCGCTCGGCGCCACTCGCGGCCTGATAGGTCGTGCATTTGCCATCGAATATGTCTTGTTAGGCACGGTGGCGGGGCTCATCGGTCTGTCGCTCGGAACAGCCTTGTCATGGGCGGTGTTGCGGTATTTGTTCGATCTCCCCTGGAGCCTGCATCCACGGGTGCTTGGCATCGGTCTCGTCCTGACCATGTCATTGACGCTGATCGTAGGGTTTGCCAGCACCTATCGGATTCTAGGCCAGCGGCCGCTCGCCGTACTTCGACATGAGTAAAGACTACGACCAGCAGGATGCTGAAAAAGCCGCTTTTTCACCCACCAGCCCTGAGGCTGCCAAGACAGTCTCTTTGCCCAGGGACACGCCTTTCCCCAATTGGCGTTCTCGAAATTCGTGAAGCATCCCTCGACAGGCTCGGGACGCCCTGAGCCCGTCGAAGGACGCATCTCCTGAAACGTCGTTCGTTTCCGAATTTATTCGGACGTTTCACCTTTCACGAACGACAAGGACGGCCTTTTTGAGCATTTTGTATGGCATGCCCATATTGGCTCCGACGTACAGCCAGCAAGCATTCCAGCCATGGCGATGGTCAATACAAGAGATGTCCGGGTGCACATCCTCCATTTTGAATCCAGCCGGGATTGGCAGCTCTTCACCGCGCGCGGTAGACATAGACGGCCCCGCTGTCTGGGGCGCTGTTATCGGCCTGGTTGCCATTGATCCCGGTGGCAGTACTGCTTTCATTATAGGCTCCGATTGCAAGGGCGTTGCCATCAGCGCTGAGTGCGACAGAAATGCCGAAGCCATCACCCGTGTCGGTGTTAGAGCTCTTTACATAGGCTTGCTGTGACCATGTGGTGCCGGTGCGGGTGAAGACATACG
>SWDR01000065.1 GCA_005116815.1 Nitrospira sp. | reverse complement strand
CGCGAATCGGAATAGCGCAGAGGGTGCGGCTGGCTTGACCGTCCTTAATAGCATGGTGAATGTTCTGATCAGACAGCCGTCCGGATCGGTTCGTCCCTATGGCGGGTTTGGCATTGGATACTCGGGGGGGATTCTGCACGGTGCGGACTTTCCCGGCCGGTCGAATCGAGCATTTGATTCGACGTCGAACTTCGCCTATCAGTTTATGGGAGGAGTGCAGTGGGAGGTGAGGGGTCAGACGTTTCTGTTTGCCGAGTGCAAACATCTGATGACGACGTTCCATTGGAAGGCCGTCTCCTTCGACTATCGAGCAAATTATGTGCTCACTGGAATCGGGATAAATTTTTAAATTCTGTTCACAGGAAATTTACGGCATCCTGTCGGATCCTATTATTGCGTAGGACAAAAGCGGTTTTCATCTCATCGCAGTCTAAGAGGTAACAGTTGACCATCCGCTTACCAGTTCGGGAAGAGCATAAGTAATTTTATCTCAACAGGACGTTATGTTTCGGCTATAATGAGACCGTTATGTCCTGTGCCTAGCAGTGTGTGATCCACCGATATAAGAAGGAGGACCTATGCTGAAGAAAATGTTGATAGCGACAATGGCCGTAGCATTCGTGGGAATGCAGGCGGGGCTCGTATTGGCGAATGGTACGCCAGACACGGGACCTGGTTGTGGTTTGGGGAAACTTGCTTGGCAAAATAATCCCAACCCGAAAACCAAGGGTGTTCAGGTCATGATGGCCACGACCAATGCCACGGGCTACAACACCTTTGCGATCAGCAGCGGAACGTCAGGCTGCACAGATGACGGTCGCTGGTGGGCAGCGGGAGAAAAGACCACCATGTTTGCCGAGTTGAACTCGGATGCCTTGGCTCAAGAAATGGCGCAAGGCCGCGGCGAGCATTTGGCTTCGTTGGCCACGCTGTTGGGCCTGCCGCAGGACCAGCATGCTGCGTTCTGCGTGATGGCGCAAGAGCGCTATACGGCGTTGACGAACGCGGGAGAGCTCTCTTCTGTGGCGATGGTCAAAGCATTGAATGATGCGATCTCAGCCAATCCGGTCTTGGCGAAGGTGTCGTTGAATAAGTAGTGCAGGTATTCTGGGCTCCCGCCGCAAGGCGGGAGCCGTTCTTTTCCCCATTCGCTGTGGTCCTCATTCATACCCTCCTTCTCATCATATTTTTTTCTCTACCGATCTGTGCCTGGGCAGACCAGGAGCCCAATCGCTATCGCGATGAATTGCTCGAGCAAGCGCAACACAGCCGCCTCGCAGACGCACGCGAATGGCGCTTGTTGTTGCATTACCAAGACAATTTGTTTGGAGGGGTGACCAGCGAACAGGATGATGAGGGGTTTTTCTTGTCGCCTCAAGGGAAGCAGAATTCAGAAGCCGAACTCAAGGCGACGATCGAGGCATTTTTTTCTTCTGCTATTGTCGGACGGTCGAAGCAGCCGGCCCAATGTGCCTTCATCGCCCGATATCACTGGCTGAAAGAGCGGCTGCGGTTCGACGACAGTCAGCTTGTGCCTGTTGCCTGCGATCGTTTCGAGGGGTGGCGGGCCGAGTTGAATCCCCAGGGCGTCAGCCTCATTTTCCCTGCGGCTTTCATGAACAATCCCGCGTCCATGTTCGGTCATACGTTCTTACGGATTGATCAGAAGGGCCAGACCGAGCAGACGAGAATTCTGGCCTATACCATCGACTACGCAGCTGAATTGCCTTCCGACGTCGGGCTCGAATATGCATATAAGGGCATTTTCGGGGGCTACAAGGGTTTCTTCTCCACCCCACCCTATTACCTCAAGGTCCAAGCCTATCGCGACATGGAAAATCGCGATATGTGGGAGTATCAACTGAACCTGACTCCGTCCCAGATCGAGCGGCTGATCATGCATGCCTGGGAAATGGGGAGCGCGTATTTCGACTATTTCTTTTTCAAGGAAAATTGTTCGTATCACATTCTCTCTCTCTTGGAGTATGCCAATCCTGATCTACATTTGAGAGAACAGTTCTATCTCTGGACGATTCCGGCGGATACCGTACGTATCATCGTCGCTCAGCCTGGAATGGTGGGCTCCACGACCTATCGCCCTTCCCGGAGCACCCTCATCAGACGAAAACGGACATTCCTGACACCGGAAGAGCGGGTCCTTTCAGTGCACATCGTGCAGTCGCCAGACGTGATTCTGGATGCGGCCTTTGCCACGCTGTCTGTCCTGCGCCGGGCTCTTGTTCTTGATGTCGCATCAGATTATCTGCGGTACAAGGCTGAGAGCGACGATCCGGAGGTGAAGGTATACAAGGAGCGTAATCGGCAAGTGCTGACCGAGCGGAGCCGCTTGTTGGTGCCATCGGAGGAGATCTCAATTCTCCCCTATACGAAACAGCCGGACGCAGGGCATCACACATCTCGTGCAGCGATCGGCGCCGGGTGGCGCAATCGTGACAGCTTTGAAGAAGTGTCGTTGCGGGCCGCATACCATGATCTGCTGGACCCAGAATCCGGGTACACGCCGAATGCGCAAATCGAGGTAGTGGGAGTCGCTGTTCGTCAATATAATCGGCAGGAACAAACCAGGCTGGAGCGAGCGACCCTGTTGAGCATTCTTTCGCTTTCCCCTATGGATGACCTCTTTCGCGCCCCGTCATGGAAGGTGAATGTCGGGATGCAGACGATTCGGCACAATGGCTGTACACTCTGCAGCAACGGAGTGGCCAACGTCGGGCTCGGGGCTGCGGCAGAAACGGCGCTGTTCAAGCGGGAAGTCTATTTTGCCTTTGCCGAGGCCGAAGCTAACTACAGCAGGGCCTACGAAGAGCGGCATCGGGTTGGAGGCGGCGGGACGGTGGGGATGTTGGTCGACGCCACCGATCGCTGGAAGTTGATGCTGTCGGGCTCCTACCTGCGTTATGCGCTCGGAGACAAGTCCGACGATATCCGCTGGTATGCCGGATCGCGCTATACGCTTTCGCAGAATTGGGCATTGCGGCTGGAATATAACCATCGCGACCGGGACAATGACCTGGTCTTCTCCGTCCAAGCCTTCTTCTAATCGGTTGCGCCCCCTTGCCCGTACCGGAGAGTCCTGCTACAAGAGTGCCAACCACGGGTTTCCTGAGGCCCATCATGAGCGTCGGTACAGATCCATCCGGTGAGCGTCCCCTGTCCCAGGTGCCGATGGTGCCTGTCGCGCCCCATCCTCCCTTGCGCCGATACTATTCCGAGGACGAGAAACGGCAAGCGTTTCTGAATGAGCTGTTCGATCGGACGGCCTATCAGTATCGCAATATCGATGTCGCAACCGGATTCGGTTCCGGGCTCTGGTATCGGAAAAAGGCGCTCCGTGAAGCAGGACTGAAGCCAGGGATGCATGTGCTCGATGTCGCCTGCGGCCCCGGTTTAGTTTCGCAATGTGCCCGTGAATTGGTTGGCCCGTCTGGTAGAGTCGTTGGGCTGGACCCGAGTATCGGCATGTTGCGGGAGGCACAAAAGGGCCCTTGCCGGAATTTCGTTCGAGGGATAGGCGAGCAGCTGCCCTTTCCCGATCAGAGCTTCGATTTTTTGAGCATGGGTTATGCCATGCGGCATGTCTCCGATCTGAAAACCGCGTTTGCTGAGTATCGGCGCGTGCTCAAGCCAGGAGGGATTGTGCTGCTGTTAGACATCTGTCGGCCTCGCTCTCCGCTGTTGCTGTCCCTCTCGCGCTTTTATATCAAGACGGTCATGGGCATCGCCTTTACCGCCTCGACCGGGAATCGGGACATGAAAACATTGATGGCCTATTGGTGGGATACGACCGAGTTCTGTGTCTCACCGGAGACGATCCTCGGCTCGTTACGGGAGGTCGGGTTGACGGATTGTTCGTTGCACGAGTTATTCAACGGACTCTTGCGGGATTACCGGGCGGTCAAGTTGTAGCTCCAGAACCTAGCCTAGGGATGAATATGAAGAATGGGAACTTTTCTGCAAGGTGGAAGGTGCAATGGCCCTCCGTTCTCTTGGGAGGCCTGCTGCTCCTTCTTTCGACCGGATGTCATCATGACATCCGATTCGAAGACATTGGCTATTCTCTTGACCAGAAGAAGTTTGATGCGGGCTTGGTCTCAGTCATTACACCGGAGTCGTTTGCGCAGAAGAAACCGATTGTTTCTTTCATGACCGGTGCGGCACATACATGGGAGGCCCATCCAGGGGAGATGCTGAGCCAGATTGCAGAGGTCGAGTTTCCTCAGATGGTCCGTTATTACCATGCCGCATCCAGCTATGAGGAGCCCAAAGAAGGCGCACAGCGCCTCACGGTGGAATTATGGGTTCTGCATTATGACTTTAGTGAATTTCATGCCACTGTGGTTGTCCAGGCAAAAGCGTATGGTCCTGGACGAGTGTTAATCTTTGATAAGTCATATCGAAGTGAAGGAGATACGCAGGGAGGGAAGATGTTCTGGGGAGGGGCTTTTGGCATGAAGTCGGCGATCAGACAATCGTCGTTTCAAGCCTACCAGAGTGCATTTTCAAGATTGAGGCTCGATCTCGGATTGATTTTTGAAAAAGCAAAACCGTAAAAGAACCGGCATTTCGCGAAGGGGTGCGTGATCCACTGCGGACAGTGAGACCATCGAGAAAAATATGACCGATGAAATATACGCCAGCATAATAGTAGATCGATACACAGGTAGCCATGTCTGAGCAGCCTATGTTTGAACATGAAGTCGCGACTTTGATTGTCCAGACGCTCAAGTTGAAGATCGATCCGGCTACGATCCAGCCTGACGCCGCGCTGTTCGGAGACGGGCTCGGCCTCGACTCGATCGACGCGTTGGAGCTTTCGCTGGCTATTTCACAAACCTACGGCTATCAGCTCAAGTCGAGCGATCCGGACATCAAAGCCATCTTTTCCTCCCTGCGGGCGTTGGCCAATGCGATTGTGAAGAACCGCACGAAGTGACCGCAGGTGGGGCCATGCACGATACTCCTTTGATCGGCCCCTATAGTCCGGACGATGTGCTGGCCCTGGAGCCGGATGGTCCACGCACGGCGCGGCAGTTTGTATCCGACGTCGCTCGACTCGCTGAATCCTTGCCCGATCGGCTCACCGTCATCAATCTCGCCACGAGCCGCTACGAGTTTCTGGTGGGATTTGCCGCGGCCATTCTCCGGCGGCAGTTGACCTTGCTGCCTCAAAGCCGGGCGGTCCAGACCCTTCGCCGCATCGCCGGTGATTACCCGGAGTGTTACGCCCTGACCGATCGTGACGAGAAGATCGACGGGATCGAGTCTGTCGCGATGCAACAGCGACAGGGCCTGGCTCCCTGGCCTGACGAGATTCCGCTGGTCCCCTTGAATCAAGTCGTGGCGATCGCCTTTACCTCCGGGAGCACAGGTCAGCCGATGCCCAACAAGAAAACGTGGGGGGCGTTGACGGCCGTGGCTCATGCAACCGGATCCAGGCTTGGCATCAAAATCGGCGATCGCGCCTCGGTGGTGGCCACCGTTCCTCATCAACATATGTTCGGCCTTGAAGCCTCCGTCATGTTGCCCATCATGCATGGATTGGTCATGCATGCCGGGCGACCGCTCTTCCCGGCCGACATCCTGAGCGCCTTGGCCGACGTGGAGGGGCGAAGGATTCTCGTGACCACACCCTTGCATCTCCGCGCCTGTATGACCGAAGGCGTGAGAATGCCGCCGGTCGGGTTGATCCTCTCTGCCACCGCTCCCCTTTCTCAGGGCTTGGCCCAAGAAGCTGAACGGCACTTTCACACGGAGGTGCATGAAATTTTCGGATTTGCCGAAGCCGGCAGTGTTGCGGAGCGACGGACGACGGTAGGCGATTCCTGGCGGCCCTTAGACGGAGTGCGGCTTCAATCCAGCGAGAGGGGGTGGACCGTAGAAACGGACTACCTTCCCGCTCCGGTTCTGGTGCCGGATCGCATGAGCGTCGATGCGCAGGGGCTGTTCGTCGTGCATGGCCGGGAAGCGGACCAGATCAATGTCGCAGGCCATAGGGTCTCGCTCGGCGACTTGAATCAAAAACTGCTGGAGGTCGAGGGGGTGCAGGACGGTGTGTTCTTCTTGCCCGAAGAGGTCTCCGACTTCGTCACCAGGCTGATGGCCTTTGTTGTGGCTCCTGGAAAAACCAGCGAAGAGATTCAGCGCGCGTTACGGACCCACATCGATCCGGTATTTCTCCCGCGCCCTTTGGTTTGTGTGCCCAGTCTTCCTCGCAATGCCACAGGAAAATTACCGCAGGAATCGGTACGTGAGCTGGCCCGGCAATGGCTGGCAGGGCAGGGCCATGGTACATGAGCGGGTGCTCTCTATCAGCCATGATCATCCATCGCTGGCGGGGCATTTCCCCGGTTATCCCGTCGTGCCCGGCGTGGTGCTGCTGAACGAAGTGCTCGACACCCTGCGTCGGGGATCGGCTGTATCACCGGTGGTGCAGGGCCTGCCGACGGTGAAATTTTCTTCTCCCCTCCGGCCGGGCGAGGTTGTGACCATTCGTGTGGAGGAAGAGGGAGCCGGGCAGGCCACATTTTCTTGCCGGGTGGATGCACGCCTCGTGGCGTCCGGTACCATCGAGTTCATGCCTGGCGCAATGGCGCATATGGAACGGACGTGAGCCTCGCCTGGCGACAGCAGCAGGAGCGCGGGAGCCCGACGGCCATCCGGTTGATGGCCTGGATCGCGCAATCGCTCGGTCGTCCAATCGCTCGGGGCGTACTCCATCCGATCTGTCTGTACTTTCTATTGGCCTCAGGGTCTGCCAGCCACGCGATCGGGCAATATCGCGAGCGGCTGTTCGGTCGACCGGTGACGTGGCGCGATCTCTATCGCCATTATCTTGCCTTTGCCGCAACGATCCTGGACCGGGTCTATTTTCTGCGCGGCCGGTTCGATCCGTTCGATATTCAGATCCATGGGTTAGAGGTGCTGGACCGGGAGTTGGCGAAAGGCCGTGGCTGTGTGCTCCTGGGGTCGCACCTTGGAAGCTTTGAAGTGGTGCGGGCTGTAGGACTGTCCCGTCAGCACATCGAGATCCGCGTCCTGATGGATGAGCAGAACGCGCCCTTGATTCGTCACCTGATTCAGGAGTTGAATCCCGCCGTCGCTGAGACGGTCATTCAGGTTGGCGGAGCCGGGACCATGCTGCAAGTCAAAGAATGTCTGGATAGGGGCGGTGTCGTCGGGATCATGGGTGATCGCGTGATGCAGCAGGATCAGTCGCTGGCCTGTACATTCTTGGGGGGGCAGGCTAGGTTTCCGACCGGAGCGATTCGATTGGCCCGCGTCGTCCAGGCTCCGGTAGTCCTGTTCTTCGGGCTGTACCGGGGAGGAAACCGCTATGAGGTATATCTCGAATCCTTTAGCGAAGGGATGGAGTTGCCGTCCGATCAGCAGGCCATTGATCTTCAGCAGGGGATACAACGGTATGCCGATCGCCTCGAGGCATTTTGCCGCCGTGCCCCAGACAATTGGTTTAACTTCTATGAATTTTGGAACGACTCAAACTAGGTGGATCTGTTTCCTCAGCATCCTCCTGTTGACAGGAAATGTCGCCAAGGTAACCGCGGAGAGCTCTCTATCTCCCGGCGATCGTTCGGGTAACGTCTGGACGGTTGAGCAGGTCGTGGCCTCGCTGAAAGAGGGTCGAGAGCCTTCGGTATCGTTTGAAGAAGCGACCTACTCCTCATTGCTCACCGAGCCCTTGATCGTGCGTGGCCTGTTGCGCTTCACGCCTCCGTCGACGCTGGAGAAGGAAGTGCTGGAGCCCTACCGCGAACGGTACCTCATTGAGGGAGACCGGGTGACCTTCGAGAGTGAACGCAAGCATGTAAAGAAAACCATTTCACTGGAAGCCTATCCGGCGTTACGCAGCTTTGTCGAAGCCTTTCGAGCGACGCTCACGGGCGATGTGGTTCAGCTGAAGAACGTGTATGAAACCACCGTTGACGGCACCAGCCGACAATGGACATTGCTGCTCCGTCCCTACGATCCGGCCGGAAAATCCATGGTCGACTATCTGCTGTTGTCCGGGTCGGAAGGGCGCCTGACGACCATCGCCATTCGAGCCCCAGATGGCGACCGTTCAGTGATGACGCTTCGACGGGGACCATCCAAATGAAAGCCGCCTGGTGGCCGGTTCTCGTCTGGATCGCCCTCATCACCGGTGCCGTCTGGTTCACCGGGACCCGTCTGTCTGTCCATAGCGAACTGGGTGACCTGCTTCCCGAAGGCACCACGGCGACGCAGCGGTTGTTGCTGACGCAGGTGCGCTCGGGCCTGGCCGGCCGGATGCTGCTGCTGGCCATCGAGGGGGCGCCGCCGGATGAACTGGCCGGGCTCAGCAAGACGTTGGGCGAAGGGCTGCGAAAGCAGGCTCAGATCGATTTTGTGGGCAACGGTATGCAGGTCTTGTCGTCCGAAGAGCGGCAGGTCTTGTTTCGCGCGCGTTATCTCCTGAGCCAGACGGTGAGGGCCGAGACCTTTTCTGCCGATTCGCTGCATGCCTCCCTTGAGCAACGGCTCGATGAGTTACGTTCTCCTCTCGCCCCGATGATCAAGGCCTATATTCCGACCGATCCAACCGGAGAGTTTCTCGGGATCCTCCAATCCTGGGCTGGATGGGAATCGCCGGCCACACATCGCGGAGTCTGGATGTCGGCCGATCTCCAGCGCGCCCTGTTGGTCGTTGAAACCAAAGCCGCGGGGTTCGATGTCGATGCGCAGGAAGCGATTCAGCGGGATATTCGGGCGTCGTTTCATCGGGTGGCCGATGGGCCATCACCATCCGCCCGGTTATTGATGAGCGGTCCGGGGGTCTTTACGGTCGAGATCCAGCGGACGATCGAGCGGGAAGTCTGGTGGCTGTCGGTCGTGGCGGCGACACTGGTCTTTCTGTTTCTTTACGCCAGCTATCGATCGCTGACTCTGGTGTTTCTCAGTTTGATTCCGCTCTCAAGCGGGATTCTGGCCGGCATGGTCGCGGTGAACAGTTGGTTCGGGTTTGTGCACGGCATTACATTAGGATTCGGGATCACGTTGCTCGGTGTGGTCGACGATTACCCGATTCATTTATTCAGCCATTTGAATAAGCAGGCCTCTGCTCCAGTAATCATGCGGGCGATGTGGCCGACGATGCGGCTCGGGGTGCTCACAACCGCGATCGGATTTTCCTCCCTGCTGCTGGCCGGGTTTCCCGCGTTGGCGCAACTAGGACTCTTCGCTCTGGCGGGTTTAGGTACTGCCGCGTTGGTGACTCGATGGGTATTGCCGGTCTGTGTTCCTGCCGGTTTTGTTCCACGGGAGATCCGGACCGATCTGCTTGGCACGATGGCGCATTTGTCCAAGGCGCGGGCGGTAGTGCCGGTGGCCGTCGTCCTTGCGACAATCGTGATGATATGGTCAGATACGCCATTGTGGGAAGAGGATCTGGCGAAGATCAGTCCGGTATCGGAGGAGAAGAAGCAACTCGACCAGCAGTTGCGACGTGCGCTCGGTGCACCGGATATGCGGGATCTCCTGGTGGTCGAAGCGGCGACGCAACAAGATCTGCTGGAACGGAGTGAAACGGTGATGCCACAACTGGATCGTCTTCAAGCAGTCGGCATCTTGGAGGGATACGATTTAGTGTCGCGCTACTTGCCCAGCCATCGTGTGCAGCGAGAGCGGCAGCAGGCCTTGCCCAATTCTGTTGATTTGAAGGATCGGCTTGGCGAGGCGGTGAAGGGATTGCCGTTTGCGCCAGGGCTGTTCGAACCATTCCTGGACGAGGTCTCGGTGGCTCGGAGGCAACCTTTGATCGATCGGGATCTGTTCCGTGGCACGCCGTTAGGCCTGAAGATCGAGGCGCTGATGCTGGAAGATCACGGACGATGGGTGGCCGTTGCCCCGCTGCGCGGCGTCGTCGATCGGCAGGGATTGAAGGCGGCAGTGGCAGGCTGGGGAGCGTCTGCGGTCACCTACGTGGATATCAAGGAAGAGTCCAACCGGCTGATGAGGGACTATCGAAACAGAACGGTGCAGTTGCTCGGGTGGGGAACGATCGCCATTGCAGGGGCCTTAGCCATCGGATTGAAATCGATTTCCCAGCTCTGGCGTGTGCTTGTCCCGATTATCGCCGGGCTCATCGCCGTGGTGGGCATTCTCAATCTGTCCGGTGAATCGCTCTCCCTGTTTCATGTCGCGACGTTACTCCTGGTGGTCGGCTTGGGGCTCGATTACGCGCTGTTCTTCAATCGTGTGGAGGACCAAGGTGAGGAACGGCAGAGGACCGTCTTTGGGTTGCTGGTCTGTAGCACCACGACCGTGCTGGTGTTCGGCGTACTCGCCTGTTCGACCATCCCTGTGCTGCATGCGATCGGCCTGACGGCAGCCTGTGGGTCGTTGACCTGTTTGCTCTTTGCAGGATTCTTAGCCGGGCAGGATTCTCATGTCAGCTAACGTGCAACCGATCACGCCATTGACCCTGACCGCCTATACCCTCGTCACAGCTAATGGCCGTGGGGTGGGACCGGTTCTTCAGGCCTTGCGCGGGCGGCGGTCGGGGTTGAAACCCTGTGACTTCGAAGATGTCACGCTCAAGACCTACATTGGACGGGTCGAGGGTCTTGAAGACTTTTCGCTCGGCAATGAATTGGAGCGATTCGATTGCCGCAACAATCGGCTGGCCTGGCTCGGCCTGCAGCAGGATGGATTCATGGTCGCGGTGGCGGAAGCGAAGCAGCGGTATGGCGCCCACCGTGTCGCCGTCGTCATGGGGACCAGTACCTCAGGCATTCTGGAGACGGAACATGCCTATCAGGCCAGGAACCAAGCCGGTTCGCTCCCGGACTGGTATACCTCGCGGTATCGTTATACTCACAACATGTTTTCGCTGGGCCACTTTGTGCGGGTCTGTCTCGGGTTGCGCGGGCCTGCTATGGTGGTCTCGACGGCCTGCTCTTCCAGTGCGAAGGTCTTTGCGACGGCCGATCGTTTGTTGCGAGCGGGTCTCTGCGATGCCGCCATCGTCGGCGGCGTCGACAGCCTTTGTTTGACCACGCTGTATGGGTTCTCTGCGCTGCAGCTGCTCTCGACCGGTCCCTGCCGTCCTTGCGACGAAGATCGCGATGGGTTGTCGCTGGGCGAGGCCGCGGGGTTTGCCTTATTGGAATCCAGCGAGCGGGTTGGTAGACGTGGCGCGGTGGCGCTCCTCGGATATGGCGAGAGCACGGATGGCTATCACATGTCGCATCCCCATCCGGAAGGCGCCGGTGCCATTCGCGCTATCCGGGATGCGCTGGCCCGGGCCGGGCTTCGCCCTGAAGACATCGAATATGTAAATTTACACGGGACGGCCACAAGGGCCAACGACTCAGTCGAGGATAAAGCCGTCTATAGCATATTTGGCGCGCGGCCTGCCTGCAGTTCAACCAAAGGCTGGACCGGCCATACGTTAGGTGCGGCCGGCATCACCGAGGCCGTCATTTCCGCGTTCTGTCTCACCGAGGGATTGATTCCTGGCACGCTCAATTGTGCGCGCGTCGATCCTTCGTTGAAGAGTCGAATCCTTCGTGAGAACCAGATCGGTTCGCTCTCCTGCGTGGCGAGCAATATTTTCGGGTTCGGCGGAAACAACTGCAGTCTAATCCTGGGAAAGTTGTGATGAAGGTTTCGATTCAGGGTATCGGCCTGCTTGCCACTGGTCTCGCCGGTTGGGAGGTAGGCCGTGCCGTGCTGGCAGGGCATGGTTCGTTTCAACCGGGTGAGATGCCCGATCCTGAAGCGGCGTTGTTGCCTCCGAACGAGCGGCGGAGAAGCAGCGACTGTGTCCGGTGGGCGGTTCAGGTCGCACAAGAAGCGATTGCCCAATCTGGCCTGGATCCCCGTGAGGTGCCCACGGTCTTTGCGTCATCAGGCGGAGAAATGGGGGTGCTCGATACACTCTGTCGCACCTTGGCAACCTCTGAGCGGGTGATCTCGCCCACGCTCTTCCATCAATCGGTTCACAACACGCCCTCCGGCTATTGGGGAATCGCCACAACCTGTCAGCAGTCGTCGACGGCGCTGTCCTGCTATGACGACTCGTTCGCGGCCGGTCTGCTGGAAGCCGTGACCTTCGTCCATGTGGAGCAACGTCCTCTGTTATTGGTCGCCTACGATCTGGCCGTGCCTGCTCCGCTCAACGAAGCGCGTCCGATCTCGGCGGGTTTTGCCGTGGCTCTCCTGCTCGCTCCGCCGTCGGACGCTGCGCTCGCCACCATGCAGCTGCATCTCAGAGAGACAGATCAAGGACCGGCGAGCCATTTGCAAGACCTTGCATTGGAGCAGGTGCGACTGGGCAATCCTGCGGCCCGATCGCTGCCGCTTTTGAAAGCGCTTGCCACAGGTGGTTCTGAGAAGGTGATTGTGAGTCTGCTCGAGAGTCAGCAACTCGTATTGGACATCGATTCATGCCGCCATTGAGCAAAGAAGAACTGAGCAGGTTTCTTCCCCATGCCGGGGCGATGCGGCTGATCGATCTCGTGGACTCCTGGGATGCCACGACGATTCGATGCCGCACGCAATCGCATCGCGATGGGGCGAATCCGCTGCGGCAAGGCGGGCGCCTCGACGCGGTGACCGGGCTGGAATATGCGGCGCAGGCGATGGGGGTCCATGTGGGGCTTCTGAATCGAGAGCGGTCTACGGAGGGGCTGATCGGTTATGTCGGCGGGGTGAAGGATGTGGTGTTGTCGGTAGACCGTCTAGATGACTGTCCAGGGGAACTCACGATTGAGGCCTCGCATCTGTTCGACAGCGGCGAGAGTTTCATGTATCAGTTTGCGATCTCATCCGGAGGCCACAACATGATGACGGGGCGGGCCTCGATATTTCTAAAGCGTGAGCTAGCATGATGCGGAAACGCGCCCTCGTGACCGGAGGCAGTGGGGTCATCGGTTCGGCCATCGCCGAGCGATTGGCGGCGGATGGTTATGCCGTCATCGTGCATGCCCATCGGCATCCTGAATCGGCCGAGCAGGTGGCGGAGAAGATTCGGCATACAGGCGGGTCGGCGTCGGTTGTCTGTTTCGACCTGACCGATGAGTCTGCCACGAGGCAGGCACTCGATGCCCTGCTGAAGGATGGATCGATCCAAGTCCTCGTCAACAATGCCGGAGCCCACGACGATGCGCCGATGGCAGGGATGTCTCACGAACAATGGACGAGGGTCATCGATCTTTCGCTGAACGGATTCTTCAACGTCACGCAGCCGCTGTTGCTGCCGATGATCGGGACCCGCTGGGGGCGGATCGTCTCGATTTCATCGCTGGCCGGGGTGACAGGCAACCGCGGGCAGACCAACTATGCCGCCGCGAAGGCAGGCCTGCATGGAGCCAGCAAGTCGTTGGCGATCGAGGTGGCATCACGAGGCATTACTGTCAATGTGGTGGCTCCCGGTTTGATCGAATCGCCCGCGACAAGCGGTGCGTTCAAGGCGGAGCAGGTCGCCACGTTGGTGCCGATGAAACGAATGGGTACGCCGGATGACGTTGCGGCGCTTGTGTCGTTCCTCGCGTCCGAGGGCGCCGGTTATATTACAGGCCAGATCATCGGCGTCAACGGAGGCATGGCGTGACGCGGCTGCGCGACCTCGCCCGTTCATACTGGGTCGTGATCCCGGCCTACAATGAGGCGGAAACGGTGCGCGATGTGGCGATGCGCGCGCGGCAGCAATGTCCGAACGTCATCGTCGTGGACGACGGCTCAACCGACGGCACGGCCCGTGCCCTGGCTGGTCTGGATATCACCCAGATACACCATGAAGAGAACAGGGGAAAGGCCGGCAGCCTCCAGCGCGGATTCGAGCATGCCTTGGCCCATGGCGCTCTCGGCATCATCACGCTGGATGCAGATGGGCAACATGCGCCGGAAGAGATTCCGATCTTTCTTACGGCTTCCGTGAATGCTCCCGATGTGTTTCTTGTCGGAATCCGCCCGCGAGACAAGCGGAAGACGTCTTTCTGGCGGTATGGCGCGAATCGGGTTGCGGACTTTTGGATTTCATGGGCCGCCGGTCAACTCATCGACGATACGCAATCCGGGTTCCGGTTGTATCCCGCAACATTGTTGAGAAACATTGATCTCGCAGAGGGGAAAGAGCGGAGTTTCGTGTTTGAAAGCGAAGTCCTGATTGAAGCCAGTCATCTAGGTACTTCGATTGGGATGGTTACAGTCGGGGTTGCGCCTCGGAGGGGTTCAAGACCCAGCCATTTCAGGCCTGTGTACGACATCGCGAAGATTACGTTCATGGTCGCCGCGAGGTTGCTCGCGCGAGGGATGTATCCGGCAGGTTTGTATCGCGTTGTCAGGGAGTGGATCGGTCCTTCGTCCGCGGAAGGCCTTTCGCGGACCGACAAGCTTGCCAAGTCTTCACGTAAGTAACGGATTGTCGAGGATGGAACGGGAGCGGGGAAGATTCCCTCTGCCGCAGACATGCGGCAGAGGGTGAAGAGTCTTACATTCCGGCTGCAGCGAGCCGACCCTTGATGGCGTTATCAAGATTGCGAATCCAGCCGCTGTATGCCTCGTGGATGGTTTGTTTCTCGGCGTTGTAGTTTAAGTTCACGCTATCTTTATAGGTCATGCTGTACGTTTTGGTGTCGTACGCAATATCGACGATGGCGGTGTGGCTTCGGGCATTTTGCGTGGCGACGATCTGACCGGGTTTGGTGATGACCATGATCCATCTGAGTCCGATCCCCGCATCTACGATCGCCTTGCCAACCTGATCCAATGTCAGCTCTTTACCGGTCGAGGAAGCAATCGGCGCTTCTTTGACATTATAGATTTGTCCTGCACCTCGGCAGCCTGTCACGATCACGACAGCCAGACATGCCACAAGAATTCCAGATAGCAACTGCTTCATCGCTGTCCCTCCTTTGGATAGGCCCGGTTGGGCTGAAAGTTCTTTGCTCTTAATCCCATTCGCGGTCTCAAGTCAAGTTCACGCGCCGGTGCCTCCATCATATGCGTGGGGGCATAGCCGCGCTCGAGGACATGGTCGATCAAATCTTCGACCAGCGAGAGGTTGGCCGGACACATGCCCTTCTGGTTCCACTTGGACATGGAGTCCGGAAAGACCTGATGCTTCGCGAGGACGAATTCGGAGGGATGACAGTAGAAGACCAGGTGGCGCGATCGGCGCCCGATCCAGCGAATCATGCGTTGGATCATCGGCAGGCCGAGCGTGCGTAGCGTCGCCAGGTTGATCGGAAACAGGCAGGAGGAGGGAGGAACTTCGGTCAAGGGCCCCGCACCGGGTGTCGTCAAGTTTTCCCGTGATGGCCGATAGGGATCTCGTGGAGCCCAGAAATATTTCAGGTAATGGACTCGCCCAAGCCCCATGTCGAATCGCCTGGCCGGAACGGAAGAGTCGCATCGATATCCTTCATGTTCGAGGGCGCGGAGCGTGGTCTCACCGATCGAGAGGTTGGGCGCGCGGAATACGACTGGACGAATCCCGGCGGCTTGTTCGACCGCCTCGGTGGCGCGGCTGATCCATTCCCGTTGCTGCTCGTAACTGGCCGTGCGGAAATCTTCATCCTCCTCCAGCCCGCCGTGGGCCCATCCATGCGTGCCTAACTGGTGTCCGCGGTCGTGACAGTCTCTGACTAAATGCGGATAGGCTTCCGCGAAGCGTCCCGCGAAGAAGATCGTGCCCTTGAGCTGGTAGCGATCGCAGAGGTTGAGGAGCAGTTCGAGTCCCGAGTGAGAGCCGGGCACCCAATCGCAATCGATCGTAAAGTAAAACTGCGGGGGAGCGATTGCCCCATGTCCGTTTCCATCGACGGCATGGAGATGTGTGGCACGACCCCTGGACATTATGAATGGCTCCCGCGCATGACGGGGAAACTGGACGGTCGTTGAACAGACGATGCAGGATATCGCATGGATGGAATCAGTCCGAGGTGACGAGCCCTTCGATTTCAACCAACAGTTCTTTGCGACAGAGCGCTCCTTGAAGGAAGAGAACCTGTTCCGAGGATAACGGGAAGCTGCGGAGGGCCTCGCGGACCTCGGATAGATGGGCTGCATCCCGCACATAGACTTTATACAGGGCTTCGCTCTGTGGCCCTGAGAAATGTCTGTGGGCTGCATCCTCAGCATGAGGGAGCAAGACTTTGAGGTTCTGGATCGTTTCGAGCGTCTGTTTCCTTGGAAGTCCCACATGTTGGCTGGTATGTCCGACCACGCTTGCCGTTCCGGCAATATAGAGTTGCGAGTGGGCCTCAGATCGAGACAGGGTCGCCCGCGCGAAGGACGGACTTCGGGGTCCGTAATCTTGGGGATATTCGTAGGCATGGACTTGCCTGGGATTCCCGAGGTGCGTCGCGGGAAGGGTTCCCGCCATGAAGTAGATTTGCAAGGGGCCCGACCTGGTGCCCACGGCGGTGCCTGCGGGAAGTGAGTGGGGGAAGCCGGGCAGCATGTCTGCAAGGGCACGGTGCCGCCCCAGGCAAAATCCCTGATAGCGCTCAAGCCCATCTGCGAAGCCGTTGATGTCGGGAAAATAATTCCAGATCCGCCAGAGATGAGGGAAGGACAAGTCTTGCAAGCAAGAGAACAGCCGGCGATAGGCGCGCTCCGTCACGGTCTCGATCGGTTGGCCTGGCTGTTCAATGAGGGTCACCGTTCCAAAGAGCACGTGTCCACTGGCCGAGGCTGAAAATCCCTCGTCACGATAGGTCTTGATCTGGTCCGTTGTGCTCCACACTTCGAGGCGGGAGGGTCCGGCGAGTTCCGGGAGATCGAGGTGCATGACGGGACAGGGAAAGGTATCGGGCACATGGCTGCCAAAGGAGACGATGGCAAGCGGGTTCGCGTGATGGGCCTTCAGCCAGGAGCTCACCTGTGCCGTTTCAAGAAATGCACAGTGAGGCAGCGCCGGTGAGGCCGAGAGCGAAGGGTCTTTTCGGGAGGCCGTCTGAGTCTGACTCTGTCTCACGTGGCGGCTCCTGTTGATCGATCTAGGACGGTTGCTTCACGGCGTAATCCTGCACCTCGGTGACCGTCGTCGACGTACCGAGTTTTCTTCGCCGGGAGACGGCCCAATTTTCTTTCCAATTCAGCATGAAAACCGTGTAATAGCAAACCTTAAAGAGGAAAAGAGGGAACCGGGCCCGTCGCTGTTCGTACACGTCGCCGGCCAAGAGCGACAAGACGGCCCGTTCGATTTTCGGCGGCCGGTTGGTCGAGACGAAGAGCGATTGAAAGGCCGGCTGGGTAAAGCGGTGGATAAACCATGAAAACGTATTGATGGCCCGCCGTACCATCCGCTCGAACTCGCGGAGCCGTTGCGCATAGTCCGGTGAGTGGCGCAGGTGGGCCTCGACGACTTTCGCGCCAAGCACGGCGCTGTTCAACGCCAAATGGACGCCGCTGGAGAAGACTGGGTCGATGAAGGCGAAGGCATCGCCGACCATGAGGTAGCCGTCCCCCGACATAGTCTTCCGCCGATAGGAAAAGTTCGCCGCTGCATAGACGGGCGTGAGGAGTTTTGCCTGACTCATCCGCTTCGCAATGGGAGGGGATTGACTCAGGGTGTCCAATAAGAATTGATCGAGCGGAACCGTGCGCGATTTGATGTAGTCAGGCCAGCAGACGACTCCGACGCTGGTGGTTCCATCTTTGAAAGGGATCAACCAGCACCAGCCGTGATCGAGCCAGCCGGCTGTGATATTGCCTTCGTCTTTGCCCGGCAGCCTGCCGACTCCCTCAAAGTGACCGAAGATGGCGGCGCTGTTATGGGTCTGGCTGCGTTGCTTTCCTCCCAGTTGTGCGGAGAGAAATGTGTCGCGCCCGCTTGCATCGACTACGAATCTGGTTTCCCAGGCCATGGGATTTCCGGTCTTGTCTTGCGCATGCACTAGTGACGTCGTCCCTGGACGAAACTCGACGCGCTCGGCCCGAACACCTTCGTGAACCTGTGCGCCTTTGGCGACGGCATTCTTCAGGAGGATGGCGTCGAATTCGGATCGTTTGACCTCAAAGGCATAGGGCTGGGATTCATCGAAGGCTTTGGAGAAGTAGAACATCTGCGTCCGGCCATAACGATGCGAGACCATCTCCGCACCGTATTTCACGATTCCGATCTTCTCGACGTCGGCCAATACACCCAATTGCTTCAGAATCGGGAGGGTTTGGGGGAGCAGCGATTCGCCGATATGGAAGCGAGGATGCGGATCCTTCTCCAAGACCTGGACGTTCCAGCCCTGATCAGCCAGCAGGGCTGAAATCGTCGAGCCGGCAGGACCGCCTCCGACCACGAGGACATCGCATGGGGTCGGAGTCGTATTCGAACCTATGGGAAGAGCGGAAGACATCGGCAGCCTCAAGAGATGGTAATCGAGTGGGGCGGAGTATACCCAAGAAGCGACAACGTTGCTAGGTCAAGGCCCGACTGTAAAGGCTGCGTTGGGAATGTCTCGTCGTTGCCTCTGTGAGTAGATCGTGCTAGTTTCCGAAAGAACATTTCCCTACTGCGCAATTGTGTGGATGTGGTTGCGGTTATGAGCGAAACGACTTGGAAGGCCAGACTTGTCGGGGCTTTTCCCCTGTTTCTATTCGGATTTGTAGGCATCTTGTCGATGTGGGTAGGTGTGGCGTTAGCACAGGAGGTGCCTGCACAGCCGGTTCCGTCGACTCCACCAGCCAAGAAATTCGATCTCTATTTAAGCGGCCATGTCATGGGTCTCTTTCCCCAGGATAAAGATCTTTCCGTCAGCGGGAGTCGAATTCCTCATACCGATGTGCGTGGCACGATCGGCGCCGGAATCAAGTTCGACGCCTACCCCTGGTTCACGAGGAAAATCTTCGGTGCAGAGATTGAAGCCTTCGGGCTCGGCGGAAGCGTCCGGGCTCCCCGGACTACATCCGGCATCGGCACGACTCAGGCGCAAGGCAGTCTGATCTCCGTCAATACGATGTACAATCTGATATTGCGTTATCCTGGCGAGACTATCCAGCCCTACATTGGCGTCGGGGGCGGTACGTCGACCGGCATCCTCTATAACGTGAACATCACGAGCGGCAATGTCGGTCTCACGGGCAGTTCAGGAGATTTTGCCTTCGCCTACCAGTTTCTCGGCGGCGTCCGCACCTTCGTCACGAAGAAACTGTTTCTGTTCGGGGAGTACAAGTATTTTGCGACCAAGTATAGTTGGGACAGTGACGGCGCCGGCAATCAGCGGGTCAAGCTGGATTTCCAGACTCATATCCTATCCGGCGGCATCGGATGGTCGTTCTGATCTGACAGCGAAGCCAGCCTGTCTCAAGCTGCTATGAGCATCCTCGACCAATTTTTCGTCTATCATCCTGAGCCCTGGCAAGATCGCGACTGGGCGCGGCTGACCGGTTTGCCGCTTGAAGAGGTGTGGTTTCAGTCCACCGATGGGACCCGCCTGTTCGGGTGGTATGTCGAAGCGAAAGCCGATCGTCCAGTCATACTCTGGTGCCATGGCAACGCGGGCAATGTTATTCACCGCCTGGAGAATCTGAAGCTGCTCTACCAGTTGGGCCTGTCGGTGTTTCTGTTCGACTATCGCGGCTATGGTCGGAGCCAAGGGAGGCCTTCGGAGGAAGGGCTCTATCGGGATGCGCTGGGCGCCTACGACTATCTGACTCGCACGAGAATGATCCGTTCCGAACGCCTCATCATCTTCGGGCGTTCGCTCGGTGGGGCTGTGGCTGGGGAACTGGCCTCTCAGAAACCTGCTGCGGGGCTGATTCTGGAATCGGTGTTTCCATCCATCGAAGCGGTGGCCAAGTTCCACTACGGCGGGTTGCCGGTTCATTGGCTGTTGGGGGCCGATTTCACACTCATCGATCGTCTTCCGCAGCTCTCGCTGCCGAAGTTGATCATTCACGGCGACAGAGACGACATCATCCCGCTCGAATTAGGCAAGCAGGTCTTTGAGGCAGCAAAACCACC
>SWDR01000064.1 GCA_005116815.1 Nitrospira sp. | reverse complement strand
CCTGGTCGAGTGACGGCTGCTTGCCCCTCGGTGGTCCCCGCGGGGAGTTGCGCGCCTGTGTTCGCTCCTTCTGCAGAGCCTTGGCGCAGGGTCGGATCTTCAGTGGTTGCTGTCTTGGGTGACGCGCTGCAGGCACTGAGCAGGAGACAGAGGACCACTCCAGGCAGTTTGTTCGTCATGGACATGTGCGCACCTCGCTGATTCACCTCAGAAGGATAGCGAGTTCGACCAGCTCACGCAAGCGCCGAGCGAGCGGGAGCTGGTTCATCCGGTCGATCTCGTGTTGTTGGTTGTTTGAACGAGAGACACGAAAAGAACCACATCAACCAGTCTGTGTGTTGCGCGAGTACAGGAACCATCTCGCCTGCCCAATGACGATACATGGCTATTCCTGTGGAGGCGTGGTAGAGTGACGATGTCTCATGGCGGCGGGCCTCGCATGACACATTACATCATACGGCCCATTTCGGATGTTGTTGTTCCCGAGAATCTGATCGGAAGTCTGACCTAGGTCGCCTTGTTG
>SWDR01000063.1 GCA_005116815.1 Nitrospira sp. | reverse complement strand
TCGGCCACGCCACGCGCCGCGCTCTTCGTCGGCGCCGTCGGTCTCGTGATGTGCGGGCTCCTGGTGGCCTGGCAAATTATCCGCACGCGCTACGGAGACGACGTGGACCCGCAGGCGATCAGTGGATTGGCCTCCACCATGCCCCAGTATGCCGTGCTGCTCTCTCTGCTGGCTTTGGCAGCCATGGGTCTGCCGCCGTTCGGCGTCTTCGCGGGCTTCATGGGTCTGCTGCTGTCGTCGACCGCCTCGTTTTCGACCGGCATCATTGTGCTGGTCTGTGCCTGGCTCGCGTCCTCCTGGTACATCCTGGATCTGGTACAGAAGCTCCTGTTCGGCACTCGCCGCTCGGACTTGCGGTATGCCGATCTCCTTCACACCGAGCTGGTGTCCCTGATTATCGTCATCTTAACCCTGCTCGCACTGGGCGTGGCCCCGATCAGCCTCTTCGGACCGGACCGGACGACCGCCACAACCGGCGCCAACTCAGGATCGTACGCATGGAACAGATAAACCCATCGATCGACATCGAATCCAAACGGATGGAGCTGCGCGGCGTGGTCCAACTCGCCGGCGAAGTGATTGCGCAATATTGGCCGATGCGGACCTTCGTCCACCACAATCCGCTCCATAGCCTCGAATATCTCCCGTTTGAAGAGACGGCCCGGCGCGGCAAGCAATTCATGGGAGGAAACAGTTATCTCCCCGGCACGCTCTATCGCGAGTATCTGAAGACGGGCCGGATAGAGGCGGCCCATCTCGACGCCACCTTGCAGCCGCTCGTCCTGGATCAGTCCATCACAATCGGCCCTCGCCGGATCACGCACGGCGACGTGCTGCGGGCCTGTCTCACGGAGGGACTCTGCGCCCCGGTGACAGAGCCGCTCGACGATCAGCTGCACGACCCCGCAAAAGACGTGATCGACGTCGTCGCTGCCAGTCTGTCCACCGAATGGGCCTTCCCCGATCTCCGCAAACGGATTCAGCTCATCGTAGAAGGCGACCAGGCCGCCCTGGGCCGATGGCTAACGCTGTCACATTGGTGCGACGACACCTTCGGGACACAGATCGTCCGAGAGATCAACGATCAGATGATCAAGTGGTGCGAGGCCTTCCTGGATGAAGGCCATGCGACCTGGTCTATGCCGGAACGGGAAAAGGGGCTGTACCATGCCTGGAAAGACCTGGCGGCACAGGAATGGTCTCCCGTCGGCATCCCCGACAGCAGAGGGAAGATCTCCCGCCTGCCCGACTATCCAGAAGATGCGTTGCTACAGAGCCTGGACGCGCTCGGCATTCCCTCGGATCTACGCCAGGATTACTTGTCGCTGCAGTTGACCGCGCTGCCCGGCTGGGCCGGCTTCATCAAGTGGCGCGCGGAAGAGCGCGATTATCCCTGGCAGAAGGCCTATCCGGTCGGTCTCGTGAAATTTCTCGCGATCCGGCTCTGGTACGCCAGCGAGCTGGTTCAGAAAACCTGCCGCGAAGAGCTCGGCATCGAAGGGCGCTACGACGCCGTCGTCGCCTACATGCGCGAGCACCCCGACGAATACTATTTGAGGAGACAACGGGTCGCCGGACGCTTGCCCGCGCTGTATGCGGAAGAAGTGGATCGGCTCCGGCATCACAAGGGAAACGGGTGGGGACGCGTGATCGAGCGCTACGGAACGGACGTGGTTCCACGGCAGGAAATTGCCGCACGCCGCGGCGCCGCCAAGCGGCTCATGGCGCTGGCTCGCTCCTTGGGATTGGATCCGGCGGTATTGGCCGAGACGCCGCACGCCACGCTGAAGCAACTCTTCGATTGGATGGAGGCTTTTCCCGAATCGGACCATGGCCCGGTCTGGCTCAAGGCCTTGGAAACCGCCTACCAGCAGCGTCTGCTCGCCCAGTTGCGGACCGCGGCGCAGCAGCGAATCGTGCCAGCGGATCAACCAGGTACGAACCGGCCCTATTCGCAATCGGTCTATTGTATCGATGTGCGCTCCGAACCGTTTCGCCGGCATTTGGAGTCCACCGGTCCGCACGAGACCTATGGATTTGCCGGATTCTTCGCGGCCTTCATTCGGTATCGCGCGTGGGGGAAAGAGCACGACACCGAGCAGTTCCCCTCTATCAACGCTGGACCTCGTGGTTGCAGCGCCTGTTTGTGCCGGCCATCGCAACGACCCTGACCGTCGACAAGATGGCCCCGGCCGAGACCGCGGAGATGCTGGCGGCTGAACACCATGCCATCGTCAGGAAAGTGCTGCACGAACATGCGGAATTGCGCAGCTCACGCATCACCCCGGCCCTTGTCGAAGCCCTTCGTCAACAAGCGCTGAACGGCCAGGCGGAACTCGACCCGTCCTTGGTTGAATTGGCGCAAGTGGCCGGGTTGACGCCCGAATCCCTGCGTCCCCTCCTCGACATCTTGCGGCGCCAATACGACCTCACCGCACGCGCAGCCTCTCGCCAGAAAGAACGAATCACCCGGACCGGATTCACCCTCGACGAGCAGACCCTCACGGTCGACACGGCGCTCCGGATGATGGGGCTCACGCAGAACCTGGCCCGGCTGGTCTTGATCTGCGCGCACGGGAGCACGTCTGAGAACAATCCCTATGAGTCGGCCCTGGATTGCGGCGCCTGCGGCGGGAATGAAGGAAAGCCGAATGCCCGCGTCCTCGCGATGATGGCGAACAACCAAAAAGTACGGGAGCGGCTGGCCAAGAACAAACTGGTGATTCCACCCGACACCCACTTTCTGGCCGGTCAAATGGATACGACGACCGACGAGGTTCAACTGTTCGATCTGGAAGATGTGCCCCCGACCCATCGCGCCGACCTGGCGCGGTTGCAGGAAGATCTCAAGGAAGCCTCCACCCTGACGAGTCAGGAACGGTGTGCGCGCTTCCCCGAGATTCAGCAGCCACTAGACGAGCGTGCGGCGGAATCGCACGTACGGAAACGGAGTGTGGACTGGAGCCAGGTCCGGCCGGAGTGGGGCCTCTCGAGCAATACGGCGTTTGTTATCGGACGACGGGAACTGACCAAGGGACTCAACCTCGAGGGACGGGTCTTTCTGCAATCCTACGATGCGCGCCAGGATCCGAACAGCCGTCTTCTCGAAGTGTTGATGACCGGCCCGCAAGTCGTGGCGCAATGGATCAACATGGAGCATTATTTTTCTGCCGTGGACAACGACGTATACGGGAGCGGCAGCAAGATCTACCATAACGTCGTGGGGCGGATCGGGATCATGTCGGGCCCCTGGAGCGACCTCCGATTGGGTTTGGCCAGACAGACCGTGATGAACGGGGATGTGCCCTACCACGAACCGATGCGGTTGCTCACGATCGTGGAAGCGCCACGCGGGCGCATCGACAAGCTGGTCGAGCGGCACGAAGTCTTGCGGCATTTTTATCACAACGAGTGGGTACACCTCGTCGCCCTCGACCCAGATGACCAGGAATGGTATCGCTATCGCCCCACGGGCGAATGGGTTCGAATCGACGGGACTCTGTAACGACGGATATTTTCACGTGGGCACAGATAAGGAAGGAGTGCATAGATGGGCGCGTTGACATTGCATCCGATGAAGGAAATCCGAGTGATCGTAGCGGGAGAACACCGGCCGTTTGTGACGGAGGTGCTGGAC
>SWDR01000062.1 GCA_005116815.1 Nitrospira sp. | reverse complement strand
GTCGAAGAGTTCCTTGGAGACGCTCGGCGCCTTCTTCTCATACACGCTGGAGGGGCCACCGGATAACACGATGCCTTGCGGACGATAGGCGAGAATGGTCGCCATGGAAGCGGTACAGGGCAAGATCTGAGAATAGACATGCGCCTCGCGGATGCGTCGCGCAATCAGCTGAGTATATTGCGACCCGAAGTCGAGAACCAGAATTCTATTGTGCCAAAGTTCCATGTTTTGAAAAGAGCTTATAGCTGATGGCTGATAGCAGTGGAAAGAAAATGGGTGCGCAACGGAGGAGATACGAAACCAGCGATCAGGCTATCGGCCATACGCCATTCGTTCTTGGCTCTATTCCCAATCCGTCCGATAATTCGGCGCTTCCTTGGTAATCGTCACATCATGCACATGACTTTCTCGAAGACCTGCAACCGTCTGCCTGATAAATTGGGCCTTCTGTTGGAGGTCCGAAATCGTCTTACAGCCGCAGTAGCCCATGCCGGACTTCACTCCGCCGATCAATTGATAGATGACGGCCGAGAGCTTCCCCTTATAGGGCACGCGTCCTTCAATCCCTTCCGGGACCAGCTTCTGAACCGGACGGCCGCCTTGGCCATATCGATCTCCGCCGCCACGCTCCATCGCGCCGATTGAACCCATGCCTCGGTACACCTTATAAGTCCCGGCTTGGTAGAGTTCAGTTTCACCAGGCGACTCATCCGTGCCTGCCAAGAGTCCACCGAGCATCACAGAGGAGGCACCGGCTGCCAAGGCTTTCGTGATATCGCCTGAAAACTTGATCCCGCCATCGGCAATGACCGGAACCCCGGTGCCAGCGAGAACTTTTGCGCAATCCGCAATCGCCGTCAACTGCGGCATCCCGGCGCCCGACACAATACGGGTGGTGCAAATGGAACCAGGCCCCACGCCCACCTTGACGGCATCGACACCGGCACGAAGCAGATCCTTCGCTGCCTCGGCAGTGGCAATATTTCCGGCAATGAGTTCGAGGTCCGGATACTTTCGCTTGATCATCTTCACCGTGTCCAGCACCGCCCGAGAATGTCCGTGGGCGGTATCGACCACGATCACATCCACCCCTGCCTTCTTGAGCCGTGCCACACGATCTGCCGTATCCGGCCCCACTCCGACAGCCGCGCCCACACAAAGCCGGCCATGTCCGTCCTTGCAGGAGTTGGGATACATGATGCGCTTTTCGATGTCTTTGATCGTAATGAGCCCCTTGAGCTCGAAATGCTTATTGACGACGGGGAGCTTCTCGATCCGATGCTCGTGCAGCACCTCGCGAGCTTTTTCCAAGCTCGTCCCTTCAGGCGCCGTGATCAGCTTATCCCGCTTCATCACTTGCGATACCTTGAGATCCATTCTGGTTTCGAACCGCAAATCGCGATTCGTGAGAATACCCACCAGCTTCTTATCTTTCGTCACGGGAATACCGGAGATCCGGTATTTGGCCATCAAGCCGTGGGCATCGCGAATCGTCTGATCGGGCGAAATCGTAATCGGATCGAGAATCATCCCGCTCTCTGATTTCTTGACGCGGTCCACTTCAGTCGCCTGATCCGTCGGCGACAAGACGCGATGAATAATCCCAAGACCACCTTCACGGGCCATGGCAATGGCCAGGCGGGACTCGGTCACGGTATCCATCGCCGAACTGATGATCGGAACATTGATCTTGATATGACGCGTGAGCATCGTACGCATGTCGACCTCACTCGGCAAAATCTGAGACTTAGCCGGAATCAACACGACGTCGTCGTAGGTCAATCCAAGCCTTGGTTCTTTATCGAGCATGTCGTCCCTTCACTGGCGGCATGCTGAAAAAGCCTGCCAGCTTCGTTCTCGCATCGTTCAGACCCTCAACGTACCCCAAGGGTACGCCTC
>SWDR01000061.1 GCA_005116815.1 Nitrospira sp. | reverse complement strand
TGGCCTGCGGTCGCCAGGTCTGCCGAAGAAGCGGAGGGGATCGAGAAGACCGTCAAAGATGCCGCCATGGCCGCGGCGACGTTCTCTGAAACCAGAGACAAGCAATCCGTTTTGAAGCTCTATACCAAGGACTATGTTGGTATTCAGGATGGCGAGACGGAGGGCCGTGACTCTATCGAGAAGTGGCTGTCGGACTATGAGGCTGAACTCGATAAAGGCAGCACTCTGCGGTTTATTGGCGCGGTATCGAACTTACAGGTTCGGCTGACAGGCTCGACAGCCTGGGCCACCTACGACTATGTATTTCAAGCGATCAGAAAAGGCGAATTCGAGGCACAGGACTCCGGACAATGTACCGCACTCTTGCGCAAGGATGGCACCCTGTGGCTCATCTTCCACGAACATTGCTCGAAGACGCGGTCTGGGTTCGTGAAGTAGTGAGACGGAGCGTAGGGGAGAGGCCTGCGTTCACGTGTAAGGGTATCGCCAGGCGATCAGCTCGGCTAGGCCGTTTGCAGGAGTTCCCTGACTTTCTCGATGAGCGTGGTGGGGAGGAAGGGCTTTGGCAGGAAGGGCATGCCGTCCTGTACCCCGTTGGCCTGAAGTGTGTCGCCTGCGTAGCCGGACATATAGAGCACCTTGGTCTCTGGCCTCATTGCGCGGACACCTTCGATAAATGTGGAGCTTTTCATCCGAGGCATGATGACGTCGGTAATGACGAGAGAGCATTGTCCTTTGAGCACTTGCAGGCCCTGTAAGGCTTGAATCCCATCGCTTGCTG
>SWDR01000060.1:1572-3507 GCA_005116815.1 Nitrospira sp. | reverse complement strand
CGACCTGCCTGCGCGAAGCCGCTTCGGCGAAGGCAGGGAACGAAGCTGGCGGACTGTTTCAGCATCCTGTTAAAACAGACCGCTCTTGTCTGACAAAACTTGATCCAATTCTTTGTCCACTTTCACCCGAACCTCATGGTCGATCTTCACGTTCAAATTGATGGTAATCGGCTTATCGGACGGCGCCACTTCAATACGTGGCGTACAAGCCTCCAAACCGACCAATGCCCCACCGAGCATTGCACCGACGATACCTGCCAACAGAGTCCTGCTCCGCATGGTCATCCTCATAGAATTCATGGCTGTTTAAACTTCTTTTGCACGCCGTCTTGAATGTCCTGAACCAGGCGAAGACTCTTCAACAGGGTTGGAACATGTTCCTGCACGGTCACATTAAAATGGATAGGAGGGGTCTTCTTCAAGTCAGGATTCCGGCCCTCCAGACGCGCACTCAAATCCAGCGTCCCGTCGGCCGCATACTCTACACCAACTCGCAGCAGCGTGTAGTGAAAGTTGTTGAGCGCCTGCGAGACCAGGGATAGTGGGCTATCGGACTCCGAGATGATTTTGGTCGACTCCGAAGTCGACAGATACCGTATCACCCCGCCCGGAGGCTGCGCCTCAACCACCCCGTCTTCGATGGCCACACCATCAGGACTGATCGTGATCGGCAGCGTCCCATTCAACGTGCCTGTGCCCAAGAGTCCCTTCTGCTGTTCCACGCTGAGAATCTTGGCCAGGTCGAGACTGCGTAACGAAAAGGTCGGCTGATAATGCGGCTTGGCCAGATCGATCAGCAATCCTGGGCTCGTGACCGTCCCTCCCAATACGTCACAATGGAAATCCTTCACGTCAATGACCGGCAGCCCATTCGGCAGCTTCCATCGTGCCTGGAACATCGTCGCCAGATTCGTCACCTCGACACCCGTCTGCAGCGACGCGATCGTCACCGGCACTGGTTGCACCGTCGCAATCGACATCAATCCATCGGCACGCAGCGCCATCGTCGTACTCATCTCTTTCACGCGATAGTCCCGATAATGACCGGACAGTTTATCTGCGACGATCTTCGCCGTCCCGGACGTCAGATGGAACCCCTGCGCCGAATCCCCTGGGCCACCGGACCATGAGGCATCGACAGTCGCCGTCAATTGACCCTCCGTGATATCCATCGACAGCGGCAATCCCAGCAACATCTTGCTCAGCCGCCGCTCAGCGCCGTCAAAGACAATCGGCCCGATCGTGCCATGCAACATTCCAGGCGCCGCGCTCAAGGGTTGTTCAAGCTTAGCCGTCACAAGCGCCTCACGAAAGGGCGCGTCGACACGAAGCTCGGCCTTGACTCCGGCTTGATTGGCCACAAACCTAACCGTCCAATCTGTCGCCGGCATCCCCCACGGAACCACATCCACCGCCACGTCATCCATCTGGAGCGTGCCCTGCGCATTCCAGGATGCCCCGTTCGTCTCGGCCTGTTGTACCCGCAAGGTCCCCTGAGCCAAGCGAACCGGCCGGCCCATCACACGCATGGCCGGAACTCGAACCGCCACCGTGGCAGGCCCGGCACTGCAGTGGCTGGCCGCCAGATCGCACTGCACGGTCAAGGCCTCGGCCAGTTGTAAGGTGACGCTCGAGACGACCGCCGCCCCCTGTTCGATCTGCTTGGCCGTGACGGAAGACGACGGCAAGAGGATGCCCTTGACGTGCGTTCGAGCCAACGTCACCGTTCCCCGGAACCCTCCCATCGCCTCCTTCGCCGAGAGAAGCTCCTTCACCGCCTTCGGAAGCGTGCCCTCGACCCGATAGGTCCCTTCTGCCAAGACCAACTCGCCGCCTAGCCCTTCAGCCCGGCTCGTTTCGAACTCGGCCACCAACGGACCCGATGCCAGGCCATAGATCACATGCAGTGGCCCCTCAACGAGCATGCGCAACGGT
>SWDR01000060.1:0-1565 GCA_005116815.1 Nitrospira sp. | reverse complement strand
ACCCGATGCCAGGCCATAGATCACATGCAGTGGCCCCTCAACGAGCATGCGCAACGGCCGGTTCGCCCAATACAACTTCCCCTGCACCGGCTTCGTGTTTTCAATCCGTACCGGCTGATCCCCGCGTGGGAGAATCATCCTGACCATTTCCGGGATGATACGGGGTTGCGCATTCACCGTGGCAGTCAGCAACACGCCGGGAGCCAACGTCCATCCCACCTCTGTCGCATTCCCCGTGAACGTGCCCTCATAGGCGACCGTAATATCTTTCGCCACCTCCTTCAACGCGGGCAGAGTCATCTGCACTTGAACCTGTCCATCCACATGCGTACGGGCATCCTCCTGCAGCGAAGCCAATGAGGCATCAGCCGCCGCAGTGCCGGCCCAACGCACCGCGACATGCCCCGTCACCTTCCCCAACTCCGGACCGATCGGGACGAGCAGGGCGATAAACGGCGCCAACTCACGGACATTAACCTCTAACCGCCCATTAACCTGAATCTTCTGACCGTCAGGGCGCGCCTGAGACTGCCATGACACAATCGGCACCGCCTGAGGCCGTTGAGACACCAAGGTGGCAGACCAAGTGCTGGCCGACTGCCCCGTCACCGTGAGTCCATAGGTCGCGGTATCGCGCCCTTGGAACGACAGATGCCCTCCGAGCTCGCCATCCCGATACATCACCACACCGGAAATCGTCACCCGGCGGAGAGGCCCCGTCGCCTGCTCACGAAAAATGGTCACGCGATCCAGGTGTAGTTCGTCGAAGGGAAGAATGGGCAGGCCTCGCAACAGATCGCCGGCGGTCAAGAGGGTCCAGGGCGAATCTTCACTCTCTACTCGACCTCGAACGGCTCCTCCCTCCGCGCCAAGTTCAGATGGCTGAAGATTCAGAATCTGGATGGCCACATAAGGAAGAGACACCCGATCGACATGCCCATGGATCAGCTGCGGCACCCGATACTGAATCTCTGCATTCGTCAACGACACCATGACACTTTCACCGGCCAAATCCTGTTGGAACGACACCACGGGAATATGCATCCCACTCCAGCCTGGATACCCCAGTTGGATGATGACGTGTTTGTAGCCATACTGGCGAAGCCCCTGCGCCAATAGATACGAGGCCGTCAACGGCAGGAGCAGATAAAGACTCACCAGGGCGACTAACCCGAGGAGCAGCGCGATCTGATATCGATGCGTCAGCATAGGTTCCTGTTCAGCAAATAAATCCTCTTGCGACCGTTGTCAGATAATCACGACGGATCTGTCAAGAGCGGCTATGCCAAAGTCCTGCATCCCCTCCCCGGCACCTCGTCCCACCATGTTCCTTCTGGCCACCGTTGACAGGCTTTCACAAGCGCCGGTATCTTGCCTCAGCACCAATCGATCAGTTCATATCCATCGAGTCACCCGTTGCTCCTCATCCCATTCGTTCGCCATCTCTGCAACATAGGAGTCCCTCTGAACCAACTCACGAGGCGCCTCGCATCGGCCATGCTTATCGTGCTCTGGGGACTCATCCTGAGCCTATCTCCGCCCCTCGCTTTAGCCAAGCAGAGCCA
>SWDR01000006.1 GCA_005116815.1 Nitrospira sp. | reverse complement strand
TTATGTTTTGAGCGAAACAGCCGAATAAGGAATGCGGACTTACACGAACCACTAGGAAACTGTCTCAATGGCCACCATCGTCTCTATCGCATCGGGCAAAGGAGGAGTCGGCAAGAGTGTGCTCGCGGCCAATCTGGCGTTGCTCCTGGCTAAACGGGGAAAACGCGTCGTGCTGGCCGACCTCGATATCGGCGGCGCAGACATGCACATTTTGTTCGGACTCTTGAATCCCCCGCTCACTTTGACGGATTTTCTCAATCGGCGTGTTGAACGGCTCGCGGACATCGCACAGGCTCTCCCGGTCCACCCGGGCCTCACATTGATTCCTGGAACAGGCGACACCCTCGCGACCGCGAACATGCCGCATGCCACAAAGAAACGGCTCATCCGTCATTTACGGGAGCTTGAAGCCGATGTCGTCGTCGTGGATATCGGTGCGGGGACGAGTTATCACGCGCTGGATTTCTTTTTAATGGCGGATCACCATGTGACGGTCGCCACACCCGATCCCACTTCGGTGCTGGATCTCTACCGCTTCATCAAACTTGCCGCAATCCGCCGCGTCCTGTCCTCGTTCCTCTCACGGGATGCGATGGCTGACGCGCTATCCGATCGCGATTTCTCCAGCGTCGAAGAGGTGCTGGAAGTCGCGGGGCATACCAACGAAGCCGGACGAGCCGTTGCTGAAGCGACTCTCCGGACGTTTCATCCGGCTCTCGTCCTTAATCGAGTGACTGGACGATCCCGCGTCAACACCTCCGTGCTCAAGAAACTGCTCACCCAATATATCGGGGCTTCGCTGACCGTACTGGGAGAAATCCCCGACGACCCTGCGATAGGACGAGCCGTTCGTGGATATTTGCCTGTCGTCGATTCCGAGCCGGCCTCTCCTGCTGCCGTGGCGCTGAACACCACTGCCGACGCTCTGGCCATGCATATGGAGGAGTCACGACGGGCACAAGAAGACCTTGACCAAGCCGCACTTGCGGCAAGCCTTCTCGTCAGCTCGTATGATTACGGCGTGCACGCAATCGCTCAGCCTGTGTCTGTAGAATGTGGCGGATGAGATGTTCCTGATCGGTGGGAGAGAGGGACACGAACTCTGTGGCGATTGAGTAGCCCAGGCCTTCCTTGAGGGGGATCGACCTAATCACCCGTGCCGTCGCATCGATCGGTGTAAAAGGCGGCAGCACCACTTTGATACTGAGTTTGTCCTCGGCGACAAAACTCCTCGGAGAATTAAAACCGATGCCTCCGCCGCTCAGATTGACATCCGCAATCTGGGCAATAGGCACTCCGCCAGGATGCATCTGGGCCAGCGTCTTGACGATGACTTCCAACAGCCAGTCGACTTTCATCATCCAGGGGAGCAACGGCGAATGCGCCAGTTGTTCTCCCTGTTGCGCAAAGAAGTCGGCGGCCGGCTTACGCATGGCCTCCGCAATCGCCTGGTCGCTGACTGGGGGCATTCCAGGTATGGAGGACTCCTCCTGCTCGGTGATGAGCCGATATTCCAACAGGACGCGATCGTCGATTCGAAGCCATTCGCGCCTCTCGTCTGATCGTGGCATGTTGACTTGCACAGATGGTGGCATTGTCGAATATCCTCTGGTCCGCGTTATGCTCGAAGCGACGTGAAACGATCTTGTTCGGGCGTTTCGAGTTTCATGTTTCAAGTTTACGGAAGCAGATCCCTGCTATTCTGAAACTCGAAACCAGAAACATGAAACTAGAAACCCGACGCAACCACTGCCGCGCCGTCCGTCGTATGAATCACCACCCCATTCCGCCCGCAACCCTTCGCTTCGTAGAGTGCGGCATCGGCTGCAGCCATCCACTCGAGCACTGTACCGATCGTTTTGTCCGGGATCTGTGCAATGCCCACGCTGACCGTGATCTTCACCGATCCTCCGTCCACGTCGAATGTATGGTGTTCGATCTGATCCCGCAACCGTTCTGCGAGCACCGCGGCACGGGCCAGATCGGTATGGGGCAGGACAATCCCGAACTCTTCTCCTCCGTACCGGCCCACTGAATCGGTATCCCGCACGGCTTCCTGCATGACCGTCGCAATCCTCTGCAAGACCCGATCGCCGCCCACATGCCCGAACAGATCGTTCACCTGTTTGAAGTGATCCACGTCGACCAAGATCAGACAGGCGGATGCACGATAGCGCGTGCCGGCTTTAAGTTCTCGCGAGAGGACTTCTTCGAGAGCCCGCCGGTTCAGGAGCCTCGTTAAACCATCGCGCGAGGCCAATTCCTGCATTTGCTGATGGATGGCGGCATTGTGGAGTGCCAGCGACAGCGACGTGCCGACCATGGACAACAGTTGGAGCTCGGACTCAGAGAAGGCGCCCTGCTGCCGCTCGACATACAAGAGCCCCTGGCTGTTCGGCGAGAAGGTCAGCGGGATGGTCATCTGCGCTGGCTGTTCGGTCTCCGGCAGACCGCTCGACCATCGACGCACCTCTGCCTGGGCCTGAGAAACCGGTGCGGCCTGAGCATTGAATCGGCTGAGGAGATGCGCGCGCACTCGTTGTTCTTGAGCCTCGTAGGCCGCCGTTCGAGACCATGTCCAGACACGATGGGGATCGGGCCGGCCCAGTCCGATGACATCCACCGGGACGAGCCCGGCAAGGCCATTGAACAGGGACCGTGCAATGGACTCGCTATTCAAGGGGCCCGCCAACGCTTGTGTCAGATGATTGAGCAGCGACAGCTTGATATTCCATTGTCGAAGGACATCCCGCTCACCCGCCAAGGAGGCATTCACCTGTGCGAGTTGTCCGGAGAGATCGCGCACGGCCTGAAAGGCCTGACGATTGATGAGCCCCTTCTGCAGGGCATCCAGGACACGTGTTGCGGGCGCAGGAACCGTCAGGTAGTCGAATGCGCCATCACGCAGGCATCGCGCTACCTGTTCGGCGCCGAGGTCCGGTCCCATCAAGATCACACAGGCGTCGCTTTGCACGGCGGCCAATCGGTTCAACAGTTCAAAGGTCGGCTCAGGCACGGCATTCACTTCGCAGAAAATCACATCGGGCGGTGTGGATTCGATTGCGGCAAGCAGCGCCGCCGGTCCGGTGAATCTCCACACACGATTGCCCGATGCTTCGAGACGTGTCCAGACTGCTTTTCGCTGAAAAGCGGCATGGCCCGCGACGAACAGGCAGGGCGGTCGATCCTCTTCCTTGGGGGACGTGGTGGCGCGGCCAGGAATGTGATCGGCGTAGTCGGAACTTGCCTGCCTGCTCATATCGGACGCTCCTTGTCCTGTTGATAAATTCCTCCCGATGGCTGATCGGTTCTGGATGGCTCTTTCTGTGCTCTCGCTTCTGGCGAGATCGACACCCGGTCCTCCGCCTCGACAACCTCCTTGTCTTCGTGAGGCGACTGGCTCACAGGCACCGGTAAGATCTTCTGATAGGTGCGGACCAGATTGTGGATCTGGCTGAATTCAATGCCCATCATCGCTCCTGAATCGTTCGTCGCCTTCGGCTTCTGGCTTAGAGTTTCGAATTTCGAGTTACACGTTTCTGGTTACTCGCGACGAACTATCAACTAGCAACTCGAAACGCGAAACGTGGCGCGTGAAGCATGAAAGAGAGATACACTTCACAGCCCCTGGCGCCCATTCGCTCACCCTCGCGCGCTGAGAAACTCCACGGAGTCCGGCATCGCGGACGCGGCATACCCGTTCACGGCTCGCCCACCGGTGCTCATATGCGCCAACGTATCTTGTGTTTGACCCATCCACTGCTGAATCTGCTCGCGATTCTGCTCGGCACACACCAAGGCCTGCCGCATGGCATCGGCCAACTTGTCCCAGGCCTGATCTTCGCCCGGCAACATGGGCCGCACCGCGAGCTGCGCCGACACCTGCGCGAGCCGAATCAGCGACTGATCGATCGCCCGCACCGATGTTTCCAACCCGTCCAGGTCTTGACTGGCGATCGAGGCCTGGCTCTGTTCCAATTGCACCATAAACGCGCGGTATTGAGCTTCGAGACTTTGTAACGAAATCATCATGTCCTCATCGTGGTGTCATCGGTTCCTGAATACACACCAAGTTTCTAGTTGCGAGTTTAAGGTTTCGATTGGAGATATTCACAACAACAAACAAGAAACTTGAAACATCCCATCAGGCCTTCAGGGCAAGGCGAGGAGCTGTGTCTGGCTGTGCGTAGGCCGAGAGACCAGCCGGCATCGCGGGAGGAGGCGGTGCGCCGGTCCCCGCATCGATGATCGTCTTGACTTGAACGGCCACCTGCCTCCATGAGCTGTTGAGATCGGTCAACAGGGTACGAACCCGCTCCAGCGGTTGCGCCTGTTTCGCCAGATGTCCCTTGACCAGCTCCTCGTGCATATGGAGGTAGAGCCGATCCAGGTTCCGCGCGATCTCGCCCCCCTCTTCGAGATTGAGCGACTTGCGCAGCTCGCCGATGATGGCCAAGGCTCGATAGATGGCGATACCGGAAGCCAGCGTATTCTGCTTTTCGATCTCCTGTATGGCCTGCCCGATCCGATAAATCGCGCCCTCATACAGCAGCACGATGATCTGGGCCGGATCGGCCTGGGTCACATTGCCGGCCATGTACATCGCAATGGCATTGGGGTTGTTCGATACGCTCACAAGTATCCTCCATCAAGATTTGAACGGTTCATGTCACCCCCCGATTTTTGGCAGCTTATCGAGTTGGGTCGTCAAATAATTACTGGTCGCTTTAAATTTGCTGAGCAGCGACTCCAATCGAACCAGTTGGTCGCGGAATCGCTCCCCTTCTTGATCGACACGGGCATTAAACTTTTCGATGTCCTTCTTCAATCGATCTACGGTGCCTTGCAGCCCCTTCGACTTCGACGTCAGGATGCCGACGGTCGGATCGGTATAGGTGGCCAGAGATGAGACGAGCTGGTCTCCGACGCCCCGCGTGACGTCAATGGTACCGAAGAGCCCGGTCGCCGTGCTTTCCGTACTGATCGACAGACCGTCTTCCCCGAACCCTGAGTTACTTTTCAGCACATTCCCACGGCCTTTTGCCGAATGGTCGTTAATCGTGCCCGCAATATCGGCCCCCTGCGCCGTTCGTCCGACTGAGCCGATGCCGGTCTGGGTCACGCCGGCCTGGTCGGAGACGACCGTAAAACGGACGTCTGCTCCATAATCTTTCGACGTGATTTTGAGCCGTCCTCCGTCATTGGAAGCCGATAGGCCTGCACGATTCGTCGCAAATGCGCTGTTCAAGGTGCTCACGATCTCGTTGATTCTCTGGCCGGCACTCAGCGTCACACTGAAGGATGTCGTCGTCGGAAGCGCCGCGCTGTAGTCGGCACTATAACTAAAACTCAACGCCTCGACACTCGTCAATCCAGTCGAAGAGAGGTCCTGAAGCGTCACATCCGTGGAGCCCCCAAGAATGGCTTTCTGAGGCGCCGTCGTAATGTTCAACCCATACCGCCCGGCTGACGTCGTGGCACTCAGGCCGACAAAGGTCATGGCGCTATTACTGGGGGTGCCAATGCCGAGAAACAGCCTCCGTACACCCACCGGGTCGGAACTAATAGCCGTGGACAATGCTCCTTCATCCACCGAGAGCACACCGGTCTTGCTATTCGACGTAATCCCGATCTGAGACAGATTGGCCTTCCCTGTGGTGAGGCCTGGAATCTGGCCACTGATGATATCCTTCAATTTCTTTTGAATCGCACGCAGGGTCGGATCTCCGAGCAAGGCACTGGGCTGACTACTATTGGCATTGAAATTGAGCTGCTCATTGAGAAAGGTATTGAATTCGTTATAGGCCGTCACAAAATTCTTGATCTTTTCCGTGGCGCCAGCCGCGCTCGTCGAAACCGAGAGGATCACACCGTTCGTGGCATCCGCTTGCAACAGATTCAAAGTCACACCTTGAATAATGTCCGTCACGATATTGCTCGATTTGGTATAGGTGGTGCCGTCTACGACCACCACGGCATCTTGCCCGGCTTGAAGTGTCGGCGCGAACACATCCACTGAAAAACGATCGCCTGCGACTAGCGTACCCGTGGCCCCGAAATCAATCTGGACGCCTTCGTTCGTGGTCCCTGAACCGTCGATCGCAGTAGCAGCCGTAGATGCCGTAATCCCGCCTCCGGAGGTGTCGGTGCCGGCTGTCGCACTATAGGCCACGCCCCCGTACCCCAAGTAGGTCAGCCCCCCATCGATCGAATACTTATACGTGGCGGCACCAGGCGCCCCGCCGGCTACGGCCTGAATGAGAAAAGTCTTGTTCGTCGAGCCCGTATAGTTATTGCCGGCATTCGACGTAATCGTGCCGGCAAAACTATTCCCGGTAAAGGCATAAGCGGCCTCGACCTTCTTGTTCGTGAAATCCAACGTCGTATCGTTATTCGTGATGGTGACGCTGTTCGAGGAACCATTCTCATTGGTCGCGAGAATGAGCCGATAGGGGTTGGAGCCGGTTCCGTCGTTGATGATAGAGGCGGTCACACTGCCGCCCTTCGCGTTGATTGCGTCTCGTAGAGACTGCAACGTCGTACTGGCGGACACCGCCACGGTATATTCCGTTCCAGCCGTACCGACCTTGAACTTGAAGGTCCCGTCGGTGCTCGCCACGGACGACGCGTTCTGGTCGACGAATCCATTGGCTGCCAGCTTGCCCGCTTGGGCTAATTGCTTGACCGCGATGGCATAGCTCCCCTTGGTTGCCGTGCTGTTGGCTGTCGACGTCAGGAGCGAGGCGCCCGCCGTCGTCTTCCCGACTGCCACGGTATTCACATTGAAATTTGCCGGATTGTTGACGGAACTGGCTACGGCCAACAGCGTGGAGAGCTTCGTGCTCACGCTCGCCACCGCGGTGATTTCTTTCTGGTAGCCAGCTTGCCTGGTCTTCAAGAGCTCAACGGGACGCCGCTGGGCTTCTTGCACTTGCTGGATGAGCTGTTCGTAATTGATCCCAGAAGATAGGCCGGATGAGGTAATACCCATATGTCTGCTCCCCTCTCCCTATCTTTATCGGCAGGGAGCGAAGAAACTTAAGGGAATTGTAGTCACGAGAAACGGGGGAAGGTTCTAGGTGCGACGCGCGAGATGTTGAAACGTCGATAACCAACACATTCGGGGAAGAAATTGCCTACCCAGCAGAAGGCTCAACAGGAAGACCACAGGCGAGTCAGCAGCGAAACGCTGACGGCCTACTCTGTTCCTTGCTCATCGTTCATCGCTCACCGCTCAACGTTTCCCGACTGGCGGACGTTGTCAGCATCCTGATTACACGACCCGATCGATCCTCGGTCCGAGCAGGCTTCTGATCACATCCGACGCGGCATGCATCTCTTTGGCTGGAATTTCCCGGATCACGGCTCTGGTTTCCGGATCGACGATGAAGGCCGTAATTTCCTGCGTCTTGGTGTTCACACGAAACTGGAAGTCGTACGTCGCCGACGCAACGACCGGCGCCTGTTTCGCGACAGGCTGGGTCTTCGCTTCCGGGACATTTGCGCGATCGATCGGACGAGGCTGAATCGCGCCAGGAACAGTTCCATCAATTTTTTCAACCATGGTTAAACCTCATGGTACAGAAGAACGGAGGCGCGGACCTCGTGGCCCGCGCCTCCTCCTTTTGTAGCGAACTACTTCAGGAGCTGTAACGCGATCTGCGAGGTGCTGTTCGCCTGCGACAGAATCGCCGTACCGGCCTGCATGTGGCCCCATGGTCATGGGAACGAAGAATCAATAGATCGGCTTCATGCTGATCCCACTTGCGCGTGATCTTGGTGTCGCAGCAGGGATAGAGAATCGTGCCATCCTTGAGCCGGGTCAGACCGACGGAGAGGTTGATGCAGCCGTCCGATCTTTGTGAGCGCACGATTGAAGTTGGCCTGTCCCACGTCCGACCTTCATCCGTGGAGCGAAGCAAATACGCCTCTCCGCCAGGCTGACAATCAAATTGGGTGCAGAAACTGACGAGCAAGTCCCCATTCGCAGTACGAGTGAGGCCTGGGAACAAGGCCTCATCCTGACCGCCCTTATAGACGACGGACTTCTCAAGAATAACCAAAGGCCAGAGACGAGGGGCAATAGGTTTCATGGGACCTTATACTTCTCGGCTGGGAGGCACAATAAGAAGAAGTTACCGGAGTGTGAACTCAACTCTACTATGCCTTGCCCGACAGAATACAAAAGAGGTCCGCCCCCGACGCAGGAATAATTTTCCCAGCCTCTATACCGCCGGTCTTCATAATCCTAAATCCGGATCGCTCCAAGCAGTATTGCAATGCACTGAACGTAGGAATCCCCTGCACATAGTCGCCGTACCGGCTAAAATAGGAATTGCCCTGATTTTCATCATAATAAGGCGAATACCCCTGGTGGCAGGTAATGACGAATACCCCGTCGTCTCTCAGCATTTTCCGCACTTTCAAGAAGCTCTTTTGTAGATCATGCAAGTAGTACATCGTGTCTAACATGGAGATCAGCTTATACTTACTGCTCAGTAATTTTCGAGGCACATCGTCAGGGAATGCCCCATGAGATACCTGCAACCCCTTACTGCACGCAAATGCAGCTGCTTCCTGATGCGGCTCCAATCCATACGAATCGAACCCCAACTCCTCGTAGAGATAGGTATGCCAGCCGCACCACGTTCCGATATCGAGCGACCGTCCTTTTTTATCGACACCTTCCAGTAGGCGGACAACAGGATTATTCCCTGTAAATCCAACACGAGGATTGCCGAATGAACGGGCAACACCATCTGCCCCTAAACCGTATTGAGCGATATACTCGTTCGACTCGTTGACGCCTAACCGCTGATCCGAATAGAGAAGCCCACAATCATCGCACTTCATAATATTGCGTGATTCACCTTTGCAGACACGCAGCGGCTGCTTCTCGCGATAACACGCGGCACGGGTATGATGACAAAATGGACAACCGACGAGCATTGATGACCTATTGTTTCGTTTTAGGTTTCACACGTTACGCCTATTGGGTAGTCGCCATGGCAACCTGGCGTTGATAGAGGACTGCGATCTGCAACATCAGATCTGTCCGATTGGGCACCAAGCGGAGCATGTTTTCGTAACAGAGCCCTGCTTCCATGTTGGCTCCGCGCTTGAGATAGAGACGCGCCAGTTTCTCAAAGGCGTCGAGGTCGTCCTCTTCCAGCCGACAGGCCTCTTGGAGGAATGTTTCGGCTTGGTCCTCAGCACCTTGCTCTAAGGCCAGGTCCCCCATCATTTTGTAGAGATCGGCTCGTGAAGGATCGAGCGCCAGTGCCTGTTCCCAAGCGTCAAAGGCGCCTACCACCTCATCTAGTTTCAGCCTGGCATGGCCCAGCTTCGCATAACCTTCGGCCGTTGGCTGTTTCAACACCGACTCCGCTAACATGGAAACCGCCCGCCGATAGTCTTTCGTCCGATAGTAGAACCAGCCAGCCTCTTCGAGGGATGCCGTATGGGCCTTCCCTTCGAACTCCGCTGTCAGACGTGCCCGCCGCTCTTCCCAAGCCTGGTGTTTGGCCTGAGCTTCCTCCATGAGGCTCTCCAACTTCCGATCGGGCCGCATATGTTCCTTCAATCGGGCCAAGACGTTCAGGGTCTCGCCTGTTCTATTGCCGTCGAGAAATAGACGGGCGGCAAACTTTAACGTCGGCGTATGATCGGGCGCACGTCGCAAAGCCTCTTGCACACATACGAGCGCTTCTCGCCCATATTCGATCTTGCCATACGCAATGCCGCGCTGATACCAATCCTCCGCGGTCGCGTCGGCTCCCAACGGCATGGATTCCAACTCCTGGGCTCTCTTCAATCGTTCGATCAGCCGGTCCAACGGTTGTTTGAAATTCTTCGCCGCACGCGCGACGCTGGGATAATAGACAGCGGCCCGTTCCACTTGTTGCGTAATCTTCTGATCGACGTCCTCGATTTCATCGATCGTCGCCACAGCATGCTGCATCATGTACAGCTCCAAGGCGTAGTTCTGCTCTCCCATGAGATAGAGGGCCCGCCCGTGACCGTCCATTTGCTGCGTCAACCGTTCGGCCTTTTCGGAAAGCCGGCAGAACTGCTCGTCAGCCATTTCCCCCTTATCGATCTTCTTCTTCAGCTTGCCAGCCAGCGCCACGATGTCGCTCGATTCATTTGCAATGCACCCGAACTCCGCACTGATAAAGTCCATATCTCGCAGCATATCCCCCAGCTGCACACCCTCCACGGTTTTCGCCGCCTCGCCCAGCATGCCCTTGATGTCCAACTGCGGAAGGTTGCAGTACTCGTCGATGACCTCGCGCAGACGCATCGGGCGGGCCCCCTTCTTTTTGGCGCCTGCCTCCGTCGCATCGATAACGGTGGCCTCGGTCTCCGCGAAGGCTTTCTCAAAATGGTAAATGGCATGTTTGAAGGACGTCATACTGCCGACCGGTTCACCGAAAATATCCTCGACGGTCTCCATATCGCTGGTGTCGATTTGCCACAACGAGAGATCCCCGGCATGGACCTGGTTCTTAGGAAATGCCAGATCCTGCCCCATCAACACGATGGGGTTACAGCCCATATGACGGGCCAGCGAGAAGGACATGTGCGCCACCGTCGTGCCAGAAGCGAGCCCTCCCTTGTCCTCCACATATTGCATGAGCCAGGCAGGGATCCGGTTCGGGACCTGCGACGAGGTGAACCGCGGCCCCTGAAAGGCCCGGATGCTTTCGTAGTACCCGCCCGGGTGGTACACCAACGAGATGTCCGGGTCGATCGGCACGTTCGCAAACTTCTGGAAATTGACCTGATTAAAGTCGATCGTGGTCACAATATCCGGCTTAATCCCCAGGGGCAACAGAAGCCGGAGGGCGGTATCCACGGCGATAATCACCGCGCGCCCCTGGAGTTCCCGAAGCAAGTGCACGTTCTTCTCCAACGAAGGCCCCGCTGCCACCAAGATCGCAGGCCGTCCCTCGAACAGATTCGCCAAGTGCTTCACCCCCGCTGACTGCAGCACATCGGGAAAGTTGAGGAGAATATTCTCCATCATTCGCGCGCCGGCTTTCAGGGTCGTGTTCCGGTTCAGGATGATGGCCAAAGACTCTTTTTGTGCGATTGCCTCAAGCCCCCCGTAGACAGTCGGGTTCAGCCTGAGCGAGGGAGCATAGGACACGACATCCACCTTGGCCGTCATGAACTTGGACGAAAGCCGGGAGATCCAATCCTGCAAGGGGATCTGCTCCCCGACCAAGATCTTGATGTAGTCAGAGTCCAGCACCTCGTGCAGATCGATGTGCGTCAAAGCCATCTTCAACATCGCCGGATCCGCTTCACAGATGAGGATCGGGTGCTTCTTCTCGACCTTCTTCGCCAGCTCTCTCGCCAAATACCCCAGACCGAAGCCAAGCAGAATCGATGCGTTCGCCGCCTTCATCTCATGTTTTTCCGCCGAACGAACTGCGCTCCCGATCGGGTCCTCCATGTTGTGGAGCAAGACTTGTTCACCAGACCGTAGGGTCACCCGAGCCGTCAGTACATCGGGCCGTTGTGACGGGAGGACCTCGATATGGCTGCAATCGAGGTCGCTGCGCATGAGCGCTGCCAACTCAGGATCTCGAGGCTCCATACTGGCGAGGTTCTGTTCGAAGAAGTTCATGGGGGTCCTTTCGGTAAAGCTATCGGACAACTCAGGTGTTCAGACTGAAGGCTACGGGCACAGGCTGAAGGATTTTAGGCTAAAGGCCGAGGGTCGGAGCTCCGAACACTTCAGCCTGTCTACCTTCAGCCTATGGCCCTGCCTCATAACTGCTACGCCGTGAGGGCCGCACGATGGGGGCTCGAACGTCGGACACGTTCAGGAAACACTTCTTGCAACATTTGAAGAATCGACCGGCGCCCCAGCGGCAGATCGCGCCGGGAGTCGTATCCCGCCGTCGGTGCCGGTTGAGCGCCTTCATAGGTGCGGCGCTTGAGGCCTCGATGGGGAATTTCGATGTGCGGCGGGATGATGAACATCTCGTCGACTTCCAAGGCGATAGACGATTCGTCTTCGGTCATGAGGAGTTCGTACATCTTCTCGCCCGGCCTGATCCCCACAATCTTTCGTTCGACAGCCGTGGGATCGATGCCTTGATCCGGCGAAAAATGCTGAATGACCGCCTCCGCCAGATCTCCCATGCGCAACACCGGCATCTTCAAGATGAAGATCTCCCCTCCCACCATGCGGTTCATCGCCTTAAAGACCAGACTCACGGCTTGCGGTATCGACAAGAAGAACCGGGTCATATCCGGATCGGTAATCGTCACCGGCTGACCCTTGACGATCTGATCGATCCAGGCCGGTACGACGGAACCCCGGGAACCCAAGACGTTGCCGAACCGGACGCAGGCGAACTTGGTCCCGCTGACACCGGCATAGTGGTGCGCGCTCGTGAACAGCTTTTCCGCCAGTAATTTAGTCGCGCCCATCACGTTCATCGGATTCACGGCCTTATCCGTGCTGATCGCAATCACTTGTTTCACTTTGTTCGTAATGGCGGCGTTGATGACGTTCTGCGCGCCGATGACGTTCGACTCGATGGCTTCGAAGGCGTTGAACTCACAGAGGGGCACATGTTTCATCGCGGCGACGTGAAAAATGACGTCGGCCTCGACCGACGCGCGGTTCAATCGTTCGGGGTCCCGCACATCTCCGATGAAACAGACGAGGTTCGGCAAACGCCCCAGTTCCTGGATCAGCTGATATTGCATGTGCTCGCTGCGGGACAGCACCCGGACCATCTTGGGATCGTAGGTGAGGACCTGTCGAACGATCTCGGACCCGATGGAACCGGTCCCCCCGGTAACGAGAATGGTTTTGCCTTCGATGAACTGCCTCATGCCGCCACCTCATGATTCACTGTAACTGTTTGGGAACGTAGGATCGCGCGCAATCCCTCCTCCAAGGTGGTCGTGGCTCGCCATCCCAGCACGGAGGCTGCCCGCTCGATGGACAGGGTATTGCGCCTCTCACCGCCTGTATGCTCCGGGCAATATTGCCCGATCGCGGGAAGCTCCAGCACTTCTTCGATTTGTCGGAGAAGCGTAATGACACTGGTGGGCACGCCAGACCCGATGTTGACCAGCTTGGCCCAATCCGCCGTCGCAAGGGCTTTCCCAAAGACCGCCGCGACGTCCTTCACATACACAAAATCTCTGATCTGAGCGCCATCCGCATCGATGGAGACGCGCCGACGGTTCCGGATACAGTCCACCAGATAGGGGATGAGGCCTTTCGTCTGACCAGAGCCATAGACATTCGATAGCCTGAAACACATGACCTCCGTCGTCGGAGCGAGCACGGATCGGATGATCTCTTCCGCCGCACATTTCATGGTGGCGTAGGGCGAGAAGGGATGACAGGGCATCTCCTCCGTGGCATTCAGCATGTCTCCATAGACGAGCGCCGAGGAGGCATGAATCACGCGTCTCACATGCTGCCGTACACAGGCCTGCGAGAGATTGAGCGTCCCCCTGACGTTGACGTCCAAATACCTGTCTACCGGGCCCTCAACCTGCCCGGTCAAATTGATCAGGACATCACAGCCCTGCATCAGCCGATCGAGGGAAGCGGGATCGAAGATATCGCCCTGCACCGGCTCGACATGCGACAGACCGCCCAGCCAGGAGGGTTGAGCCCGATGCACCAGCACTCTGGTTCGCCGAGCGGTCAGCGTTTCAAGCAAATGCCTGCCGATAAACCCGGTCCCGCCCATCACCGCTATGGTCTGGTTCGCCATCGTAAAACCTTTTTTGGATGAGATTGTCCAGCGATACGGTCTTCAAAATACGAACAATACGTTCTGCAGAATGGCCGTCCCCATAGGGATTCACCCGTTCTGCGACTTTCGCCTTGAAGGCTTCATCGTAGAGGGCGATCTCCAATGCCTGCTTGATGGCGGCGCGATCATTGCCCGCATCCAGCACGTTCATAGGCCGCTCCCTTCCTTGTTGTCTGGTCCCGATATTGACCGTCGGCACACCCAGACTCGCCGTTTCATGGATGCCGCTGCTGGAATTCCCGACGAGCGCCGCGGCATACCGCACAAGATTGACGAACCCTTCAGGAGGCAGACTGCGCACGACGGCAATGCGGCTCTGCTTGATGTGCTGGATAATCTGTTGTGCGCCGGCATCGTTATTCGGATAGATGAGCACGCCTTGGACCCGCATCTCTTGCACGGCAGACAGGGTCTCCTGGATTTGTTCACCAGCCTGCATGACTTCCGTCGTGACCGGATGCTGCAGAATGACGACGTAGGGCTGTTCAGGATCGAGCCCATGTGCCGCCAGCACCTCGGACTTGGAGACGACAGGCGTGTGTAGCACCACATCCAATGAAGGACAGCCGACGACGAAGACAGATTTTGGATGTTCCCCCATACGGATCAACCGCTGAGCCGCATCTTCCGTGGCGGGAAAATGCAGATGGGCGAATTTCGACATCGCATGGCGAAGCGACTCGTCGATGCTACCCGTGACCTCTCCGCCTTGAATATGGGCCACCGGGATGTTCATGTGGGCGCCTGCCACAGTTGCGGCAAAATTGGCTCCGATATCGAATCCCGACAGAATGATGTCCGGGCGGAGACGCTCGAACAGATCGACCAACCCGGGAAGCACCCGACCGATAGCCCTGGTCATCTCTGCGCCGGTATCCGGCGCCTGATCCAGAAACATCGGGATCGTCGCTTCAATGGTAAAGCCGTCCCGCTTGATCACGTCGATATCGCGTCCATGCTCCGCCATCAGGGAAATGCCGGTGACAATGAGCTTGTAGTCGAGATCGGGATCCTCCCGGATCAACTCAAGAATCGGCTTGAACCGGCTATAGTCCGCGCGTCGTTCGGTAACAATCGCAATGGTCCGCATCTCACATCTTCTCCCTTCAGCTCATCCGACTCTTACATTTTCGACTTGGTAGCCTGTTCGAAACCCGTGACGCGTATCTCGTTCATGAGTTTCAAGTTGCAAGTTTCTCGTTTCACGTTTTCGGAAATCGTTTTCTGAGAACATGAAACCTGAAACGAGAAACCAGAAACTTTCACCGGAGCTGCCCTTACTCGATTTCGCTCCACTTGATTTGATGATCCGGCTGCATCGACACCTTGGCGACCCGTCCAAGCAGCTTCTTATATTCCCGGGCTGGAATCTCGCCGTCGGCCGGACGTTTGACCCAGAGATTCTCATCGGTAAACCGGTCCCCCGCCGCGACTGGCTTGATGACAACGACAGAGGCACGGGCGAATCCCAACACCGGCCGCTCCTTGTTCAAGATGGCTTTCTCTGAGCCGAGAGCCTGATAAATGGCGTCCGCTCCCTTCACGAGTTCTCTCAGTTCATGCGGTTCGAGGGAGAGGCCCTGATCCGGCCCCGGCAACTGACGGCTGGTCGTAAAATGTTTCTCCAGCACACAAGCGCCTTTGGCCACCGCGCCGAGTGCGGTATAGATGCCGACCGAATGATCGGAAAGGCCGACCGGCACGCCGAACCGTTCTCGCAACACCTGGATGGCCCCCAACTTCACATCCGCATAGGCCGTCGGATAGGTGGAGGTACATTGCAGCAGGATCAACGGCACATCGTAGCGCTCGATGAGATTCACCGTCTCTGCAATCTCGTCCAACTCGGT
>SWDR01000059.1 GCA_005116815.1 Nitrospira sp. | reverse complement strand
TGTGCCGATCAGCTCGAAGCTGCAAGATCGCTTCAAAACAAACTGGGAACTCTCGACGGCGCGAGCCACGACCGTGGTGCGCTACCTGATCGATCAGGGCACCGTGGACCGCCAGTACCTCTCCGCCGTCGGCTACGCGGACACCCACCCGATCGCGGCAAACGACTCAGAAGAAGGCCGCTCCTCCAACCGCCGCATTGAAATCGTGCTCTATCCCAAAGACCTCAAGCAAATTGCCAGTCAAGTTGAGACCAGTACGTCTGCCTCTCGGTAGCCAGCGGCTTTCAGGAGGTGCTCACCAGCGTGGGCACCTCCTCCCGAACTCCTCAGCGCAATCAGGTAAGACTCCTACGCTTCGATTGAGGCCTTCCCCCCGGTTCCCTGCTTCAGTTATGATGCATCACGTGGTCGGTCTTCAGAATCATTGCGTAGGAATTGGCCCCATTTCTCTCACTGAGGTACCTATGTTGAGACGCGCGCTGATCGTCATGTTCCTCGTGATCCCTCTTGGTCTATCAGGCTGCGACACGGCCTATATCGCCGCGATGGATAAGATGGGCTATGCCAAGCGCGATATCCTGAGCAGCCGGGTCAAATCGGCCCGTGACGCGCAGGAAGAAGCGAAGAAAGATATTCAAACTGCCCTGGAGAAGTTCGGAAAGGTCGTGGCCTATCAAGGAGGAGAGCTGGAAGCCACCTATAAGCAACTCAATAGCGAGCTGCAAACCAGTGAAGACAGCGCCGAGGCCGTGCGAAAACGCATCAAAGACGTCGAAAGTGTCGCGGACTCGCTCTTCTCGGAATGGAAGACCGAACTTGGCCAATATTCCAGCGCCGACTTGCGACGGAAAAGCGAGGAGAAGCTCTCTCAGACTAAAGCCCGCTACAACGAGATGCTCAGCGCCATGAAGCGGGCCGAACAACGCATCGATCCGGTCTTGAAGCCGCTCCGCGACCAAGTGCTCTATCTGAAACACAACCTCAATGCCCGTGCATTGGCTGCGATCAAGGGAGAGTTGGTCAAAGTCGACGCCCAAGTCGATCAGCTCGTCAAAGATATGAACCGCTCTATCGCCGAAGCCGACAAGTTTATCCAATCGATGGAAAAAGAACCGGCCTAAGCAGCCCGCTCGATACCGATCGTACGAATCAGGAGATCCTCATGCGCTGGGAAGGACAACGCGAAAGTAGCAATGTCGAAGACCGCCGCGGGATGAGTCCTGCGAGGGTCGGCGGCGTGGGCGGACTCGGCATCGGCGGCATCATCCTGGTCCTTGCCGTCAGCTATTTCACCGGGACCAATCCCCTCACCCTCCTCAACATGCTCGACGGCGTGCAGAACATGACGGAGTCATCGGCTCCGACCGACTCAGGCCGCATCGGAGCCCCAAGCGACCAGCTCGGCAAGTTCGCTTCGGTCGTCCTCGCCGATACAGAGACAACCTGGACTGGGCTGCTTGGACAGCGGTACGAAAACCCTCGCATGGTGCTCTTTTCCGGCGCAGTCCAGTCGGCTTGCGGCACCACCTCGTCAGCGGTCGGCCCCTTCTATTGCCCCGGCGATCACAAGCTCTACCTGGATCTGTCGTTTTTCGAGGAAATGTCTCAGCGCCTCGGCGCACCGGGTGATTTTGCACAGGCCTACGTCATTGCACATGAAGTCGGACACCATGTGCAAAATCTGATGGGCATCGCGGAAAAAGTCCATCGTCTTCAACGGCAAGGCTCTGAAACAGAAGGCAACGCGCTCTCCGTCCGCATGGAACTGCAAGCCGATTGCTTCGCCGGAGTCTGGGGGCATCATGCCAATCGTGATCGGAACCTCATCGAACCTGGCGACTTCGAAGAAGGACTACGCGCCGCGTCCGCCATTGGAGACGACTGGCTCCAAAAGATGGCCCGAGGCCAGGTGCAACCGGAAAGCTGGACGCACGGCTCCTCAGAACAACGAATGACTTGGCTCCGAAAGGGCTTGGAGAGCGGCGACCCGAAAGCCTGCGACACCTTCGCCGGCGTTCGGCTGTAGCCCCATCATTCTATGGATATTGAACAGGACCAACAGACAGAGCCGTCCTCTCAGGGGATCGCCGCAGCCCTGCTAGCCGATGCGCCATGGCGCGCGAATTCCGTGGTGGCAGCAGGCGCCACAATGGCCGCAGGGCTTGCCGCATGGGTCGCCGACTATGCAGACTCACCCGTGTTCGCGCAGCTGGGAGGCAGCTACATCGGTGGGTTTTTCATCGGATGGGCATTCCGTCGATTCTTGAAGATGGCCGCGCTGGTCGCCGGTGGGATCTTCGCCGCGATCGCCGTCCTCAAAGGGACGGGGTGGGTCGATCTGGACTGGAACACGATTGAAACACAAAT
>SWDR01000058.1 GCA_005116815.1 Nitrospira sp. | reverse complement strand
GATAGCGAGCAAGCAACGATTCACCCGAGGCGGTGCGCTGCTTGAACGAGAGGCCTTTCCCTTGTAGAGTGAAGCGGGTTGTCTGCACCGCCTGAATCCACATGACATCGGGAGGCACTGCGATGGTTCAGAACAAGTTCTTGTTATGGAGCCTGCTTGCCTGGTATCTCGCGCTGTCGGGGTGGACGGCCTACCGTCCGGTGGATCCAGAGTTTTGGGCTATCGCCAGTATCCTTCCGGCATTGGTGGTGGCGGGGTTGATTGCCATGCACCGGTGGCTGCCTCTCTCGACAGCCTCCTACGTTTTGATCACCGCCTTTCTAAGCCTTCATACCGTTGGTGTTCATTACACCTATGCGCAGGTCCCGCTTGGTACTTGGCTGGATCAGTCGTTGCACCTGGGACGCAATCACTTCGACCGTGTCGTGCACTTTAGCTTTGGCTTTCTCCTGGCCTATCCGATGGAGGAGGCCTTTCGGCTGCTGGCCCACGCGCGAGGCTGGCTGCTCTACTATCTGCCGGTCATGACCGTCCTGGGGTTAAGCGGCCTCTGGGAAATTCTAGAGTCCTGGGTGGCGAGTTCCGTCCATCCGGAGCTGGGCATCACCTATCTGGGTTCTCAGGGAGATCTGTGGGATGCTCAGAAAGACATGGCCGCTGCGTTCTATGGTGCGCTGTTGTGCGTGACGCTGCTCATGATCGCTCGCAGCCTGCGTAGGTCTCAGCCCGCGCTCCAGCCTCAGGGCACCGCTTTCGAATCCGCCTGACATGAGAGCGGGAGTCATGGACAGGAGTGCCCAGCCTCTGCTCCTGGGACTGCTGCTGCTCTATGGTCTGTTCTGGACCTGGTTGGCCATCGCGCCGTTCGATCGTCGAGATTGGTTGCTGGAAAATCTCCTCTCCGTGACGCTCGTCGCCGTCTTAGTCCTGACCTACCGGCGGTTCCAGTTTTCGGTAATCTCCTATTGTTTGATCGGTCTGTTTCTGACGCTTCACGCTATCGGCGCGCACTATACCTATGCCGAGGTACCGTTCGGATTTTGGCTCAAAGACCTCTTGAGCTTGAGTCGCAACCCGTTCGATCGCATTGCACATTTTTCGTACGGTCTCCTGTTGCTGTATCCCCTTCGTGAGCTGCTCATGCGTTTGGCCGGAGTACGGGGATTGTGGTCCTCGTATCTATCCGTCAGCGGTATCCTGGCCCAGAGCGGTTTCTTTGAAGTGGCGGAAGCGGTGGTGGCGAGCAGTGTGAGCCCGGAACTAGGGAGTACCTATCTCGGAACCCAAGGAGATGAGTGGGATGCGCAGAAGGACATGGCCGCGGCATTGGCCGGCGCGCTGCTCACGGCATGTGTCACGTTCGCAATGTCCCGGTTTCCTGGCCGGGACCGTTCATGAGTAGACCCTGTTCGCACGAAGTGAGGGGCAATCAGTTTCTGTCTGTTCATACCCGCTGTCGCATTTCACCACGGTCCCTAATCGGTAACGTGGCAAAAGGCTCCTAGATCGTTTAATCTTCCCTCGTTTCCACTCGCAAAATCGCGAATGTTCCGTGGCACACCTCATGCTGGTTATATAAAGGGGTTGTACGACCATGTGGCCAGGAGCTTCTGGAAAGATGCTGAAAAATCTCGTCAACTGCCTGTTCCTCGTTTCATTAGCCTTAGCCGGGTTCATGTCCTGCGAGAGAACGCCCGACCCAGTGCCTGAGGCCAACAAGGGCATTGCGGCTGACAGGCCGGGAGTGCTCCATCTTACATCCGAGGAACTCGCGCGGACGGTGATCGAGGTCGCGCCGGTTGCGCGGGGGCAGGTGCTGGTGCCTCGGGAGTTTTCTGCCACCGTGCAGTCTAACGAAAATGAATTGGCTGAGGTCACCACGCTCATCCGGGGCCGGGTGGTCAAGGTCCATGTGGATGTCGGTCAAGATGTGAAAAAAGATACCTTGCTGGCGATGCTCCATAGTACGGACCTCGGCGTGGCGGAGGGAGCGTACTTGAAGGCCGTGGCAAGGCTGCACGAAGCAGAATTGGCGCACGAGCGCGCCAGGGATCTGCATGAACACAAGGCCGTGAGCCTGGCTGAGCTGCAGCGTCGGGAAGCCGAAATGAAAACGGCGCGGGCTGAGGCCCGCGAAACGCAGAATCGCCTCGAGCTGCTCGGCGTTCCCCGGCAGGAAATCGAGCGGCTGAATCGCGAACATACGATCAAGGCCGATATGCCGTTGCGCGCGCCCTTCGACGGCCGGGTCATCATGCGCAATATCACCAGGGGCGAGGTGGTTGAGACGAACCAGAAGTTCTTCACCGTGGCGGACCTTTCGGAGGTGTGGGTGGTCGGCAACGTGCCGGAGAAGGACGTGCAGTATATCCGCAAGGAGCAACAGGTCGATGTCATCGTCTCCGCCTATCCCCATGCCATCTTTCCGGGAACGATCACCTACATCAGCGATGTGATCGATGCGGCCACCCGCACGATGCGTCTGCGGGTCACGGTGCCGAATCCCGATCGGCTGCTGAAACCGGAAATGTTCGCCACCGTCCGTGTCTATGCGGTGCCGACCCCGGATGCTTTGACTGTGCCGCTTGCGGCAGTCCAGAACGGACCGGCTGGGAAAATACTCTTTGTCCGAAAAGAGGCGAACGAATTCGAAGTGCGGACGGTCAAGTTGGGAAGCGAGCAGGGAGAGGTGGTGACAGTGCTGGAGGGGGTGAGCGCCGGTGAGCAGGTTGTGACCAAGGGATCGTTCGTCCTCAAGTCTGAAATGGAACGGCACAAGATCGAGCCGGCGCTATGATTGCTTCTCTGCTGGAATTCTCGCTGCGGCAACGTATCCTGGTCCTAGGCCTGGCCTGTCTGTTGTCCGTCGCCGGCGTATTCGCATTTCGTGCCATTCCGATCGACGCCTATCCCGACGTGACGAATATCCAGGTGCAGGTGCTGACCGATGCGCCGGGTCTCTCGCCGGTCGAAGTCGAACGATTCATCACCTATCCGCTCGAACTCCAGATGACCGGCCTGCCGGGCTTGGCGGAGATTCGGTCCCTGTCCAAATTCGCCCTCTCTCAGATCACGGTCGTGTTCAACGACGACGTCGACATCTACTTCGCCCGCCAGTTGGTTCTCGAACGGATCATGGCGGCGAAAGAACGATTGCCGGAGGGGCTCGATCCTGTGATGGCTCCTGTGAGTACCGGGCTCGGCGAGGTCTATCAATATTATGTGGAAGGACCGCATGCGGCGGCGGCCGATCCCGCAGCCGTCGAGACCGAGCTGACGGATCAGCGCACGCTGCAGGACTGGGTTCTGCGCCCGCTGCTCAAGAGTGTGCCGGGCGTGATCGATGTGAACGGCATGGGCGGGTTCGTGAAGCAGTATCAAGTTCTCGTCGATCCGGCGAAGCTCCGTAAATTCGACCTGACGCTCCACGATATTTACGGGGCGGTGGCGAAGAACAATGCCAACGCCGGCGGCAATGTGCTGGAGCGCCATGCGGAACGGGCGATCGTCCGCGGGCTGGGCCTGATCAAGACCGTGAGCGATGTCGAATCCATCATCGTCAAAGAATCCGGCGGCACGCCGGTCTTCGTCCGCGATGTCGCGGAGGTCCGCATCGGCCACGCCGTCCGCCATGGGGCCGTGGTGCTCAACGGCGAACGGGAGGTCGTAGCCGGCACCGTGCTCATGATTCGCGGAGGCAACGCGCGGCAGGTGGTCGAGGCGGTCAAGAGCAAGGTGGACGATCTGCAGCAGAGTCACATCCTCCCAGCCGGTACCAAGCTCCTGCCCTTCTACGATCGCATCGAGTTGGTCACGGCGGCGATCGATACGGTGCGGGATGCCCTGATCGAAGGGATCGTGCTGGTGGTCTTCGTCTTCTTTTTCTTCCTGGGCCACGTCCGTAGCGCCCTCGTCGTGACGGTCTCGCTCATCGTCACCCCCCTGATCACGTTCATCGTGATGCAGCGGTTTGGGCTCTCGGCCAACTTGATGACGCTCGGCGGGCTTGCCATCGCGATCGGTGAAATCGCGGACGGGTCGTTGGTCGTCGTGGAAAACGTCTACCGGCATCTCGCACAGAATAACGGCGCGGCAGGGAGAAGCAAGCTTGACGTCATCCTTCACGCGACGAAAGAAGTAGGCCGGCCGATCCTCTTCGGCATTCTGATCATCAGCGTCGTGTTCCTGCCCCTCATGACGCTCCAGGGCATGGAAGGGAAGATGTTCGCGCCGCTGGCCTATACGCTGGTGATTGCGCTTCTGGTATCGGTCGTCGTCACGCTGACCCTGTCGCCGGTCCTCGCCTCGCTGCTCTTGCGCGGCAACCATCCGGAGGAAACACGCCTCACGTTCTGGATGAAGCAGCGCTATGTGCCGGTGCTGCAATGGACGCTCCGGCATCGCAGCCGCGTCTTGACCGGCTCGACGGCGATCGTGCTCTGCAGCCTCGCGCTCGTTCCGCTCATAGGGAGAGAGTTCATTCCGCTCCTGGAAGAAGGCGCGCTGACGCCTCAGATCGTGCGGCTGCCGAGCGTCTCCCTGCAGGAGTCCATCGAGATGGAGAAGCGCACCCATAAGGCGATGCTGGAGTTTCCCGAAGTGCGGATGGCGGTGAGCAGGATCGGGCGGCCGGATATCGCCTATGGGCCGGAAGAGCCGAACGAGAGCGATCCGATCGTGACCCTGACCGATCGGAGCACATGGAAGACGGCCACCACGCAGCCGCAATTGACCGACGCCATCCGGAAAAAGCTGGCGGAGATCCCCGGTATTTCCGTGCTCATGAGCCAGCCGATTCAAGAACGGGTGGACGAACTGATTTCCGGCATCAGGACCGAATGTGCGATCAAGCTCTTCGGGGAGGATCTCGACGTGCTGCACGACAAGGCGGAGGAGATCGCCGCCTTGATGCAGCAGATCGAGGGCGTGAAAGACATTAAAGTCGAGCAGATTGCCGGCCAGCCCTATCTGACGGTCGATATCGACCGTCAGAAGATTGCGCGCTTTGGCATCAACGTGGCCGATGTACAGGAGATCATCACCACCGCTATCGGCGGCAAGGCGGCGACCTACGTGTACGAAGGCGAACGGCGGTTTCAATTGACGCTTCGGTTCCCGGAACCGAAGCGCAACAGCATCGGCACCATCGGCGAGATTCGGGTGAAGTCGGCGTCCGGCGCGCTGATCCCGATGAGCGAACTCGCCACGATCGACATGCGTGAAGGCCCTGCCCGCATCAGCCGTGAGCAGGTCCATCGCCGCATTTACATCGGCTTCAACGTCGTGGGCCGCGACATCGGCGGCGTTGTGGATGAAGGACGCAAGAGACTCGCGGCCCAGGTGCGCCTTCCTGAGGGGTACCACGTCACGTGGGGCGGGGTCTTCGAGAACATGGAGCGGGCGAACGCGCGGCTCTTACTCGTGGTGCCCGTCACGCTGGGGCTCGTCTTCTTTCTGCTCTTCTGGGCCTTTCACTCGCTCCGCTACGCGACGTTGATCATTATGAATCTCCCCTTCGCCTTGATCGGGGGCTTCGTGTCTCTCTGGTTGAGCGGGCAATATCTGAGCGTGCCGGCCTCCATCGGTTTCATCGAGCTGTTCGGTTTGGCGGTCGGGAACGGGATCGTGCTGGTGTCCTATATCAATCAGTTGCGAAATGAAGGCATGCAAATGGACCAGGCGATCGTCAAGGGGTGTGTCCTCCGTCTTCGCCCGGTCGTCATGACGATGATGACGACGTTGCTGGGTCTCCTGCCGTTGGCGCTCGCGCAGGGGATCGGCGCCGAAGTCCAGCGGCCGCTCGCGACGGTCGTCATCGGAGGTCTCTTCACTTCCACCGCGCTCACGCTGGTGGTATTGCCTGCCTTGTATCGATGGTTCGCAGAACAAGAAGCGGGGAAGGAGTATGCGCCTGAGTGGGTGTGAGAAGAAGGTAGCCTGGTCGTCCGCCTGCTCGCGGAACGTGCACGGGATCGTCTGTCTGGTTGGATGGTTTTTTTGGTCTATCTGGTTCTTCTGGATGAATTTCCGGCCCGACCACCAGACAAACTAGATAGACGAGAGAGACCAGATGAACTAACCTCCGCTCGACGCGCGCAATCGAAGATCGACCAGGCCACCCTCCGAAGAGAGAAGCGAGCGAGATTGGAGGGAGAGGTGCAGATGACGAAGTGCGGGCAGCTTCGGTGGCGACATATGCGATGATGTCGTCCATCCGCGGATCACTGTTCTATTCGTCGCATGCTCCTATGAAACTGCGCCGAGACGGCGCAATGGCGCCGCACTCTCACGATCTTCTGCGGCTCCTACCTTAGTTCAGGCTTAGACGTGACGATTCGCCGATCCCTTGTCCTGTTCAGGCAGCCGGATCATGTAGCGATGATCGGCGCCGAACGTCACCAGCACCATGCCCTGGCGGCTCAGGCGATCGACTTCGTTAAAGACCTGGCCCCAGGACAGGTCGGGGAGACGCTTCGTCAACGTATCCAGATCGCATCCATGCGTCCGTGTGACTTCGCCGAGAATGCGATTGGTTACGGGATTGTGTGAAGCCATGATCAGACCCTCCTTTTTGGTTTGAATTCCCACTGCCACATTTGGCACAACCCGACAGCATTGAGAGAAACACCCCCATCTCCCGCTTCGCGCCATACGGATTTGGTCTAGTTTCCGTGCGTAGGGTGAACAATCGTACGCGGGATATTTCTTTGTGAAGTACGTCGTCTGCCTGAACTGAAGTGTGTCCAGCCTGATGACCGGCAGAGCGAGTCGTTCAGTGGGCGTAACGGTAGCCGGTAGAACAGTCGGAGTTTCACCGGCCTGAATGGGATTCGGCGCCAGCACAGAGAAGACAGGAGGCACAAGGATTTGTGTCAAGAGGGGAAGGATTAGTCGGTGGCCAACAGCTCCCATGAGGACCCTCGTTCCAAAGGATCCGAATCCAGTCGGCGATGCGCTAGGGCTGCGTATCTGGCGTAGGAGTGATGGAGACTGCGGCGAGATCCGGCGCGCAGGATGACGGGTAGAAGCGTGCGGAAGAGACTGCAGCCACCGTCACTGGAACGTCACACAATAATGCTACGCCCATCGGGAGGCTCGGTCAACCCTATCGCGATATGGGAAGAGCACTCGATCCTATGGATCTGATGCGCGGCCCAGCAAGGCTGCCCTGCGCGAACTCAGAACGATGAACGCGGAACGCTGAAGTGGGAGAGGTTTCTTTGCTCATCGTTCATCGCTCACCGTTCATCGTTTCCCAGCTGGGGGACTTTTTCAGCATCCTGCTAGACCGCTTGCTCGCAGGGAAGGATAAAGACATGAACATGGTTGGGCTGATCCGTCCCCTGCTCCGCTTTGAAGCGCGTGAATCCTTCGATGAGGCGGTAGGCAAGCGGCTCTGATACCGCCGTGAGGATCATGCTATTCGGGCCCGGTGAGAGGAAGAATGCAACGTTGGGGCCGGTTTCCCCTCTGCCGGCTACATTATGCAGTTCCGTAAACGCGTTGACCTCATACTCCTTCAGCAGGGCATGGATGCGTTCCACAATCGATCGGCGAAAGACGATCATCAACATTTTCATAGAGGGCCCTTCTTGTCCACAGGAACGTTGGGCATCCGGAACCGTAACGCGCCGTTCGGCACGCGCAGGGGATCTTCCTTCTTAGCCGTCACAATCGTCACGTTGGCCGTCATGCCCGGTTTGAGCTTCAGGTCTTTGTTGTCGACCGTGATCACGACGTCGTAGGTCACCACGTTCTGGATGTTGATGGGCGCATTGCGTACCTGCGTGACGGTGCCTTCGAAGAATTGCCTGGGATAGGCATCCACGCGGAAGCTGGACGGCTTGCCTTCCGCCACACCGCCGATGTCGGATTCGCTGACGTTGGCGTTCACCTGCATCTGGGTCAGGTCCTGGGCGATCACGAAGAGCGTCGGGGTCTGGAAACTGGCGGCGACGGTTTGGCCGACATCGACGTTGCGAGAGACTACGATGCCGTTGACCGGGGAATAGATCGTCGTATAGCCGAGATCCAGCTCGGCGGAGGCTAACGTGGCCACCGCCTGATCCACCTGCGCCTGTGCGACCTCGACTTGAGCCTGGGCGTCACGGAAATTCGTCGCGGCGAGGTCGAGATCCGCTTGGGAGACGAATTGTTGCGGACGCAAAGCCGCCATGCGATCGAGTTCGAGTTTCCGCTGATTCGCCATGTTTTTTGCTTTGGCCAGATTGCCACGCCCGCTCTTGAGCGATGCGCGGGCTTGGCTCACCCTTGCTTGGAACGGCTGCTGATCGATCCTCGCGAGGACCTGTCCCTTCGTGACGACGGAGTTGAAGTCCGCCATGAGCTGGGTAATTTTGCCGGAGACTTGGCTGCCCACCTGGACCGATACAACAGGATTGACCGTGCCGGTGGCGGTGACGATGGCGGTGATGGGTCCCCGATCGACCAGCGCAGTTTTGTAATGGACGGGCGGAGGGCCGGCGGTCCACCAATACCAGGCTCCTGTTCCGATGATCGCAAGCAGGATGACGATCCCGATGAGCCAAGGGCGGCGGAGCCCGGTCCGAGATGAAGGGCGCAGCGGCAGGGTGGCAGGGAGGCCACGTGTCCGATTGGAGGATTCATTCGATGAATGGCGAGTCGGGTCCGACGACGATCCGGGGGGAATGATCTCCGTGACAGGAACCTCACGAATCGGGTCTTGGGGGTTATTGCTCATGTTTTATCCGCTACTAGTGTGACTTCGCCTGCGCGACTGTGTGCGAATCGCTTCACGATGATCTTACGACTTTCCTCTGCGAATAGCAGGCCAAGGGCTCCCAGCGCGAGTGGCCCGAAGATCCAGACCGGCAAGGGGGCCGTTCGAAAGATGTCGTTCCCCAAGGGGGTGTAGGTAATCAATGCAAGAAGGGAGGCCTCAATGCCGACTCCCCAGAGCATAAGCGGATTGCTGAACCATCCGAACCGGGTGACCGACAGCCGGTCGGATCGGCAGGAGAACACGTTGGCGATCTGTGCCAAGACGATCCCGGCAAACGTCACCGTCGTCGCCTCTTTATAGAGAGGAGAAGACCAGTCCAGCGGGGCTCCCCAACTCCAGTCGTTCGCAAAGAGATAGAGGAAAAATCCGCCCATGGCCAAGCATGCCGAGTTCAGTCCCAGAAAAAAGTAGGTTCGGAGCAGAAGGGGCACGGTGAGCAAGCGCTCGTGTCTCGGGCGTGGCGGGACGTCCATAATACCGGGATGAGGGGCCTCTGCCCCCAGCGCAATGGCCGGAATCATGTCGGTGCCGAGGTCAATCGCCAGGACTTGCGGGATGGTGAGGGCCAATGGCATCCCGAGAAAGCCATAGGCCAAATAGGGAACCACCTCCGGCACGTTACTCACGAGGACATAGGTGGAAAACTTCCTGATATTGTCGAAGACCGTACGGCCTTCTTCAATGGCGTTGACGATGGTCGCAAAGTTGTCGTCGAGCAAAATCATGTCCGCCGTTTCCTTCGCCACGTCGGATCCGGCGATGCCCATCGCAATGCCGATATCGGCTTTTTTGATGGCCGGGGCGTCGTTCACCCCGTCGCCCGTGACGGCCACCACTTCGCCCATATCTTTCAGCACCGACACGACGCGCATCTTGTGCCGGGGAGCCACGCGCGCGAAGACCGGCTCTGGCTCGCCAGGACGGGTGGGCGAGAGGAGCCGGCGCAGTTCCTCGTCGCTCATCGTTTCGACCTGGTGCCCTTCGATCACGGGACAAAATCCGACCGGCTCGGTGCGGGACTCTTTCGGCGCCAGCCCGATCTGGCGGGCGATGGCCAGGGCCGTGAGTGGATGGTCGCCGGTAATCATGATCACGCGCACGCCGGCTTGCCGACAGCGCGCGATGGCTTCGGGGACTTCTTGGCGCGGGGGATCCATCATCGCTATGAGGCCGAGGAAGGTGAGGTGCTGTTCCACCTGGTCGATGTCCAGCTTCTCGACACCCTGCTCAATCTCACGCATGGCGACAGCCAGGACCCGATAGGCCTGGTGCGCGAAGGTTTGGCTTTGCGCCATGATGCGCTGCCGGTCCTCCTGGCTCATCGGTGCGCGTGCCGCTTGGTGGAGCATCTGATTGCAGAGGGGCATGAGCGATTCCGGCGCGCCCTTCACGAAGGCCACGAGCCGGCTCTCGCGCCAATGGAGCGTGGACATGCGCTTCCGGTCTGCGTCGAACGGGAGCTCGCCCATCCTGGGCAACGGTTGTTGGTGGAGGAGCCCGTGATCCTGTGCAAACTCGACCAGCGCCACTTCGGTCGGATCGCCTGTGACGGTGGGGCGGCCATCGGTCCGCCGCACGCGTTTGGCATTATGGCAGTGGATGATCGCATCGAAGAGCGGCGCATATTCCTCGGCCTCGATTGCGCTCGTCACGCGTCCGGCGATCACCAGACAGCTTTCCTGCACCTCGACTTCGAGATGGTCCACATAGAAACGCGCCACGCGCATCCGGTTTTCGGTGAGCGTTCCCGTCTTATCTGTGCAGATGACGGTGGTGCAGCCCAGGGTTTCCACGGACGTCAGTTGTTTGATGAGGGCGTGACGTTTGGCCATACGTTGGCTGCCCAACGCCAAGGCCAATGTCACCGTGGGGAGCAGTCCTTCCGGCACGTTCGCCGCGATGATGCCGATCCCGAAGATCGCGCTGATCCAGAAGCCGAGGCCGGACCATAGCCCGATCGCGAAAAATGAGGCGCCCATGGTCAGCGAAATCATGGCGACGATGCGGGTGAGCGTGGTGATCTCTTTCTGTAGCGGGCTGAGGTCTGACTTCACACCCGTAGAGAGGCGGGCGATCTTGCCGAATTCCGTCTGCATGCCGGTGGCGAACACCACCGCCCGACCCCTGCCGGAGAGCACGGGGGTGCCGGCGAATATGAGATTGGGAATGTCCAGGAGATGTCCATCGGTGATCGGCTCTGCTGTCCGCCTCTTCGGTTGGGATTCGCCTGTGAGAGACGAGAGGTCGACACGCATTTCGGTTGCCTCGATGAGCCGGGCATCGGCAGGGATCTGTTCTCCCTCTTCGATAACCAACACGTCACCCGGCACGATCTCGCTGCGCGGCACCTCACGAGGCTGGTTGCTTCGCAGCACCCATGCCTTGGCAGGGAGGAGGCGATGGAGGGCATGGACTGCGCGCTCGGCTTTATATTCCTGAAAGAAGGCAAAGACGGCGTTGATGCCGATCACACCGAGGATCGCCCAGCCGAGGGTGAGCATCCCTTCGCCCGGTTTCATGAATTCTGCCATGAATGCCAGACCGGCAGCGATCCAGAGCAGGATGGCCAGGAAGTGGGTGAATTGGCGGAGGAACCCTTGAATCAAAGAATAATGGCTCGATTCCTCCAGAACGTTGGGGCCATATTGCCTGAGCCGCTGCTGTACTTCTTCTGGCGATAAGCCGCTTTCCCTGGATCCCAGGTGCGTGAAGACTTCACCAACCGTCAGGTGGTGGAGCGGTGGCTTGTCGGAGTCAGCCACGCGTACCTCGCACAATGAGTACGGAACAAGGGGCATGTCTCAGGAGGCTTTCCGAGACGCTGCCCAGATGGAGCCGTTCGCTCTTGGTCAGGTCGCGCGACCCGATCACCAGGAGGTCGGCATGCGTGGCCTCCACCTGTTTGACGATGGTGTCGATGACGTGGTCCATCTGCACGTCCGTCTCGACGGCGAAGCCTTCTTTCAGGAACTCATCCCGCAATGCTGCGACCAGTTTTGTGGCTCGTTCGAGGACCGGTCTCTCCAGTTCGGCGACTTGGGATTTGGAGAGGTATCGAACCGCCAAGTCGGTCACCGGTCTCTCGGCCGAGGAGAGGATGGTCGTTGTCGCGGAATCCGGAAGCAGGCGGGATCGAAGAAATCGCGCGGCGGCTCGGGAATGCTTCGAGTCATCGACCGCGAGGGGCACCCGTCTCAATTGCGGGATCGGCTGTTTCACGACGAAGACGGAACAGCGGGCGATCGACGCAACTTGCCGGGAGATGCTTCCCAGTAAGAATCCTCGAATGTCGCTCAACCCGCGGGATCCGATGAGGATGAGATCGGCCTTCACACGCCGGGCCTGTCGCACGATCGTGTGGGCAAGAGGACCATGGGCTAAGGTGCGCT
>SWDR01000057.1:155-533 GCA_005116815.1 Nitrospira sp. | reverse complement strand
TGGTTTCGTTGTGGTTTTTGTATTGCCGGACGGGGCATGTTGCCCCGTTCGCAGCGTTTCGGCGTGGTTCAGGGATAACGGCGCCGGCAAAACGTTTGGGACGGGGTTCAAACCCCGTCCCGCGTTCGGAATTCGCACCAAATCAATATCCGGGCCATAACGCAAAAAACCACCCAGCCCCGTGAAGGGTTGGGTGGTTTCGTTGTGGTTTTTGTATTGCCGGACGGGGCATGTTGCCCCGTTCGCAGCGTTTCGGCGTGGTTCAGGGATAACGGCGCCGGCAAAACGTTTGGGACGGGGTTCAAACCCCGTCCCGCGTTCGAGGGATAACGGCGCCGGCAAAACGTTTGGGACGGGGTTCAAACCCCGTCCCGCGTT
>SWDR01000056.1 GCA_005116815.1 Nitrospira sp. | reverse complement strand
GGTTGCCAGGCAAAGGAGGCTCCATCATGTTCGTTGTTGTCGGTGCCACAGGGAATACGGGATCAGCGGTCGTCGAGACCTTGCTCAATCGGAAGCAGCCGGTACGAATCGTGGTGCGCTCGGCTGAGAAGGCTGCATCATGGAAAGCGAAGGGGGCGGAGGTTGCGGTTGCTTCTTTGGAGGATGTGCCGTCGATGGCGAAGGCCTTGGAAGGCGCGTCGGGTCTCTATCTGCTGGTTCCGCCAAACTACGGGGCAACGGCCTGGCTCTCCGAACAACGGCAACGGATGGACCAGGCGGCGGAAGCCGTGAAAGCCAGCGGAGTCCCGTACGTCGTCTTCTTGTCGTCAATCGGCGCCCACATTGCGAAAGGCACAGGGCCGATCCAGGCCGCTCGTTATGGCGAGCAGGTGCTCGGGGCTGTGGCCAAACATCTGACCGTCCTGCGTCCCTGCTATTTCATGGACAACTGGGCACCGGGAATCGGCATGGCGAAGGGCCAAGGCGTTCTGCCGACCTTCATCGCGCCAACGGCGAAGGTGCCAATGATTTCAACCAAGGACATCGGCCGTGTTGGCGCGGAGCAGTTGATGGCAGGCGGAAAGGGCCGGCAGGTCATCGAACTGGCGGGGCCGGAAGAGTACAGTCCCAATGATGTGGCTGTCGCACTGGGGCAGATTCTTGGAACATCCATTTCGGCTCAGCATGCGCCTCTGAGTGCGGTGGTCCCTACGTTTACGTCGTTTGGATTTTCAGACGAAGCCGCGAAACTATTTGAGGAGATGTATACCTCATTCTCCACAGGGGCGATCGGGTACGAACAGCCCGCATCGCTTGTCCGCGGGACGGTGAGTATCGCTGCCTCTTTGAGGAATATGGTGTAACTAGAAGGGGGACACTATGGCCACGCAGACAATCGTCGCAAAAGGAATCGTAGGTCTATTTCAGCCCCGTTCGACTCATATGGTCGGCGACGGATTTCCCGTGCGTAATCTGTTCCCGAGCAACGAGCTCGATCGAGAGGTCAGCCCCTTTCTCATGCTCGACTATGCCGGGCCGCAGTACTTTGCATCGACCAACCATCCTCGCGGCGTGGGAGAACATCCTCATCGGGGTTTTGAAACCGTGACGATCGTGTACGAAGGCGTTCTGGCGCATCGGGACTCTGCCGGAAACGCGGGCGTGATCGGTCCCGGCGATGTGCAATGGATGACGGCCGCATCCGGCATCGTTCATGAAGAACTGCACGAAAAGGAATGGGCCAAGAACGGCGGGACGTTGCATGCCATACAACTGTGGGTGAATCTGCCGGCGGCGTCGAAAATGTCTTCGCCTGGTTATCAGACGATTCTCAATGCGGATATTCCTGTCGTTCTGCTTGGCGCTGGCGCCGGTCGATTGCGGGTCATTGCCGGATCGTATCAGGGACAGAATGGCCCGGCGCGGACCTTCACGCCGGTTGAGCTCTACGATCTCGCATTGACGGCCGGACAGAGCACGACATTGACGTTTTCTGAAGGGCACAATGCCTCGTTCTTTATCTTGCAGGGTCGTGTCTCCATCAACGGATCACAAACGGCTGGGGAAGCTGAACTGATTGTGTGCCACCGACATGGCTCGCAGGTCACGATTGCTGCTCAAGAAGAGAGCCGTCTTCTGGTGATGGCC
>SWDR01000055.1 GCA_005116815.1 Nitrospira sp. | reverse complement strand
CTCTGCGGATCCGGCACCGCCACGAGAAACGCGCCCTTCAAGGCCAATGACGAACGATGGGCCCACTGCGCCACCAGAAGACAAGCGAGGCTATGGGCCACGAGCAGAGGCGGAGAGGGACAGGCCGCCACGGCCACATCCAGCGCACGCACCCAATCGTCGCAGGCAGGCCGATCCCAATCGCCAAGCTCCACGCGCCGCCAATCGGGATGACGCAGCTCCCACAGCGATTGCCAATGGTGCGGCATCGAATTACCAAAACCGGGAAGGATGAGCAGGGGCGGTGTCATGGCATCACAGTCATGATGGGACACAATAGAGCAGGATCGTTAGCGTACCCAGGGTGGTGGAACCGCAGAATTGGGAGTCAGCCGCTCGATCGGGGCCATCGGCCGCTTGGACGGTTCCGGTCCCAACGGGAGTCCTTCCGACGACGCATCGCGCTTGAGCCGAACGATGACACCGCCCATCACATCCCACCGGCGAAAGTTCCGACGTGGCGCGCTGGGATGCTTGTTGTGGCAATCGACACAGGACTGGACGAACGCGAGATCCGCCGAGATGGCTTTGAATTGGTCGCCGTCCACGAACGTGAGCACAGTCACATCGCGATTTTTCTCCAACTGCACCAGGGCATCGCTTTCGGCGAGGGTCTTGGGACGATTCTCGGGATTGAGAGGCGTGAGACCGATCAACCCCATCTCGAAACCGGTCACTTGATCGGCCGCAGCCTTCACGAATTGAGCCGGAAGCGGGATGTAATGCGAATCTTTTTGCCAATCCTCCTTCGGCGTCACGCCACTATCCCTGAGATGCTCGACCACTTCCAGGACATAGGCGGTGCGAAACGCCTTGACGATTTCCAGGATGTAGCGGGCCGTCTGATCGAACGTCGGCTCTGCCGCCTTGGCCGTCCAGGCGAAAGAGGAAAGCAGAACGGCGGACATGAGGATGAGGACCAGTCGACCGTAGTACACGAGAACTCCCTTCATCAGCATCATGTCATGGCCAATGCACGGAAACGATTTGGCAGGATGGAGGTCACCCTAGCCGATTCTGACTTTGGCCGTCAACCGCACATACGTTGGAACCAACTCTCCGATCCCTATGTCCCTAGAATGAAACCGGTCACGATGCCTTCCGACCGGTCACAGCGATCGTGGCGTAGTACACTGCCGAAGACTCCTGATTCTCCGCAAAACGGCAATAGCGATCAAGATCCTCGTTGGTCACTACCCCGGTCGCCAGATACTTCTCACGCAACTGCACAGTGGACATCTTCATGATCGTGGCCATGTCGGACCCGCCAGGAGATGACGGCCCATCCTTCCCCATCGTCACAGATTGGAGCCCTCGCGCTAGCAGCAGAGCCTCTAGTTTCTGCCCCAGGGCATAATCCATCCCGAGCTTGTCATACATCACTTTGATGGCGTGATTGACCTTCCCGACCGCGGCCAACTGCTCCGCACTTCCCGTGATACCACGCGAAGCGGAAAAGTCCGGTTCTTCGAGCACGAGCCAGCCGCCTGGCTTCAGGCAAGCCAGCATTCTGTTCAACGCCCTCCCATAGTCTGGAATATGGATCAACACGTAGCGGGCATGGACCAGATCGAAGGATCGTTCCGGCAACTCGGCGGTCCGAACATCGCCTTGCATCACCGTCACATTCGCTCGCACCGTCCCACCGAGAAACTTCGGATCGAGATCCACGGCCAAGACCTGGCCCGTCGGTCCGACGAGCTCGCTCATCCAAGTCATGATCGAGCCGGCGCCAGGCCCAATCTCAAGACAGCGCCAGCCCTCCTGCAGACCAGTCCCCAGTAACCGTCGGCGGCTCGCTGGATCGAACACCCGCTCGATCATCCGCAGCCGTTCAAGCTCAGGCTGATCCTCGACTCGGCGAAACACATATTCTTCCGATTGGGCCATGCCCAGACCTCGCGTAACAATGTGAGAGAAACTCTACGGCACGAAAACGATGCAGGATTATAGACGACGACCAAGTCGTGGAGAAAGTCCGTCCTCTTCAAGAGTGGTCTATCTGGTTGCTCTGGTTTGTTTCGTCTATCTGGTTGGTCTGATTGGGCGAGACCAACCAAATGAACCAGACAGACGAGATAAACCCGCTAGCCCCGTTAGCAGGGAATATTCACGGCTGGATCGCACAACAACGGCGGAATGGTTGGAGGGGTCATATACTTGCCTGAGGGATCTTGTGACCCCATCGATCCCTTGATCGGAGAACCGCCTGGCATCCCTGGAAGCCCCCGTCCGGCTGAGCCGAACGTTCTCCCAAAACTAGAACTGGTCGAGGTGCCGACTCCGGGAACCGGTACGGATGTGGGTCCAGAGATGCTTCCCCCGCCGCCCGGCTCGGCTGATAACGTGGCGGCTTGGGGCGTCTGCCCTGCTTGATTCTGAACCGTCGGCGGAGTCGACGTTTGTGGCGGCGCCTGTGCGCCACAAGGAACGGCCAGCAGACCAACGAGCAACCACACCGACAGCAGGAGAGATGCCTTCATCTCAATGAGCCAGCGATTCATCTGTGCCGCTACCAGTCTCGAGTAAAAGATCGACATGGAAGGATTCTAACGGGGCAACGGCATCAGCGCAATGCCGCGGACGCGAGAATCGCACGTTACGAGAGACACTGGCTCGCTCACCGATAGCCGATGAGCGAGCCGGTCTCGCCTAGCGGAAAGATCTCACCCTAAAACTGCAGATAGGCATTAATCGCCACGAGGAGCTGATTATCGTTGTGTCCGCCGTTGTACGGATTCCGTCCGCCCGTAAACCAGTCGTACCGGATTTCCGGACGAATGGTGATGTTCGAATGGGCGTAGTAATTCACCCCACCGGTAAGCGAGTAGAAGCTGCCCGCGAATGGAGCCAAGTTTGGATTCCCCCGATCTGGAGAT
>SWDR01000054.1 GCA_005116815.1 Nitrospira sp. | reverse complement strand
TGTTCGATCTGTTTAGCCCTGCGGGCCAATTCAAATATTTGGTCGTCCGACAATGTGCCGCTGGCTGCATCAGCATCCGATAGTGGCACGTCGCGAAGACCTTGTTCGGTGACCCGCAAGGCCTGACTCTGTCGCGTGATTGTCTTTTCACGAATCTGTAGGGGCTGCCCTGTCTCTGCCATCTCGACCACATACTGGTCCGGTGTGGCACGTCCATCGACGAGCGCTGCCGCAAGCCCCGCGACCGCATTGATCGCCACCTGAGTCGCTCGTCCTGTCAGGGGATGGATGGAATAGGCGACGCCGGCGGAACAGGCATCGAGCATCGGTTGAATCACGACGGCCATCGCAGGAGGTGCGCCGCTCAGTCCAGACCGCTCATGATAATTCAACACCCGGTCATCCCAGATCGAGAGCCACAGATCCTTCACCGCAGAGCCGATCTCCCCCGGTGGGATACCAAGGCGCGTGCGGTAGACTCCGGCAAAACTGGCATGAGCGCCATCCTCGTTCGTTGCCGACGACCTGACGGCCCAGGACCCCGGCGGCGAGAGATGAAGACCTCGCACCTGTTCGGCAATCTGGGCCGTCAGTTCAGCGATGTCGAAGTTTTGAATGATGGTGCGACAATGGGACAGGATTCGCTCGCGTTCGACCCCGGAGGCAAGCAGGGCTGCCTGCCACTGCATCGTTGGAGAAAAACCCGGCACACGAAACGCGTGCGCATAGGCCTCCGTCGTCACGCAGAATCCCGAAGGAACCGCGAATCCTCCGGCGATGAGTCGAGCCAGGCCTGCAGCTTTCCCCCCGACAAGAGAGGGTTCAGTGCAGGCGGCCAAGGGAAGGAAAAGCGGGCGATTCATTGAAACGGATACTACCTAGCAGACTGCGGAAAAACAATTTTGACCGCTATGTATCTCCACTGATCAATCGTCCATATGGCTTTAAGCCAGCCAACGGGATGCTCAAAAAGGCCGTTCAGCAAGGCCGCAGCGAGTGAAGCCCCGAGGCGTACCCGGAGGGTACGTTGAGGGGCTGAACGATGCGACCTGCCTGCGCGAAGCCGCTTCGGCGAAGGCAGGGAACGCCGCTGGCGGACTTTTTCAGCATCCCGCTACAGGAGGAGGAGGAGGTAAAGGTCATTCACATTCGTGCCGGTGGGGCCGGTGAGGATAAGCTTCTTGAGCTGCTTCAACGCGGGATAGGTGTTGTGGCGCTTCAACGCACGGCTGAGATCTACTGAAAGACGTTGCGCAAGCGCCAGAGTCTCACCGTCGACAACCGCTCCAGCCGCATCGGTCGGACCGTCGGTACCATCGGTGCCGATCGCGACTACCCATACCTTGGCCAGTCCGGCAATCTCCAGAGCCGCGGCAGCGGCGAATTCCTGCGCTCGGCCACCTTTTCCATTTCCAGTCACGGTTACAGTCGTTTCGCCACCGGCCACGACACAGCAAGGCCGCTGAAGCAATTTCCCCTCGCACATCATTTCTCTCGCCATTGCACCAAACTGTCTCCCCGCCTCACTGGCCTCGCCAGTGACCGCTGCTGCCAGCACGAGGGTTCCCAGACCTGCCTCCCTGGCTGCACGAGTGACCTCTGCAACGGCCGCTGCGTTATTCCCGACGAGATGATGCTGGACTCGACGAAAGAGAGAGGATCCAGGCTTTGGAGTTTCGACCTCGAGTCCGAGACAGCCCCGCGCAAGATACTGACGCACTCGTTGAGGAGTCGCCGTCCAGATACGATAACGTTTCAAAATTGCGATAGCATCGTGATAGGTCGTCTGGTCTGGAACTGTCGGCCCCGACGCAATAGCGCTAAGATCGTCCCCCAACACATCGGACAGTATCAACGTCACCACGGTAGCCTGAGTCAACTCGGCAAGCCGCCCTCCCTTGATACGCGAGAGGTGTTTTCGAACAGTATTCATCTCTTGGATGGTCGCGCCGCATCGCAGGAGCTTCATGGTGGTCCGTTGCTTGTCGGCTAACGTCATCCCTGCAACTGGCGCCGGCAATAAACTGGAAGCACCGCCTGACAAGAGTACGATCAAGAGATCGCGCCTGCTCAGGTCTCCCACCATGGCACAGAGCTTGGCGGCCGCCCGCTGACCGGATCGATCTGGTACCGGGTGGCCAGCTTCGGCGACCTCGATCCGTTTCGTTGGGATAACATGGCCGTGTTTCACCACGACAAACCCGCTGTCTAACCAACGGCCAAGCCTCTGTTCCACCGCACGAGCCATGGGGGCTGCGGCTTTCCCGGCGCCGAC
>SWDR01000053.1 GCA_005116815.1 Nitrospira sp. | reverse complement strand
GTCCTCTCCTGCACAGAGCTCTCTCTTCGCCCCTCCTCTCTTGACAGAAAGAGAGGAGGGGCGTATTATTGAATCAATTGATAACGGTTATCATAATCGTTACTGGTGAGCGAGAATCCGCCGAGCGATAAGGAGTACCGCCATGTACCTCTGTCTCTGTAAGGGAATCACCGATTCGGATGTCCGTGAAGCGGGACGGAACGGTATCGTCATGCCTTGCCAGCTCAGAGCGAAGTTTGGACTCAAAGAAGCTGGTTGTTGTGGTCGCTGCTCGAAGAATATCCAGGAGTATGTGCAGATCGCGACGAGTGCCTGCCAAACGCCTTCCCCCAGCGCCCTGCGGAACTAGGCTGAACCAAGCGTCCGCCCCTACGCCACAAGACCGTACGATACCTCGTCAACTCGTGATCACAATGACGCGCCATGTCCTCAGGACGAGCTGGGCGAGAGCAGAAAGTCGAAATCGGACTTGCTCAAGACCCCTTGCCCTGAGCCGCGCACCACGCCACGCATTACCGCATCGTACAGATCGAGCTTCCGCTGCTTGAGCGCCATCATTTTTTCCTCAATGCTATGACGCATGAGAATCCGCACGATCGAAACCGTCCGCTGCTGTCCGATACGGTGTGCGCGATCCGACGCCTGGTTTTCCACCGCCGGATTCCACCAGGGATCCAGATGGAACACATAACTCGCTTTAGTGAGATTCAGCCCCTGCCCCCCCGCCTTGAGACTGAGGAGAAACACGCCAGGCCGTTTGCCGCCTTGAAACGCCGCCACGCGAGTTTTGCGTGCAGTGGCTACCGTAGAGCCATCCAGCCTGTGATACGGCAGCCCGTGCCGGACACAGGATTCCTCCACCAAATCGAGAAAGCTGGTGAACTGGGAAAACACCAGCGCACTGTGCCCCTCGTCCAGCAATACCTGTAATCGTTCTATCAAGAAACTGATTTTTGGAGAGGACTCCTCGTCCCGGTTCGTCAGCAAGCGAGGCGAGAGGCAGACCTGGCGGAGCTTGAGGATCGCCGTCAGCGCGATGAACTGTGCCTGACCGGACGTCTTCGTCCGGTAGGCCTCGTCGATCGTGGTGCGAACCTGAGCGACCGTCTGCTGGTACAAGGCCTTTTGCCGATCGGTCAAGTCGAGGAACACCTCGCTCTCGATCTTCGGCGGCAAGTCGTGGAGCACTTCCGTCTTGGTCCGCCGCAGGATGAAGGGCTTCGTCCGGCGAAGCAGCTGTTCCAATGCCGCGCCCTGAACACGTTTAAGACCGGCCTTGAACCGACTATACTCGCCGAGCAATCCAGGCATGCAGAGATCGATCACAGAGAAGTACTCTCCGAGATGGTTTTCGAGCGGGGTGCCGGTCAGCGAGATTTTAAATCGTCCGGCGAGACGGCGGGCGGCGCTCGTCGTGTCGGCCTGAATGTTCTTCACGGCCTGCGCCTCGTCGAACACGATGACATGGAAAGCCATGCGCTCCAAGCGTTCGATATCCCGGCGAATCAACCCATAGGTCGTGATGACGACCTCGCCATCCTTGGCATCGAACGTCCGCTCACTGCCGCTATAAACATGAACGGTTAATCCCGGCGCAAAACGCGCAAGCTCCTGCTCCCAGTTGAAGAGCAGACTCGTCGGCACGACGATCAGATGGGGTCCCTTCACTCCCGCCGCCGTCTTGATGTGCCCGTCCTGAATGGCAGCCAGGAGGCAGATCGCCTGAAGCGTCTTGCCCAGCCCCATGTCATCGGCCAAGCAGGCGCCGAAACGGTGCTCATAGAGAAAGGCGAGCCAGGCATACCCATCCCGTTGATAGGGGCGAAGCGTGGCTTGCACACCATCCGGCAGAGGACGTGCGGCAATCTGCGTAAATCCCATAAGACGCGCCAGTACCGCCTCGTCTTCGGCGGGCAACGAGACCGTAATCCCCTGCTCCCGTAATGCCAGCCAGTCGAGGATCTGCAGGCGCGGCACATGCACAATCTTTCTGGCGCCCTGATCCGACTGCGCCTCGCCGGTCAGGGCGAGGATTGCACGCAGCCGTTCCATCGTCTGACGATCTAGCACCCGCAACCCGCCTTGGGCATCGATCAACCCGCCCTGCAGAAAAGCCGCCCGCCATTCCGATTCGTCCAGCACCACGCCGTTGCACCGGATTTCAGGACGGATTTCAAACCAGTCGATGCCACTCCCTTCAGGCTCGATATGCTCGACCTGGGCGGAACAATCCCATTGAGCAGGCTTGATGGGCTTATCCTGATACAGCAATTCGATGCCAGCGATTGTCAGTCTGTCCAGAAGCGCCGGCAACCCTTGGAACAACTGCGGCCCATCGATCGTCATCTCATCGAAGCGCGGCATGCCTCGAAAGACCTCCGGACCGAATACCTCGAACGGGATCCTGTACAGCTGCGCCTCGCGGGCCTTATCCACCGGCTGCAGTTCCCATCGCCCTGAGTGAACCTGTAGCCGCACGACTGTCCTGGCATAACCGGAAAGATGCAGACTGAGCCACTGTGCCGCCTCGTCGCTGACGGCGCGTGGCCAACCGTCCAAGCCGAGGGCCATTTTGATACGTTGGTCTCGCGCCTTCGCCTCACGCACAGACAACAGGCTAAAGAAGGTCTCGTACATCAGGGTTTTTCGTTTGGATGTGCGTAACGCGCCGGACAGGGTCAGCCCCTGTCCCAGCGCCGAGAAGCACCCGAACGTTGCGAGGCTCGGAGCAAACCGGAAATCACCGCGCCGACATTGCGCCTGCAACGTCCATGAGGTCGATGAATGGCCTTCGGTGCCGGTCGGAGGATTTAGAATCAGGGCATGGGCATCATCCGCAAGTGGAAGCTCAGGCCGATGGACCGGCAGATTCTGGCCCTCCACTTTCAGCCGCAGATCGCGCACGATCCGGTTGATCTGTTTGTAGGTCACATCGATTTGTGCGGGCTGAAACTCCTCCAGCGACAGCGTGAATTCCGTATCCTCATCCGCTCCTTGCGATCGTCCGTACCCGGACTCATCTGATGACGGCACCGCACGCGCCCCCTCCTCAAGATCGGCATAGGGATCGACAAACGGCTCACCTCCCTTGAAACGTTGCCGCAACGAACGGAACAACGCCCAGCCCTGTTCGTCTTTCAAATAGAGAAGCCGCCCTCCATTCACATCGGCCACAAACGTCCTGAAACGGACGATCCGCTCAAGGGGAATCTCATCGGCAAGACAGACAGCGCGGACTCGGATCTGACCGCCCGCGAGATCGATCTCCGTCTTACTCCGGCACTTGACCGACTGGCTCCATTGAAGCGGGATCGATTCGTCGCCGGCGACCAACAGGATTGGATAGGGACTGTCGTGAACTCTGAGATAGTGCAGCAAGGGGTCTTCCCCGAACCCGGACATGTGCCGGGACACATTGAGGAGAGGAACCAGATCGGACGGAATGTCAGAGCCCCATTCCCCGGAAAGTAGCACCCCATGTTTGCGAATCAGAAGCTGCGGAGGCAGATGACTGGTATCAATGATGATCTCATAGGCCGAATCATTGCGGGCCGCTCCGGTGGGAGCCGGCTTGACCGTCCGGACCGGCTCCGGGATGTTGCCGAGCAATTCGGCCTGGAGCCCAAGCAGCTCACTGTGATGCCCTCCCGGCAATCTGAATAGCTGCGGTGAGAGCACATGTTTGGTCGTGAAATAGGCGCACAACACATGTTTGCACAACCAGCTGGGGTCCCAGGCCGGGCAATCGCAGGAGGCCGACAAGAACCCGTCGACGATGGAGAAGACGACCTCGTAGAGTCTGGTCCCTTCCACCTGCGCCGTCAGCGTTGTACGGTCCTGACTCCAGACATAATGCTGAAGCCGCTGCTCTTGATAATAGTCGTATCCCTTGAGGACAGCGGCCTTCGGAGCCATCGTGTAAACTGCATTTGCCGATATGGCGCGAAAGGCGGCTAGGAGCGCAAATGATTCTGGGGTAGGGCGCGGAGGGACAATCCCCTGTTCAGACATGGGACGATCCCCCTGCCCACGACGGGATGAGGTCTTCTTTTGCATATCGCATCACTATAAGCGTGAGAGAGGAACAGCGGCAAGAGAGGAAGGCACTACTTGGCTGAACCGGCCTTGAATCTCGCCGCAACGTCGGCCACACGCTGGCCCAACGCCTTGGCGTCTGCCAATTCCTGATTGTCGATGCCCGGGCTGTCGCCCTCCGTGGTGGCAGAGGCGCCGAACGCCCCGCCTCCGCCGACAACAATCATTTGGTTGCCCAACATCGCGGCAAGGATCGTGAGCATCGTCACTTCCTTCCCACTGGACACCTGCCCACCCGTGGCAAAGGCTGCGCCGACCTTGTTCTTCATTTTAAACTCAGGAAACACCCCGAATTTGAACTGCCAGTTATCGAAGAATGTCTTCACCTCTCCCGACATATTCGACCAATAGACCGGCGAGCCCACCACGACCGCATCGGCAGAGAACAGCTCATCCGCGGTCACCTGCCCCACGCGTTTGAGCAGCACCTCCGTGCCGGGAACGCTCTTCGCCCCCTCAACCACCGCCTCCGCCATGCGTTCGGTATTGCCGGAATGTGAATGGTAGGTGACGAGCACCTTCACCGGAGAAACCGGCTCTTCGGCAAAGGCCTCACCGGAACCGATGACCGGTATCAACAAAAGGAGACAGAGGAATAGAGTACTATGCAAGCGGAGTCGTGAACCGGAAGGGAACTCGGAACGCATCGACGGACAGCGAGCAGAAGAGGGCACGCAGAATTGGCGCCTGATCAACGCCTGACGATTTCCTCTTCCATCCGCTCTTCGACGGAGACGTCCGTCAATGCCCCACGATAGTCGCACTTGTGGCAGCGAACTCGCCATGCTTCGATCCATTTTTCCTGCACATACGACTGCCTGCAGGTTGGACAGACAAACACACCCTTGACGTAATGGACTTTTCGTACTTCTTTCATGCGCCCCTCCCTTGCATAAGCTGGCCGAGGATGCCATAGCCAACCGCGCGATTGCAAGATGCCCCAGCCGCCAGAGGCCCAAGACAGGGTGACCGGCTTGACTCACCCCTGCCTCGCCGATAGGATGCACCGATGCAACAACTACGGCTACTGACGCTGCTATTCACCCTCTTCCTGCCCTTCCCCGGCTCAACCCAAGCAGGGACTGATCCGGTGATACCGGGGCTCATCCCGATTACCATCCCAGGGGGCATCGTTATCCATGCGGAGTTAGCCGACACGCCCCAAAAGCGCGCCGAAGGATTGATGTACCGGGAACACCTCGGCGCCGATCGCGGCATGCTCTTTACGTTCTTACAGGCACAGCCCTGGACCTTCTGGATGAAGAACACCAAGATCCCGCTCGACATCATTTGGATGAATGAAAAGAAACAGATCGTTCACATCGAGCAGAATGTCCCGATCTGCACGAGAACGGACGACAGTTGCCCGCAATATCGTCCGAATGACGAGTCGCTCTATGTCCTGGAACTCGCCGGGGGCCGGGCAGAGAGTTTGAAGTTGCAGCGAGGATCGAAGCTTCAGTTCAAGGCTCCCTAACAGACGAAGCGGGTCTCTCTGGTTCATCTGGTCTGTCTCGTCTATCTGGTTGGTCTCCAGCAACCAAACACACCAGATAGACCAAATAGACATCTGAACGAGACAGACGCTTAGGACCGTTCCTGCCAGGCCCGCATGCGCCTGGCCGTAATCACCCCATCGACCCTTTCAACCGCTTTCAGCACCTGATCGAGATGCTGAGTGCCTGAGACTTCCACGACGAAATCCAGCACGGCCTTCTGATCTTCTCGCGTCGTAATCTCGGCACGGCTGATGTTGGCATGACATTCCGCAATCGCGGAGGACACATTCGCCAGCACACCGGTCTTATCGACGGCCACAATGGACATTTTGACCGAATGTGTGCCCGGTGTGGCCGAGTCCCACTCCACTTCCACCAACCGCTCTTTGTCGTAGTCCAGTGCCACAAGATTCGGACAGTCGACGGCATGAATCGTCAGCCCACGGCCACGAGTGATATAGCCGAGGATGCGATCGCCTGGCACGGGATGACAACAGCGCGACAACTGCATCAACAGATCGCGAGACCCCTTGACCTGTACACCTGTGTCATCGCTCTTTCCACCCGCCGATTTGTGAGGGACAGGACGCTCTTGAACCGGTTCCGGTGTTCCAACTGGCGGGACGACGAGTTTGCCAATGACCTGCGAGGTCGCCAGGCTGCCGAAACCCACGGCGGCGGTCAATTCCTCGGTACTCTCGAATCCCGACTGCCGAGCCACGTCCAACAGCTCCGCCGACTTGAACATCTGAGCCGGGGCCATCCCCTGACGTCGGAACTCAGACTCCAACAAACGCCGGCCGATTTCAATGCTCCGCTTCTGCTCTTCGAGCTTGATCCAATGTTTGATTTTGGTCTTCGCACGGGAAGTGCGGACAAACTTCAGCCAGTCCTTGTGCGGCGTTTGCGTCGATGAGGTCAAAATTTCGACCATATCTCCGCTGGCCAATTCATGCTTGAGGGGCACGATCTTTCCATCCACCTTGGCGCCGACACAATGGTCCCCGACCTCGGTGTGAATCGCGAAGGCAAAATCGACCGGCGTCGATCCTTTCGGCAATTCTTTCACAATTCCTTTGGGCGTAAACACATAGACCACATCGTGGAAGAGGTCGAGCTTCACCGAATCCATGAACTGCCGGTTATCGGACAAATCTTCGTGCCATTCGACGAACTGGTGGAGCCAGCCGAAGGCCTTGCTGTCGCGATCGGCAACCTGCCCCTGTTCCTTATATTTCCAATGCGCGGCGATGCCATGCTCGGCGATACGATGCATGTCCTCCGTGCGAATCTGGAATTCGACGTGCTCCCCTTTCGGACCGACCACCGTCGTATGCAGAGAC
>SWDR01000052.1 GCA_005116815.1 Nitrospira sp. | reverse complement strand
CAGCAAGAAGTGGGGGTTGCGTAATATGGACGCGGTCGCTCCTCTCCCTCAGTCGGTCGGCCAGGCCACACTTGGCGAGGTCCTCGTTGAGGCGCGCCGGCTGCTGGAGCATGCGGGCATCGAGACTGCGAAGCAGGAAGCCCTGTGGATTGTGGAGCACGTGCTCTATCTTTCCACACATCATGTTGTGACCGACCGAGATCGACTCCTCTCCTCTTCCGAGCTCTTAGCCGCAAGGGGTTTAATTAAGCGGCGGGTTGGCCGCGAACCCTTGCAATATATTTTAGGGACCCAGGAGTTCTGCGGTCTGGAGTTTGTTGTCAATCCAGCGGTGCTCATCCCGAGACCCGAGACTCAGTTGCTGGTCGAGTATGTCTCGCAACGGATTCATGCCGATCGTCCGGCGACCATCGTCGATGTCTGCACGGGATCCGGGTGCATCGCCGTGGCGATTGCACGGATGAGACCTCATGCGAGGGTCATCGCGACCGATCTCTCCGGCCCTGCGCTCAATGTGGCCAGGCAGAATGCTATTCGGTTTGGGGTCAGCGAGCGTATCACCTGGCTGGAAGGCGACTTGCTGGGACCATTGGCGGAGCAGAAGCTGGAAGGGCAGG
>SWDR01000051.1 GCA_005116815.1 Nitrospira sp. | reverse complement strand
CGCCGGGCGGCAGATGGAGCTGTCCAGCGGCAACTATGCCTCAGGCGATGAACGGCGAGGACCGCCCGTGCTGCTCCGGGATGTGGCGTCCCTCTCCTTCAAGACCGGTCCGGACTCCGTGGACCATTACGACCTGTCCCGTTTGATCGACGTCTTGATCACCCCGGTCGGCAACGACCTGGGCCATGTCGCGAAAGACATTGAAGCGGTCCTGGCGACCATCCAGCTCCCGAAGGATGTGACCCTGCAGCTCCGTGGCGAGGTCGCCAATATGCGGGGCGCCATCAACAACTTTGCCTTCGCGCTACCGCTCGCCGTGCTGCTGATCTATCTCGTGATGGTGGGACTCTTCCGCTCCCTGGTCGATCCCCTGATCATCCTGGTGGCGGTGCCATTGGGCTGGATCGGCACGGTGTTGTTGCTCTTGCTGACCGACACGTCGGTCAATGTGGAATCGATGATCGGCACCCTCATGATGATGGGCATCGTGGTCTCCAACAGTATTCTGCTGGTCGACTCCGCCAACCGCCGGGTGCGCGCAGGCGCCACCGCGGAGGAAGCCGTGTTCCAGGCCGGCACCAGCCGCATTCGCCCGATTCTGATGACGGCCCTCGCGACGATCCTCGGCCTGCTGCCGCTGGCACTGGGCTTCGGCGAAGGGAACGAGACGATGGTGCCCCTGGCCCGCGCAGTCGTCGGAGGCCTCGCCGTCTCCACCGTCATGACGCTCCTCGTCGTACCGGTGATGCATGTGCTGGTCTTGAGACGACGTGTGCACATCCATGAATTGCCAACGACCCCGCCCGCATCTGCTGAGGAGATCTAGGACCATGTCGAACCGTTCAGTCTGCATCGTTATCGCCCTGCTGCTGGTCCTGACCGGCTGTGATAAAGAGGAACCTGCGAAGAAGGCCGCAACTAGCGCCGCGGCGCCAGCAGGTTCCAGCCAGGACCAAACCGAAGCCGTGGCGCAAGGCGACAACCAGCCGGTGGATGTGCAGGTCACGAAACCGACCAGACGCCTGTTGATCTACAACGTCACCCTGCCGGCGAACGTCTCGCCACGGTATCAAACCACGCTCTACGCGAAGGTGTCGGGCTATTTGAAATGGATCGGGCCGGACAAGGGCGATGCGGTCAAGAAGGATCAGATCCTTGCAATCATCGATGCGCCGGAAGTCGAGGAGCAGTACCACCAGGCCCAGTCCGACTACCACATCAAACGGCTGACGTCCGAACGGTTAGCCAAGGTCTGGAAGGAATCGCCGGACGTGATCGCCAAGCAGGATGTCGATGTCGCGGAGGCGGCGACCCAAAGTGCCAAACATCTGGTGGATCAACGGATGGCGTTGCGCGACTACACGAAAGTTCGCGCGCCCTATGCCGGCATCATTACAGCCCGCTTTGCCGATCCCGGCGCCTTAATCCAGGTCGCCACGGCCTCATCGGCCGGAGCCATTCCGCTCTTCACCATCATGGATCTCGATACGGTGCGCGTCTATACGAACGTGCCGCAGGACGATTCACCCTGGGTGCAGCCCGGCATCACCAAGGCCAGCGTGATCGTCAAGGGACTGGAAGGGCGATCCTTCACCGGCACCGTCACCCGCTCGACCCTGGCGCTCGATCCCTCGACGCGCAGCCTGCTCGTCGAGATCGACCTGCCGAACCCAGACCATGCCCTCCGCCCAGGCACCTTCGTGGAAGTCTCTCTCGGACTGCGGGAGATTCCCGATGCGCTCGTGCTGCCGCCGCAAGCCGTGATCAGCGGGCCCAAAGGGAAGTCGGTATTCATCGTCGATGCCAGCCGCGCAAAGTCGGTGCCGGTGCAGACCGGCATCAGCGACGGCCGCTGGATCGAGGTGACCTCCGGCCTGTCGGGCGACGAGGACGTCGTCGTGGTCGGCAAGCGCAAACTGGTGGATCGCGCCCTCGTCTCTTCCGCTCCGTTCAACCTGCCGGAGGGGAAACCGGCCCAGCAGAAATTCGAACGACGGTCTCCTGGCGCCTCCGGCCCGACGGCCACGGATACAGGCAGCACTCAGCCCAAGCACACCAACTAGCTCACAGAGCCCTATCGACTTGACCAGAGGAGGTCTCATGCATCCCACGATCACCAGCAGCCTGATCGGCCTCACGATCCTCGCGGTCCTCGGCGGACCGATCCCCGCCTCGGCTCAGCCACTAACTCGCGCATCTGAACCGCCCCCCCGCGGGAGCTTCCTCGCCTTGCAGAGCGCCGTTGAACTGGCGTTACAGAACCATCCGGCTGTCCAGGAGGGCAACGCCAACTTGAAGGCCTCCGAAGCGAGAACGCAGCAGACCCGCTCGCTCTATTACCCCCAGGTCTATGCGAACGCCGACACCACCGCCGGAGCGGGACGCACCAACCCCCGCTTCCTCGTCGGCGGCGCCTTACTGCAACAGAACCAAAGCATCTTCGCCGCGGGCGTGATCGCCAACCAACGCATCTACGATTTCGGGGTGACCAGCAACCTGGTCGAATCATCACAACTAGCCGAACGGGCGCAGGGGCAGGACGTGAATGCGCGGCGCGCACTCGTCGTCTTGAACGTGCAACGCACCTACTTGAACAGCCTCAAACGGCGCAAGCTGGTGCAGATTGCGGAAGAAACCGTCCGTGAACGAGGTCTGATCGCCGGCCAGATCGAGGCGCTCTATCGCCAGCAACTCAAATCCAAGCTGGATTGGAACCTCGTGCGTGTCGAGCTCGTCAATGCCGAGTCGTTCCTGATTCGCAGCCGCAACGACTTGAAGTCCAGCTATGCAGACCTCAATCGCGCCATGGGTGTGGCGGGCCAAGACGATTATGTGCTGGAAGACCTGGCCATCGATGTCAAACCGACTCGTCCATTGGATACGTTGATCGGCGAGAGCCTGTCCCATCCTGAAATCCAACGACTCAAAGAACAAACGGCCTCGGCGGAAGCCAAGTTGCGCGCCACGAAACAGCAATACCTCCCGACGATCTCGGCGCTGGCCAGCGGAGGCACCTTCGAGCCGTTCGATGCGAGGCAGAATCAGCAGACTGGAGGCTGGTGGACAGCGGGCGCTCTGGTGTCGATGCCGCTCTTCACGGGATTTCTGATCGAGAACCAAGTGCATGAGGCGCGCGCGCAGCGTAACGC
>SWDR01000050.1 GCA_005116815.1 Nitrospira sp. | reverse complement strand
GATAGATACCGCTTCACGACCTCTGAGGGTGAATGGTCGAGGGATCCGCTCTGCGCAAGCCCCTCCCCGGCGGACAACAGCAGCGCGAATAACGGATAGAGAAACAATAGGAACCGGCCTACCCTGTTGACGGTCATCGTGTGTTCTTCACTTCCACATCTATACCCCGCAAAAGAATCCTGGTGCACCGCCCAACTGTTCCGGTCACCCGATTTTGTGTAACTTCATCAAATTGGTTTCCCCTGGCTGACCAATCCTGGTCCCCGAGAGGATCACGATCCGCTGTCCCGTAACGGCTATACCCTCGGTCTTCAGCCGGCGTTCCGCTTCCTCGATCCGCTCATCGGTTTGCGCGATCTGGCGCATCGTATGTGGGATCACCCCCCAGTACAATGCCATCCGCTGCCGGACGGCCTCAAATGGCGTCAATCCCACAATTGACGCGGCAGGTCGCTGTTTCGACAGCAAGCGCGCAGTCGTACCCCGTTCGCTAAATGCCACGATGACGCTCGCCCCGATGACTGAGGCGGCTGAAAAGGCCGAGTGACAGATGGCTTCAGGGAAGGACCCTTCCTCTTGTGGCGCGATGGACGAGCGCACATACCAGGATCGTGCCCCCTCTTCTGCTGCGCGAATAATGCGGTTCATGACACGGACAGTTTCAACCGGATGTTGCCCGACCGCCGTTTCCCCGGACAGCATGACCGCATCGGTCCCGTCGAACACGGCATTGGCCACATCCGACGCTTCAGCCCTTGTCGGACGTGTATGCTGCGTCATCGACTCCAACATCTGAGTGGCCGTGATCACAAGTCGGCGCCTGCGGTTCGCTTCGGCGATGATCCGCTTCTGGAGGAGCGGAACTGCCTCCGATCCCATCTCTACGCCCAGATCGCCCCGCGCCACCATCACGCCGTCCGCCTGATCGAGAATCGCGTCCAAACATTCCACCGCTTCCGGCCGTTCGATCTTGGCAATAATCGGCATATCGCCGCCCCAGTCGGCGATTAGTTTCCTTGCGGCCACCACATCATCGGGGCCTCTGACAAACGAGAGGGCCACATAATCCACCCCTTGGGCGATCCCGAACCGGAGATCCTCTCGATCTTTGTCGGTGAGAGTCGGTGCGCTGATGCGCGTATCCGGCAGGTTCATGCCCTTGTGCGAGGTCAGTCGTCCCCCGGTCACGACCCCACATTCGACGGTACTGCCGATAATACGATGTGCGACCAGCTCGATGAGGCCATCGTCAATCAGGATGCGGGCGCCTGGCTGAACATCCCGCACCAGGTATTGATACGCCACCGCAATCTCTCGCATACCGGATGACGCGAGAGATTGTGCGCCGAGTTGACCGCCGGACCGGAGCAGAGCCGTCACGAGCCTCACTGTCTGGCCTGCCACCAGATCGATCCCGCCCGGATCGACGTCTCCGATACGAATCCTCGGTCCTTGCAGGTCCTGGATAATCGCCACCGCCGCCTGCCGGCGATTCGCGGCTTCGCGAATGGCCTTGATCGCCCGCGCATGCGATTCGTGAGTCCCGTGAGAAAAGTTGAGGCGCGCCGCGTCCATGCCGCTTTCAATTAACTGATCCAGCACGGCGGGCGAATCGCTGGCGGGGCCGATGGTACAGACGATTTTAGCTTTACGCATGAACGATACAGTTGCTTTCGTTGATCGATCGGAATGAGCGGCCCGCGTTCCCCGTTCTTCTCACCATAATATTCAAGGATGCCATTCTAACAAACGACCTCCAGGCCCACAACGCAACCGCCGTTTCAGGCGAGGCCCGCCTCTCGCATTGACGATTGAGGCGCTACGGCAGCTCGCTTCCATGCATGCGGGCGAAGATCTCCCAATCGAACGGCTTCGGCGCGACCGCGTGGAGTGGAATGGCCTCGATGGTGCCGGGCCCGCGATAGGCCAACATACACCCGACCACCCGCTCCGGCTCCTTGACGAGGCGGCGAATTGCTTCGTAGGCCAGATCTTGTCCGATGGTCTTGTCCTCCGGGGTCGGGGGCGCGCCTCGTAACGTATGGCCGAGGATGGTGGCTTTGGTCGCTGGGGCAAGGCGATATTCACCGGCACGCGCCTGAAACTGTGGCCAGGTCGTGAGTGTGCCCGCGACATATTCGACAAGACCGCGCACGCCGCCATCCTGGTGATGGCGATGGGGCGTCTGTTCAGCCACGACAAACAGATGGCTCTTGTTCGGGACACCCAGAGTGCGTTTGAGCGTTCCGAGGATGACGTCGTCGATATAAGCGTCGGGATCGGGATGCTCGTTGACCAGGATGCCTTCCGCCCTGGCCTGATAGGCACAAGCGAGGGCGAGATGGCCGGATCCGGCCCCCATAATCTCGACGAAAAAGACGCTGCCCATGGCGGAACTGGTGGCTTTCAACGACTCGATGGATTGATTCGCCAGCGACACAGCCGAGTGAAAACCCAGGGAGGTCGTCCCCGCAAGATTATTGTCGATCGTACCGGGAATTCCGACTGCCTGAACTCCAAAGCCCTCGTAGAGCGCCCGCGCGCCGCGAAGACTCCCGTCCCCGCCGATGACGACCAAGGCACCGTCTTCCATGTAAGGCCGGAGATGCCGCATCGTGACTTGCTGCACCTGCTCGCTCTTGAAGTCTTCGAAGCGGCTGCTCCCGATCGGACTGCTCGCATGGCTGCCCATGCCCCGAGTATCGTCCTCGGTCACCGCTTCGATCCAATTATTGGCCAGGCCCAAGAA
>SWDR01000005.1:28223-43304 GCA_005116815.1 Nitrospira sp. | reverse complement strand
CTTGGCATGACAGCGGTGGTGACCGGCTCGATGAGCGGCGGTCAGCGGTCGGCCGGTGTGGTTCGCCAGCACGATGCGGTCGAGGGGTTGGTGCAGTCGGTCGCAGCAGATGGTCTCAGTCTGGTGGTGATGGGGCAGACCGTGTTGGTCGACAACACGACGATCATCGATAACAACATTGCGGGGCAAAATATCGCGAATCTCGTGGCCGGGACGGATGTTGTCGAAGTGAATGGGCATGTCCGGCTGGATGGGCTGATTCAGGCGACCTTCATCGAGAAGAAGCCGGCCGGGACTGTCACGCCGGAGGTGCGCGGGTTTGTCAAGAATCACAACGACAGTGCGAATCCGAAGACCTTCCAGATCGGCAACCTCACGGTGAATTACACGACAGCTCTCATCAACGATATGCCGAGTCCGGCGGGAAATGCCTGGAACGGGCTGCTCGTCGAAGCGAAGGGCGCTCAGTTCACGCCTGGGCCGAATATGCAGACGCAAGGGACGCTGGTGGCGACGAAGGTCGAGCCGGAGAACCGGGGCGTGCAACAGGCGGATGAGTTCGAAGTGGAAGGGTTTGTGACGCAGGTGGTCGGTCCGGGCGACTTCTTTATCGGGACGACCCATGTACAGACGGCATCGAGTACTGAGTTTCGAGGTGGGACGGTCGATGAAATCGTCGTGGGGGCGAAACTTTCCGCCGAAGGCCGGCTGGCTAATGGGATATTGACGGCGAAATATGTGAAGTTCCATGCCGGTGTGAAGCTGGAAGGTAACGTGGCCGCGGTCAATCTTGTGGCGAGGACATTTACGATTGCGGGGCTTCCGGGCGTGACGGTCAATGTGAATAGCCAGACCGAGTTCAACGCGAACGGCGGGAATACGATCACGGGGCTGAACGACCTGTCGCTCGGGGATCATGTGCGGGTGCGCGGGCGTGCGGGAGCCGGCAATTCGGTGATTGCGACGCGCGTCGAGCAGCGGTCGGCTGGCGACGAGGTGGATCTTCAAGGGCCGGTGCAGGCTGTGTCGAATCCGAATTTGACGATCTTGGGCGTGGCCGTGAACACGTCGGCGTTGAACAACGACGATTTCCAGGGCCTGAGCGATCAGCCGATCAGCCGGGCGGCTTTCTTCAACGCAGTGAGTGTCGGCACGTTGGTCAAGCTGAAGGGCCGCTTGAACGGTGGGGTCGTGACGTGGCGCGAAGCTGAGCTGGAAGACTAACGAGGACAATAGAGGAGGTTGATCGTGAAACACAATGCGATGACAGTATGGGGTGTGAGTGTGCTGGTGATGACGGCAACTCCAGTGTGGGCGCAGACCGCTCCATCGATTCAGAGCGGGCAGGTGGAGATTGTTGGAGCCTTGCCGCGGGCCGGGAGCGGCGCGGTGGATATTGAAGCACTGAAGCAAACGATTCAAGCGCAATTTGCCAGGCCAGGGGTGCAGGAAGTGCAGTTTCGTAATGTGTCGTTGACAGAGGCCGAACAGCGGGCGCTGTTTCTGAACAGCGATCCCACTAAGAATCTGCTCCGTCAGGTATCGAGCGCCGTGCCGTCGTCGAACGGCGCAGAACGGAGTGTCACCTTCCGGAGCGGCGATGTTCGCGCAAGGGTTGGCCGGGAAGAGGGGCAGCTGCGGGCCAGGATTGAAGGGCTCGACCAATCGCAACTGACGGAAATCGAACGGCAGAGCCTTCGCGCACAGTTCGATCGACTTCGATTGGATGGGGCGAACGATCGTGGCGGCAATCAGGCCGACAATCGAGGCGGACGAGGTGGAAATGACAACAGCGGGCCCGGTTCTGGGAATAGTGGTCATGGGTCTGATAACAGTGGGTCTGGCTCCGCCAATAGTGGGTCTGGCCATGGTGGACGTGACGATGTCCGGCATGTAAACGACGATCGTCGGGTAGATTGCCGTGAGGATCGCCAACTCGATCGGCAGGCCGATCGCCGGGAGGATCGTCAGCTTGATCGTCGAGCAGATCGAGCCAGCCGCAGTCGGTAAGGTCAATCTCGGTCAGGTGGAGAGAGCGGCTGGTTGCACGCGCGCAACCAGCCGTTCATGTTTATTCGGCAACGTATCAAGCGGGCGAAATGATGTTTACCTTAACGTCATTTCCTCGTCTTACTAGATAGAGGCGAGGTGATATGAGGCCGGGATCCCGTGAACGTGTAGAAACGTGGCGAGTCGGTTATCGTCTTTAACGTGGCATAAAAAAGGAGGACCGTATGAGTCGTTTAACGCACATCATGGCATTGTCGCTTCTCTTGTCCAATGTGGGCCTGACCCCGCTGTTTGCGCAGGTGGGTGACGTTCGCCAGGAGGATCGAGGTCTACGGCAGGAGGATCGAGGACTGCGGCAGGAAGATCGACGGGAGGATCGCCGCTCTAATGCTGGTGGTGAGGCGCGCGGACTCGATCGTGCAGATCAAGTGGCGGGCGAGCATGGGCGGGAAGGGCGAGATAATGCACGGTCTGTTCAGATGGACCGCTCAAATCGCCCCGAACGGGTTGAGCGCTCGCAGCGTCCGGAACGCCCAGAACGACCGCAAAGACCGGAGCGGCCGGAAAAGCCGGAGCGAGCTGGACACAACTAGATCGACCTCGCTATCGGTTGCGGCGAGACGGCGGCGTCGGGGGACTTGCCCGGCGCCGTTGTGGTATGAACTCAATTGCTGGTCTCATATAGGGGAAAATTGAAGGGATGATCATGTTTAAATTGGTAGGGATGCTGCTCGGTGTCGTCATGTGTATGGGGCTCTGGCTTACGGAGGGCTTTGGGGCGGATACGACCGATCAAGGTCCACCTTCCCCTGATCGCAATTGGCAGCTTGGGTTTACCCCGAGCTATAGCAGCGGAAATTTCGGGACTGGTACGACCAGCACCTTTTTTTATGCGCCCCTATCAATCCGGAGAATGTTTAAAGACGGCGATGTGACCCTGGTCATTCCCTTTGTCACAGCAACCACCGATGGACGTACGACACTTGTGGGCGGTACGGCGACTCGTGTCGATGATAACGGAGGGGGGAATTCCGGGTCCGGCGGTGGGGGTGGAGGCACAGCTGACGATGGAGGCTGTAGCGGAAAGAATTCCAATGTGAGCGGAAAGAATCGCACGTGTGGAACTACAACCAGAACAGCCGGGCAAAAAGCGACGACCTCCGGTCTCGGCGACATTATTCTGAGAGGGCGCTACTATGTGGTCGAAGAGCGAGATTACATGCCGCTCATTGCCGTAACGGGACGGGTGAAGATGCCAACGGCGAGTGCCAGCCAGGGCCTTGGAACCGGCGAATGGGACTATGGGGCAGGCATCGAGATGTCCAAAATGCTGGGAAATAGCTGGATTACATTTTTAGATGGGGGCTACAACATCATCGGGGATCCCGATGGGCTGAACTTCCAGAATCAATATTGGTACGACGTCGGGGCCGGGTACTATTTGACGAAAGATCTATTGACGAGCGTGTATTTTGAAGAATACCGGGCCATTGTCCCCGGGTTCGTCAATGCCCGAGATGTCTTCTTCGCGGTGAACTATACGGCTTCGGCAGCCTGGCGGCTGAACGCTGGGGTGACGCTCGGTGTATCCAATGGAGCCCCGGATCAAGCATTCTCTGTTGGCGCCAGTTACCGGTTCTAACCCTTTTGTAGGCGTTTACCTTCACCTCGGCGGCTCGTCTAATGGATCAGGGACGCAGAATGGAATGTTCGGCAGTTGCCATGCAGGGTGAACGAGCATGGCGATATTGCTAGACCCACGAGGAGCGGCAGACGAGGCCAAACTGGTTGCGCGCTGCCTTAAGCAGGACCAGGATGCGTTCGGGCAGCTGGTCGAGCGGTATGCGACGGTGATCGTCAATCTGGCCTATCGGATGGTGGGTGACAAGACGGAGGCGGAGGATCTGGCCCAAGAGACCTTTGTGGCGGCCTTCAAAGCCTTGCCGACGTTCAGGGCCGAGTCGAAGTTTTCCACCTGGCTGTATCGGATCGCGGCGAACAAGTGTAAGGATTGGCTCCGAGTCAAGCGTCCGGGTCAGGGGCTCCAAGATGTCGACATTGACGATGTGCAGGATGATCGAGTGGTGGAAGAGCGGACTCCGGAACGGCTGTTGTCCCAGCAGCAAGTCGCTGCCGAATTGGATCGGGCGATTCAGCGGCTGCCGCCGCTCTATCGAGAGGCCTTTGTCTTGAAGCATGTCGAAGGGCTGAGTTACGAAGAGATGCAGGACATTCTCGGGGTGAACGGCGATACGCTGAAAATGCGGGTGTATAAGGGCCGGGTGCAATTAAGTCGAGAATTGGCAGCATTCAAAGAGGCGTAGCGATGCAAGAACAGGAACTTCTGATCCAACGTTTTCTCGACGGCGATCTGACGCCTGAGGAGCGGGTGACGTTTCTTCAGACGGTGGATGCCGACTCCTCTCTGCGTCGGCGCTGGCTGAATCTTGAACTCGTGGTGACCCAAGCCACGCAGTTGCCCCGTGTCGCGCCGTCGGCACGCTTTCTGGCACAGGTGCAGGCCAGGATCGCGCCGGAATCCATCAGTATCTGGGATCGACTCCGCGCAGCCGTCATGTTGCCGCGGACGTTGGAGTGGAACCTGGCCGGCGCGATGGCGGCGGCTTGTGTAGCGGTGGTGGCAGTGGTGGGTCTGCTGCGTATTGGGCCGGAACGGATTGTCGAAATACCGGTGCCAGTTGCCGGGGGGCAGGCGCAGCAGGCGTCATTTGCACCGGGGCAAGAGAGCAAGGTGTTTGTGCGGCTCGTGTTACTTCAACCCGATGCCAAGTCGGTCTCGATCGCCGGCGATTTCAACGGCTGGAATCCAGGACAAACGCAGTTGGAGCGGTCCGAAGGCGGTCTGTGGACCGCTACGATCCCTCTGAAGCCCGGACGCTATCAGTATATGTTTGTGGTCGATGGCAAACAATGGATTGCCGACCCCCTGGCAGCAGAGGGGGCAGGCGATGGCTTTGGAGCGCAGAATGCGGTGCTCGATGTCAGTATCTAATCCTAGTATCGATTGCCTTGCATCGAGTCGCGGAGTTGGGTACGCTCACGCGCATGAGCAAGATGGTGTCGAGATTCGTGATCGTGCTGTTGTTCGTCGGTCTATCGGCCTGCGCACAGACGATGAAGCCCGAGTTGCCGAAGCGGGTGTCAGGGGGCGTACGATTTACGCTCCTGGCACCGGATGCCACAGAGGTGTTCGTCATGGGATCGTTTAACAACTGGAGCAAGGGGGTCACGCCGATGAAGGCGATTGACCGCAACGGCTTCTGGTCGGCCGAGGTGCCGTTGAACGAAGGGGAATATACCTTCATCTATCTCGTCAACGGCACTCGATGGGTGACGCCTCCGATGGCAGAAGATTTTGTGACCGATGGGTTTGGACACACGAACGGTGTGGTCGTAGTACGGTAACGCGATGGATACACGAACTGACATACGCATGTGGCTGGTGCTGGCGGCGCTCTGGCTGCCGGTCGCGGCCGTTCAGGCGGAAACGCTATCGGTCCAAGATCGCGAGGAGATCAACCGGCTTCGTTCGGCCCAAGGCTATTCGGCCGAAGAGGTTAATCAGTTGCTGGACCATGTGGCGAAAGCGGGAGAAAAGGGGCTGCCGACGGAGCCTTTGGCCAACAAAGTGAAAGAAGGGTTGGCGAAGGGCGTGGAGCCAAAACGGATCGATCCGGTCTTACGTCAGCTCGTGACCCATTTCGAGTCGGCACAAGAAGTCCTTCGGGAAGTCGGTACGCGCGGTGTGGCGGAAGGTAACCATCAGCGGTCTATCGAGATGATGGCCGATGCGTTTTCGCGCGGCGCCTCCGCCGACGAGGTGCGGGAACTTGCCCGTGTCTCTCAGGATGGAAAACAGAAGGTGACGCAGGAGACCTTGGCTGCAGGGGCCAAGAGCCTGGCGGTCATGAAGGAAGGGCGTGTGTCGTCAAAGGATGGGACGGCGCTGGTTGGCGAAGGCCTTCGCCAAGGGTATCGATCGTCCGAATTGCTCGATCTGAGCCGGGAAGTAAAGCGCCGTGGAGCTGAGTTCCATGATGGCCGTGCGAGCCTGCAGGCCCTTCGTGAACAGGTGAGCCGTGGAGAGCGAGGAGACCGGTTGTTTCGGGAGGATCGCGGCGGATCCGGCAGCGGCGACCGTGGCGATCATGGTGGGAGCTCCGATCGAAGCGGCAGCTCTGAGAGGGGTGGCAGTGGCGGTGACCGCAGCGGAGGTTCCGATCGTGGCAGCCGACCTGATCGCAGCGGAGGAAGTGGCCACGGAGGAAGAGACCACTAACGTACATGACGTGGAGTCGTTGCCAGGGCTGTCTTCGCAAGAGGGCAGCCTTTTTTATTCTCCTTCGCCGAATTCCCAGTAGCCTGCTACGGGGATGAAGGCGGGGCGAACCCTCCGTAGCCTTGGCGAAGGAGGGTAGAGGCTTCGGAGAATTTCGCAAGATACCCCGCAGCTTCCGGCCTTCGCAGCCGAAGTGGCTGCTTCGGCGGAGTAGGCTGCTGCGGGGAGCTTCATTGCCGCCAAGATGGATAATATCTTGGACGAAATCAACGAGTCTTGGTAGAAGGGTGCTGCTCGCAAGTGGTTAACTTCTGTGGTCAACGTAGAGTTGATGTGCGTGTTGTTGCAGTCAGGGGCTCACACGTTACCTAAATGAGGAGGAAAACATGAAGCAGATGTTACTCGCCATCAGCGCAGTCATCTTGACCATGGGTCTGGCCTACGCACAGGCAGACGGGCCCGTGATCGACCAGCGGCAGGCCAACCAGGAGAAACGAATCGATCAAGGGATTGCCAGTGGCCAGTTGAATGAGCGCGAAGCGAATCGCTTGAACAAGCAGCAGGAACACATCAATAAGATGGAAGATAAGGCGAAGTCAGATGGGACGGTCACCAAGAGAGAGCGGGCTCGAATCGACCATGCGCAGGATCGTGCGTCGCGTCATATTGCCCGTGAGAAGCATGATCGCCAAGGTAAGCGGCATCAGTAAATCCTCGGGGGGGCTGAGGTGAAAAATAAGAGGGGCTCACGAGAGATGTCGTGAGCCCCTCTTGTCGTTCGTGTGAACAAACTTATCGGCCGCGCCCACCACGATCTGCTCGACGATCCGCTTGCCGGTCCTGTTGCCGATCCGCCTGGCGGTCCATCTGCCGGTCCTGCTGACGATCCATCTGGCGATCCTGCTGCCGGTCAGCCTGTCGGTCTTGTTGGCGATCCGCCTGACGATCTTCCCGCCGATCCGCTTGGCGATCCTGTTGCCGATCCGCCCGGCGATCTTCCTGGCGAACATCCGCCTGCGCGAAGACGACATTCGGCAGAATGGCTGGGGCTGCCATGGCCATGACCAAGCTGGCAATCGTTCCGACTTTCAATACAGCGTTCTTCATGATGTGCGCTCCTTCTATGCAAGAGAGTAGATGATACGTGCGAGTCGTGGCCGTTATTGGACGGGATCGAACCGGCTCTCTCATCCGGCGGCCCGTACCAATCAACCTGTCACTCAGTAAGACGAAGGGAGGAAGAAAAGGTAAACACCTCCTATGCGTTACCCGGATACAAAAAGAGCCAGCCGCGGGAGGGCGGCTGGCTCTTTGGGGCGCAAGGCGATGGTTATCGCAGGACGCCGGCGAGCACGGCTGGATTCGTGCCGATACTCACGATCTGTCCTCTGGTAATGACGGGAACTGATTGTCCGTCTTGCGTGTTTAATTCCAGCTCACCGCAGAGAAGCTGCGCAGCAGGAATCGGACAGGCGACGAGAGTCATGTTTCCGACCGGGGCGCCGTTCACGAACACCGTCTGGGGTGACGGTGTCGCATTCGAAAGATCCTCGGCTTCCACATTGAGGCGTCGACGGTTGCCTCGCTCACGATAGTCTGCTTTGCCCGAGGCAGCACCGGACACCATTTTGGCGCTAAGGCGGACCTCTCCGCTCTGGGCGAGGGCTAATTCAGTGGACAGGGTTAGCATGCTGAGGAGCAAGACGCCGCTGATCGACAGAGCGATGATGTGTGAAACCTTCATGGTAGAACCTCCATAGATGATGAGCGCCGTGGTCGATCCATTGCTGGCGTCGTTGACCTCCCTCACCGACGCATTCCGAGAATTCAGGAACACATGATCGTGAGCAATAGAGACCTGGCCGATAGACTGCTACGAGGTAAGACGAGTCTACGGCCGGTATGTAAACGGGAAATGAATAGAGGGTCTCTCTCTGCGCCTGGGGCCTGTTAGCTGTAGGGTGATTCCTACAATGTGTGCGGCAAAGAGGGGCCGTCTGACCATTCGGCTGAGCAGGCCTCCTGCCCAATGCCTCAATGTATTGAGGTGTTACAGTCTGCTTCGGCCTGGCGGCGTCTGTAGGACAAATCCGTTGGTAGGGGCATTCGCTCCGTGAATGCCTCTCCTAAAGCGATCGTGTTTTCTGGTTACGTGGTTAAATGGACTTACCAATGCACCTAGTGGATTTTTCGAGGTGCAGGTATGCTGAGCTGTCGGATCAGCGATGGTGTATGGAGCATGTGATGGCGCCGGACGAATTTCAGCCAAACGTTTTGATCGTTGAGGATCAAGAGGGACCTCGTAAGGCCCTCTTGATGATTCTCAGTTCGTTCTATCGGATCTTTACAGCAGAGACGGCCTCTGCCGCGCTGAAAATTATTGGTGAATCTCCCATCGACCTGGTCATCATGGATGTCGGTCTTCCTGATATCAGCGGGATGGAATTACTGCGACGGGTCAGGGCAAGTGGCCAAGCTGTCAAAGTGATCGTGGTGACTGGAAGGGGAAGTCTCGAGTCTGCTGAAGAAGCCATGCGGTTGGGTGCCGTGGCCTATCTCCTCAAACCATTCAATCTTCTCGAGGTCTCCCTGGCCCATCTGAATCCGCTCGAGAATTTCACGCCCGCGAACCGATCCAACCCGGCAGGGCGTACATTTCCCGCACGATTCATCTGCCGTAAAGGCCATGAAGTGCCGCGCCAAATCGACCATACTCGTGTCGTCATCGTAGACGACGATGCCCCCATGCCCAAGAATAGCTCCGGCCCCGGCGAAAGCGTCATAACAAATAGGGATATCGAGTTGGGATTCGGGGAACAGGCTCCCCAACGGCCCCCCCACCTGTACCGCTTTCAACCGCGCGCCCGGCGCCATGCCTCCGCCGAATCGATCCAAGACATCCCGGAGCGTCAAACCAAAAGGCACTTCCACAAGTCCCGGCTGCTTCACGCGCCCACCGATCTGCAGCGCCATCGTCCCGCGCGACCCTTCCGTGCCAAGCGAAGCATGCCAGGCGCCGCCGTTCGCCAGAATGTTGGGCAGCGTGGCGAACGTCAGGACATTGCTCACGATCGTCGGTTTGCCATAGAGTCCGGACACTGCCGGATAGGGCGGCTTCGCCAGCACGACACCCCGCCGGCCCTCCAGCGATTCCAATAAGGCGGTCTCCTCGCCGCAGACATAGGAGCCGGCGCCGGTCACCACTTCAAGGTCGAACGGATAGTCGTCGCAGTCGAACAGGTCCGCCTCACGCGCCTTCTGAATCGCAAACTGCATGGCCCGCGCCGCGGCCGGATATTCGTACCGGCAATAGAGGTAGCCGCGCGTCGCCCCGATCGCCCTGGCGCAAATCATCATGCCTTCGATCAACCGGAAGGGATCGCCCTCCATCATCATCCGATCGGAATAGGTGCCGGCATCCCCTTCGTCGGCATTCGCCACCACATATTTCTGCTCCGACTCGGTCTGCTGCGCGACCTGCCACTTTTTCCAGACGGGAAACGCCGCACCGCCGCGGCCTCGCAATCCCGAGAGACGCAACACGTCGACGATGGCGTCCGGCGACAGGCTCTGTGCCGCTGCCAATCCCTTGAATCCACCACGCGATTGGTATTCATCGAGCGCAAGCGGCTCGGTGATGCCGAAGTTGGCAAAGGTGAAACGGGTCTGTTGTTGCAGATACGGTATCTCGGCAACCTTCGTCCCACCCACGCCGGCCACGATGCGCGGCAAGTCATTCGGCAGCACGTTGAACCAGGCCTCACGCCCGCCTGCTGTATCACGCTCCACCATCGGTTCGAGAAAGAACGCGCCGCGCGAAGACGTGTGAATCAGTTGAATCTCAGAACGGTCCCTCCAGGCATCGGCAAGCTTGTCAGCGCCCGCCGCACGAGAGGAGGTATCGTTGGAGAGGTAGAGGCGTGTCGGTGTCATTGAGCGTAACTACCCCAGGTATATAGGCTGAAGGTGTTTAGGCTGAAGGCTTCTAGTCTTTAGTCTTCAGCCTTCGGTCTTCAGTCTTCAGTCTACGGTCTTCCGCCTTCAGCCTTCAGTCTTCCGCCTCAACACCTGAGCCTCCAGCAACGACGGTACGTCGGAAGGCGTCACTCGCCCACAGAGATGCTCATCGATCATCACCGTCGGCGACAAGGCGCAATTCCCCGCGCAAGACATGGTCTCTACCGTGAACCGCTCTGCCTGTGAGGCATCTCCAGCAGCCGGGCAGAGGTGATCTTGGATCGCACGAAGAACGCGCGCGCTGTGGTTGGCCATGCAAGACTCGCCCATGCAGGCTCGAATAAGATGCCTGCCCGTCGGCTGAGTCCGGAGATCCGAATAGTAGGACAGCACTCCGGCAACCTGGGCATCCGTCACGCCCAATACCTGCGCAATCTGTAGGATACCGCTCGTCGGTATATGGCCCAGGGCAGACTGAACCGCCAGGAGCGTCTTGAGGATGTTCGGGCTGGCCGGCGGCACAGGGCGACAGCGTTCGAGCACGTCAGTCAATTTTGAGTTGTGCCCTGTCGTCATTGAGTGACCTCATCGTTCTCGAAACCCGTGAAGCGTATCTCGTGAAGCGTCGTTCGTTTCCGGATTCGGACGCTTCACGCTTCACGAACGACGAGAACGAACTTCTTCGTAACCTGCCTATTGTTAGTCGAGCCCCACATGAGCCCTCAGCGTATTGTAGTCAAATGATGCCTGACCCGCACGCCTGATTCCAGGGTCCTGTCGCTCCATGTCGGCGATCAAGGCCGCAACCTGTTTGCGTCCAGCTTCTGACGTGGCGGCGTGACGAGGCATGTGATTGGCCAGGGACGGGCAGTTCCGTTCTGCCCATTCCAAGTAGAGGGTCTCCAGAAACCCGCTCAAGAAGGCTCGATCTTCCTCTCTCGAAATCACCAGCGTCAGAGGCTCCTCGACCGCCAACTCGGACTCCTTGAGCCGCCGGGGCGGTGGAGTATAGGTCTCGCCGCGGAAATGAAGCGAGAATCCAAACGTTGCCGCCAACGTGTGCTTGATGGTGTCGAGACGCTCACGCGAATCGCACTCCACCCACAATTGCGTCGCCGTCAGGATCAATCGTGCGACCACCACGGATTGGAAGTGCCCATAGGCCCCTCGTTGCACAAAATGCTGCGGGACCTTCGACCCTGATGCTCCGTTGCCGGAAGAGGCCACCGCTTCCCGCTCGAACCCTTCAAGCCCTGCGAGCAGCTCTCCCATAAACCCGTACTCATGATGATCGTACAGCGCCAAGGCATACAGATAGGGCTGACCCCCTTCTGATACATAATGAATACTTCGCACGGCATCGACGAGCGCGGCAACCCGCATACGGGCGAAAGTCCACAGCAACACATGCCCATAACGCTTGGCGAATTCCGGCCAATCGCCGAGCTCGAACGATCCGGCGGAAATTTCCATCTGCCGCTGATAGTCCCGTGCAGCGCTCAGCAGGCTCTGTCCGTCCTCCCTGGATAACCGGATCGCGGCGCCCGCAATCACCGCCCGCTCCCATTCCACATCCCCCGGCTCACGAATCATCCGCATCAAAAGTACTTGTCCCGGCTGTAACCCCTCGCGGAAGGCTCCGTCCTGCACGCGATAGACCCGCGCATTTCCAATCGAGCGAAACACCAGGCGCTGGTCCCGCTCGTCGACCGACAGGAATTCGACCAGATCGAGAGCCGAATGTTTCAGCGGATCCAACCACTCTCGTTCTTCTTGCGGAATATGCTCGGTGATGACGTCACGCAGCTGTTCGATCAACGTCAGTTGCCCGTCTTGCGGGTAGAAGTCGGCATAGAGGACGAGGTTGGCTAATTCCGTTTCCTGTTGCAGCGGGGACATCAGAGCCCCGACCCCACCCTCAAAGTAGGGTTGGAGGGCGAGACGCAAGGCTATCTGCGACTGAGCGGCGAACCCCGGCTCCAACGAAAGGGACTCCAATCGACCGAGTAGCGCCTCGAGCGAGGGGACAACTGGCACCCGGAGTCCGGCGGTCGTTTCACTCGCGAGCTTCATGAATTTCTTCCATCACGACGGTCTTGGCATCAAACCAATCTTCGAGATCGTGTCCGTCTCGGTATCCCCGCTCCTGCCACAGTTCAAATGCTTTTCTTGAAATCCGCTCCCACAGGCTATCCGGCAGCTCCACAGATTGTGGCGATGCCGCCAACGCCGAACGCTTCGACGGTTTCACTTTTCCAGTTGGTTTACTCGTACCCATCATCACTGACTCCTTGGTTACTTGTGCGTTGTGGGAAACATTGCTGCCGGAATCACCCGGTTATGGCCGGGTCCAAGCTTGAGGCTCCGCACCGTCAGGACAGGGCAGGGCGCTTTTCGCAGGACGGCCTCCGCCACGCTGCCGGAATAGGCATGCGAGATGCCGCGGCGTCCATGCGTACCCATCACGATCAGGTCGCAGGGCAGAGTCTGGGCTGAATCTAAGATTGAATCGGCCGGAACGCCGCCCCGCAGTTGAGATGCCACCGCTATCCCCGTCATCTTGAGCGAAGAGGCCAACTCCTCCAGTCGCTTCGTCCAGGTCTCGCGCACTTGCTCGCGTGTCCTGCTATGGCCGAGCGTAAAATCCAAGCCATACGACACCGGCTCCAATACATGCAGCAACATGAGGGCGGCCTTGGCCTGCTGCGCCACCACCGCCGCATATTCCACAGCATCGAGGGAACAATCGGAAAAATCGACCGGCACGAGAATGCGCTCCAGGGTGACGGGCCTCGACAAGACACCCTCCTCCCGTTCAGCATCCGTCTGATCCGTTCGTACCGTCAGCACAGGGCAGGGGGCTCCACGAATGACCCGCTCAGCAGTACTGCCCAACAAGACGTGCGCAAGGCCGGTCTTGCCCTTCGTCCCGACGACGATCAGGTCTGATTCCTCCGCCTGCGCGGCAGTGGCCACCACTTCACTCGGAATGCCCGTTTCCACCCTGCTCGTAACCGTAATGCCTCTCCGCTCCGCCCGGCCTTTGAGATCGGCGAGCTTCGCCGACGCCGTTTTGAGCAGATCCGCCAAGTATTGCTGATTGATGGGGTAGTCGGGATTGAGCCCAGGCTGAAACTCCGCGATGCTGAGCACCGTCAAGCTCGCCTTCCACGAACAGGCAAGGGCGCAGGCATAATCTTCCGCCCGCCTGGCCCACGGTGAAAAATCAGTCGCAAATAAAATTCGCTTGATCACAGTGTCATCTCCTCATCTTCCTAACCTCTGGCAGGCTGCTCAAACAGGCCGTCCAGCAAGGCCGCAGGCGATGAACGCACCGGAGGCGTACCCTCAGGGGTACGTTGAGGATGCGTTCGAGGCGAGAACGACGCTGGCGGACTGTTTCAGCAGCCGTCGATGACTTAGACGGCCTCGACGCTCAGCAACAACAACTCACCCTTCATATTCGGATGGATCGAGCACCGGAACTCATGTTTGCCAGGCCTCGACATATTGAACCGAATGGTCGCATCCCTCTTAGGATCAAGGAACACTCCGCTCAGACCCCGTCCGTATACGGCCACTCCGTCTTCCTCGATCTGAGTGGGGATGCCTTCAAACATGGTCGAGCCAAAGTCATGCCGTTCGGCATCCTCGTTCTTCACCTTGATCACGGCAGGGAATCCGAGGCGAAGCGACCCCTGCTTGGTCACAAATTTGAAGTCTTTGATCGTCACCTCAACGACTTGTTCGGACTGCGAAAAGACCGGCGCTGCAGCCTCCCACCAAAACCCGCATGTGATCGCCAGCACCAGAGTCCATCCCCACTGCATCTTCTGACTGTTCATGTATCCCTCCCTTTAGCAAAATGCTCAAAATGCCCGCCACTGGCGTACTCGAAACCCGTGAAGCGTATCTCGTGAAGCGTCGTTCGTTTCCGGATTCTGACGTTTCACGCTTCACGTTTCACGAACGACGAGATTTCGCCGGCAACGGAACCGTCAACACCGGGCAACCGGCTGTCCGCACCACCTTTTCCGCCGTACTGCCGAAGAAAATCTTATCCACGCTTCCCGAACGCCCGCCATAACTCCCCATGACGACCAAATCCACTTTTTCCGTTCTGGCCGACCTCGCGATCTCCGTAAACGGCGCGCCCTCCAAGACGACCCGCGTCACCGCCACGCCTTCAGCCGATTCTGATTCAAGCAAACGCCGCACATTGAGCCTCGCATGATGGCGCAGCCGCCGCTTCTGGCCCTGTGCATCTGAAGGCACCGCCAACAGCCCCAGCTGGTTGAAGGTCGCCAGGGCACTGGTATCGATGACGTGCAACAGCAACAGCTTGGCTTGAAACGTCCTGGCAAGGGTCAGCGCGACACGGAAGGCTTCTTCCGAACAAGGAGAGAAATCTACCGGCACCAATATCTTCGTAAAAAGCGTCTCAGCCATATCACCTCCACAGAATTGACTCATTCCCTAATATCGCAAGGCTGGTGCCACTGATATAGGCTGACGGCTGAAGGCTGATAGCTGCATAGAAACAACGGCTTTCTTTATCTTGTCAGGCCATCAGCCATACGCCATCGGCTCTTGGCATATTACGCGGGGGTGTCTTGCTACAGAGTGAAGAGTCACACTGTAGCGGAAGGCAACAGACGCTGTGAACCGTGGACCGTTCGCGCTGACAGGCGAGAAGACAAACGACGCCAACCGCCTCTCGCTCCTCATGATACAGCTCACCCCCTCACGGCCTGTCCCCCTTCTCTAGGGAAGGCATCGGACTTGCTGACACTTGGTTGATCAGAAACAGTTGG
>SWDR01000005.1:20316-28123 GCA_005116815.1 Nitrospira sp. | reverse complement strand
CAGGAGATACCCGCGGGCTCCTGCCTTAAAGGCTAAGGAGACGTAGACCGGCTCCCGATGGACCGTCAGCACGATCACCTTACTCTGCGGGACAGCGGTCTGTAGCGTGCGCGTGGCGTCCAGCCCATTCATCGTCGGCATCGAGATATCCAAGATAATAATGTCCGGTACCAGCCGGATGGCCGCGTCGATAAGCGGCTGCCCGTCCGTCACCATGCCCACCACCTCGCCCAATCCATCTTCCAGCAAGCCGCGTAGCGCGCTCAACAATTCAGGATGGTCGTCGGCGAGCAAGATTCGTGGCTTCGCCATCGCGTGACGTCCTCTCTTCTCTACATCAGATAACCGTCTTGTTATGGTAGTCGGCTTGGGGAAACGGCGGAACTAGGGAGGTCCCTAGCATTGCGGGACAATCCCACTAGCGCGAGTGGTTGTAGGGTGCAGAAGAAACTAAAAAAACGAGGCGAGCAGGATGCTCAAACAGGCTGTCCAGCAAGGCCGCAGCAAGTGAAGGACCGAGGCGTACCCGGAGGGTACGTTGAGGGTCTGAACGACGCGAGAACGAAGCTGGCGGCCTGTTTCAGCATCCTGCCCGTTATAGGCCGGTGATGCCATGGGTAATCGCATACTTGGTCAGATCGGCCGTGGTATGGATGTCCAACTGCTGCATGAGGCGGGACTTGTGGAACTCCACCGTTTTCACCGAGACGTCGAGGATCGTGGCAATCTCCTTCGTCCCGTGACCCTCAGCGACGAGCTGCAGGACTTCGCGCTGGCGCGCGGTGAGCGCGCCGGAGACAGGCTCGCCTCGTTCGCCGGTGGAAGGCTTGAGGACCGAGTCCAACACCTCTTTCGTGAGCGACGGGGTAAGATAATGCTGGCCTTGGAGGACCGCCTTGATCGCCAGGCCCAGTTCCGACGCCGCAGATCGTTTGAGGAGATAGCCGGAAGCCCCGGCCTGGAAGGCTTCGGCCGCATAGGTCGGGCTGGCATGCATGGTGAGGAAGATCAATTTGCAGTCCGGCACCAGCGTGCGGAGTTGCCTGGCCGCTTCGAGCCCGTTCAAGAGCGGCATCGAGATGTCCAGGAGAATCAGATCGGGCCTCAGTCTCTGCGCCGCCTCCACCAACGATCGCCCGTCCTCCACCGCGCCCACCACGTCGCAGTCGGCCTCGACCAGCTTCCGTAAACCGGCGAGGATCAGCGAGTGGTCATCGGCCATGAGGACGCGGGGTTTCTTCATGCAGGCTCCTTCACACGCGGAATCCAGGCACAGACTTTCGTGCCATCCCCCGGGAGGGAATGGATTCGGAGAAAGCCGCCCATCAGACGCATACGCTCTTGCATGCTCACCAACCCGATCCCTTTCATGCGAGCGTCCTTGCCCTCAAGGTCGAACCCCTGGCCGTTATCGCGCACCGACAGACCGATCCCTTTCGACGAGCCGCTCAGCTTCACCGTCACCTCGGTCGCCCGGGCATGTTTGAGCACATTGTGCAGACTCTCCTGCATCACGCGAAACAGATTGGTGGCCACCTCCGGCGCGATCGCCCCAGGAACCTCCCGCGCGGTCAACGTCACGGGCAGCCCCGTCCGCTTCATGAACTCGGTCACGTGGTCTCGCGCGGCGACCTCCAGGCCGACATGTTCGAGCAACGAAGGGTGCAGCCGGTACGCCAGATCGTGCAGGTCATCGGAGAGCCGTCCGACATGGTCCCGCACCGCGGTGAGCTGCTGAACGACCGGCTCAGGGAAGGCATCGGGCGTACGCTCTAAGGTCTCGAGTTCGACGGCCAGCGCCGCCAATCGTTGATTGAAGTCGTCGTGCAGTTCTCGTGCGATCCGCCGGCGCTCCTGCTCCTGGGCTTCGATCAGCTTCCCCGCGAGGGATTCCAGCTCCTCTTGCTTCTGACCAAGCAGGAGGAGTTGATGCTCCAACTCTAACCCCATCTTGACTCGCTTTGAGATATCCGCATGCGACACCACGACGCCCTTCGCCGTTTTCAACGGCGTGACCCGCATCTGGAACCAGCGCTGTTCCTCCGGCGAGTGACAGGCATATTCCGCGCTGAAGTCCGGTTGACTGCCTCCCAAGACCGCGACAACCCCCTCGACAATGAGTTGGGCGATCGGCTCTCCGTCGGCGCTCGCTCGCCGGCACACGTCCAGATAATTCTGTCCGACCTCGTCACCGGCGAACGAGGGATGCGCATTGCAGCGGGCAAACACTTTCCAGGATTCGTTCGTCTGGAGGATGGCCCCGTCCCTGTCCAACACGCAGACATGCGCGGAGAGTGAGTCCAGAACCGCGCGAGTAAAGGCCTCGCTGGCCTGCAGCGCCTCCTCGGCACGTTTCCGCTCGGTGATATCGCGCAGAATGACGGTGAAGAGCGTCGTGCCGCCGACCCGGATATGAGAGATGGAGGCCTCGAAGGGAAATTCCTCGCCAGTGGCGCGCAGGCCGAACAAGGTGCCGACTCGTTCCATCCGACGCGCGGGCTCTGCCGCCCGGACGAAGGTGCGCATGTGACCATGGTGCGCCTGTCTGAACCGTTCCGGGATGAACCGGTCGAGTGGTTGTCCAATCGCATCGGCAGCCGGACAGCCGAACATGGATTCTGCCGCGCGGTTGAAGACTAATACCCGTTGATCCTCATCCACGGTCACGATGGCATCCATCGCCGACGAAATGATCCCATCGAGCTGGGCCCGCTGCGCCTCCATCGCCTGCTCCGCCAGCTTGCGCTCGCTCACGTCCAGCAACGATGTCCGCCAACGGGTGATGGGTCCCGGCTCATCCTGAATCACGAGGCTCTCGATAAAGAGGCAACAGGAAGCGCCTTTACGTTTCCGAAGCCGCACCTCGCAAGTGTGACGCATGCCGGTCGTCAAGACATCCCGGCAATGCCGGTGAAACGTCCCCTCCTCCTCCGAGGCAATGAAGCCTGCAAGGGATTTCCCGATCAGTGTGTTCCGGGTCACACCCAGCAGGGTCCCGGCCCTCAGATTGGCTTCCACAATCGTGCCCTGCGTATCCAGTGTGAGGTGTCCGGCCGGGGAAAAATCGTAGAGCTCCACATAGCGGTCGCGCGCCGCTTCAAGTGCCAGCTGGGTCCGGCGCAGCTCCTCGTTCTGCATCTCCAGCTCGACCTGATGGACTTGCAGCTCATGCACCAACTGCTGCACGTCCTTGACCGGCATGACCGCGACGTCGCGATTGGTCGTCCTGAGGAGTGCCTCCGCCTGACGGCGGAGATCTGTGTGTTTCGTAGGTCTGTCTGGTTTTTTTGCCATGGTCGCGATGTCACGGGCCGACGTCGAACGGTCAGGTCTCAGCCTTCACGCTCGACGGCTTCCTCTCCAAGCGCACAGGTCGAAGGCACCTCATCGAAGGGACAGGCGCAGAGACTGTCCCGAAGGACCTCTGTCTGCAGGGTGGCCGTTGTGTCGCGCCGGGAGCCACCGGCCCGTGGCTCATGGGTCCGCAGGGGACAGTCCTCCTGTCCTGCGCCGGCATGCCGGCCCTGCGGCATCGAGAGATTCACCACTAGACAGGTGCCCTGCTGCGGGGCCGAACGAACAGACAACATCGCGCCGAGGCTGGCCGCCCGGGCCGCCATGTTGACCAGCCCATGGCCCCCTGTCGAGCGGGCTTTCCGGTCGTAGCCGGTCCCGTTGTCACGCACCACGAGAAAGACCGAGCCCTTCCGCAGCAAAAGGGAAACCTGCACGACCGTGGCCTTGGCATGACGGAAGTTGTTGCTCAACGCCTCCTTGGCCAGCCTGAGCAGCTCCAGGCTCTGCGCCTGCGACAGTCCGGCCGCGGCCCCGTCGTCGACAGACACCCGCACAGTCTGGCCATGGAGCCGGGCCAGCATGCCGGCCATGACGCGAAGCGACGCCGGCAGATCGGACTCTACCTGTGCAGCGGTCGGCAGAGGCTTCGACTCAAGCTCCCGCATGAAGATTCGCACCTCTCCCATCGCCTCGTTGAGCGCGCCGATGCCCTGAGCCAACATCCCGACAGCTGTCCCCTGGCTCTTCGGGAGGCTCAACTTGCACCGTTCGAGGCCCAGACCGATCGCGTAGAGAGATTGGAGCATCCCGTCATGGAGGTCATGACTGAGCTTCATCCGCTGCGCCAGGCTCCGTTGCCGCTCGAGTTCCCGCTGTTGCTCCCACAACAGAGCGTCGGCGCGTTTGCGCTCCATGATATTCTGCAGCGCGGTGAGCACATGGAGAGACTGCCCCTCCTCATCCTGCATGGCGACCGATTCGAACTGGACCGGGACCGGCGCGGCCTGTTGCAGATCGAGGTCTACTTCACAGACGGGGCTGAAACCTCGAGCGAACGCCTCACGGAGATGGAGGAGAAACGCCGCCTGATCCTTCCTGGCCACGAACCGTAGGACCGGTTCACCCAGCAAATCCTTCCGGTTGACCCCGAGCATCGCACAGGCCGGCAGATTCACGCCCAGGATCGTCCCCCGGAGATCCAGCGTCAGGTAGCCGACGGGCGCACAATCATAGAGCGCCATATAACGATCGCGGGCCGCTTCGAGTGCCACCTGAGCACAGCGTAGCTCCTCGTTTTGCAGCTCCAGCTCGATCTGATGCACTTGTAATTCATGCACCAGCTGCTGCACGTCCTTGATCGGCATGGCCGCGACGTCGCGCTTGGCCACTCGAAGCTGTTCCTCCGCCTGACGGCGAAGGGCCGTGACCTTCGTGGATCTGTCTGGCGTCTTGGCCATCGCAGCACCCCTCTCTAGGCTGAAGGCTGAAGGGGCTCAGGCTGAAGGTTGGGATTCGAAGCTCCGAACACTTCAGCCTTCGGCCTAACCCCCTTCAGCCTATTCCTTAGCCTTCTCCGCAGCCTTCCCCCCAGCCTTTACCTCTTCCATCGCCAACAAAATGCGGCCCGGCTGCCCGACTGCCTGTTCGAGCCGGTGGCCATTCAAGGCCATGATCTTGCGACCGATCTGCGGAAAGGTCTTGTCCAGGATAAAATCCTTGAACGAGGTGCACTTCGGCAGGACCTCTTCCAGTTGCCGCCGCAAGTCGGGAATGTTCCAGGCTCCGCCGCAGAGATGGTAGAGAAGCTGCTGTTCGACGTCGCGCGGCGTCAGCTGAAAGGTCCGGTAGAAAGACTGGTTGGCCCGGACCACGCGAAGCTGGTCATCCAGCAGCAGCAATGGCTCCCGCACCGTTTCGACGAAGCTGGCGGCAATGGTCCGCGCCGCTTGCACGACCCGCTCCGCCTCCTTGATCTTGGTGATGTCGAGGAACGTGAGCACGAGCCCGTCGATCGTGTTCTTCGCGGTTCGATAGGGCAGAATCCGCATGAAGAACCAGCTCCCGTCGAGGGCCTGGATTTCACGCTCCTTGATGATGAGCGTCTGGAGCACGCTCTGCGCATCGTCGAGCAGCCGGTCGTCGGTCAGTTTCGAGACGATGTCCGACAGCGGGCGCCCGGCATCGCTGGCGATCAGGTTGCTCACCCGCTTCGCCTCCGAGGTGAAGCGCTTGATGCACAACTCATTGTCCAGGAAGATGGTGGCCACCTCGGTGCTGTTCAAGAGATTCTGCAGATCGTCGTTGGCCTCCGCCAACGCATCGAGCTTGCCCTGGAGTTCGGCATTGACCGTCAGGAGTTCTTCATTGAGGGACTGCAGTTCTTCCTTGGCCGTCTCCAATTCCTCGTTGGTGCTTTGCAGCTCTTCGTTCGTGGATTGCAATTCCTCGTTGGTGGACTTCAGCTCTTCATTGGAGGTTTGCAGCTCTTCGACCGTCCGCTGCAACCGCTGCTTCGTGAACTCCAATTCCCGCATCAGCCCGGATTCCCCCTTCTTCAGCGGGGCAGACGATCGCGCCGCTGCGCCCTTCCCGGCGGCGGGCTTCTCCTCCCGCACCGTGTCGAACGTCACGAGGAACAGGCCCTGGAGCGCCTCCGGTTCGGAGATTCTCTTGACCCTGACGGTGACGGCGATGAGGCCCCGGTCGCTCTTCACCTGCACATCCCGATGCACGACTTCGTCCTCCCGGCTCGCCGCCTGATGGAGCGCGGACGCCAGATCGTGCTGCAGTCCTTCCCGCGCCATCTCGACCAGATGGTGCGTCGGGGGGCCGGGCGCCGGTTCGAGATAGGTCCCGGTACGGCCATGGATATAGACGACCTCGCCCCGACCGTTAACGACGACCGACGCCGGCGCGTACCGCGCCACCAATACTTGGTGAATCAGATCGGGAATCGAGGGGCGCGGGAGCGCGAGCGGCACCGCGGAGTCCGTGCGGGTCTCGTTCGCGGCTTTCATCGATTCCCTGTGAAACCGGTCCAGGTGAGGCAGCGTGCTGGGCTCCGCCGTCCGTCTGAAGAGCTTCCATTTCCGATCGATGGGGACAAAGAGATTGTCGAATCCGCCGATGGTTTCGGACGACCCGAGCAACAGGATGCCCTTCGGCTTCAAGGCATAGTGGAACAGCGGCAGGATTTTCTGCTGCGCCTTGGCTTCCAGATAGATCAGGAGATTGCGGCAGGACACGAGATCCAGCTTGGTAAAGGGCGCATCGGTCAGGATGTTGTGCTGGGCAAACACCACCAGATCCCGAATCTCCTTCTTGACCCGATAATTGCTGTCTTCCTTGGTGAAGAATCGCTGACCTGATGGACTTGCAGCTCATGCACCAACTGCTGCACGTCCTTGACCGGCATGGCGGCCACATCGCGATCGGTCGTCCGGAGGAGTGCCTCCGCCTGACGGCGGAGACCGGTGCGTTTCGTGGATCCAGTAGGTTTCTTAGCCATCACTTCGCCCTGTTCCTCGAGAGACTGCGGCCAACACTAGACACTCACCTGCCCCCTGCGGGTCTTCGCCGGAAGGTCCAACACAACCCTGGTGCCTGTCGCAGGACTCGACTGCACCGACAAGTTCCCGCCGATCTGCTGTGCGCGGATCGCCATGTTCACAAGCCCGTTTCCCTCGCCCATCTTTTCTTGCAGGATAAATCCTGTCCCGTGATCCAGCACAGTCAGACGAATCCCGCTGCCCAGGCGACGAAGCGACAGGAGGACGAGCGGCGGCCGGGCATGACGTAAACTGTTGCTGAGCGCCTCTTTGGCCATTTTGAGTAACGCGAGGCTCTGCTCGCGCGACAGCGCAACTTCCATGTCATGGTCGACGGAGACACGAACCGGAATGCCATGGAGTCGGGCCAGATCCTTGGCCATGCTGCGGAGCGAACCGGACAGATCGAGTGCCGACAACGTGGTGTCCGGAGGAGGGTTCGACTCGAGCTCCTCCATGAAGGTCCGCACCTCTCGCATCGCCGCGTTCATCGCACCGAGGCCATACGTTAGCGTTGCCGAAGCCCTCTTAGGGTTCGCTAAGATATCCAGTTTGCACGTTTCGAAGCTCAGCCCGATGGCGAAGAGGGATTGGAGCATCCCGTCATGGAGGTCGTGACTGAGTCCGACCCGTATCGCCAGATTCCGTTTCTGCTCGAGCCCGTGCTGTTGCTCCCGCGCCAGAGCTTCGGCGCGTTTGCGCCCTGTGATATTCTCCAACGCGGTGAGAATGCGGGCATGCTGCCCAGACTCATCCGGAACGGCAATCGATTTAAACTGGACCGAGACCGGCGCGGCCTGTTGCCGCTCGAGATCCACTTCACAGACATGACTGATGCCTTGAACGAACGGCTCACGAAGGTGGCGGAGAAACGTCGCCTGATCCCTCGCGGCCACAAACCGTATAGCCGGTTCACCCAGCAAATCCTTCCGGTTGACCCCGAGCATCGCACAGGCCGGCAG
>SWDR01000005.1:0-20216 GCA_005116815.1 Nitrospira sp. | reverse complement strand
TTGGTGAAGAATCGCTGCAGGCGCTCCGGAGAGATGTCTCCAGCAATCCCGATCGGATAGATTCCGGCGCGCGCGATCTCGATAGCCCGGCTGTCGAGGTCGGACGCAAACACCTGGACCGCGAGGCGGAGTTTCTGCAGCGTCAGATATTCCCGAATGAGGATGGCGAGCGAATAGGCCTCCTCTCCGGTCGAGCAACCGGCCACCCAGACACGCAACGTGGCGCCGTCCTGCTTGCCTTCCACCAGAGACGGCAGCCCCTTCTGCAGCAGGACCTCGAAGGCCTGCGGGTCGCGAAAGAAACTGGTGACGCCGATCAGCAGTTCCTGAAACAGGGCATCGAGTTCGTGGGGATTCGCCTGGAGAAACCGGAGATAATGGGTCAGGTCCTCGATCTGATGCACGTTCATCCGGCGTTCGATGCGCCGGTAAATCGTGTTCTCTTTATACTGCCAGAAATCGTTCCCGGTCCGGTCGCGCAACAGGATGAAGATCTTGTGCAGCGTCTGCGAGGCCTCGCCTGCAGGCAGGGGCGTCGCCGGTGCCGAGCGGCTCCGCGCATACGCGCGCAACGACTCCGCCATCTTCTCCACCGGCTGCACCACATCGGCCACCCCGGCATCGATCGCGCTGCGCGGCATGCTCTGATACTTGGCCGACTGCGGATCCTGCGCGATCGTCAGGCCGGACTCGGCCTTGATCGTGCGCAACCCCACGGTGCCGTCGCTGCCGGTCCCGGACAGGACGATGCCGACGGCTCGTTGTTTCTGGTCTTCCGCCAGCGAACGGAAAAAGTAATCGATGGGCAGCGGCACGCGTTCTTTCGCCGGGACATCCATGAAATGCAGAATGCCGTGCAAGATCGCCAGATGGATGCCACCCGGCGCCATATAGACGCCATTGGCCTCCACCGCCATCCCGTCTTTGGCCTCCAATACCGGCATCGCCGTGCATTTACTCAGGAGACTCGGGAGAAGACTGACATGGCCCGCATGCTGGTGCGACACCACGACGAAGGCCATCCCGCTGCCGGGAGGCATGTGGCGGAAGAAGGCTTCCATGGCTTCTAACCCACCGGCAGAGGCGCCAACCCCGACGATCAGGAAACCGGGCGGTTCCGGAAGCAGCGCTGTCCCTGACGCTGGTTTGGTTGAAGGGCGAGACACCGCATCGCGCTGTTTCTTCGCAGGCTTGGGCTTAGGCTTGAGACCGGTCTTGGCAGGAGGCGTCTTTCTCGCCGTCTTTCGTACTGTAGCCACAGAATCTTCTCCCAACAGAACACGTCGAGTCAGGAGCCAGAGTCTAGGCTCTTTCCCCATTTCCGGCAAGCCGGACAACTCCAGACAGACAGGCACTGGTAAGGTCTTCATCCAGGGCTAGGGTTCCCCCTAGTGTGCGCGGACACAGACTTACCGTACAAGAATGACGGGATTGTCCCGTATCCGGTGAGAGGATCCTATGCTTCGAACAGACGCGCTTGAATCGGCCATCCAACAAGAACTCGCCAACATCGGCATTTGCACGCTCGAAGAACTCAACGAGCGGCTCCCCTACTCCTCATGGAACCAAATGTTTGCCGCGGTAGACCGGCTCACCAGAGACGGCATCGTCACCCTCCAGCGTCCTGGCTCGTCAGGCTATCTCGTCTCGCTGGCACCGCGCCAACCTGTCAAAACAGGCCCCCTGCCACCATGCTGAATCCGGATCGCATCGTCATGCCCTCCCACATCGTCGAGTATTTTCGCGGGCTGCGTCATACCCTGAACGAAGGAGCCCTTGCTGTGCAGGAACAACGAGATACGGCCGCGCCCGGCATCGTCGTGCTGTCTCCTTCCTTGCACCTCTTGCACATGAACCGGCGCGCGCTGGCCTTGCTCACAGGAGCGGACCTCCCCGCACTGAACATCAGAACGGCACAAGCTCTCACTGCACCTCTGCACCCCCATTGCCAGGATATTATTGAAACCATGCAGGCACGGCTCGCCGCGGACAACTGGGAGCAGTTTTATCAATACCGCGTGATCGGCGACCCCACCGACCAGATTCTCCTGAAGGGATTCGGCCTCCCCGACCGTAGAGGGCTGCTCCATTCCAAAATCGTCATGCTGCTCACCCCACACAGCACGGAATCGCCTGATAGGATCTGCGTACAGAACGGCGTAACTGCGGACTCGCTTCGTGCAACCGGCAGATAGTGGAATGCAACCATTTCAGGCCTTGGGCTGATCGGCGTCACCGGGAAAGCCTGGAGCAGACGAAGACTGTTCCTTTGAAACGGCGAAATGCCGCATCCCTCCATCACATACGGTAGGTTCCGATTCATTCAGAATTACCGCAGGCACCCTGTTCAGTTCTCCAATAGACAGCCCACACCCTCCCGTACAACGAATTAGACACTAGTACGTTATTCTCACGGAACTGGTGAGCTCCCCAGTTCCACCAACGGCTACGAATTGGCATGATCTCACCAGTATCCGCATCAGTTCACCATCGCAACGGAGTCTCCGTGTTCTGGCTGGCTGATGGGGTGAATACAAGGAGGTGGAGCATGTCTCATGAGGGAGTTTCGGTACAGAGAGCCGCTAGGCCGCCTTCCGCTTCGATGAACGATCTGTTCATCGCCTCGACCTTGCTCCCTGTCTGTTGTGTCTGCGGACTCATTCGCGACGATCGGCGCTGTCCTCCCGGCCTCGATTGCTGGCTCACGCAGCGGACCTATCGCGCGGCCCATGGCATCGATCCGTCCGAGATCGCCCAGACGCATACCTACTGCCCTGAATGTTTCACGAAAGTTCAGGAATCGGTGAGGCAGTACTTCCGTGAGATCGGCATATCGTCATGAGCCGGGGCTCTGCCTCTCCGAGCATCGCCGGCTCCCATCGGGCCACAGCCCGGGATCTGCCAGCCCAGGCGGCGGCGCTGCGCAGTCCATGCTGTCTGCGGTGCGGCGGCTTGCTGGTCCCCGGCGACTTGGCGTCCCTGGAACGGGACGTCGCTGGCATCCCGATGACGCTCCGGCGTTGCGTCAACTGCGGAGACTGCGTGGATCCCTTCATCCTGGCCAACCGGGGGAAGGGGCCCAGGCCGATCGTCACGCGAGTAGTGCTGCCGAGAGGGCCTCAGCAGACCGGACGGCCTCGGCATGTTTCAGTGAATGGTTCTTTGTAGGAACACAGGCTGAAGGCTGAAGACGACACGCCTTCAGCCTATCAACCCGCATCGCGACTCTTGTCTGTCACTATCAGGGAGAACGAATATCGTGAGTCTATTGAATACTTCGGACCGGCTCTGGTCGATCGTCCTGGCGGGAGGAGAGGGATCGAGGGTGAGTTCGCTGATCCATCGCTGGTTGGGCCGGCCCACCCCGAAGCAGTACTGCGCCTTCGTCGGCACACGCTCCATGTTCCAGCATACGTTGGACCGGGCGGCCAAGCTGACGCCGCCGGAGCGCATCGTCACGGTGGCCGCCCATCGTCATTGCCGCGAGGCGCTGGCGCAACTGGATGGCAAGGGGAATAGCACGATTCTCTTCCAGCCTGCCAACCGCGACACGGCAGCCGGTGTCTTCTTGCCCTTGACCTATATCCGCGCCAGAGCCCCGAACGCCACGGTCGTGCTCTACCCCTCGGATCATTTCGTCTATCCGGAAGCGCGGTTCCTCGACACCGTCCGGCATGCGGTCCGGATCGCGGAGTCGCAACCTGATCGACTGGTGATGTTGGGCGTCGCCCCCGATCGGCTGGAACTGGACTATGGCTGGATCCTCCCGGGCCCATCCCTCGCCGGGCTGCCGGACGAACCGGTGCAAGCCGTCCGCTGGTTCCTGGAAAAACCGGGCGCCGCGCAGGCCGATGCCGCCTTACGGGCGGGCGCGCTCTGGAACATGCTGGTGTTCGCCGCCAACGTGGACTTGCTCTGGACGTTGGGCTGGCAATGCCTGCCGGACATGATGCCGCTCTTCGAGCGGCTGAGCCAGGCCATCGGAGGGCCGGAAGAGGGGCGGGCCCTCGAAGCGATCTACCGCGACATGCCGGCGAAGAATTTCTCTTCCGACCTGCTGCAGCAAGTCCCGGAGCGCCTGGCAGTCATCGAACTGACCGGCGTGCTCTGGAGCGACTGGGGCAAGCCGGAACGGATTACCGAAACGCTGCGGCGAATCGATCGGCAACCATCGTTCCCTCTGAGCTGTCTCGATCGGCCATTCGCCCCCTTCCCATTCACTGCAGCGGATGGTGGGTTGTCCATGAATACGTCATCCCTCTAATCCAAGGAGCACAGACCATGAAATCCGTCAGCATTCGGACAACACACAAGAAGAACGCACCGGCTCCCCAACAGCAGCAACAGATAGCCAACAAGCCGGCGGCGCAGACATGTCCGGTAGAGCCGCTGTCGCCCTGCGATGACCTTTCGAGCTCGATCGCCACACGAGCCTATGCGCTCTACAGCGAACGGGGATTCCTGGATGGATCGGCGCTTGAGCATTGGCTCGAAGCGGAGCGGGAGATTCTCGGTCAGACCCAGTCGGCCTGACAAGGCCGACAGGGGTGCCATATTTTGCATCTTGCATTGCGGCCAACGAATATTTACGATGGTCCGCATCTGCTCGTGATACCTACTTGCCGTCCAGGAGGTACACAGTGAGCCTCAACAAGTCAGAACGAACCTCTCAGCCCATCTCACTGAGCCCCTCATGCGCCTGCACCCATAGTCGCATGATCTCTGACAATGTGCCGGAGGAGGAACTGAGGGCGGGGAAAGTTCGCTGCGTCGAATGTGGTGGCATCGTGCCGGATCCGCACCTCCACCGGAAAGCTTAGGGCACAGAGCCCTCCCTCCCGACACTATTACTTCCACCAGACTCCACTGCTCACGAAACGACATCCCTCTCTCCATTGAGGTATTTGGCAACAGTCCCCTCTCTTGTCACTGGCCCGAAACTCCTCATCTGACCGGATCATACAATCCGCTGCTTCTGCTCGACGCCTATAAACTCCTGTACTACCGCACTTCTCCCACGATCATTCGATACAGCACCCCGTGGCACCGACGATGCAAGATCAACTCTCCAGCAACTGATTCCATTCCCCATTGCAAGGAGATGTCTCATGTCTGACGTAACCCGTTGGGAACCGGTATTGACGCACTGGAATCCCTTTAAAGAATTAGAGAATATGGAAAAACGCCTCTCCGGCTATTTGGGCCGCCCCGGGGCTCGCACCGAGAGCGGGAAGGAAGCGATGACCGTCGCCGAATGGTCTCCACGCGTCGACATTACAGAAGACGATAAGGAATATGTCATCAAGGCGGATCTGCCGGATGTGAAGAAAGAAGACATCAAACTGACGGTCTTAGACAATGTCATGAGCATTTCCGGCGAACGAAAGTATGAGAAAGAGGAACAAGGCAAGAAGTACCATCGCGTCGAGCGTTTATACGGAAGTTTCATGCGGAGTTTCACCGTGCCGGATGATGCCGACGCCAGCAAGGTCAGCGCGGAATATAAAGACGGCGTGCTGAACGCGCACCTGCCCAAGTCGGAAAAGGCGAATCAGAAATCGATCGAGGTGAAGGTCTCCTAAGGACGACGGAGGAAGCGCTGAACTTTGAACGATGAACGCGGAACGTAGAAGCGACAATCGTATCGTACGTCATCGTTCATCGCTCACCGTTCGTCGCTTGTAGCATCCAGCCAGAGGAGGTGCGTGATGTTCCGACACCCTCACTACCTAGAGCTTCCGTGGGACATTCATTGGCATCGCGTGACCACGGGACCTCATCGTCATCTGTGGTGGTTGATCGCGCTCCTGGTTCTGTTCGCCATGTTTCTGATCGGCGTGGGCGTGACGAGTGGACTCATCTAGCGCCGCGAGCAGGGGCCTGCTCGGCAGGAAGGACAGGTATCAGTGACTTTCAAGAATCGTGAAGAGGCGGGCCGCCAGCTCGTCGCGAAATTGTTGCACTATCGTGACGACCCGCATGGTCTCATCCTGGCCCTTCCCCGCGGCGGTGTGGCTGTAGGCTATCAGCTTAGCCTGGCACTCCACCTTCCGCTGGATGTGTTCATCACCCGCAAAATCGGTGCGCCGGGCAATCCTGAATATGCCATCGGGGCGGTGACCGAGACGGGTTCGCATTATCTGAATCAAGAGGCGATCGGCTCATGCGGCCTCTCCCGGTATGAGCTGGAGCGATTGATCCATTCCCAGGAGCAGGAGATCGCCAGACGGAAGCACTTGTACCGGCAGGGACGGCCGCTTCCGCTCCTCACGGGCCGCACGGTGCTCTTGGTCGACGACGGCATCGCCACAGGCGCGACGTTCCTGGCTTCGGCGCTCGCGATTCGAAATCTGCAGCCGCGCCGCCTGGTGGGCGTTATTCCGGTCGGTCCCCCGTCGACGATCCGTGAGGTGCGCTCGCATGTGGACGAGCTGGTGATTCTCATGACGCCGGACCCGTTCGACGCCGTGGGGAATTTCTTCGTAGACTTCACGCAAGTCGAGGATCGCGACGTCCTTGAATACTTAAATTTGGCCGAGGAGGCGATGCTCACACGCATGCCCTCGTCGCCAGCTTCGTAACTCGTCTTATTCGCCAAGGAGGAGCATCGTCACCATGTCCACACATTCCAAGATTCCGTCGGGGTTGGGAGCTCGCAGAGACAAAACCTATCAAGAGGACGAACACGACTCCTATAAGCTGCCAGGAAAACTCAAGGAGCCCACGGTCTGTCCGTCATGCGGCGCGGTCTTTCACCAGGGCCGCTGGACCTGGGACGCGAAACCGGCCGGCGCACACGAAACTCAATGCCCGGCTTGTCACCGCATCCACGATAAATATCCCAAGGGCCTCGTCACGATCAAAGGCCCGTTCAAAGATACCCAGCACGAACAGCTGACCGGTGTCGTCAGAAACATGGAGGAGAAGGAGAAAAAGGAACATCCGCTCTCCCGGATCATGGGGATTGAATCGCAGCCTGAGGGCCTGGTCATTTCGACGACCGATACCCATCTGCCCCGGCTCATCGGTGAGGCGCTGAAACAGGCCTACCACGGGGAACTGGAATTGCATTACGACCAGGATGAACAATTCATACGGGTCACATGGACTCGCTAAGCGCAACCGTTGAGGAGAACTCTATGATCGCCACCCCTCGCAGGATGTCGAAACAGTCCGCCGGTCCCCGCCGATGGCTCCTTGCCCTGATCGCCGCACTCAGCCTGGCAACCGGCGCGACTGGCCAGGCGGCGACGGCCATTCCACAGGGCGCACTCGTCGAAGTGGATGAGGCCACCGTCAAGCAGATCCTGGATGTGTTTCATAAGGCTGAAGCCGCCGTCGCGGTTGGCAATCTGGACGGCGTCATGGCGCTCTACGCCACCCAGTACAACTATCATGGGTTGAAACAGGTGGATGTGCGGAAGATCTGGTCCGACCTGTTCGAGGAATATCGCGATATCAGCGAAGCGCATTTCTTTTCGAAGATCGTCAAAGTGGGAGCGGGCTCCAATACCATTCTCGAAGTGACCTGCACGGGAAGCTTGTCGGGCCTCTCGAAGACCAGCGGCCTCCGGGTGCCGATCGACAGCTGGTATGAAGAAGTGCATTACCTGACGTTTGAACATGGCGGCTGGCGGATTCGGGGCAATGTGGGCGACATACCCAAAGTGCTGCCGTTCGGAACCGCGCCCCACCCCTTGTTTTGAGCCACGAGAAAAAGGACCGCTTCTATTATGCGCATCGCTATCGGCATCGACTGGTCGGACCAATCATTCTCGGCCGTTCAACAGACCCTCCTCTTATTTCGCCCAACAACCGTCACCCTGGTGCATGGAGTGGACTTGGGCGTCTACGACTATCCTGCTGTCGCCGGCGCCGCCGCACTGCAGGGGTACGAGGAATTTCGGCAGGCGATGATGGATGCGGGCCAGGAGTTGCTCCAACGGACCTCCGCCTTACTCCCCTCGAACGGGATCGCCGTCACGCAGGTGCGCGAAATCGGATCGCCGGCCCGTATCGTGCTCGATCAGGCGGACAAGGCCGACGCCGAACTGGTGGTGATGGGCGCTCGCGGGCGCGGGAAACTGGCTGAATTGGTGCTCGGCAGCGTCTCCCATCGGGTCTTGGCCCATGGAACGAGATCGACGCTGATCGTGAAGGGCGCACCGAAGAGAATCCGCCGAGCCCTCATCGCCCTTGAAGGCCGCGAGGACGCCAAGATGATTCGCAACTGGTTGATCGCACATCCGTTCCGCGATCCGGTAGAACTCTCGATTCTCACCGTCGTCCCGTCACTGCAGCTTGCCGACCCCTCCAACATGGCACGCTTCGAACGCTGGGCGGATACCGCGAATCACTCGGCAGAAGATCTGGTCAAGACGACGGCCGCGGCGCTGATGGGGCCCTCCTCCACTGTGTCCGTCCAGGTGTTGAGCGGCGACCCGGCTCAGACGGTCGCCGCTCGTTCTTCCGAATTCGACCTCCTCATTGTGGGGTCGCACAGCCGTCAAGGGGCTGCACGTTTCCTGCTCGGCAGCGTGTCGCACAGCCTCGTTCATCGGGTCGCCTGTCCGGTGCTCATAATCCGCTAGCAAGGAAACGCTGAACGGTGAGCGATGAACGATGAGCAAAGAAACCCTTCCCACTTCAACGTTCTGCGTTCATCGTTCTGAGTTTGCTCAATGCGGCCTTGCTGGACGAACTTTTTGAGCATCCTGTCACGGTTGTATCCTGTCGGCCATTCAGCCATCCCCGCTCTGCCGCCCAATGCGGAAAGAGGCGACAGTGTCTCGCCACCGCTTTGCCCCGTAATGCCCCAGTGTTATCAGTCCGAGATCTTTCGACATAGCCTGGACTGCCGTGGCAATGCGGGGTTGCCGCAATGGCTCCATCGACTCATGCCTGGCATTCATGATGCAATTGATGTTGGCACGGCGTGAACCGAACATAGAGGCTTTCATGACAGTGCCATCAGCGACCACGACCACCATTCTGGATCTCATTGCCCGCTCGCCCGGCTGCAACCTGGAAGACATCGTCTTCAGCTGTCGAGGACTGACATGGAATCAGGTCTTTCTCGAAGTCGATCGGTTGAGTCGGACCGGTCAGGTCTGCCTGACACAGCAACGGCCGGGCTATTACATCGTGGCGCCACCAACCGCACGAAGGGGTCTGTGATGACATTTCGCGATCGGGCTCATGCGGGTGTCTTGTTGGCCAAGGAACTGGCTATCTACCGGGGCGATCCGAACGCCGTCGTTCTCGCCCTGCCACGTGGCGGGGTGGTCGTCGGCTACGAACTGAGCGTGGCCTTGCACCTGCCGCTGGACGTCTTTCTGACGCGCAAGCTCCGCACCGTCAATAACCCGGACTGTGCGGTCGGGGCTGTCAGCGAAACGGGCGCCTTGTATGTGAACCAGGAGGCAGCCGACGCCTGTCGACTCTCCGGCGAAGACATCCAGGAACTGGTTCTTGGGGAAGAAGGGGAACTCCGGCGGCAGCGGACGCTGTATCGCCAAGGACGACCGCTCCCCTCTCTGGCCAATCGTACGGTCATTCTTGTCGACGACGGCATTGCGACAGGGGCGACGCTCTTCGCCACCATCACGTCCATGGCGGCCCTCTCCCCCCGCCGCGTCATTGTTGCCATGCCTGTCGCGCCGAGCGACAGAGGCGCGCGCATACGTCCGCTGGTCGATCAATGTGTGATCCTCACAACGCCGGAGCCGTTCTCGTCTGTCGGAGCCCTCTACACAGATTTCGAGCCGGTGACGGATGACCAAGTCTTGGCCCTGCTGGAAGCGGCGCATCGCGAACGCGCCAGATCGCCATCGTTCTCTCGGTCGTAACGCGAACGAATCAGGGAGACATCGCAGATGATGAACATTGTGGTTGGGATCGATTGGTCGGACGAAGCCTTTGCGGCAGTGGCGCAGGTTGGCTTGCTCTACCGCCCGGACGAGGTCGTCCTCGTTCATGGCGTCGACCTGGGCATGTTTCACTATCCCATCGTCGCCGAAGCCGCCAACTTGCAGGGATACGACGATTTCCGTCATGCCTTGATGGAGGCCGGCCGCCAGGCCGTTGAACGCTGCCGCACCCTGCTGCCGGTCGAGACTCCCGTCTCGCGACGCGACTGCGCGATTTCGCGACGAACTGTCATGAATAATGCGGGCTAGCCCTGTCTCAGTTCAGATTCCAGCGGCTTCCTTGCGCGGATGAATGCGCTCATGAACTTGCCATCTATCTCCGGCGCAAGCGCCTCCACATTGAGTCCCGCGCCGGCTAAGAAGTCTTTGGCGTCCTCGGCGCGATAGATACGTGTGGGAACGATCTCGATGTCGCGGAACCCCGCCTTCACGAGTTTGTCCCGATAGGCAGACTCTTCTAAGGCTCCTGCGACACAGCCCATCCAGAGTTCGACACTGTGGCGGATCTCGGCCGGGACGTCGCCGCGCACGACCACGTCGGAGACGGCAAGCCGACCGCCAGGCTTCAGGACCCGGAACGCCTCAGCCAGCACGCGGTCTTTGTCGGACGAGAGATTGATGACACAGTTCGAGATGATCACATCGACGAGTTGATCCGCCAGTGGAATGTCCTCGATCTCACCCTTGAGGAACTCCACATTCTGCACGCCGGATTTGTGCTGGTTCTCCCGTGCCAAAGCGAGCATCTCGTCCGTCATATCGAGCCCATATACTGTCCCGGTCGCTCCGACCCGACGGGCCGACAACAAGACATCGATTCCACCGCCCGACCCCAGATCCAACACTGTCTCGCCAGGCTTGAGTTCTGCCAGCGCCGTAGGGTTTCCACAGCCCAACGAGGCCAGGACGGCCTCTGCCGGTAAGGTCTCTGTGTCCGTCACCTCATAGAGATTGGACGTAATGGGAGCGGCTCGTTCCGACAAAGAACCACAGCAGGAACTGCCGCCTCGTTTCGCCTGCAATGCTGCCTGCCCATACTCGGCCTTCACAATCTCTTTGACTTCCTGGCTGTTCATCCCGGACTCCTTCTACTGATCAACGAATGTTGATTGCTCATCGCCACAAAACTATCGACAACGGGAAGAGGAGCCCACCCCTCGGCGTGACCCCTGAAGCGCTTGCACCACCGCTTCCAATTCCTTCAGGGCTTCGTGATTCAAGGCATAATATGTCCATCGACCCTCTGGACGATCCGTGATCAGACCTGCGTCCTTGAGCACTTTCAGATGAAAGGATAGGCGCGACTGCCCGGTCTTCAGGGCCTCGGTGAGGTCGCACACACATAGCTCACCGTCTTTCAGGCGCTCCATGATCTCCAGTCGCGTGACGTCTGACAGGGCATGAAAGAGGTTGACGCCTGTGTCTCGCCGCTTGATCGTCGTCGTCATGGCAATATCATAACAACATTTATTGATGAGTCAAGGGCAAGGACACCCGTGGAAACAATCGGCCATCCCCGATGAATCAGGCGATGGTCTCAAGGGACGGGAGTGTATTCATAGCGGAATCTTTGAATGAATCGCGGCGCCCTTTGTGATTTCACATGAGCACCTCGATTTTCACCGGCTTCCAACAGGCAGCGCCCCCACTCCTCGATATACACGCAGATGCTCGCTCAGTTATTTCCTCAACGCCGCCTGAGCCTCTACCGCCTGTTCACACGCCAGACACATGGCTGTTGCTGGAACGACCTCCAGCCTGGACTGGGGAATGGCCTTTCCGCACTGTTCACATCGGCCGTACTGCTCTGTCCCCAGCTTGACGAGCGCCCGGTCGATCGCCTCGATCTCAGCTTTCGCTCGTCCATCCAGACGATCGAGCAGCCGAACCATGGTCTCCTCTTGCCCCCGCTCCTCCACTTCGCTTTCGATATCGCTTTGGAGCCAGCGCAGCTCCTCTTCAGTCTGAGCAACCTGACGGAACAAATCACTCCGCTGGGTGAACAACTTCTTCCGAATATCGTCGACCAGTAGCATCGCAATACCCTCCCTGACGACGGCAATGTCAGTTACAACATTTATCCATTTTTTCCTTCACGGTCTCTCGTCCGGCCTTGACCGCCGCTTCGACATCCGCTGCTTTCTCTTCGAGGAAATGCTTCCCACGCTCAATGGTCTCATCGAGAGCGGCTCGCGCTTCCCTCGCCTTCTCCAGGACTTCTTCCTCGGCCCTCCTGGCATAGCGCTTCAAATCCCGTCTCGTCTCTTCCCCCGACTGAGGGGCTAGCAGCAGACCGGCCACGACTCCAGCCACCGCTCCCCCAATGAATGCCAGTGCAACGGCCTGGGCTGAACCTTTTGTCTCTTGATTGTCCATAGCGATTCCTCCTTGGATAGATGGGATTCTGTTTATATGAAAAGCGAAGGGCGTGCCAGAAAATCAGCACGAAGGAATCACTGATTACTGTGATTTGACAGGGGTTTAAGAAATCCTGAGAAAAATGGAGCGAGGCCCCTGGGGCATTCCAGGGCTGAGAAGGAAAAGCCATTGTCGCGAAAGGCAACAGCTCTACTCTGCGTGGAAAGATCGCAGCATCTCTACGAGATCAATGTGGGAACAACCGACACCTGACGGCTTCACGTCGAATCAGGGACAACATTCACCGCCGCGAGGCCCCATTCCACCTCTCGGCCCACCCTGTTCCATACCGCCCATCCCGCCGCCAGGACCCATCATGGAGCCCATGCCGTCTCCATGGCCCATCATTCCTGGTCCATGTTCGCCGGCAAAGCTGCGCTCATATTGGATGATGCTCCAAATTTCTTCGTCCGTCAGCTGGTCGCCAAATCCCACCATGCTGGTCCCGACCGATCCATGTTTGATCACCCAGAAGATTTCGCCTTCCGTGCGATGACGCCAGAATCCATGGTGTTGAAAATTGCGAGGCGAGGGGTCCAACTGGGCCGACACGGGCCCATTGCCGCTCCCGTCTTTTCCATGACAGTTGAAGCAGGTGCCTTTGCCGTTGTACAGCGCCTTGCCCTGCGCGACCACCTCAGCGGAACTCGGCACCGGACTCGTCAGAGCACGGGCTTCGGCCAGCTTATCGGCCGGCACCCGTGGCTGCATAATTTGTCGCTCCGCAGCCCAGGAGGGAATGGCAAAAGACAATGCCACGATAATCAGAGAAAATATCTTCATCGTCTTGCTCCTATGATCGTCTACTCGCTGCTCATCGTTCAGCGCTCATCGTTCTACGATTTCCACATCCTCTTAGGGCGTCACCGGAGGCATGACAGCCTTCACGCCGATTCCATAGGTATAGACGAGATCGCCGCCCCAATAGCCGGCCAGAGACAGGATAACAATCCCGATCGCACCAAGCCCGAGAGAGAGTGCGCGGATTTCTTTGAGCCACCCCAATTGCATGGCGAGACGCAACCCCAACAGCACAACGAAGATAACCAGCGTCACTTGGCCCAGGCTCTCGTGGAGTTCCAGCACCGATTCCGGCGCCCCGGCCCGCTTGGCGAGATCCTCCTCCATTCCACCCGTCACTACCGCCACCCCTGCGGCCATGACACCGGCCAGCAGCGTATAGAGACTTGTTTCGCGAAGACCTCCTGTCGGCCAACGGAGCGAGAGGGCATCAAATGCCACGCTGGCACATAACAGCGCAATGGGAAAGTGGACGACGATCGGATGAATTGGGTGCATAGATCCTTTCAGGAGCTTGTCACAAATCCAATTCCACCATCTTGCGGTGGAATCGGGTAATCACATTGGGGTCCGGTGTCAAACGGATCGGGGCTTCATCTTTGCCTTTGTACGGCAACAGGTTCAGCACGTGCCGGAGGCTTTCCAGCCGCGCTGCCTGCTTGTCATTGGCTTTGACGATGATCCAGGGACTGAACGTCGCGTGCGTCTTGCTGAACATTTCTTCTTTGAAACGGGTGTAGGAATCCCACAGCTCTTGGGCCTTCTCATCGACCGGGCTGAGCTTCCATTGCTTGAGCGGGTTCTGCCGCCGCGCTTCAAAGCGCTTGGCCTGCTCGTCCTTGGAGATGGAGAACCAGAACTTGATGATGGTCACGCCATCTTCATAGAGCATATGTTCGAACTCCGGAACCTGCTGCAGAAACCGTTGATGTTCTTTCTTGCTGCAGAATCCCATCACCGGTTCGACCACCGCCCGGTTGTACCAACTGCGGTCGAAGAACACGATCTCGCCCTTGTTGGGCAACTGGCGAATATAACGCTGAAAATACCATTGGCCGCGCTCTTCGTCCGAAGGTTTGGGCAGCGCAACCACCCGCATGGCGCGAGGATTCAGATGCTCGGTGAACCGGCGGATCGTGCCACCCTTGCCCGCCGCATCGCGACCCTCGACCAGAATGGCGATCCGCTCTCCACTGTTCTGCACCCACCGTTGCAACCTGACCAATTCAACTTGTAATTGCCGCAACTCCTGCTCATACAGCAAGGTTTTACGGACTTCCTCGATATCGACAGCCTTGTTCTCGAGGAGCTTCAGAAACCCTTTTCTCGTATTGACCCTGCGAAGATCGTCCTCGGTCAAACTGTGGCCCGGTTCGCCGATATGTCCGAGCCCCTGTGCGATCACTCCAGCGCGCAGAGCCCGGTAGCCGTCCCCTTCTCGCGGCACCATCGTGGGGATGGTCTCTAATCCATTGACATCGAAACGTCCGTCCTTCTCGACGGACTCGTCGATGTCCGACTCGTCTACTCGATCTTTGCTGCCTTTTGACTTCCCGGTCGATTTACTATCGGCTGACATAGGAGATTCCTTTCTTCGCTGCAGAATCAGAATGCGACGTTGCGGTCACGCTCGGCCACGGCCTTGATATAGTCTGCCATGCCTTTGATCGTGGCGCCAGAAACGAGATCTCCTGCGCCGATCTGCCGTGCTACGGCGCAGGCCCCGCAGACCCAGATGGGAATATTCGCAGCCTGCACAGCAGCCAAGACATCCTTCAATGGCGTCAGGTTGACTCCCGTCACATGCTCGGCAGTCCCCTTGCTTCCAAGCGTCACGGATTCGTTCCAGAGCCAGAGCACGACATCGTGCCCCTGCTCCTTTGCGACTTTTGCCGCCATGAAGGGCAAGGTCGCCATCGTGGGATCGTCGGTGCCCCGGCTTCCGGAAATAATAAACGTTGCCATGCTCAACTCCTTGTACAAGCCATCGGCTGCCAGCAATCAGCCCTCAGCGATCAGCTCGTTGCTGACCGCTGAGGGATGAACGCTGACGGCTATTTCGCCAGCGATCGAACGTAATGAATCAACTGCCACACCTGCTCATCCGGCAAACCGGCAAAGGACATCATGCCGGTCCCGGGCGATCCGTTCTTGATGATCCAAAACAGTTGTCCGTCAGAAAGGTCTTTCATCAGCTTGCCGCACGTGAAGTTCCTGGGTGGAGGAACCAATGCCGCTCCCATGAAGCCCTGCCCGTTCCCATCTTTTCCATGGCACATCGCACAAGCGACGGGCTGCGCAGTTTGGAGGAATAAGGTTTTGCCTGCATTGACCGTTTCCGCAGAAGCCGGGAGCGGATTGGTTTTGGACAAGAAGTCTCCAGGAGCCTTCACGGTTTTCCGCTCTTGAGGGCAGACACCCGTCGGTCCTCCGCCCGATTGGGCCGCGGCCATGTCCGGCACTCCCTTAAACGTCGCTTTGAGATAGGCCATGACATCGGCGACGCCCTGCTGCCCGATGGTCAGCCCCCAATAGGGCATATTGGCCGACTTGCCCATCGCCGCGCCGCCGTGATTCACCATGTTGTAGAGATACTCGGTCGGCACCTCGCTGAAGTTGATATTGGCATGGATCGCCGGTTTCGGTTCGATCGTGGCCGCAGCCGGTCCATCCCCTTTTCCGGCAGCCCCGTGGCACTGCATACAGTACTCTTTGTAAATCACCTTTCCACGCCCGACACTGGCCTTGCCGAACTCCGGAGCCGTCCAGGGTTCATAGAACTTGAAGTCCGGAGCGCCCTGCGCAGCCAGGAACCCGAGCACGGCACGCAGTTGCGGCTCCGTCGCATCGGCGAGGAATTCTCCGCTATGCGGAGTGAAATCCTGCGGATTCAGGCCGAAGCGGAACAGCCAGTCCATGTTGTACCGTTGACCGGCTTTCTCCAACGCCGCGCTCTGCTGCCCACCGATGAGTTTTCCGTTTTCCTCGATCGTATGACAGCCGAGACAGGCATGCGCCTTAAAGGCCACTCCTCCGAATGTCGCTTCGAATTTGGTGACCTTCGTCACGTCATACGCGCCGACTTTCACCCGGGGATCTTGGTTGTTCTTGTCCAAGTAGTCGGCAATGGCATTCGCCTCGGTCTCGGTGACCACGGGATGTTTCATCGCCCCCTCACTCAGGTCCCAACGATAGCCCTTCACATAGAGCGGCGCTTCCTTCCCGGTCAGCCACCCGATCAACCAGGTCCGCTTATATTTACTGCCTGCCCAGATGAGGTCGGGCGCCCGCAAATTAAAGCGCGAGTCCGGCTGCCCTTCCAGGCGATGACATTGAACGCAGGCCTGCTGGATCAATTCCTTCGCGCGTACCTGATCGCTCCCGAACGACAGGCGCGGGGAGGACATGAATCCCACCAACGCGAGTAGTGCGCTTCCAATCACGACCCCTCTTCTCACATTCATCTCGCCACTCCTTTCATCTGAAGTAACCTCACTGAACTCCTTACCTCGTCGATAACCAAGCCTGCACATCGGCAATGTCTTGATGACTCAGTACCGAACCCCAGGCCGGCATCGGCCCTCGTCCATGCAGGACCGTCTCCCAGAACAGATCCTCATGTTTCAGAATCGGATTCTTCGCCAGCTTCGGGCCATGGCCTCCGATCGCATTAGTCCCATGACAGGCCTGGCAATTGTGTTCGAAAATGCCTGCGCCCCTCGCCGCAACTCCAGTGACCGGACCTTCAGCGACTGAGTCCTGCGTGAACGGCTCCGCCTTCCTCACTTCACTCTCAAGCGGCGGCAGATGATCCGGCGCACCGGGGTGATACCGCGCCGAGAGATACCGCACGAGCAGGTCCGCCTCGTCGTTGGAAACCTCCGCACCCCAATGTTTCATTTTCTCGACCGTGGCCTCCCATCGCGCGCGAGGCAACCGCTGCTGCGCAACAAGATCAGGACTGTGGCAGACGGAACAGCGCGCAATAATCAAGACCTCCGCGCGAGGCGCCAGCGCCGCACTCACCGTGGCCAGATCCTCCTCCTGCGCAGCCGTCACAACGGCCAGACCCGCCATGATGATGACCGCCGACAGCGTGGCAACGGAGAGAGAGAATGCTGAAAAAGGTCTTCCAGCAAGGCCGCAGCGAGCGATAGCCCGAGGCGTACGTTTCATGTACGTTGAGGGCTTGAGCGAAGCGAGAACGAAGCTGGAAGCCTTTTGCAGCGTTCTCATGCCGTCACCGTCACCGATACGCGATCCCACCCATTCCATAAAAATCCGCTCGGATTCCAGGGTGTCGTGGCCGGCTGCTGCTCCCCGCGGGCGTCCGTCGCACGGCAGAGAATCGTGAACGTGCCTGATGTCTTGGCCTTCCAGATCAACTGCCATTGTCTCCACGCATAGGGACGATCTTCGCCTACCAGCCTCGCCGGCTCCCACGTCTTCCCCTCGTCAAAAGACACCTCGACCTTCACGACCTTCGCCTCACCACTCCAGGCCATGCCTTGAATGGTGACGGGACCGGACTTCACGGTCTCACCCTCTTGCGGCGCGGCGATAAGCGACTTCACCACCATCGCTTCCACGGGGGTCGAGGGAACGTTCGGAGTCGTTCCGGACTCCACAGGCTGTATCGGCACGCGATAGGCCGCCTGCATGTAATAGCCCTTCGATTCCTCTGCCTGTACCGTGATCTCCGTCAGCCATTTCATGCAGGAGTCCGCCATCCAGCCAGGCGTGATCACTCGTAATGGCGCGCCATGCAAGAGCGGCAAGGGGCGCCCGTTCATTTCATAGGCGAGAATCGTATCCTGATGGAGCGCTTTCTCCAGCGGAATACTTCTGGTGAACAGCGGCACGGAGACCACGACAGGCCGATCCGCTCCTTGCAACTGCACATGCCGCGCGCCGGCTTGAACCCCGGCCTTCGCCAAGAGATCCCGCAGCCGCACCCCGGTCCATTCTGCATTCCCAACGGCGCCCCGCTCCCATTGCACGCCAGGAACTTTTGGCCGGTGAAATGCCCGACCGTTGCCGCTGCATTGGACGACCGCGGTGATGGTCACGGCTTCCATTAGACGCAGTTCTTTCAGCGTGAACGTCTTTGTTCGTTCAACCAGGCCACCGACGCGAACAGTCCAATTGGCCTCGGAGATGGCGTCAGGCGGTGGTGGGCCGAAATGACTCCGCACGAAGAAGCGATGGTTGGGTGTCAGGAACGGTTTGAATTCGTGCACCGGCGTTTCGGCATCGAAGGGCCTGGTCACCCGGACCGTCAACGGCCCGGATTCGTTCCGGGCCAACTCTTCCCCGGCCGCCTGCACGACAGGAACAGGCCGATTGACGATTGCCGCAACTCCGAGCCCTTGCAGCAGCCGTTCGAGTAATCCACGACGCGAGAGGATCATGAGATGATCGCTCCTCCTGATGGCTGGCTCCCGGCATGGCTGTGGGGATTCAGCGTAATCGCCACGTTCGGCGCAACCGTCAGCGACTGATGGACGGTGCAGCCATGCGCGACTTTCAACAAACGTTCTTTGAGCTCCGGCGGCAGGCGATGAGGAAGATGGATCGCCAGGGCGATGGCGCCGACTCGATGCGGGCCTTCGGCCATCGTCCACTCGGCATCGACCCTCAGTCCGTCCCGAGGAATATCGTGGCGCGCGCAGAATTGTCCGACAAAATACCCGACGCAACTGGCCACCGATCCGACAAACAGTTCGACGGGACTCATCCCGGCATCCTGCCCTCCGTCGTCTACCGGTTGATCCGTGACGATGCGATGTGTGCCGCTCGTGATGTCATAGCGTGTCCCACCATGATATGAGGCTGTGAGTTTCATGTCGCCCTCTCCTGCGTCGTTCGTATCTCGTCTCTCGTCGTTCGCGAACGACGATTCACATCTCACTCGCTAGTATGGCGAATCGGCAGGCTTATCGCCCTTCGGCCAATCATGCACTTTATCGGGAAAATCAGGTCGCGGCTGGGCGTTGATAAACGAGGCGACGTCGTACGCATCGTCGTCCGACAAGGTCCACCCACGGGTACGCGGCATGTTCGATTTGATGAAGGCGGCAGCGACGCTTACCCGCGCCATGCCTGCGGCAATGTTGTAAGACTGCGGTCCCCAGACTGGCGGCCCCGACATGGTCCCCTGCCCGTCGGAGCCGTGGCAGAAGACACATTTGTTCGCAAAGATCTTCTTCCCGTTGGCTGGATCAAGTGCCCGCCGTGAGACAATGTGCTCGAGACCCCGCCAGGGGATAGTCACGCCTTGCGGAACTCCCTCAGAAAGCCAGGTGATATAGGCCACGATAGCCTGCAGCTTGGAACTGTCCGGCGGAAGGGCTCGCCCATTGAGGCTCCGCTCAAAACACTCATTGATGCGGTCAGCCAACGTGTTGACCTTCGCATTGCGAGTGCGATACTCGGGATAGACCGACGCAAGACCGACGAATGAGACAGAGTTCGGATTGAGCCCGCCGTCGAGATGACAGTTGGTGCAGTTGAGGCGATTACCGACATAGGGCTTGCCACCGAGCCGTCTCGCCGGCACAGCTCACGAGCATAGCCAACCCGAAAACTATCGACAGTAACCACATCATGCTCCTCGTATTTGCCAAGACTGTGCCATTCACGAGAACAACCTGCCTGCCATTTTACCTGTCAAATCAGATGATTAGACAGAACATTGCTATCCTGCTGGAGCGAAAGGCCACAGAGCCGGTCTCGTGATTGTTGCGGGATGCCACAGGACCAGGCAAGAGAAACAATCATTCGGGCTCCCCTATTGAGAACAATGCGCGAAGATCTCGTCGCAATGGTTCTCGGCCCCCAACCATTTCGGCACCGACTCATATTGCACCTCGGTCACTCGATCGTCCTGAAGCGTAATAGTCGCTCGACAACGATGGGGTCTATCCCGTGGACCGCTCGACTTCGCGCCAGGAACCGAGAGTTCGACCAGCTCCGCTTCTTCCTGGTACACCAGCACAGCTACACCCTCTGATGTGCTTTCTCTCCGCGGCGCACCGGCACAGGCGAGGAGATCCTGCTTCGCCTTGC
>SWDR01000049.1 GCA_005116815.1 Nitrospira sp. | reverse complement strand
GCCGGGAGACGTCGCCCCACCGATGCCGGGCCGCGTCGTCAAAATACTGGTGGCGACGAATGCCGCGGTGAAGGCCGGCGATCCCCTGCTGATCATCGAAGCCATGAAAATGGAGAGTCAGGTCCCTGCGCCGATCGACGGGACAGTCACCGCCATTCTGGTCGTAGAAGGCGACAACGTGAAGACGGATGAAACAGTCATCCAACTGGAATAGCGCCCTTCACGACAGCCCGGCGCCACCACCTCGCAGCGCTCGTACCTGGGTGCGCACTTCGCTCATAGGCCTGTCGCTCATGCTGACTGCTTGCACGTCACCCTCTTCCTTACCTCAGTGGTTCGACGCCCTCGGGCGACTCCCGGTCAACAGCGTCACGGTCCAGGGTCAACGCATGGCGTACCTCGACGTGGGACAGGGGCCGCCCGTCCTGCTCCTCCATGGATTCGGAGGCTCGATGTGGCAGTGGGAACATCAACAAGCGGCGCTCTCCGCCCATTTCCGCGTGATTACGCCCGACCTGGTCGGCGCCGGGCTGTCGGACAAACCCGATATCGAATACCGTCCGGATCAACTGCTGGCATTTCTCGTAGGCTTCATGGATGCGCTCCATATTCCTCAGGCCACCGTGGTGGGGAACTCCATGGGAGCCGGACTCGCCATCGGACTGGCCCTCGACCATCCGGCGCGCGTCACACAGCTCATCCTGATCGATGGACTCCCGGCTCATGTCATGGAACACCTGGCCAGCCCCTCGCTTCGTCGCGCCTTGACGACCAGCACCCCATCCTGGCTGGTCTCGTTCGGCAATTGGCTCTTTGGAGGCCTGATGCTCGAATCCACGCTGCGTGAATTCGTCTACGATCCTGCCCTGTTGACTCAAGCCGTTCTGGACCGCTCCAACCATAACCGCCAGCAGCCAGGACTCTTCCGGGCCCTCCTCACCATCGGCACCAACCTTCCGCTATGGGAAGAGCACTTCGCGCCACGCATCGGGACCATCACCCACCGTACGCTGATTGTATGGGGCGAGGAAGACCGCGTATTTCCCCTCCCGGCCGGCGACCAACTCCATCGAGCGATTGCTGGCTCGACGTTCGTGACAATTCCTAAGGCAGGCCACATCCCTCAGTGGGAACAGCCTGATATCGTGAACAAGGCGCTTCTGGACTTTATCCAACCTTAGCCACAGGACCGCGCGACAATGCGTCCGGTTGTCTTACCAAGGAGCACATGATGAGGTCAGCATTTCGAACAATCATCGGCGCCACAATCTCCCTGACGATCGGGCTTACCGGATGCGGGAGTGCCGGAAGCGGGACCAGCTTTCTCTACAAGAACCTCACCGTCGCAGATGGCAGCACCATGGCGGGTGAAGGCCATACGGTCCTCTTCAAGGGAAGCCCCCTGGTCCTCTCGGGGACCGGCATTAAAGTCGGCGATCCTCTCCGAGAGGTCAAACTGACACAGACGGATCTCTCGCAGATCAACATCACCGACACCAAGGGCAAGGGTAAGGTCAGGATCATCAG
>SWDR01000048.1 GCA_005116815.1 Nitrospira sp. | reverse complement strand
ACTCGACGATGTCTTAGCCGGAAAATTTGAAGGGACAACGCCAGCAGCGAAGCCAGCAATGGCCGCTCCCGCCCCATCGCCTGCCGCGACCCCAACACCCGATCAGGCGGCACCAGCCTCAGCGCATCCGACGATCGGTGAGATCCTCGTGCATGATGGCCTGGCATCGAAGGAACAGGTCTTCGATGCTTTGACGGAGCAGCAGAAGCAGTCCGAGCCGAAGCAACCCCTTGGAGAGCTGCTCATCCAGGCCAAAGTCATCTCCGAGCGCGCACTCGACCAGGCGCTGCATAAACAGGACAAGCCAGGGAAGTCGGCTGACGAAGACCAAACGATCAGAGTCGAGACGCGACGGCTGGATTCGGTGATGAATCTCGTCGGTGAACTCGTCTTAGGACGCAATCGCCTGATCAAGATCGGCGGAGTGCTCGACGAAACCCATGAGTCCGATCCGCAAGTGCGCGCCTTGGGTGAAACCCTCACACAATTGAACCTGGTGACGACGGACCTTCAACTGGCCGTCATGAAAACCAGGATGCTCCCGATCAAGAAAGTGCTCGCCAAATTGCCGCGCCTGGTACGCGATCTCTCGCAGAAACTCGGGAAGCAAGTCCGACTGGAAACGCACGGAGAAGAGACAGAACTCGATAAATCCGTCGCCGACGAAATCGGCGATCCCCTGGTCCACTTGGTGAGAAATGCCATCGACCATGGCATCGAAATGCCGACGGAACGGCATGAGAAAAACAAGCCGGTCGAAGGCCTCTTGCGGATTGCTGCCAGCCAGGAAGGCAACAGCATCGTCATTCGTATTCAAGACGACGGCAAGGGGATTCCCATCGATAAAGTGAAGGCCAAGGCCCTGTCCAAGGGATTGGTCAGCGAGGCCGAATTGTCTGCCATGGAGCCACGCGAAGTTGTGAACCTGATTTTCCTGCCGGGGTTCAGCACGGCTGAAAATGTGACCGATGTCTCCGGTCGCGGGGTGGGAATGGACGTCGTTCGGACCAACATCCGCAAGATGAACGGCACCGTGGAAATCGAGTCAGAGCAGGGCAAGGGCAGTCTCATCACCATCAAGCTTCCGCTGACCATTGCGATCATTCAAGCGCTGATGGTCGAAGTGGAGCATGCCACCTTTGCCATTCCACTCAGTTCCGTGATCGAGGCCGTCAGGATTACCAAATCGGACATCAAGACCATCAATGGACGAGAAGTGCTGCACCTGCGCGATCGAGTGTTGCCGTTGCTTCGTCTCGCGCAAGAATTCGATATTCCCGTCGATCCCGACCGTGACCGCTTCAATGTCGTCGTGACGGCCTTGGGAGACCGGCGGATCGGCGTCGTCGTCGATGAACTCCGGTCGCAGGAAGAAGTCGTGATCAAATCGATTTGGGAATACCTGGACAGCATCAAGGGCATCTCGGGCGCCACGATCACCGGCGATGGAAAAGTCGTCCTCATTCTGGATATTTCCGAGTTGGTCGAAAATGCTCATGCATGGCACCACGCCGTCGCGGCCTAGTCTCGACGTGGGTTACTGAGGAGAAGGAGTCGACGATGGCTACATTGATGAACGAAATCGATGCGCGAACCAGGCTCGCCGGCGCCAATCAGATGGAACTGTTGCTGTTCCACCTGGGCACGAACGAACTGTTCGGGATCAACGTCTTCAAAGTCCGCGAAGTGATGAAGCTGCCGGAGCTGACGCGTGTCCCTGAAGCGGACAGCCGCGTCGTCGGGATGGCCAATATCCGGGGGACGATGGTGCCGGTCATCGCGCTCAAGCGCAGCCTCGGGCTCGGCGAACATGAGGTCGACCTCACCAAACCAGACTCGAAAGAGAACGGCATACTGATCATCACTGAATACAACGGCAGCTTGCAGGCCTTTCATGTCGCAGCCGTCGATCGCATCATTCGCACCTCCTGGTCGCAGATCAAGACCCCGCCGGCGCTGGTCCGTGAAAATAATAAAGGTGCGGTGACCGCCGTCACGATGCTGGACAACGGGCGGATGGTGCTCATCCTCGATGTCGAGAAAACACTCAGCGATATCTGTCCTCGTCCCGACGAGGAAGTCTATGCGGGGATGCATGCGGTGCCGGCACTTCAATCGAAATGTGTGCTGTTTGCAGACGATTCCAGTGTCGCCAGGACGCAGATCCGGAAGGCCTTAGAAAGGCTCGGCGTACCCTATATCCAAACGACTACCGGAAAAGAGGCCTGGGACTATCTGCAGCAGCTGGCTGACGCGGCGTCCAAAGAAGGGATGACGCAGGTGCAGGGGGTTCATCTGGTCCTGAGCGATATCGAAATGCCGGACATGGACGGGTTCACCCTGACGAAGCAGATTCGAGCGGACCCGAGATTGGCGCATCTTCCCGTGGTGCTGCATTCCTCGTTGACGGGAACCTGCAATCAGGACAAAGGACGGCAAGTCGGCGCCACGGATTATGTCACGAAGTTCGACCCGAAAATGTTTGCAGAAAAATTAATGCGCCACATCATGTAATCGGGCGGCTGGTCTCTCCGGTTCAGCGGCATCTGGACAGTCGGGCAGAAGGAATCGACGGGTATGGTCAAAGCAATTCAAGTCCTCATCGTCGACGATTCGACATTTATGCGGAAGAGCCTCTCGTCGATGTTGGCGAAGGATCCCCGCATTGCCATCGCCGGATTAGCGAGGAACGGGGAAGAAGCCGTGCAGCTCGTGCATCAATTGAACCCGGATGTCGTGACCATGGATGTCGAAATGCCGGGGATGAACGGCATCGAGGCCCTCAAACGCATTATGGCCGAACATCCGGTCCCTGTGCTGATGGTCAGCTCGCTGACGACAGAAGGCGCCGGCGACACCTTGAAGGCGCTGGAGTTGGGAGCCATCGACTACATTCCCAAGCAACTCGATGGCGTGGCCATGAAGATCCACGAGATTCAGGATGAATTAATCGCCAAAATTATTGCCGCCAGCCAAGCGGTCGGCAAAGTACGAGCACGCAATCTGAACGGGGCCCCTCGTTCCGCCGTCGCGCCTCGTCCGATGGGGCTCACCTCCCATTCGGTCAGTGTCACGCGTGGCAGTCGGGTGGTAGCCATCGGCTGTTCGACCGGGGGGCCTCAAGCGTTGATCGAAGTGCTTCCGGCATTTCCCTCCGATTTCCCTGCGGGGATCGTCATCGTGCAGCATATGCCCAAGACCTTCACCAAACCCTTTGCCGATCGCATGAATGCCCTCTGTAGCTTGGAAGTGAAAGAGGCCGCCGAGGGCGATGAAGTCAAGCCTGGCCGGATCTTGATCGCGCCTGGAGGAGTCCAATGCCGGGTCAAGCGTAAGTCCATCACCTGCACGGTCATCGCGCTGACTCCGAATCTTGAACATCATCTGCATGCCCCCTCCGCCGACATCATGATGCAGTCGGTCGCCACGGTCTACGAAGAACGGGGCATCGGCGTCATCCTGACCGGCATGGGGCACGATGGACTGGAAGGCATGAAGGCCATCAAGGCAGCCAAGGGCAGGACCATCGCGCAGGACGAAAAAACCTGCATCGTCTACGGCATGCCGAAAGCGGTGGTGGAGGCAGGTTGCGCGGATAAGGTCATTCCGCTCTCGGGGGTCGTGGGAGAGATTCTGAATATGGTGTAGGGCGTCAATGAGTATTGGATCGGTTCACTCACAACGGAGAAGGTAGGAGGCACTATGAATACGTTCTTGAAGGGCATGAATATCGGGCCGAAGTTTGCGATATCGATCGGGGGACTCGCCTCGGTCATATCACTCATCGGGCTGGTCATCATTTACGAGCAAGAGCAGGACAAGCTGAACTTCTTATTGGAACAGCGAGGGAAACTCCTCGAAACCCAGATTCAGATTACCAGGAGCTACATCGCGCAGAATTATGTCGGGAAATTGAAGAAAAGCAAGGTGGCAGGCGACATCGTCGTGGCCAAGGACCATGCGAACAATCCCGAGGCGATTCCCTTTCCGGCAACCGCCACCAGAGAAATGGGAGAAGAAGCCAATAAGAGCGGGCTCTTTACGGCCAGGATGATCAGCCAAACTCCGATCAACCCTGCCAATTCGCCGAAGGACGCGTTTGAAACAGAGGCGGTGCGAGCCATCACAGGCGGGGCCGATGGATTTTCCCGCATTGAAGATGTCAACGGGGTGCTTACGTTCCGCCGGGCATCGGTGGACAAGGCTACATCGTCAGCCTGTATCGGCTGCCACACGGACAAACAGGTCGGCGACGTCCTGGGCGTGCTGAGCATCGGGATGAACATGACCAAAGGCAAAGCCGCGTCGGATAAGTCGTTATGGAACACCGCCGGTTTGCTGCTGGGGATCATCATGACCCTTGTCCTTGCAACCTATTGGCTGCTCCGCAGCATGGTCCTCAAACCGCTGGCTCACATGGCGAACATTACGAAGGACATTGCCCAGGGCGAAGGCGATTTGACGAAGCGTGTGCCGACTGAAGGCAACGATGAAATCGCCCAGTTCGCAGGCTACTTCAACCAGTTCATCGACAAATTGCAGAAGATGATCGGCAAGGTGGCGCATGTGACCGACAAGGTCGCCTCCGCGTCGGTCGAACTGTCGGCGACCGCGGAGGAAATTTCCCGGGGGACCGATACCCTGACCTCCCGCGCGTCGCAGACTGCCGCGGCGGTGGAGGAAATGAACGCGACGGTCAGCCAGGTGGCCCAGAATTCCGGCAAAGCGGCGACGCTGGCGCAAGAGACCGTCCAGACCGCCAAGGACGGCGGGTCGGTGGTGGCCGACACCATCTCCGGCATGCAACACCTGTCGGAAGCCGTCTCCAACTCGGCGACGATCATTGCCGAGCTGGGCAAGTCGTCCGATCAAATCGGGGAAATCGTCCGCGTCATCGAAGATATCGCCGACCAGACCAATTTGCTGGCCTTGAACGCGGCGATCGAAGCGGCGCGAGCGGGCGAACAGGGGCGTGGATTCGCCGTCGTCGCCGACGAAGTCCGCAAGCTGGCGGAACGGACGACCAAAGCCACCAAGGAAATCGGGGATATGATCCGGCAGATTCAACACGATACGCGCGGCGCGGTCGATTCGATGCAGCAGGGGACGCAGAAAGTCAGCGGCGGCGTCGAACTGGTCAACAAGACCGGTGAAGCGCTGACGCGGATCGTGCAAATGGTGTCGGAAAGCGCCGATATGATTCGGCAGATCGCGGTGGCGTCGGAAGAGCAGTCGGTGGCCACGCAGCAAATCGCCAACGACATTGAGAATGTCGCGAAGGTGACGAAGGAGTCCGCGTCGGGCGCCAATGAATCGGCGAAGGCCAGCCATGACCTCAGCCAGTTGGCGGTCGAACTGCAAGGGATTGTGGGATCGTTCAAGGTCTAGCATCACGCGATAGAGAGGAGATGCCGATGATTGTCGAAGAAAAAGTCGAGGCACAACAGAGCCAGGGCTCGGGCGTGTTGACCAGGGAAGTCGTGGCGGGCGACGACCTCCGTCAACTGGTGACCTGCATGATCGGCCGCGAGGAGTTCGCGTTGGATGTGTTGAGCGTTCAGGAGATCAATCGCATGGTCGAAATCACGCGGGTGCCGAAGGCGCCTTCGTATGTCGAAGGTGTGATCAATCTGCGCGGCCGGATCATTCCTGTCCTGGATCTCCGGCGGCGGTTCGGACTCCCGTCGGTCGAGAAGTCGGATAATTCACGCATCATGGTGGTCTTAGTGCGGCAGCGGATGGTGGGATTGATCGTGGATGAAGTGGTGGAGGTGCTGCGCATTCCAAAATCCACGATTGAGCCGCCGCCGGCGTTCGGCAGCTCGTCCGGCGCCGAATTCACGCAGGGCATCGGACGGATCGCCGACCGTCTGCTGATCGTCTTGGATCTGAATCGCCTGCTGATTCCCAATGAGCAGGCCGCAGTGGATGCGGCTACGGGGCAGGGGGCGGGGCACTAGACGGAGGGGGCTGAGATTTCAGCCGTTGTGTTTCGATGACGCGTTCCAACAGCCCGAGCGATTCGTTCAGGAGGTCGGACGCGCAACTCATGGTCGTCTGAAACTGTTGCATGGCTTCGACCCACTTTCCCTCGCGCTGGAGCTCCTGGAAGCGCCGATGTTGCTCATGAAGGATGGCTTGTTTGGCATCGAGTATCAGACAGTCCACTTCGCTCACATCGACCTCCCAATCCCGGTGGTTGTGCACGGTACCAGGGCCAACACTCGGCTGGCTATAGTACGAAAGCATGGGTAAAGGGCCGGACAGGTACGTGCTGAATCGGCTCATTGACGTAGAAGGAACCGCGCGACGTGGATATTGCGACCATACTCGGGATCGTCATTGCACTCGGTTCCATCGTCGGGGGCCAGGCCCTCGAAGGGGGCCACCTCAGTTCCATCATGCAGCTCACCGCCTTCATCATCGTGATGGGGGGTACCATCGGGGCGGTCTGTGTGCAGAATCCCCTGTCCGTCGTGCTGAAGGGGGTCACGATGCTCAGTCTCGGCATCCTGAATCCCAAGCACGATAACAAAGGCACCATCAAGACGATTCTCGATCTGGCGAACGTGTCTCGCAAACAAGGGCTCTTGGCGCTTGAAGGCAAGCTGAAAGACATCCACGATCCGTTTTTCCGTAAAGGCGTGCAGTTGATCGTGGATGGGACCGATCCCAAGGTGGTGCATGAGATCCTGGAGATCGACGTCGAACATCATGAAGAAGAGGGCATCAACGCCGCGAAGGTCTGGGAGGCAGCCGGCGGTTATGCGCCAACCGTCGGCATCATCGGCGCGGTGCTCGGGTTGATCCACGTCATGGAAAACCTGGCCGACCCCTCCAAACTCGGAGGCGGTATTGCGGTCGCGTTCGTCGCGACGGTCTACGGTGTCGCCGCGGCCAATCTGTTTTTTCTTCCTCTGGCCAGCAAGATGAAATTCAAGATTAAGGAAGAAGCGGGCTCGCGCATGATGATCATCATGGGACTCGTCGGGTTGGCGCAAGGCGAGAACCCACGGCTCTTGCAGGAAAAACTCGAGGGCTTCCTCCCGGAATCGGAACGGACGAAAGAAGCCAAGAAGTAGGGGGCGGACGGGGTAAGGGGGTAACGGGGTAGAGGGAAAAATGGGTAAGGGGGTATGGATATATCCCGATACCCCGACTGCCCCGCTACCCCTTCTACGAACATGGGCAAAAAGAAACACGAAGAACACGAAAATCACGAGCGGTGGCTGGTGTCCTATGCCGACTTCATCACGCTGCTCTTTGCATTTTTCGTCGTCATGTACTCGATCTCCTCGGTGAACGAGGGCAAGTTTCGAACGGTCAGCGAATCCATTAAGGCGGCGTTAAATCCCATCGTCAGTCCACCGGCCGCTGCCACGCCGTTTCAAGTCGGCGTCAATAAGCAGTCGACCATCGTGCCCAATCTGATCCCGGCGAAGGATGTGGCCGTCCGGCGCCTGCGCCAGGCCCTGAAGGCGCTCCAGGTTTCTTCGAAAATCGAGCCCATTCTGGTGACCGAGCCGGGAGAGAGCATCATCGTCCTCTCCCTCCCGGAGTTGGTCCTGTTCGAGAGCGGTGCGGCGGTGCTCCGTCCTGAGGCCCTGCCATTTCTCCAGACGCTTGCCGAGGTGCTGGTCGAACTCGATCGTCAGGTCAGGGTGCAAGGCCATACGGACAATGTGCCGATCCGGTCGTCGCAGTTTCCCTCGAATTGGGAGCTCTCCTCGATGCGCGCGGTGATGGTCGTCCGGGCGTTAGGAGAACTGTACGGGGTGCCGATGCAGAACCTATCGGCCGTCGGGTATGCCGATTCCAGACCGCTCGTCGCCAATACCACAGCGGAAAATCGAGCGAAGAATCGGCGGGTCGAAATCGTCGTGCTGGAAAAGAAATGGACGCCTCCACCGG
>SWDR01000047.1 GCA_005116815.1 Nitrospira sp. | reverse complement strand
GTCGACATATTCCCATTCACCGGCGAGAACATGGCGGTCTTCGGACTGAGAGGCCATCGATGACGGCAAGGCATCCAAGGTCATAGCCCGATGCAAAGCCGGTGTATCGCAGCCTGTGATGAATACCGTACTGGCAAGAAAGAGCGGGGCAATGATGTATCGTGAATCCATGTTGTCGCTTTCCTCGAATCGCGTATTCCTACTTACCATGTGGCAAAGAGACGGACAAGCGATCGAGCGAAATAGTTCCAGGTTACAAATCCGGAAACCAGTTCTTAGCCAAGCTTTGCGATCCTGCTGCAGGCCTCGTCAATGTCCGCATCGGTCTTGGCATAGCTGAACCGAAGAAACCGCTTTCCCTCATCCCCGGAAAAGAAAGCTTCTCCAGGCACACCAGCCAAACCGATCCTGTCCAAGAGATGCATCGCCCGGTCCTTGCCGGTGATACCTGGCAGGCGAGACGCATCGGCCAACACATAGTAGGCGCCCTGCGGAATCGAGGGCGTCAGGCCAGCCTTGGCCAAGGCCTGACAGAAACGATCTCGTTTTCGTTGATAGTCGCGTGCCTGGTCGAGATAGAACGAGTCCGGAAGTTCCTGGATGCCGACCGCGACTCCCGCCTGCAACGGTGTCGGGGCGCAGACATATAACAAATCGTTCATAGCTCCGATGGCCTGAGCCCATCGGGCTGCCGCGACGCTATACCCGATGCGCCAACCGGTGATGCTGAACGTTTTGGAATATCCGCCAATGGTAATCGTCCGGTCGGCCATGCCCGGCAATGTGGCGAGGCTCACATGGGTACGGCCATCGTACAAAAAGTACTCGTAGATTTCGTCGGTGAACACGAACAGATCGTGCTGTTGAGCAATCGCGGCAATGCTTTCCATTTCTTGCCGGCTGAATACTTTCCCTGAAGGATTGCCCGGCGAGTTCACGATAATCGCTTTGGTGCGGGGCGTGATCGCACGCTCGACCTCAGCCACGGAAAACGTCCAGTCGGGCGCCTGCATCTTCACCATCACCGGGACCGCCTCAACCGCCAGCAACGCACTGATGTGATATTGGTAATAGGGCTCGAACAGGATGACTTCGTCGCCGGGAGTCAGCAGCGCCAGACAGGCACTATGAAAGGCCCCTGTGGCTCCCGCGCTGACGGTAATGTCCGTTTCCGGATCGGCTACGATGCCGTTGTACTGCGCCAACTTCTTGGCGATCGCCTGCCGCAATTCTGGCAATCCGTCGAATCGCGAGTACACATTCTTTCCTCGTTCCATAGCCTGCGCAGCAGCTCGAATCACCACCGCTGGAGCCGGCGTGTCGCAGACCCCCTGTGCCATATTCAAACCGTTCGCCTGCACGCAGGCTTGGGTCATCGCTCGAATTTCTGAATGGGCTAATATGGCCATTCGTTGGTTGATTTGCCGTCTTATCATGGCCTTGCTCCTCTTTCAAAGAATCTCATTTGTCGCAGAGCGGTTCCAGGCAGGTCAAGCGCATTTTCTTCGCAGCATATACATAGCCGATGGGAGTACGACGGAAAGTCGAATCTATCGGGTAGTCGTGACATTAATTGGATATACTACGTTCACAGTGCGCCCCCCTTCCGGGTTACTCCCCTTGAGGAAGGCAGGGTGACAATCAATCCGATACAGTTATTTCATAGTCGAAGCAACCATGTTCCCGTTACGTGAGAGAAAGGACGTGTTCCGTGGCCACGCAGGACCCTAGAGCAGCCCGAGCTGTCATCTCCGACCACGAAGCCGAAATGGCGGAGCGCCGAGGCCGCCGTCTTAATCTGAGTTGCCGTCTATTCTTTTTTGGAGAAGATGACTTTGAAGGAGAAGCGACGATCCTCGACCTCTCCACAGGGGGCTGTCAGGCGACCTCACTGACCGAAGTACAGGTTGGCATGACGCTCCGCCTGTCCCTGTTCCTGCAAGATCAGGAATGGCCTGTACGCATCGATGAAGCCCTGGTCCGGTGGGTAAAGGGTGCGACCTTCGGTCTTGAATTTTCGGAAATCCGATCGGCCCAACGAGAGCGTATCCGTGCCTTGATTATGAAAGCCAAGCTCTGACAGGCCGCTAGCCCAGGTCATCCATCCGCAGTAGGATCCCCTTCTCTCCACGCCGCGATCAAGATGCCTCCCCCTCGCACCATCACGCTTCGTGACGACCTCTTCATTGAGCACAATTTTCGTGAATCCTGAATCGCCGGTCACACAGAACAACTCGTGAGGTACTGTTCGATGTCACGAGTGGCCTATCTGGTCCGCCCTTACTTCTTTTCATTCTTGGGAGAAGGCGACGGGTGAGACCGGAACCGCTCGTAGTACCGCAACACCTTCTTCACGTAGGTGCGGGTTTCCCGAATACGGGGCACTTTCCGTTCTTTCACGCGATGGACCCCGGCGTTATAGGCAGCCAAGGCCAGTGGAAGATCGCCCTGGTAGAGATTCAGCAGATGCCGCAATTGTTTGGCGCCTCCACGGATGTTCTGCAACGAATCGTAGCGATCGCTCACTCGCAGGGTCGTCGCGGCATCCGGAGTCAGCTGCATCAAGCCGACCGCGCCTTTGCGAGACACGGCCTCCTGATTAAAATCGGATTCGGTCTTGATCACCGCACGCAGCAGAGCCGGATCGAGACGATATTTCTTGGCGTACCATGCAATGGCCCGGCCGATTTCCTGCTTTGAGTATCGCTGGTGGGCACTGTCATAATCCGGTCGCGTCGTAGCGGGAAGCGCAACGATCAGCAGACATAACAGCGTCAGCGCGCAGAAGGCACGTAGCAGGTGTGAACAACGCTGTCTGCTCCCGGTCCGATTGTTCGCCATAGTATGGGATGACATTCCTGTGCACGACATCACCTTCATCAGGGTCTGCAAGGTCTCAAGATCCGTGCCCCAACTGCCCGTCACTAACCTATGGATCGCACAGGGGAAACAATAGATATGCCGCTATACGATCGATGCCGTGAAGTGCACAGAATGGACGTTTGAGAACTGTTAGCTCAGCCCCGAGCTGGCACAGTTCTTCTCAAGCGATGAGTTCTCGAAAGTTTTTGAAGGGAGAATCAGAAACGATTACGCGGGATCACTAGCGGGTGACAAAAGACTGTTGGTAGCCGAGAGCCTTCGATGGTCCGCACGCGTAGTACAACGGGATAACATTCCCTCAGGATGCTCAAAAAGTTCGTCCAGCAAGGCCGCAGCGAACGAGCAACTAAACGCTGAGCTCTGAACGATGAACGCGGATATGAACATTGTTTTTCGTTCACCGTTCACCGTTCATCACTCATCGTTCAGCGTTTCCTGCCTGGTGGCCTGTTTCAGCGCCCAGCTAGAGGAGCTCGCCGATCAGCTTCACCGCCTCTTCCGGCGAGGCAGCCGCATGAACAAGATCAGGCGAGAGACTCTTGAACAGGCTCACGCCAGCCTTATCCGCACCTAACAGAATCACCATCTTCTTCGCCTTCAGCGCCAATGCCACTTCCGAAACGGTACCGGTCCCACCGAGTCCGCAGGCCACGATAATGTCGCTGGACATCACGTTCACGTTGTTGCGCGCCTGGCCTAGATCCGTGACAATGGCCACGTCCACATATCGCGACACCGACGCCTTGTCGTCCGGAAGTATTCCGATCGTCAAACTGCCTGGCACCGACTTGGCGCCCTCGCTCGCCGCGTCCATCACACCGCTCGCGCGCCCTCCGGTCAACACGACCCATCCTTGACGGGCGATCAGCTCACCCAAACTTTTCGCATCGGCTAACGCTCTGGTACCGGCCTTGGCCGGCCCCATCACACCGACCACTGGTTTTCTCGTCGATCGTCGAATCGGACGTTTCACGAACCGCACCTCACTGGGTAAGGATAAAGGCATAGATTGCTGGGGTCAGAAATATACACTGGCGGAGGAGGATTTGTCGCGCAACCCGTCGTGGCGAGTCAGGGTGATGCGATGAACCGGACGTGAGGCTCTGCACCTCGATTCACGTTATGGTTTCCCCCACAATTCCTCGAGCCGCTGGGCGCGACCGCAATTGTATTTATAGAATTTGTAGCGAACGGGGTTTTTCTTGTAGAAGTCCTGATGGTATTCCTCAGCGGAATAAAATGGAGCGGCAGGCACGATTTGCGTCACGATCGCTTCTGTGAACCGTTTCGATTGCTCAATGGCTTGTTTGGACGTCTCCGACAAACGCTTTTCCTCCTCCGTCCGATAGAAAATAGCCGCGCGATATTGTGAGCCATGATCACAGAACTGCGCGTTCGCTGCGAGGGGATCGACGTTGCGCCAGAAGGCATCCAACAGCTTCTGATAGCTCACCTTCGCCGGGTCATAGACCACTTCGACCGATTCCGCATGCCCCGTCCGTCCAGCGGACACTTCTTCATAACTCGGGTTGACGACGGT
>SWDR01000046.1 GCA_005116815.1 Nitrospira sp. | reverse complement strand
AGGCCTCCATCTATGCCGTCGACGAAGTGGGGAATCCCACGATCCTGGCCACCTTCACCGTGATCGCGGCCCTCCTGCCCATGGCCTTTATCTCCGGCCTCATGGGCCCCTATATGAGGCCGATCCCGGTGAACGCGTCGATCGCCATGTTCTTTTCATTGCTGGTCGCCTTCATCGTCATTCCCTGGTTTTGCCAGACCTGCTATCGCGCAGGGGTGGTCATGAAGGGCGTGGAGCAGGACGATACAACAGACGGGTGGACGTACCGGTTTTATCAGCGAGTACTGACGCCACTGCTCCGGCACCCATTGCTCGCCTATGGGTTTCTGGCCCTGGTCGGTTTGCTGCTCGTCGCATCGGTCTCGCTGTTCTATACGAGAAGCGTGACGGTCAAGATGCTGCCGTTCGATAACAAGAGCGAATTGCAGGTTGTCGTCGACATGCCGGAAGGGACCACGTTGGAAGAAACGGCCCGGGTGACGAAGGCCGTGACTCAGTATGTCCGCACGATTCCAGAAGTTCGCGATTACCAGGCCTATGTCGGGACGGCCTCGCCGTTCAATTTCAACGGGCTGGTCCGGCATTACTTTCTCCGCGAGGGGAGCCATCAAGCGGATATTCAGATGAATCTGTTGCCCAAGGATCAGCGGTCGGCGCAGAGCCACGAGATTGCCAGGATAGTGCGGCCGGCCGTGCAGGAGATCGGCCGTCAGTTTGGCGCGAACGTGAAAGTGGTGGAAGTGCCGCCGGGGCCTCCCGTGCAATCGGTGCTGGTGGCGGAAGTCTATGGACCGGACTACGACCGGCAACGGGCTGTGGCCAAGGAACTTCGAGCCATGTTCGAGGCGACCCCCGGGGTGGTGGATGTGGACGATTTCATGGAGCACGATCAGATCAAATATGTCTTTACCGTCGATCATGCGAAGGCGGCGCTGGCTGGGGTTCCATCCGACGATATCGTCAGGACATTGCGCATGGCGCTTGGCGGGGACAAGATCGGCCTGGTGCATATTCCCAAAGAGAAAAGTCCGGTCCAGATCGTCATGCGGCTGCCGCAGGCGGAGCGGACTGGATTAGAACATTTCGGCGAAATTGCCGTGCGGCGGCCGACCGGTGAAATGGTGCAGTTGTCCGAACTCTTGCGGTTGGAACAGACAATCGAAGAGAAGGCCATTTACCATAAGAACCAGAAGCCGGTGGTCTATGTTGTCGGCGATGTTGGAGGACCCGGTGCGGAAAAAGCGGAGAGTCCCGTGTATGGGGTGCTCGGGATCGGTGACCGGCTGAAGGCCTATCGCCCGCCGGAAGGTTATGAGGTCGAACAGCACTATGCGCAGGCGCCCTGGTCCGAAAGTCGCCTGGCCGTGAAGTGGGACGGGGAATGGCAGATCACCTACGAGACCTTCCGGGACATGGGGATTGCGTTTGCCATTGCCATGTTGCTGATCTATCTCTTGATCGTGGGCGAGTTCCAGTCGTTTCTCACGCCGCTCATCATCATGGCGCCTATTCCTTTGACGCTGATCGGCATTGTGCCGGGACATTGGATCACCGGCTCGTATTTTACCGCCACGTCGATGATCGGGTTCATCGCCCTGGCAGGGATTATCGTGCGCAATTCAATTTTATTGGTGGACTTCATCGAGCTGCAACGACGCGAGGGCTGGCCGTTGCAGGAAGCGGTAATCCGGGCCGGAGCCATCCGCACCCGTCCGATTCTCTTGACCGCGGCGGCGCTGATGGTCGGGGCCTTCGTCATCATTCTCGATCCGATCTTCCAGGGGCTCGCGGTGTCGCTGCTCTTCGGAGTCGGCGCCTCGACTCTGCTGACGTTGGTCGTGATCCCGGTTCTCTATGTCAGCGTGATGAAATGGTCGCGTTCACCTGGGCCAACCGAAGGGGAAGGCGAGAAGCAGACAGGGTGCTGAACCGTCCTCCAGCCCCTCAAGCAAGGAGCTGGCGAGATATGCGAGAAAGGCGCGATCCCAAGTTCAACGATCGGGGTTCGACGTTCCGAAAACCATGAACTTCGAGCCCTCGCGCCTCGCTCTCCGTGACAATCCATAAGGGCATGGCTATACTTCTGCCATATGAGGGGCCGGTGCGGTGAACGGCTGAAGGACTTCAGCCAATGAAGAAGGCTGCCTTGCTAGGCTGTCTCGGCGGGTCGGAGGGACCTGTTAGTTAGGCCAGCGACTGGTCCATGCGCTGTTAGGAGTTCAGACAGGAGGTTAAGGTGGCAAACTTAGCTGAAGTTCTCGGAAATGCCCTGAGCTTAGAGGTTCGTGATCGTGCGGCCCTGGCGGAAAAGCTTCTAGCTAGTCTGGAGGAGCTCACCGAGGAGGAAGCGAATCGCTTGTGGGCGGAGGAGGCGCAAAGACGCTTGGAGGAGTATCGCGCAGGTCGTGCTCAAGCGGTTCACGAGGATGAGGTGCATGCAAAGGCGGAACGACTCTTCCGGTGACGCCAATCACGTACCACGAGGGGGCCGAGACCGAGTTGCTGAACGAGATCGGCTACCTCGAACTTCGA
>SWDR01000045.1 GCA_005116815.1 Nitrospira sp. | reverse complement strand
CCGTCGAACGACGCCATTCTCTTTCCCCTACTCTATAAAAATGGGGTGGAGGGGGTTGTCACTCAACTGCGCCCGTTCACCTCGCACATTCCGATGTGGGAGGTGCGGGAGCAAGAGGGACACCCCCTCTACCCCATGACCGCACTCCCATGATGATGTATCAGCAACCACTCGTCCCCGATCCGCTCGAAAAGATTCGTGGCTAAGACCTGCGCCTGCTGCGGTTCGTCAGCTTGATGGGTGGTGATGTGCTCCACGCAGACGACCCAGGCCATATCGCCTGCCACCTGCACCATCACGTCGGTGAGTTCGAACGTCATCGAGAAGGTATTATTGAAGATCAAGACCCAGGAGTCGCGGACCGCCGGCCAGTCCGATCGCAACGACCAGCCGGGATGGATGCAGGTGACATATTCCTGATGCGCCCAGACCTTATCCATTTCGGCAATATCGAGATTGCCGAACGCGGCATAAAAGGCATGGTTCGCTTTATTAACTTCCTCGATACGTTGCTCCAGCATGCAGGGCTCCTCCGCTGAAAAATGAGCCGTATCATACTGTAACCACGGAGGCGGGGGCGAGGGGAGAATCGCGTCGAATGCACAGGCTCAGACGGAAGGCTCGCCGCGCATAAGCTGCTGGACCAGCACGGCAAATTTGGCCCTCAACTCTTGTTTATAGAGGGCCACATCGACCAACGGCATCCTCCGCGCGACCTCAAGTCGGGCTTCGTCGAAGGACATGATGATGACCAGAACGGATGGGTTCCATTGCGTGATCGGAGCGACGGCTTCCAATCCGCCGATCTCCGGCATATTCTCATCGAGCAACACCACATCGGGACGGCATTCAGGCAGGCAGGCTAACGTTTCTTTGATGGAGCAGCAGGTCCCCGCGAGGAGAACCCAGGGAACTGTGGAGAGCCAATCTTGCAGGGCATTTCATACGGTCTACTGATCGTCCACACATGCAGGCGAACAAGCGTCGGATAGTCATCCCTTCTGGTATCCAGACCCTCCAATACCGAACTGTCTCACCATCTTATCAAGCGCAATCATCGCAGCAGTCCGCAGACGACCCTCTACGTCAGCCGGCAGACTCGCAGCGTTCCACCCCTGGGGCTCCCGGCGCAACAGTTGAAATCGCGCAGTCCCCACTCCTCCCTCGGCCCCACCCCTCACCAGGTACTCTTCCCCCTGAGGCCCTTCTACCAATAGCCCAACGACAGTCATGGCGTCCCCCTCACAGACAAAAGCAAACGTGTTCGCGTCTCACACCGACTCCTCGCGGTTCCGAAAAGAGACGATCATCGAACCTCTGTCAATGCTATCCGCAACACCGACTATTGGCTACTGAGGCATTTCCTGAGGGGGAAGGGAGAGGGAAAAGCCAGACAGGGTGGCGGAACGTGGCCCTCACACTGTGGACGTCACACCAGCGGAGGAATAAGCCCGGATTGCATGGCAAACTTCACCAGGCCTGCCACATCGTGAATGTCCAAACGTTCCATGAGTTGCGCGCGGTGCGTCTCAACCGTTTTCGCGCTCAGACCCAATCGAAACGCGATTTCTTTCGTGGAATGGCCTTCGGCCATGAACCGGAGAACTTCACGCTGACGCGGGCTCAATCGCTCCAGCGGGCCGGAAGGACGTCCGCGCCCCTGCTGATAGGCCTCAATTGTGTAACGCGCGACTGTTGGCGTGAGATAGGGCTCCCCTTTGCTCACCATCCGAACCGCCAGCTCCAGTTCCGGCAGGTCGGCACCTTTGAGCAAATACCCCTTCGCTCCGGCCTTCAACGCCTGGCGCAGATATTCCTCATTCGCATGCATCGACAGCATGATGATATGAACCGCCGGCCACTGCTTCGAAATGCAGGCGGCGGCTTCCAGACCGTTCATCACCGGCATGGCGATATCCATGAGCACCAAGCCCGGCTGATGGGTTTCCACCGCCTTCAACACCGCCTGACCGTCGCCGGCTTCGGCCACAACTACGACGTCCGCCATCTTATCCAAGAGCGCGTGAATCCCCGCCCGCACCAGATGATGATCTTCGGCCAACACCACCCGGATCTCGCTCATGACGTCGCCGCCTCCTGCTGCGGCTCAGCGATAGGAATAGTGAACTCGATGCTGGTTCCATGCCCCCTCGCCGACTGCACCGTGAAGAGCCCCCCCGCCAGACGAACGCGCTCCTCCATCCCCAACAGCCCCATGCTCATCCCGTGATGGTGTCGAGCCTGCGTCGCTCCCACATCGAACCCGCGCCCGTCGTCCTGTACGGTAATCCGAATCTGATCCTGGTCCGCCAGCAGAGAGAGCATCACCGAGCCGGCCTTGGCATGCCGGGCGGCGTTCGTCAGCGCCTCCTGCACGACACGAAAACAGGCAATACTACGGGGAGCGGTCAGTCGGAGAGGCTCTTCGTCCAGATTCAGCTGTAATGACCACCCCGCCCGCTCGGCTTGGCGGGTGGCATACCAACGCAATGCCGGCACCAGCCCGAGATCGTCCAAGAGGGAGGGCCGCAGATCCAACGCGAGGTTCCGCACGCGCGCCAACAACTGTTCGCTGATCGCAATGCTCTCATCCAACTCCGCCTGTGGCCTTGCCCCTTCGCCATCGCGCTGCACCTGCTGCAAATTCATCTTGAGCGCCGTCAGCTGCTGCCCGATTTCGTCGTGGAGATCTTGCGCCACTGCACGCCGCTCCGCCTCCTGCACCTCGAACAACCGCTGGGCCAGGGTCCGGGCACGCACCGTCGCACTGGCAAGTTCGGCCGTCCGTTCGGCCACGCGCTGCTCAAGCAAATCATGAGCCTGCCTGAGCAGAACTTCCGCCTGCCGAGACTCCGTCACATCATCCACGACGTAGGAACAGCGGGGATAGCCATTCGGCCCAACGCCAATGAACGACACCGTCGCAAGAAACGACAACCGTCTCCCCTTTCCATCGGGCCCCGCCACATGCTCATATCCGAACCGGACCGGTACCCCATGCTGGATACAGGTCCGGTAGTGGGTGAGCCACATCTGACGCAGGTCCTCCGGCACACCGAGCGCTGAAGCCATTCGTCCGCGCATTGCCTCCGGGGTCGTCCCGAATAATCTGGCGGTAGCCTGATTGTCTGAAAGGTGCCGGATATCGTCGTCGAGCACCTCCACCACACCCATCAGCAGAGACGCGCTCGCGAAGAACGCCTGCAACGTCACCTCGCTTTGCTTGAGCGAGATCTCCGCCTGCCTCCATGGTGTAATGTCGTGAATGAGCGCGACAAAGTGGTCGATCGAGCCATCGTGCTTCCGTATCGCATTGGCCGAAATTACCGCATAGACTACGGTCCCCGACTTATGGAGAAAGCGCTTCTCCATCGAATAACCCTGGCTCTGCCCGTCGAGGACCAGCTGAAACTGCGCCAGATCGGCCGCAAGATCGTCCGGGTGAGTCAGATCCGTCCAGGTTAGCCGAGTCAACTCTTCCCGGGAATACCCCAAGATCCTGCACAACTGATCGTTGAACTCGATCCAAAGTTTGTCGAGCGACGTCATCGCCATGCCGATCAACCCGAGTTCAAAATAGCGGCGGAACCGTTCTTCGCTCTGCCGTAGAGCCTCCTGGTTGCATTTCTGTTCCGTCACATCGACATGGGAACCGGTCATCCGGATAGGCACGCCCTGCTCATCGCGGATGAGAACGGCGTCCGTATGAATCCATCGATAGGTGCCATCCCGATGGCGAAGACGATGCTCCAGCTCATAGGTCGGAATCTTCCCCTCATGAAACGCCGCGACGAGCGCGAAGACTCGTTCACGATCGTCCTGGTGCAGGCGCGTCTCCCACTCTGCCGGTGAAGTGCTGAGCTCGTCCGCCCCATAACCTAGACTCTGTTTCCACAAGGGCGAGTAATACATCTCGTTCGTCTTGAGGTTCCAATCCCACACCCCGGTCTGAGTGGCCGAGACGACGAGGTTCAACCGGGCCTCCTGCTCGCGCAGCACCCGCATGGTCGCGTTATACGAAGTGATGTCGTGCGCGATCGTGGAGAGACCGTCCACCTCCCCGACTTGGTTTCGAATCGGCGACAGGCTGAGCGATAGCTCGATCCTGTGCCCGTCACGGTGCAGCCAGGCGGTTTCATACTGAGAAATCGCCCCGCCCCGCATTATTCGTTGACCCAGTTCTGCGTCTCTCACCACCCGATCGGACGGAATGAGCGCGCGCAGCGAATGCCCGATCCTCTCAGCAGCGCGATAGCCGAACATACGTTCCGCTGCGGGGTTCCAACTCGTCACGGCCCCGTGGCAATCCTGACTGATAATGGCATCAACGGATGAATCGACCAAAGCCGCCAATTGCTGGACGCCTTGATCGATCGTGACCGCCCGGCCCCGATTCACGAGCACGGCCACAACCCAAAGGAGCGCAACGCTGAGCGTGCGGTTGAGAATCGCCGGCGCTGGATGAACTTCGCCTGGAGACAGCGCCCACCCGGCAACTACCAGCCCTGTCGCAAGACCCGCCACGACATGGACAGACTTGGGATTGCCCTGCCGAGCTGCAAGGAGGATCGATACCGTGTACAGGAGATACTCCTGACACCCGAGTGGGGCCAAGTAATCAAGCAGAAATGTTCCCGCCAAAGTCAGGCCGCTAGCGATCTGTGCTGTTCGTGCCTTCATGGACAATCGATACCCTGGTGTGCCGGAAAGAATGATCCTGACGAACCGGCATACAGAAGAGAATGGCTATGCCTGCCATGGTGGGGTGAGGCTATTTTGGGAGAGACACCCTACTGCTTCAATTACACTAAACCGAGGACTTGGGCGGCATGATACCGGAAGGTGCATGATAGAAGAAGGACTAGAGCCTCTTTATCACCATCAGGAATTTCCTGATGGTGGAAGGCCCTACTCACGAGAGCCTTTCGAAGGAGCCTGCCCTGCTGTCTGCCGATCGACCACCCACACCCCAGCCAGGATCAGCACGATACCGAGAATTTCACTCGGACCCACCGATTCTTTCAACAGCAATGCAGATAGCACGATGGCGGCCACAGGAGTCAGATTGCCCAGGACGGACGCGCGGGAAGGCCCGATGCCCTTCACGCCGAACAACCAGGCCTGCTGTGCGATGGCGGTTGCAAACAGGACCAGATAGCCCAGTGCCATCCAATCCGCCTCGGTTACGGACCCAAATCCTGCATCCAGCATCTTGCGATCCGTCCACAAGAGAGGGATTTGGAGAACTGTGGCAACGAGGAGCGTCGTCCAATTGACGGTGAGGGCCGAGTGGCGCTCCATGAGTTGGCGGCTGCCGATACTATAGAGGGCCCAGCTCACCACACCGAGGAAGACCAGCAGGCTACCGAGTAACGGCTGATCGCCCGCGGCCTGAAACCCCGCCACTGAGACCAACCCCACCCCTGCAAAGGACAGGAGACCGCCGGCCCAGACGGCGCGCAGCGGAACATCCTGAATCAACAGAGCGGAAAGCAACGATGTCACCACCGGACTCGACCCGATGATCACGCCACCCACGGCCCCGCTCACATAGTTGAGCCCCATGAGAATGAAGAGGTGATTGCCCAACACCCCGAGCCCGAGCAAACCCAATAAACGCATATCGGCCTTGGTCAGCTTGGCCAGGGTCCCTTCCTGCCACCACCAGGTGGTCAGGAGGATGGCCAGGCCACCGATATCGCGCAGGACCGAGGCCTCGACGGCAGAGAACGATCCAAGGGCCATCTTCTGCGCCACAATCGACCCGCCCCAGAGGGCCGAAGCGAGCAGAACCGATCCATAGGCGAGGCTGGTGGAGGGAGATGACATGACTATGGGGATACCGTCGTTTCCTGCTGCCGTCAAGCGATATTCTGTCACGCCCATGGATAAAGCCCTTTTGCCATTTGCGAGGGCACGAACGGTCTCAACGGAACTGCCTTCGATGAAGAATTCTTCATCTTCGC
>SWDR01000044.1 GCA_005116815.1 Nitrospira sp. | reverse complement strand
CATCGTGACGATTCCGTCATGGGTGGAGTGAACCCATCCGGTTGAACCAGGACATGCTCGTCCGTCTCAATTCGATATCGGGTAGGTCATGGCGATGTGACGTAGCGATGCTCGGGCAATCGAGGGAGCGGAAATTTCTGCTGGGGAATGTTTCGTTGAGAGAGTTGCCGGTGAGCGGCGGTTTGGATCTGAGGAATATCGAGAGCGCAAGAAGTGAGGAGGCGACGTGGCCGCCGCCCCCTCATAAAACTACTTCTTCTTCTTTGCCGCCTTCTTGACGGGCTTCTTTGCTGCTGCTTTCTTCGTCGCCATGTGATCTCCACCCCCCTTCGATGTAAAAATGTTGAACAGTGTGTGAGAGGTATATCAGAGTTTGATCGCGGAGTAAAATTTTCTCTTCAGAAATCTTTCGGTCGGACTGAGCGAGGGAGATGTCTTGGTCGTCTGAAATCGTCTTATGACGGTCGAGGTGACTCACCATGGATCATGAATCGAGGGAGAGAGAGGCTGCTGCGATGGAAGTGAGGGGGCTTTTGAGCGATCGACGGCACATCGCGATGCACAATCCGCTTGGTTACCGTCGAGACACCTCGACGATCAATAGCGCATGAACGTTCGTCGTGAAGAAGGATATCGAGCGACGTCACACTCACGGAGTCTCGCTTCACGCGATGCATGTATGTCGTGAAATGGTATCTGGGCAGTCCTGGGAGGGCGTTGTGTTTCCCCGCTGCTATGGCCATCGCGGCGAGGGTGGGTGAAACTCCAAGGATCAGGAGTGCAATGGGAAGCGGCAGGGAGCAGAACGGGTTGGGCGAAGCAGAGTACTGCCTGGGTCGCCGTAGCGCGCACGGTTTCGAAGAATAGGTGAGTCGA
>SWDR01000043.1 GCA_005116815.1 Nitrospira sp. | reverse complement strand
CTCCGCCCGTCTGAAGATGATTGGCGTGACCGGTACGAACGGGAAGACGACGACCACCTACATTTGCAAATCGCTTCTGGAAGGGATCGGTCGACGGGTGGGGTTGATCGGCACGGTGGGGTATCAGATCGGGCAGGAGATATTCCCTGCTTCTCACACGACGCCTGGCGCGCTCGACCTACAGCAGTTGTTGGCGAAGATGGTCGAGGCTGGGCTCAATGCCGCAGTCATGGAAGTGTCGTCCCATGCTCTCGCGCTGGACCGGACCTCGGGCTGCGAGTACGACGTGGCGGTCTTTACGAACCTGACGCAGGATCACCTCGATTTTCATCATACGATGGACGAGTACTATGAGGCGAAGTTGCGGCTGTTCACGGGTTTGGCCGGGGGGCAGAAAGTCGGGAAGCGCGCCATCGTCAATCTGGACGACCCTCGTGGAAAATCGATCCAGGCGGCCTGTCCTGTGCCGGTCTGGGGTTATGCCATTCAGAACCAGGCCGATCTCAAGGCGGAAGGCGTGCGTCTCTCGCTTGGCGGGACGACCTTCACCGCGGCCACTCCGAGCGGAACGTTCACGGTCGAAAGTCGGTTGGTCGGAGAACATAACGTCTACAACTTGCTGGCGGCGATCGGCGTGGCGTTGCACGACGGGGCCACGATCGATCAGATCCGCGAGGCGACGTCGCATATCGCCAATGTTCCTGGACGATTCGAGCGAGTCTCTTCCGGGCAAGACTTTACCGTCGTTGTCGACTATGCCCATACGGACGATGCACTCGTTCGGTTACTCACGGCCGCGCAGGCCTTGAAGACCGATCGGATCATTACGGTATTCGGCTGTGGTGGTGATCGGGACCGGGGGAAGCGGCCCAAGATGGGACGTGCCGCCGTGGAATACAGCGATGTGGTGGTGCTGACGTCCGATAACCCTCGAACCGAAGACCCGATGGCGATCCTCCGCGAAGTCGAGGTCGGCGTGCGCGAGGCGCTCGCACACCGTAGCCACGTGCAATATCGCTTGGTGCCAGACCGCCGCGAGGCGATCGGCGCAGCCATTCGTGAGGCGCATCGTGGCGATATGGTGCTCATTGCCGGTAAGGGGCACGAAGACTATCAAATCGTCGGTACCAAGAAGTTTCATTTTGACGATCGTGAGGTGGCTCGCGAGGCGATTCAGCAATTGCAGGATTGCGCGTGAAAGTCCAGGCCACGGTTGAGGGCGCACAGGATGAGGAATTAATGGGACTCTTTACGGTCGAAGAATTACGAGAAG
>SWDR01000042.1 GCA_005116815.1 Nitrospira sp. | reverse complement strand
CTCTGCCCCTGCCGCACGTGCCACCTCCGCAGCCATAAGCCCAGCCGGTCCACCCCCAATAATGGCAATTTTCATCGTGTTCCAATCATGGTGTTTTGTCTGATTCGTGCAGACAGTCCGTCGTTCTGAATGAACCCATCGCGGGACCCTACATGCAGGTGCGAGGCGGGTCAAGTATAGGCTTTGCTAGCTGAAGAAACGCTAGGGTTTTACCGTTCCAACCCGCTATACTTAAACGATGGATGAACAGACTGTAGGAGAAGTGGTCGAACTACGAGTCAGTTACCGGTATGTGACGGCACACCCTTGGGTGGTCCAGGCGATCGGTGGATTTTTGTCCGCCTATTTCATGGAGCATCCAGATTTTCGCGTGCAACGACACATGGATGAACTGGAGTCCGGCGGCCACCTCTGGGTCTGCGAGGTGCCTCCCAGCATGAAGGTCCTCAGGCTCCTGAGGAGACTGCAAGAAGATATTCCTCCCTGCCACACCCAACACATCGCCACCGACCCGCCCGCAATGCCACGTTATCTCATCGATTGCCCAGAATAGACCATCACGTCGTCATCATAATGTGGCATCTGGCCGCACGCTCACGAACGAACGCATCTTCCTAGTAGCGAATGAACGTGAGGGAATGATACATATCTCCTATGTATTGGAAGCTGGTCCTCGGATCCATCGCTCTGCCGCTTGCGATGGGCGCATGCGCCCTCTCTGCGGCCTCACCATTGACTAGCAGTGGTTCTCCTCTCCCACGGCCAGATCACATTGTGCTGGTGATTGAAGAGAATCACTCCTATAGCCAGATTATCGGTTCGTCCGATGCGCCGTATATCAACGAGCTGGCAGCACAGGGCGCGCTGTTCACGCAGTCCTTCGGCGCCACCTACCCGAGCCAGCCGAACTATCTCTCGCTGTTTTCTGGATCGACGCAAGGCATCACCGACAACTCCTGTCCCCAGACTTTCACGACGGCCAATCTTGGACATGCGGTGTTGTCAGCGGGGCTGACATTCGTCGGCTATTCCGAAGACCTGCCAGAATCCGGTTCGCTCATCTGCAGCATAGGACTCTATGCGCGCAAACATAATCCCTGGGTCAATTGGCAAGACAGCCCATCCAATGGACTTCCCGCAACGGTCAATCTGCCGATGACGAGTTTCCCCACCGATTACGCCACGCTCCCGACCGTGAGTATCGTTGTCCCGAACCAGGTCAACGACATGCATCATGGAAAGAATCCCGAGGCGATCCAAAACGGCGATCGTTGGCTCCAGGAAAACCTGAAGGCCTATGTCCAATGGGCGAAACAGCACAACAGTCTGCTCATCGTGACCTGGGACGAGGATAACAAGACCGAGAACAATCGGATCGTGACTCTCTTCATCGGCCCCATGGTACAAGCCGGCCGCTACGACCAGAAGATCTCTCATCACAACGTCTTACGCACGATCGAAGATCTCTACGGCCTGTCCCATTCCGGTGCCAGCGCCGATGCAGCCCCCATCTCCAAGATCTGGAAGCTCCAGCCCCGTCCATGATCGTCTGCATAACTGTGTTGTTGCTGCCGCGAGTCCCGCGACAAGTCGAGGGGAATTGAAGGCAGGGAATGACGTGACTGCTAAGTGGGATCAGCTCTTGAACCCGGTCGGATTGCCACTCTGCCAGCGCCAGGCATCGATACACATTGCGCTAAGCCCACGTTCTGCTCGCCAACCCAATATGTCGGCAGCCCGTTTAGGATCGGCATAACAGGAGGCGATATCTCCTGGCCGCCGCGGTGCAATCGTATAAGGGACTGGCCGCCCGCTTGCCTTCTCGAATGCCTGCACGATATCCAGCACGCTGTAGCCTGTACCAGTGCCAAGATTCACGGTCAGACAGTCGGCGCTCGCCTCTAGTTTCTCAAGTGCATTGAGGGCCTTGAGGTGGCCCAGGGCCAGATCCACCACATGAATGTAATCCCGCACACCAGTTCCGTCCGGAGTGGGGTAATCGTTGCCCCACACATTGAGGGATACTCGCCGCCCTACGGCCACCTGGGCCACGAAGGGCATTAAATTATTGGGGATGCCTTGAGGATCTTCTCCGATCAAGCCACTGGCATGCGCGCCCACCGGATTAAAATAACGCAGAATGGCGACCTTCCAAGACGCATCGCTGCGATGCAGATCCCGCAAGATCTCCTCAATCATCAGCTTCGTGCGGCCATAGGGATTCGTAGCGGAGAGCGGATGGTCTTCAGTCAGCGGCAACCGAATCGGGTCGCCATAGACGGTGGCAGAGGAACTAAAGACGAGCGCCTTCACGCCACATTCACCCATCGCCTCTAACAGGCGCAGGGTGCCGACCACATTGTTATCATAGTAGGATAACGGCTGTGTGACCGACTCCCCCACAGCCTTGAGGCCTGCGAAGTGGATCACCGCATTGGCCCCGCTGTCCTTCAAGGCTGCCACTAACGAAGCACGGTTGCGGATGTCGCCCTGTACCAGACGCAGCTTCTTCCCCGTAATTCGTTCCACTCGCGCCAAGGCTTCCGGATGGCTATTGGAGAAATTATCGAACACCGTCACGTCGCAGCCGGCATCGAGCAGTTCCACACAGGTGTGGGACCCGATATAACCGGCGCCGCCTGTCACGAAAATCATAGGCACCTACCTTCGTAAGTCATATTTGCAGGGTACCCAGGCAAATGGGCCACGTCAAGAAATCACCTGCATCCTGCTTGCGCTGCTGCATACAGGGAGAGCTGCGACTAGAACGGCATAGGCTGCGGAAATTGTTGGCCGTCGGTGATCGTCGGCGCGAAGCCTGGCTGG
>SWDR01000041.1 GCA_005116815.1 Nitrospira sp. | reverse complement strand
TATCCACGAGGCCCAGCAGTTGTCCGGTATCGAAATCAAAACCCTCGCAGACGCTCGCCGCGCCGCCAAAGTCATTCATGCATTCGGCTGCAAATATGTGCTGATCAAGGGTGGCCACTTGCTGGCAGAACGAGGGACCGACCTGCTCTATGACGGCCGATTCTTCAATGTGTTCAAGGGGGAGTTCATCGACACCCCCCACACACATGGCACAGGCTGCACGCTCGCCTCCGCCATCGCGGCCCATCTCGCACGGGGTAAATCCATGAACGATGCCGTTCAAACCGCCAAGGCCTACCTTACCGAGGCCATTCGCCATAGTCTGGCGATCGGCCACGGAACGGGGCCCACGAATCATTTTTATTTCCTTCAATCCTAGGAGACTGACGCATGGGTCGTTTGACCGCCCGTCCGTTGATATTTCTGATCACTGGGTTCGGCTGGCTCCTCCTGTCTGCCCTGCTGGGATTAGCCATCCTCATTGGATTGATCCATGGCACGCCGCTGCCCTCGTGGTTACGGTTGGTCCATGTGCATGCCATCCTCATCGGCGGCATCCTGCAACTCACGATCGGGGGACTCTGTGCTTCCCTCTCACATAGCTCCCATGGCGACGAAACCCCCTCGAAATCTCATCTAGGGCTGTTCGTCATCCTCAATGCCTCCACGGTCGGTTTGCTCGTGGGATTTGGTCTCGGAGACATGAGGATCGTCGGCGCAGCTGGGGTGGTGATACTGGGAGCCGTCGCCTCTCTCGCCCCGGTGGCCTGGCAATTTTCTCGACAAAGCCCGGCTCACCCAGCCAATCCCTCGTGGCTCTATCGATTCTCACTCATCGCCTTGCTCGGTGGATTGGCCATCGGCATCGCGATGGCCTTCCGAGTCATGCCGGAATTCTATGCCCATGCGCGACTCCTTCACCTCCATCTGATTCTGATGGGTTTCGTGACGTTGGCCATGATCGGTGCCACGCAGCGCCTCCTGCCGATCATCTTGCAGACCGAACTCTATAGTCCCAAACTCGCTCGGCTTGTATCGATCTTACTTCCTGCAGGCTTCGCCACCCTCATCGGAGGATTTATTACCTCTTCCCTCAAACTGGAACTCGCGATTGGGGGACTGCTCGTCCTCAGCATCGGCCTCTACGCCTATAATCTCCTTCGTACATGGACCAGCTCAGGCCAGCCAGGAAACGCCGCTTCCGATCATCTTCTGGTCGCCACATTCTTCCTGGTCATCATGATGGTGATGGGCGTCCTCGTCGGGGCCAATTTCCTTCCGCAACTCCCCGTATTGCCGTTTGGATCGTTGCATCTCGCCGCCTATACCCACATGGCCTTGATCGGATTTATCCTGCAGACGGTCGTTGGAGTCTTGTCCTATGGCATTCCTGAAATCCTGGCGACCAGCCGAATCGCAAGCCGGAAAAAACAGGGCCCCTATCGAGAGCAACTCGCGGCCATGATGGACCGGTGGCGGGCCATTCAGCTGGCAGGATTGAGCTTGGGAACCATGGGCTTCGGCGTACTTGCGGCGATGACCTGGAACTTCCCACTCAATTCACTCCCCATGCAGATCGCCACCTGGGTCACTGTCGGCCTGCTCCTGAGCAGCCTGGCCCTCTTTACCGCCAAACTCGCCTGGGTCTTTGGAGTTCGACCCCAGGAATAATCAGCCCCCCTATATTGTTGGTTACTAGACACTCTTATGGAAGAAGCCCTGACTTTTCACGATCGCCATGGCCACAACGTGGCTGCAATCCTCAGCACGCCCGATAAGCCAACGACAGGTCTCGCGGTGCTCTGCCACGGATTTCTCTCCGGCAAGAACAGCACAACCAATACAACCTTGACCCGCCTCCTCAATGAGCAGGGCCTGGCGACCTTCCGATTCGACTTTTTCGGCCAAGGGGAAAGCGACGGACCGTTCGAAGCGATTACGACGACGCTGGCGATCGCACAAACTGAAGCCGCCCTGGATCTGGTGGCCGCCAAGGGATATGACCGAATCGGACTCGTCGGCTCAAGCTTCGGAGGGCTCGTGGCCATTCTGACGACAGCCAAACGGCAGGACATCTCCTGCTTAGCCCTGAAATGTCCAGTGGTGGATTTTGCGGAAGAGCTTCGCGTAACATTCGGGTCTGAAGAATTGGCTCGCTGGCAAGCCACGGACACGATTCCGAACATCATGGGAGGGCCGGACCGGGTCCGTTTGCAGTATGGCTTTTACGAAGACTGCCTCAGACAGATTGCCTACGGGCCTGCTGAACGAATCACGGCACCGACGCTGATTGTGCAGGGCGACCATGATGAATGTGTCCCCCTCCATCAAAGCCAGCGATTGCACGAAGCGCTGGGAGGTCCGAAACGGCTCGATCTCCTGCCGGGCGCCGATCACCAGTTCACACGAGGGGAAGATTTTCTCCAGATGACCACCTCGATCAGCGAGTGGCTCGTGAGGCATCTCCAGTGAAGCGTGATGAGTGATGGGTGATGGGTTTCCAGACGTATTCGAACATTTCACGTTTCAGAGACAACTAGCACAGAGCTTTTCAAGACCCTGTTAGATCGAGCATGATTGCCGAAGGCACACAACAAGTATTAACCATGCTGTACCCCCTCTACAAAGAGGAGGTCTACCGGCGACGCGAACAGATGATGCGGCTCACGGCCTTCGGTTCACTGGGCCTGATTGCCATGCTGTTCGCGCTGCTCTTGAGCCCACTCAAGGATCGGCTCACAGGTTTCGATGTATTGGTCCTAGGCATTGCCAGCCTCATCTGGTGCGGGCTGTTCTGCGCATTGATCCTCCAGCAACAGTTCCGGCATCGGCTGGCCAAACAAATCCTGATTCAGCTCGAACGAGCGCTGGGGTTTTACGAAGACGGACTCTTTGTCGAGAACCATGCCCTCTACCCGGAAGAATGGAAGACCGCCTGGCTTGGCGATCGGACTGCGATCCTCTACTTTGCGTCGCTCTGGTCATTGACGGGATTATTCCTTCTCTCACTCCTCTTCTCCTCATAACGACCGGTCACAGCCTTCACAACATTCAGACTTCCATCGCTGGGATTTTCTTGCCGTCTCTAGGAAGTTTCTTCCGGCCGCTGCCGCTTGACCTGCCAGCACACCGCCATCGCAAACTGACAATTTCCTCGCCAATCAAACGATTTTCACGAAACATGCGTATGTATTCCCCCTGCATGTACGGGGCATACACTTTGCGTAGCTATCACCAACTGTTCCTACACCGTTCTGACTGTAAGGGAATGTACCGTGACACCGGTCCACACATCGCACCTAGTCAAATTTGTCTTTCTCACCATCACCCTGTTCGCAGGCCTCACGCCCTCGACCGTGATCGCTGCCGAGCAAAGTCGGGAGGGCTCGCATAGCCTGATTCACCGGCCACAGGCAGAGCGCCCTGCTCCACCCGCGCCAACCCAAGAGACCAGGGTCAGACCTCTCAAGGATCAACCGCCTCGCCTCACGCCACAGGCCGAACTGCCCAAGATCTCAGCACCGCAACCAAGCGTACTAGCGAAACATCATCGAAAACTCGCCACACGCCCAGCCACTGCATCGCCCGCTATGGCAGCAGAAGGAACATCGATCGCCGCAACCGGACAAGTGACGCGAACGACAGCCGACCCCAGCAAGGCTACTGCATCTCCGGCAACGGCGCCAATAACACAGTCGACAGCAAACCCCTTCGCAGGAGCGACCTCGACTGCCCCCACGACGGCGACCCCGAGATCTTCCACACCGTCTCCCTTAGCCAACATGGCAACCGCCAGCCCTGTAGCCTCGACTGGAGGCGGTTCCGCTCCTTCACCCGGTGGGTCGAGATCGGCAGTGAACCTGCTCAGGACTTCCGCAATTGCAAGCTTGCTCCAAGCTCCCACGCCTGTGGTCATCGCACCTCCGTCATCCCCGCCCCCTTCGGCACCTCCATCGACGCCTCCTCCCGGCCCATCAACTGGAAGTGTGACACTCTCTTGGTCGGCAAATGGGGAACCAGACCTGGCAGGTTATAAAGTCTACATCGGCACGGCGTCCGGCCGGTACGATTTCCCTGGATCGCCTTTCATGACTGGACCAGTCACGAGCTACAGGGTCTCCAATCTTCCTGTCCCCCAAACCTACTTCTTCGCCTTATCCGCCTACGACAATGCCGGGAACGAGAGTGTGCTCTCGGCGGAAATCAGCAACAGCCTCTATTAGCGACCGCTGAAAATCGCCGCCAACTGCGTTCTCGGCTCCCCAAAATCCTCAACGTACCGCAAGGGTACGCTTCCGGTTTTGGGTCGCCTGCGGCCTTGCTGGACAGCGATTTTGAGCGATCGCGGTGAGATGAAACATGTTTTGATGGACGAGGCGCGATGGCCACTGCAGGCAGATCAAAACGGTCATCCAGCGAGGCCGCAGCCGACGAACGCACCGGAGGCGTACCCTCAGGGGTACGTTGAGGATGCGTTCAAGGTGAGAACGAAGCTGGTGACCGTTTACATCAGCCT
>SWDR01000040.1 GCA_005116815.1 Nitrospira sp. | reverse complement strand
ACAGGAAACGCTGAACGATGAGTGATGAGCGATGAAACTGAAGTTGATCGTCGCTTTAGCGTTCTTTGTTCTTCGTTCAAAAGTTCACAGCTCACAGTTGTTCACTCGCTGCGGCCTTGCTGGACAGCCTGTTTGAGCATCCTGTGGGAACGTGCTCCTCTTGTGCCATGCATGCGAGCCAGTGAAGTCCTGGCGCGCCAACATAAATTTTTTGTGGTCTGCTAACAACCATGGCGATGACGATATCCGTCATCATCCCGACGCTCAACGAAGAACGGACGATCATGGCCACCCTGGCACAGACCGCAGCCCTCGGCTTCGATGAGCTGATCGTGGCGGATGGAGGGAGCAGCGATGAGACTCCTGCACTCGTCGAATCTTACCGGCACAGCACTCAGTCCTCAGCACTCAGTCCTATTCGATTGCTGCCTGCTCCACGCGGGCGGGCTCGCCAGATGAACGAAGGCGCAAAGGCCAGCCGCGGAGAAATCTTATTGTTTCTCCACGCCGACACGCAGCTTCCAGGCGATGCGAAGACCGTGATCGAGACGGCGATGGCCAGGCAAGATATGGTGGGCGGACGGTTCGACGTCAAATTCGATCGCCCATCCAGATGGGGCTCCATCATCAGCAGCATGATGAACTGGCGCTCAAGAATAAGCGGCATCGCCACCGGCGACCAGGCCCTCTTCGTCCGTCGTCCCATCTTCGAACAGATGGGAGGCTTCGCCGATGTGCCGTTGATGGAGGATATCGATTTCTCCCGCAGACTCAAACGAAGGGGCGCGACTGCGGCCCTGACCACGACCGTAACCACCTCCTTCCGTCGCTGGGAGCAGCAGGGACCATTGCCGACAATCCTCTTGATGTGGGCACTGCGATTCCTCTATTGGATCGGGGTGTCGCCGCATCGTCTCGCACATCTCTATGCGACGGTGCGCGAGACGGCGCGAGGCTAGAGGCACGAGGCCATGGACCAAAGGAACAGATGAAACACGAATCGGAAAATAAAAAGAGCGCTCATTCCCCCTCTCGCCCCTCGCCCCTCGCCTCACACCAGGCGCGCATCGAATGCGCGCTGGTGATCTTTGCCAAAGCTCCGATCCCTGGCGAGGTCAAAACCAGGCTCTGCCCGCCGCTGACCCCTGACGAGGCAGCCACCTTACACGGCAGCTTTGTCCTCGACATGCTGGAACGGTCCAAACTCGCCGTCGCGAAACTGCAGCTCCCGTTCCATCGATACCTTGCCTGCTCGCCCTCCTCTGAGCTGGTGTTCTTCAAAATCATGGAAGAACGGCAGAACGTCCACCTGCTCGATCAAGTAGGCGAGGACCTCGGCCAGCGGATGCACCGCACCTCAGTCGATCTCTTCGCGAAAGGCTATAAGCAGGTGATCATTGTGGGGACGGATGTCCCGACCTTGCCGCTCTCGGTGTATCAAGAAGCGTTTGCGCTCCTAGGCCGCTCGGACGTGGTCTTAGGGCCGGCTCTCGATGGCGGGTACTACT
>SWDR01000004.1:29341-40701 GCA_005116815.1 Nitrospira sp. | reverse complement strand
TACCAGCACGATCCGCTGCGCCTCTTGCAGCTGCGTAAGTCCCTCTGTCGCGTCGGTAGCCTTCACGGTCTCTCCTTTATCAATGCGCCTGCCGAGGGGCGATCTTCATCAACGACCCGCTCTTCTTGCAGAACGCTTCGACCTTGTTGGCAATGTCGTGATAACACTCGGCCGTCGGCGAGTCCGAATTGAACATCGCAAAGGGCTCACCGGCATCGGACTGAAGCACGACATCGGGGTCGAGCGGAATGCGTCCGAGAAACGGCACACCCATATCATGCGCCGCGGCTTCCCCGCCGCCCTTGCGGAACACATCGATATGGTTGTGACAATGGGGACACTCCAAGCCGCTCATATTCTCGACGATCCCGATGATCGGCACTTCGCTGTCCTTGCAGAAGGTCACCGACTTGCGGGAGTCCAGCAAGGCCACCTCTTGAGGCGTCGTAATGATCACCGCCCCACTCACATTGCCGAGTAGATCGATCGTCGTCACCGACTCATTGCCGGTCCCGGGAGGCAAATCGACGAACAGAAAGTTGAGATCCTGCCACTCGACGCCGCCTAAAAGCTGGTTGATGAACTCGTACTTGTACGCATCGCGCCAGATGATCGGATCGTCCGAATTCTGCAGCAAGAACGACATCGACGCGATTTTCAGATTATAGGCCTGGAAGGGGATGATTCCGCCCGAACTGCTGATCTTGAGCTTCTGCCCTTCGGCCCCCACCATCTTCGGGATGTTCGGTCCATGAATGTCCATGTCGCAAATCCCGACATGCCAGCCCTTGAGTGCAAGGCTCACGGCGAGGTTGGTCGTGCAGGTGCTCTTTCCGACGCCGCCCTTGTTGCTCATGACGAGCACTTTGTATTCGATCCGCTCCATCCGCTTGGCCACCAGCCAGCGGCTGTGCCCTTCCTTGTCCTTCTGGCAGGTTTCATTTTCGTCGCAGATCGCGCAGGCCCACATATAGATGCAGGCATCGCTGTCGCCGGAACTAGGGGGTTGAATGACGTTCAATTCACGAGCCATGTATGTTCCTTCTGTAAAACGTTACGCCAGATCTGCGTGTCCCGTTATCGCTGACGCCCTGTCGGCACGCCGACATAGTCGCCCTCTCCTACATTGGAGAGTCCGGTCGCTTTTCCGTTTCCCGCCGCTGCGGTCACCACAACCGGCACCGACGACGCTTCCGGCTTCTTCTTGTTGAAGAATCCCGCGCTCACAATGCCAACTTCATAGAAGACATACATCGGCAGGGCCATGAGACATTGATTGAAGGGATCGGGTGTCGGGGTGAGAATTGCGGCGAAAATGAAGGACCCCAGAAACGCCCACTTTCGATATCGCTTCAGAAATGGCGCATCGACCCACCCGAGTTTTGCCATGAGGGTAATCGCAAGCGGCACCTCGAAAATCAGCCCGAATACCATCAGGAACCACAGGGCAAATCCGACATATTGCGCGATGGAAATTTGGGGAATAAACCCGGCGTTGACGCCATACGACAGCAAAAAATTCAGGGCGAACGGCAGGACGAAGAAAAATGAAAAACCCACACCCACATAAAACGCCAGGGCGCTCAACAGCACAAATGGCGCGACAAACCGCCGCTCCTGGGCATGGAGGCCCGGCACGACGAATTGCCACACTTCTAAAAGAATGTAGGGGGTTGCTGCAACGAGCGCAAAGAGCCCGGCCACCTTCACGTTTTGCCACAGGGCTTCAGCCGGCGCGAGAAAGACGAAGGGAACGGTTGGCAGATCGGTCGGCACCCACGAGAGGGAGCCGGGCACAAACATGTTCTGAAGGGGGATGCGAAGCCACTGCACTAGGGTATCGGCGTAAAAAAATGTGCCGACAAACACCAGCGCGGTAATGATCACCGCGCGTGTCAGCCGGACCTGGAGCTCCACGAGGTGCTCCATTACCGGCATTTTCTTATCTTCCAGCGGCTTAAAGATCGTGTCTTGCAGCCACTGATTGAGCGAGTTCAAACCGTCGGACATACGAACCGTTCATCCGATGCCTGGCCGTGACCGCTCGGATACCGAGCGGTCACGGCCAGCGTCAGGTCTGTTACTTGGGATTGACTGCGACAAACAAGCTATTGCCCTGCCGACTCAACAGCAGGACAGCCAACTCGTCTTTCTTCAATTTGCTCGAAGCTTTCTGGTAGTCATCAAGAGTCTTCACGACTTCGTGGTTCACTTCCTGAATCACGTCCCCGCGCTGCAGCCCCGCCGCTTCCGCAGAGCCGCCGGTTTCGACCGACGTCACAACCACACCGGTCATCTTCGCCGGGATATTCAATTGACTCATCGTGGCGGCATCCAATGCCTGGACCCGGATAGAAGCCAGGACATTATCCGGCAGCTTCGCCGTCTCGACCGGCTCCTTGGGAGCCGTGGGCTCCTTCTTCGCCAACATTTCATCGGTCGGCCGCTCCGCCACCTTCACGGAAATGGTCTGCTCCTTGCCATCTCGCAATACTTTTACCTGCGCATCCTTGCCGACCATCGTCCGTGCGACGAGGTTTCGCAACTGACTCACGTTTTGCACTTCTTTCCCGTTAAACGCGATCACCACATCGCCACGCTTCATACCCGCAGCATGGGACGGGCCGTTCTCATTCACATCGCTGATCAGAACCCCTTTGCGCTGCTCAGGCAACTTGAACGACTTGGCTAAGGCCGGCGTAATTTCTTGAATGGCGACGCCCATCCAACCGCGCACGACTTTTCCGGTCTTCTGCAGGCTATCGACGATGTCCAGGGCAATACTGCTGGGAATGGCAAACCCAATCCCCTCCGAGCCGCCGGTCCTTGAGAAAATAGCCGTATTAATCCCCATGAGTTCGCCGTTCATATTGACCAAGGCTCCGCCGGAGTTGCCCGGATTGATCGCGGCGTCGGTCTGGATGAAGTCTTCGTAATCGGCAATACCGACATTGCCGCGGCCTAACGCGCTAATGATGCCCAGGGTTACGGTGGAACTCAGTCCGAACGGACTGCCTACGGCTAACACAATATCGCCGACCTGCAACTTGTCATAGTCCGCCCACTTTAATGCGGGAAGATCCTTCGCATCGATTTTGACCACAGCCAAGTCCGTCTTCGGGTCAGTCCCCACCACCTTGGCGGTGAATTCACGCCGATCGCTCAGCGTGACGGTAATCTGTGTGGCGCCTTCGACGACGTGATTGTTGGTAACGATAAATCCGTTCGAGTCAAAAATAACGCCGGATCCTGCGCTTTGATCGGGACGTCCGTGCCCTCCACCCGGAGGCATCGGCGGAGGAGTTGGAAGTTCGCCCTCTGGCCCTTCTTCACCAGGAGGTCCGCCAAATGGGCCTGGCGGCAACGGCGATTTCCGACCTCGCCCCTTGCCTTCCCCCCCCCCGGTCACCGCAATATTCACCACGGCTGGGGTTACCTTCTTGACGATTTCTGAAAATCCCTGTGTCAGCCCGGCTGGAGCCCCGGCGGCAAAGGCTGTCGGTTCATTCGGCAGGATAGCAAACGCGAAGGTGCTTGCGACCAAACCAAGACCTGCGACAAGACCCAGAACATCCCTTCCCTTACTCCGCGTGACCATAACAGCGTTCCTCCAGAGGGTTAACCGACGCGACCGCATCAACTGAACGGTGCATTGTACACTATCCGTTCCGAGGGCTTCAAAGACTAATAGTCCCCTTCGGACTCTCTAAAGATAGAGTCCGAAGGGGACAAATACTACCCGCAAGACGATCGACGCGCTCTACGAACTAGCTCTCCGAGCCGCCGACTCGGCTTCCAATACCCCGAGCCACGAGTTCTGGAGCCTCAACACCAGCCGCTTCGCGGCCTGTTCGAAGGACACGACACGGAGGGTATTAGGAGCGCCCTCGTATGTCGGAGGCCAAATACGCCGTTGATCCTGAGGCCGCAGATAGATAGCCGGATACCATTGATCGATCCCCGGTGCGCTCGGACGGTCCAGCGTGGCCCAGCCCCGGCCTTCGGCCTGCATCAACATCTGGTTGTGCTTCAAGTCCAGCAGGACGAATTCCAATAACGACCAGTTATCTCGACGATACCCAGGCTGCGCATGGGTCGTCCATCCCAGGAACAATGTGACGGGATATTCCTGCTCGGTGCAGGCGCCGAACATCTGATAGAAGGCCCCGACGATCAAATCGGTCAGCCAGGCATGTTCAACCCAGGGCCAGTCCGGCATCGTGTGGGAATAGGGATCGAGGGCCGGCAAAGTCCCGCCTTGCCAGAGGAGATCGAGGCCCGTCCTCAGATGCCATCCGAAATCGGGCTCTGTCAGAGGCTGCAGCGTAAAATTCAGGATGATGAGCAGGAGGAAGGCATCGAAGACTGCGAATAGTCTGTCACCCTTCACGCGTTACCCTTCACGGCTGTGGGGCGGCCGACCAATAGATTGCCCAATACCAGCCACTCCACGTCCGTGCGGAGGAAGCAATCGACCGCCTCCTCCGGAGTGCAGACGATGGGTTCATTGACGTTGAACGAGGTATTCAGGAGTATGGGGATTCCAGTCCGACGACCAAACGCTTCCAGGAGCAACCGATATCGCGGATTGGATGTCGCATCCACCGTTTGAACCCGCGCCGAACCATCCACATGGACGACGGCAGGGATCAATCCTTTCGCCGAGGGGAGGACCGGAACCGTCAATAACATGAAGGGGGAGGGCGCCGGCAGATCGAAATACTCCGAGGCCTTCTCCTCAAGGACCGACGGAGCAAATGGTCGAAAGGGCTCCCGAAGCTTCACCTTGGCATTGATCAACTCCCGCATATCCTCGCGGCGGGGATCGGCCAGCAGGCTGCGATTGCCCAACCCGCGCGGCCCCCATTCCATCCGACCTTGAAACCAACAGACGAGCCGGCCATTCGCCAGCTCACCCGCCACCTTCTCGCAGAGTTGATCGTCGGGAAGCCGTTCGGCTGACAACCCGGCCTGTTCGAGTGCAGCCTGGCACTCCTGCTCGGTGAATTCCGGGCCCCAGGAAGCAGATCGCATGACCATGCGCTCGGTCAACGCTCCACGCCGGTGGGTCAGCCACAGAGCCGCCCCCATGGCAGCCCCGGAATCCCCCGCCGCCGAAGGAATATAGATCTCGCGGAATCCCGCCTCCCGCCACAGGCGACTATTGGCGACACAATTATAGGCCACGCCTCCGGCGAGGCAGAGCCGATCGAGACCGGTCAGCCGTTGCAGATGACGGGCGAGATGGAGCACCGTCTCCTCCAGAACCATCTGTGCACTGGCTGCCACATCTCGATGCCGCTGCGTAACCTCGTCCTCTGGCTGCCGATTGGGCCCCAACAGTCGAAGGATGGAGGGAGAAAACATCCGCTGCCGAGCCAGGTGAAAATCGAAGATCTTCGTATTCAACTCAAAGCCGCCGTCGGGGAGAAGACGGAGGACCTGCTCTCGGAGAGCTGCGGCGAATCGAGGCTCGCCGTACGCGGCCAACCCCATCACAATATATTCATCGTGATCCGGCTTAAATCCCAGATACGCGGTTATGGCCGCGTAGAACTGTCCTGCCGAATGGGGAAGAGATACCCGTTGTAGCACTCGAATATCCGGGCCGTCAGCCCGCGCCAGCATGGTGGTATGGGCCTCCGACGCCCCATCCACGATGAGCACGGCCGCGCGGTCAAACGGGGAAACAAGAACTGAGCTGGCAGCATGACAGAGATGATGGTCCAGAAAGACTGGTTCGGGACAGGCGGTGCCGTCAATCAGCCTGGTGAGGTAGCGACGAAGGAAGAACAGCTCCTTCCATTCCTGAGTCAGCCGTTCTGTGCTCCGCTTGCCCTTCACCCAACAGAGTTGCGGCGACCGGATCATCGCCCCTACGGCCAGGGCCCCCCGCCGACCGACTTGCCAATACTTCCACGGCACGGCCACCGCATCGACATCGCACAACCGCACACCAGCCGTCCGGAGACAATACCGAATGGCCTGCACCGGCAGCGCCGTGACATGTTTCACCCGGACGAATCGTTCTTCTTCTGCCGCAGCAATGACTCGGCCATTCTCGACCAGCGCCGCGGCGGCATCCCGCATGTTCGAGAGCCCAAGTATCAGCATGGATGCATCGCCCTTCCTCTATTCAGGAGGGCAGAATAACTGAGCCTTCACAGCCTCGCAAGACCACCTGCGCCCTGTTGCATTCAGCCTGACATTTCGGTACGGTGCAGAGCTTGAATTCCCCTAGCCAAACCGGTCACGACAGGCACCACTCCCAAGCTATGGTCATCGAACAATACTCACCGGCTCCATCTCTGCGACTCACAAGACAATGGGCCGTTCTCCTCTGTCTCCTCATGACCGTTGGTGGGCTCTGGGGATGTGAGAAACTGACGTCGGGGTTTCGACGAACCCCGTTGCCGGACATGGGCCCGCGTCTGGCAAACTCTGTCAAGCTGACCTTCGATCCCTCCCTCACCAACCTCAAGATGCAGTATGCGGATGGGTGCAATAGCCCGCATGAGCTCAACGTGGGAGAGGAAACAGAATCCACCCTCATCGACGCAGCAGCCCAAAACTTTACGGCCGTCACCGTGACCGGGGGAGTGGCCGCGACGACGCCGCCCGACACCGAAATCCTAGTCACCCTCCAACGCTCAGGCCTGAAGCTCTGGGCGGACAGTATCTACGACCGCGTGCCGGCCGACATGGTCCTCGAAGCACTCTTGACCTTTAAAAATGCCGCGGGAAAAGAGCTGAACCAGCAGACCATTTCGATCACGCACAATCAGCGCCTCATTCTGGAACCAACCCAACGCCGTTGCGACTACGGCAACATGGGGGAATTCGTGCATGACGCCGGGGTTGCCCTCGCGACGCAATTCATTCGAGCAGCCAGGACTCAATTGGCCGGGGCTGGTGGCCCGGCGCCCGCCACCGTGGCAGCCTCACCAACCAAACCAACTCCATCACCAGCGACTCTACCGGCCAAAGGCATTCCTTCGGCACTCTCGTTTAAGGCCACCGTGCTGGACGAGAACAGCAATCTCGTTTTTGAGGGAGGCGAACGGATTCGAGTCCGCATCGATCTCGTCAACGGAGGAGAGCCGGAGCTTCAGGGTGTCACGGCGACCTTAACGGGAACCGCTTCATTACTCGCCCAATTTCCGGTCACCACGCTGGCGGTCGGACGGCTGCAACCAGGCCAATCCCGCTCGATCGAATTTGTGGCGACGTTGCCGCAAGCCGTCCAACAGCAAAAGGCCGAGCTCCAGGTGACACTGTCTGAATCAGGAGCCAGGACTCAACCGCCGATTCAAACCCTGACCCTCTCGATTCAACCGACTGGCATCAAAGCCGACGACGTGGATCAAATCCCTGCTGTGACCGCAGGATTTCATCAGCCCCATACCTATTTGCTCTCAATTGGGATCGGGTCCTATCGAGACCAGCAAGTCCCCTCTCGCAAGTTTGCCTCCTTGGATGCCGAAATGGTTTCAAACTATTTTCAATCCCTCGGCGGCATACCGGCATCCAATGTGCGACTGTTACAAGATTGGAAGGCGCTCCGTCCTGATATCGACGAAGCGCTGTTGGATTGGTTGCCGCCTCACATGAGTAAGGATGCGGTCGTCATTATCTATTTCGCCGGCCTGGCCTCTGTTTCTGCGACGGGAGACATATTCCTGGTGCCATACGATGGGACCGCCATAAGCACATCACGAGCCTACCCGCTCAAGGATTTGGAGGCAGCGCTCTCCCGCCTCAAAGCGAAGCACACGGTGTTTCTGTTCGATGGGATTGTCTCGCGCATGGGGCCGGACAGCCGAACCAAGCCAGTCCTCCCCCAATGGAACCCCACTGGAAGTTCGACGCTGCATGTCATCGGAACCAGCGGGATCGGACGTGGGTTAGAAGACGACGAACATCGGCATGGGCTGTTCACCTACTATCTACTGCGGGCACTGCGCGGCGAAGCCGATACGAATCGGGACGGTGACGTGACCGTCGGCGAAACGGTGGCCTATCTCAGCCAGAAAGTATTGTGGGCCTCCAAGACCCACATGAGCCAAGAACAACGCCCTATGATTGCTCCAACCCTCCGCTCAACCGATCCTTCCGCCGCCCTGATATTCACCAAGCCGGCCTCGATCCAAGGGACGGTCACTCGCTAGAAGCAGTCTCACGCCTTAGCGGCAATCGGATCCAGACATACCTCGACATACTATTCAGGAGCGTCAGGCTCACGGCCTACGCATGACCACCATGCGTGAGATGCAGCATTGCGCGTCCGCACAGGACCGGCGAAATAGGATGGCACGACCGGCGGACAAAAAAAGAGGGTGGAGGAATTTCTCCTCCACCCTCTCACACTCACGCTCAGGCGAAATTACTCGCCTTTGCAGAAGCTCCGCTCGTAGTTGATGATCATCCAGGCTTCTTCCTCGTTGATCGCGGCCGGGATCAGGGAGACCATCCCTGTTCCTGCGCTGCCGTTCTTGATCACCCAGAAGAGTTCTCCGTCTTTCCGCTTCTTGTGGAACTTGCAGTTCGTGAAATCGCGGGGGCTCGGATTCAGAATCGCACCGGCCGGACCCTGGCCATTTCCTTCTTTGCCATGACAATTGAAGCAGGTGCCCTTCCCCTCGAACAGCGCCTTCCCTTTGGCAATATTCTCAGGAGTCGCGGCAACTGGATTCTTCATCGCCTTGGCATCGCTCATCTGATCCGCCGGCACGCGGGGCTTCAGCGGCTCACGCTCTTCGGCTCCGACCACTGAGACAGACAACATCATCAGCGCTGCGCTGATTCCCAGGAACTTAGCAACATAACCCATCAGACGTCCTCCTTTGTGTTTAACCACCGCACGTGAACTCGGCCTCTGGCTCAAAGATCCTTATAAAATCGACAAAACGCCGGCGAATATAACAACGGCCTTCCACCCATGTCAAGCATTCCAGCTCACGACCGATCCCTTCCCCTCCGCAACTTCTCTACAGCCTCGTGCCTCACGTCATACTCACTGTGGTCCCACTGGCAATCGCTCGTTCTACCAGATACTACTCAAAGCTCGTGCCAGAGTGCACATTCTGTGATGCATGATATTCCAGCTAGTTAGGGCCTTTACACTTCCAGAGATCGTGGAAGACTCAACAATGGTGACACCATTGCGCCTCAGTGACTGCTGCGATGCCCCACCAGTCGATGGAGATACCGAATTCTCACAGCATGTCATTGGTGACGTCCGTCTCTCACGGAGCAGAGGCATGAGTAGGTTGAATCAATACACAAAGACAGCAACGTGAAGGCCGTTAGCGCTTGACGACGATATCGCGAGCGACTTTACCACTCGGGCCGAATGGTTTTTGCGGTTTACCATTGAGCTCAGCTTTCACCCCTCCAGCATTGCCCAACGTCAAGACAAACTGATCCTGCCCCTTCCATCGGCCCTTTTCACCTGGTCGGAGCAAGGCCTCTTGAGGACTCCCCCCATCGATTTGGACCACGACCCAACTCAGCTCTGTCGCCTCAAGATCTAACACCAACTGTCCGTCCGTTGCCCCGGTCCCTTCGAGTGAAATCCCTCCCAATGGCCCGTCGCTCCCCAACGAGGAGGGAGCAGGGGTGGTCGACTCGGGCATCGATGACGTCAAGGGCACGGCTCCAGCCACTGGCCCAACAGTATTTCCCGCGCCTGTCTTGGCTGGCACGAGAGGGGACTCCCCCGATTTCGCCTTAGGGGCAGATGGAGGCACTGCTTCCGCCTGCGGGCTTGGCGGCGGCACGGCCTGAGTTTCCTGAGCCGGCTGAATGGTCCGCTTGGAGGAAGAAGCCGGGAGATCTGAGCTCGAACGGCGCACCAGAAGCGACGACTGCTCACGGCTCAAGAGAAAAATAAGCGTGAAAATCGCAATGCCGATGGCAACCGCGACGGCCTTTCGATTGGATTGCCGCTTCCGCTCTTCTTCCGCCTGCCTGACTTTCAACCGCTCTCGTTCGATTTGCTTGTCGTAAAATGCGCCAGCCGATTGCACGAATCGATGAATCGCATCCTCTTCATCGAGACCGAGAGACCTGGCATAGGACCTGACAAAGCCTCGCGCGAATACTTGATCGGGCAGCTTGGCAAAGTTCCCATCTTCCAACGCCTTCACAAAATCGGTTCGAATGCGCGTTTTGGCCGCGACCTCGTCGATCGTGAGCCCCTTGGTCTCTCGCACCTGTTTGAAAAATTCGCCGATCGATTCCATAGGCATCTCTCTACGGCTTGAGCCGTGTCAGCAGTTCTTTCGCGGCTGCGGCATACTCGCCGCCCTTATCGAGCGTCGTCACCTTGATCAGCGTGTCCTTCGAACGCCGCTCGAATCCAAGTTTGTAATAGGCCCGCCCCAGCTCCAAATTCAACAAGGCAGGGGGGACATTCGGCGGACTGACCACTAAGGCATCTTCGAACGCTTCCATCGCGCCTTGATAGTCACCCTCATGAGCCAGCGACCGACCGAGGTGGAATCGGGCCAGATCCGGTGTCGTATAGACGGGATTGGCCAACGCCTGATGAAACGATGTGATCGCGTCCTTCCATCGCCCCTGCTTCTGCAGAATCTGGCCGAGATAGGTGTAGGCCTCTGAGTAATTCACATCGAGCGCGGTCGCAGCCCTCAGCTCTTCTTCCGCTTGAGGCAATTTCCCCTGCAGCGCCAAAATATGGCCGAGCCCATATCGGGCTTCCTTGTTGCCGGGATCCAGCTTCAACGCCTTCTGAAACGAGACATAGGCCTTCTGCTGATCGTATTCCAGGCTCGCGATACCTTCCTGGTAATAACCTTTCGATTTCTGCATCGACTCTTCAGAAATTGCACAGCCTGACAGCCATCCGATCACGAAAGCCAATGCGACCAGCGTACATCCCCGCACTCTGATGATCGGGTCAATAGCGGCAATAGACGTCACGAAATGTCCTCGAAATGGGTCAACTGCTTAAAGGCTCGAAAACGGTCTTGCACCTCTTTGTAGTCCAGGATTCGCAAACGGTCAAGACTAAAGGCTTCTACGGTAAATGACGCCATCACGCTCCCGAAGATAATAGCCTGTTTGAACGCCTCGACCGAGCGATTACCGGTCGCAGTCAGATAGCCCAAAAATCCGCCGGCAAAGGTATCCCCGGCACCGGTTGGATCGCGCACATCTTCAAGCGGAAAGGCCGGAGCCCCAAACACCTGCTTCTGATTGAACATCAAGACGCCATATTCTCCACGCTTGATGATGAGGTGCTTGGGTCCGCGTGCCAGTATTTTCTGTGCAACCTTCACAAGATTCGAATGTTCGCCGAGTGCCCGAGCCTCCCCATCGTTAATGATGAGGATATC
>SWDR01000004.1:0-29241 GCA_005116815.1 Nitrospira sp. | reverse complement strand
CTAACAAGCCAAACTACTGGACTGATTTTCACGACTTTGATTAAGCATGGCTATGACCCTGTGTCCATACACGTTCCTTCCCGGTAAGTACATGCCCGCCTGCTGGACATTCTGCGCTCCCTCATCTGGGACAACCTCAATGCATACCGGTACAACAGAGAAGCGGTACCTGTATCGGTAGGCAGTAAACTATATCGATGGAGAGCAGGTCTATCAGAGAACAGTGAAAAAGAAGGGGTGTCTGGGCCTAAGCAACAGTTCGTGGAATATCTCTGAGGAAGTATCTAAGACGCGACCGACAGTAAAATTGGAGCGGGAAACGAGATTTGAACTCGCGACCCTCGCCTTGGCAAGGCGATGCTCTACCACTGAGCTATTCCCGCCCAATCACAGTCGGTGTAAGGGGTGGGATTCTACTGAGTAGGAACGATACTGTCAAGCGACCAAGGCAACATCATTCTTTCAGTGCTACCTTCGTTACAATCACTCCTGAGCGCTACCGAAAGGTAACGTCGGGCTGATTAATACAAGACATTGATTTATTTGGAATTGGTATGTGTTGGTAGCTCGTATTTGAGAAGATGATACGACAAGTACCCACGTGTGGAGATCCGTCGCGATTTAAATGGCTAGAATAGTGTAATATTATCGTTATTTTTCATTAACTTGCACAATTTTAATTGAGACGGTTTGTTGTCAGGGTTTGGTGTGAATATTGCGAACTTAGGAGGCCAATGATGCCTGGCATTCATAATAAATCGACAAGTTCGGCCGATACTTCGTCCGAAAACTATTCGATTATTCTGTTTTCTTGCATCAATCTGAAGACGGAAGGGGGGTGGTCTGAACGTTCCGCTGTGCGTCAGTGAAGTCGCGTGGGCTTATTGAAGCCCTCAACTCTTAGGAGGTGTCACCAATGTTTTTGTCACGTAGGCAGTTCTTAAAAGTCTCCGTGGGAACCGTCGCCGCAGTGGCGGTGGCGGACAAAGTCCTGGCCTTGACCGCGCTGCAGCCGGTCATCGAAGTGGGCAATCCCTTGGGAGATTATCCGGATCGGTCCTGGGAGCGTGTCTATCACGACCAGTATCGCTACGATTCGTCGTTTACCTGGTGTTGTTCCCCGAACGACACCCACGCCTGCCGCATCCGGGCTTTCGTCCGGAACGGCGTGGTCATGCGGGTCGAGCAGAACTACGACCACCAGACCTATGAAGATCTCTACGGCAACCGCGGGACGTTCGCGCACAACCCGCGCATGTGCTTGAAGGGCTTTACCTTCCATCGCCGCGTCTATGGTCCCTATCGCTTGAAGGGTCCCTTGATGCGGAAGGGTTGGAAAGAGTGGATGGATGCCGGCTCCCCGGAGCTGACGCCAGAAACGAAGCGCAAGTACAAGTTTGATAGCCGCTTCCTGGACGACATGCTGCGTGTGTCCTGGGACACGGCCTTCACCTATGCCGCCAAGGCGATGATCATCATTGCCACGCGGTACAGCGGCGAAGCCGGTGCCCGTCGTCTGCGTGAGCAGGGCTATGCGCCAGAAATGATCGAAATGATGAAGGGTGCGGGTACCCGGACCTTCAAGCATCGCGCGGGTATGCCGGTGCTCGGCATCATCGGCAAGATGGGCAACACCAGAATGAACGGCGGCGTCAACGCGTTGCTGGACACCTGGATTCGCAAAGTCAGCCCAGATCAGGCACAGGGCGGCCGGTATTGGTCGAACTACACCTGGCACGGCGACCAGAATCCCGCCCACCCCTGGTGGTGCGGCGCCCAGGGTTCCGACATCGACTTGTCCGACATGCGCTTCTCCAAGCTGAATACTAGCTGGGGGAAGAACTTCGTCGAAAACAAGATGCCGGAAGCACACTGGAAGTTGGAATGTATCGAACGGGGCGCCCGGGTCGTGGTCATCACGCCTGAGTATAACCCCACCGCCTATCGCGCCGACTACTGGATGCCGTTACGGCCCGCGTCGGACGGTGCCATTTTCTTGGGCGCCATGAAGATCATCGTCGATGAGAACATGCACGACGTGGACTTCTTGAAGGGGTACACCGATTCGCCGGTGCTCGTCCGTACGGACACCTTGCAGTTTCTGGATCCGCGCGATGTGGTGGCGGATTACAAGTTCCCGGACTTCTCGAAGAGCTATTCGGGCCGGGTCCAATCATTGAAGCCAGAGCAGGTCGAGCGGCTCGGCGGCATGATGGTCTGGGATTTGAACAAGAAGGCGGCTGTGCCGCTCCATCGTGAGCAGGTCGGCTGGCACTATCAGAACAGCGGTATTGACGCGGCCCTCACCGGAACCTACCGGGTGAAGTTGCTCAATGGCCGTGAAATCGACGCGATGCCGGTCTGGCAGATGTACTTGGTACATTTCCAGGACTACGATCTGGACACCTGTCACCAGATCTGCCGGACGCCTAAGGACCTCCTGGTTCGCTGGGCGCGTGACTCAGGTTCGATCAAGCCTGCCGCCATCCATAACGGCGAAGGGACGAACCACTATTTCCATCAGACCATCAATTCCCGCGGCGCCGCGATGGTGCTCATCGTCACCGGCAACGTTGGAAAGTTCGGTACCGGGCAGCATACCTGGGCCGGTAACTACAAGGCTGGAACCTGGACGGCAACGCCCTGGTCCGGTGCTGGTATTGCCGTGCATACGGGTGAGGATCCATTCAACATCACGTTGGATCCGAACGCGCACGGAAAGGAAATCAAGACCAAGTCGTATTACTACGGCGAGGAAGTCGGTTACTGGAACCACGGCGACACTGCCCTGATCGTCAGCACCCCGAAATACGGGCGCAAGGTGTTCACGGGCAAGACGCACATGCCGACCCCGAGCAAGTTCCGTTGGGTCGTCAACGTGAACGTGCTCAACAACGCCAAACACCATTATGACATGGTGCGCAACGTCGATCCGAACATCGAGACCCTGATCACACAGGACATCGAGATGACCTCGGACGTGAACCACAACGATATCGCCTTCGCGGCGAACTCGTGGATGGAGTTCACCTATCCAGAAATGACCGTCACGGTCTCCAATCCGTGGGTGCAGATCTGGAAGGGCGGCATCCGGCCCTTGTACGACACGCGTAACGACCTCGATACCTTCGCAGGCGTTGCGGCCAAGTTGTCGGACATGACCGGCGACAAGCGTATGCGTGATTACTTCAAGTTCGTCTACGAGAACCGCGTGGACGTCTATGCACAGCGCATGCTCGATGCCTCCAGCACGTTCTACGGCTACAGCGCGGACGTCATGCTGAAGTCGGAGAAGGGCTGGATGGTCATGGTTCGGACCTATCCGCGTACGCCATTCTGGGAAGAGACCAACGAGTCGAAGCCCATGTGGACGCGGACCGGTCGGTACGAAAATTACCGGACCGAGCCCGAGGCGATCGAATACGGCGAAAACTTCATCTCTCACCGTGAGGGAACAGAAGCGACACCGTATCTGCCGAACGCCATCATGACGAGCAACCCGTACGTCCGTCCGGACGACTACGGTATTCCGATCACGGCGCAGCACCATGATGACAAGACGGTGCGTAACATCAAGTTGCCGTGGCAGGAAATCAAGCGGCACAGCAACCCGTTGTGGGAGAAGGGGTACCAGTTCTACTGCGTGACTCCGAAGACCCGGCATCGGGTGCATAGCCAATGGTCGGTGAACGACTGGGTGCAGATTTATGAGTCGAACTTCGGCGATCCGTACCGCATGGACAAGCGGACGCCTGGTGTCGGCGAACACCAGTTGCACATCAACCCGCAGGCAGCGAAAGACCGCGGCATCAACGACGGTGACTACGTCTATGTAGACGGGAACCCGGTGGACCGGCCCTATCGCGGCTGGAAGCCGTCGGATCCGTACTATAAGGTAGCGCGTCTGATGATCCGCGCGAAGTACAACCCGGCCTATCCGTACCACGTGACGATGTCGAAGCACGCACCGTACGTGGCCACGCCGAAGTCGGTCAAAGGCCACGAGACGCGCCCAGACGGACGCGCCATCGCGGTGGACACCGGTTATCAGTCCAACTTCCGGTACGGGGCCCAACAGTCCTTTACCAGAAACTGGTTGATGCCGATGCACCAGACTGACTCGTTGCCTGGTAAGCATGCCATCGCTTGGAAGTTCAAGTGGGGCTATCAGGTCGACCACCATGCGATCAACACGGTGCCGAAGGAATGTCTCATCCGCATCACCAAGGCGGAAGACGGCGGCATCGGAGCTCGTGGTCCATGGGAGCCGGTCCGGACCGGATTTACACCGGGCCAAGAGAACGAGTTCATGATCAAGTGGCTCAAAGGCGAACACATCAAGATCAAGGTGTAAGGATCGCACAACTTGCACTGTGACGATGATCGAGAGCTGATGAGATTCACGAATTAACTGATCATGACTACAAGGAGGATTGACAATGCCTGAAGTGTATAACTGGCAACTGGGACGGAAGATGCTGTATCCCTATGAGGAACGGCATCCGAAGTGGCAGTTTGCCTTTGTGTTCAACATCAACCGGTGCTTGGCCTGTCAGACCTGTTCGATGGCAGACAAGTCCACCTGGCTCTTCTCGAAGGGTCAGGAATATATGTGGTGGAACAACGTGGAAACCAAGCCGTACGGCGGGTACCCACAGTTCTACGACGTGAAGATCACCCAGCTCATCGAGCAGGTGAATCCCGGCGGCCAGGTGTGGAACGTCCGTGTCGGACGGAAGCACCATGCGCCGTACGGCGTGTTCGAAGGCATGACCATTTTCGACGCAGGCGCCAAAGTGGGCCAGGCGGCGATCGGGTACATTCCGACCGACCAAGAGTGGCGGTTCGTGAACATCTATGAGGATACGGCGACCTCGATGCGCGCCCTCGTGGAAGGCATCGACAAGACCGGATTCTCACGGGACGAACCGTGGAAGATGACGGGCAGCAGTCTGCCGGAGCATGAAACATTCTTTTTCTATCTCCAGCGGATTTGCAACCACTGCACGTATCCCGGCTGCTTGGCAGCCTGCCCGCGGAAGGCGATCTACAAGAGACCCGAAGACGGGATCGTGTTGATCGACCAGAACCGGTGCCGAGGGTACAAGAAGTGCGTGGAGCAGTGCCCATTCAAGAAGCCGATGTACCGTGGAACCACACGCGTGTCTGAAAAGTGCATTGCGTGTTATCCGCGCATCGAAGGAAAAGACCCGTTGACGGGCGGCGAGCCGATGGAAACGCGTTGTATGGCAGCCTGCGTCGGAAAGATCCGGATGCAGAGCCTGATGCGCATCGGTGAAGACGGCCTGTGGGCGGAAGACCGGTGGCACCCGCTCTACTACGCGATTCGCGTGGAGCAGGTGGCGCTCCCACTGTACCCACAGTGGGGCACCGAGCCCAACGGCTACTACATCCCACCGCGGCACAGCCCTCGTGGCTATGCGCGGCAGATGTTTGGTCCGGGCGTCGACAACGCCATCGAGAAGTATCTCGTGCCCAGCCGTGAGCTGTTGGCGGTCCTCCAGTTGTGGAGAGCCAGCCAGCAGATCATCTTCCGGTACGATGTCATTCCTGGTCCGAAAGTGTTTGAGACCCAGATCCACGGGAAGCGTTTCGAGATGTACAACGATACCGTGTTGGGCTTCAACAAGTCGGGCAAGGAAGTGGCGCGTATTCAGGTCGAAGAGCCGATCTACATTCGGCCGGCCGAGCGCGTAACCTGGTTGTAAGTCACAGCTAGGGTCTCGTGTCAGCAGGGGGGCGGAGTGCCGAATGGCACTTCGCCCTTTCTGTTTGAAAGGCCCTTTGAATCGGTGACGGCCTTTCGGCTCAGGCCTTGAATGCTCCTTTTGCGCACTTGACGCGCCATAGGTGGTCCAGTAGAGTTAAAAGAGTATTCAAACGGTCTTCCATTACAAGCTAGGATACCATCGCGTGACCTCTCCTCAGCAGCAATCAACTCCATTTGCTGCGCAAGCCATACCATTCGGCGAGTTTCTGGCTTCAGGAAAACTCCCGGATGGCTACCTGGCCAGCGAGTATCTCGCTCAGCAATTTGTCGAGCGCCTCGTCCACTATGTTCTGAGTGTCCCGACCGGCAGTTACACCATGGCTCAATTGAGCCATTTACTGGAACAGTTGGACCCTCGCGCACAGGTGTTTTTCTTCAAGCGTCTCAAAGAAACCAGCCCTGAGAGTCTGAAAGATTTCGCTCCCCTCTATTACGGTTTCATGAACGAGTTTCACTCTCTCCTGTTTACCTAGCGCCATAACTTTTTCCTTGTCGCCTGAGCTTTCTCATGTATAATCGAGTGGTTAATAACTTGCGCAAAGGAGCGACATGAATCCTACCCTACAGCGAGCCGTGACTAGCTTTTACAATCTGATTTACGAGGCCCAGACATTTGCAACCACGATGTCACGGATTGACACGGGTGAGCAGGAGCATTATTCCGGACGCATCGAAGGATTGAATTGGGTACTTGATCGCTGCCAAGAGCTCGAAGACATGGATGCGAATTTGACCCCCTCTTCCCTTCAGCGGGTGCTCACAGAGGTCAAGTCAGACCTCGATCACGAATTGTCAGTTCAGCGACGAGAAAAGGGACGTCGGGCAGATGGCCGGGAGGAAGCCCTCAACTTTGTAGCCGATTATCTGTCGAGCTTGATTACAGCAACGGAGATAGAGTCGGCCAAGACGCCAGCGGTATAACGCTGGCGCGTTCGATGCTGGTTCCCCGTGCCAGTTTCACTCCTCGCTTCCCATGACACCTGGGCAATCATTACAATGATGCGAGAATGGATTGTTTTCGCACTGTGCATGGGGATCGGGGGCCATATCGCTCTCGGCGTGGTGTTGCACGCCCCAGACCTCTGGCCGTGGAGTATGGCCTGGCTTTATGGCATACTTAGCGGGGTTGCCGTGTATGGGCTGGTGCAAGGAGGACGGGGAATCTGGAGGCTGCTTCGGCCCTGTCCTAAACTTCCGTTGAAGAACAGCTCCAACGCCTCATGGTGAACCAGCCGCTCAATATTGGCGCTCTCGTGATTGACCTCCATAGATCCGCCCGAATACAATCCCTTCATGCAAGGACCTCCGCGTAAACCAATCGGTCAAGCTTGGCCGCCAGGCATGTCCCCGAGGATGACTCGGCCTAAACCAGGCGTTCCTCAACAGGTAGACCAGTTCAAATCGCTCAACGCGTCCCTGCTCTACTGCCCTCAGTGCCGCGTGGCTACTCCAACACGCGAACGACTCCTCCTTGTGCTGCCGACCGGCAACCTATACGAATATCTGTGTCAGCATTGTGGTACGTCGACCGGATCCAAAACTGACCATCAATAGACAGTGTGAGTATTGCGTGGATCAGCTCCGACGATCAAGATCGTGAGGAGATCTTCCCCCTTATTACGAGGGGAAATATAGGGTTGAAGAGTAAGAATGCTGCCGTGCAGAAGAAATAGGTTTGTGAAGCGACCTGGCTAAACCATTCCCTCCAGAGGAATGCCTTCCTCGATGAGCATGACCGGGATGTCTTCTCGGATAGGATAGAGGATTTTCCTGTCACCTCTGACCAACCCCCCGTCGAGTGGTTCAGTGACCGGTTTACTCGCCTTATTTTTTAATTGTCCACGGGTGACGGCCTCATTTAACTTGGCAATCAGGGCGTCATCAGCCAAGCTCACATCCTGCTTCGTGTCCGGGCAACAGAGAATGGCGAGAAGATCCTTGTCGATGTTGACCGGACGCCTTATTTCCGCATGATCTGCCATAACGCACCCCTCTTGTGTGGCTCAAGTGAATCCTATATTTTACAATAGATCACCGATATCGAAGAGATCAAGTCCTGTGTACGGCGCAATGTGGTCATACGGATTCTGGTAGACTAGTATCGTGTTGAACGTCTGTAAGGAAGCCAGCGGCAATGTCGAAGACTATATGGCAGTATTCCTTGGCTGGGTTGCTGGTACTCGTGCCAGCCTGGGCAACGTTCATCATATTTACTACCTTATTTCACAGTCTTCATGAATTGATTCATGATCTCCCCTGGCATATCGGCGAGGTCCAGACTCCCGGACTCAGCGTGGTCTTGTTTCTGTTCCTCGTTGTGATGATTGGGATGATCGCGACTCATGTCGTGGGGCGGCGTGTCATCAACCAGACAGAGCAGTGGATCGAGCAGATTCCTCTGGTCCGTAGTGTCTATGTCACCCTCAAAGGGATGACCGATCTGCTGCATTTCCGTTCTCGTTTTGGGCGTAGCACCGTCGTGGTGTTCCCCTTTCCTCGCGACGGTCTCTGGGCAATCGGTTTTGTCATTGGGGCTGCACCGTTGGCGCTCCAAGTGGCGCCAGCTAGTTTACTCATGGTCTTTGTGCCCACGGCGATTCATCCCTTTACCGGCTTTCTCGCGTTCATTCCGCAGCCGCAGCTTCGATCCATTAATCTATCAGCGGAAGATGCCATTAAAATGGAGTTCACGGCTGGACTCTACAAGCCGGAAGCTGGATGGCTCAAAGCTCCGAAGACGAGGGCCTAATCCCATGTCACTCGTTGACCACCTGAATGTCCGACTTGCCACACGAGGAGATGCAGAGCAAATTGCGTCTTTCAGTGCCGCTATGGCCTTTGAGACCGAAGGCCGCCGCCTCGATCTTGACCGGCTATCAGAGGGAACGAGGGCCATTCTTGAATCTCCGGATCGAGGATTTTTTATGGTTGCCGAGCTGGACGAAGGTGAGAATCACCGGCTGCTGGGCCAGCTCATGATCACCTTTGAGTGGAGCGATTGGCGGAACGGTTCGTTCTGGTGGATTCAGAGCCTGTATGTAGACCCCGCCTGGCGTCGCCAGAATGTGTTTCGCCGGATGCATGAAGCCGTCATGGCTAGGGCCAAGACAAGCCCGAATGTATGCGGAGTTCGTCTCTACGTCGAGGAGAGCAACGGCCTGGCCCAGGCCGTGTACCGTCGAGTGGGGCTCACTCCATCATCCTATTCCATTTTTGAAACTGACTTTGTTCTGGCACGCCACAAAGGATTAGAGGATCGTCCTCACGAAGCTTAACCAAGGAGTACTCGTGGTATCGTTCAAACCAATGATTGGTATCATCATCCTCGTGATGACCCTCACCCAGGGTTGTGTCGTGACCAGGGGGACAATAGGAGAGCCGCTTCAAGAAGAGTCCATTTCTCGCATCAAAAAAGGCACGACGACCATGGCAGAGGTTGTCTCAATGATCGGCGCGCCAGATCGCATTGTTCGGGGTTACGAACGCGAGATCTTTCACTACTATTACTACGATGGAAAATCGCCTGCGATGTTGCTTGTATTGCTCAATTTCATTCGTATGGATATCAAGAGCGATAACCTCTATGTGTTTTTCAACCGAAATGGGATCGCCGAGGAAGTGGTCTACGGGAAACGAACTGGCCGCACACAATTCCGATTGTGGCCCTTTGGTGACTAACGTGGCAGCATGCTTCCCCTCCATCAGGCTCATCATCGGCATGCTGTCTATCCTTCTCCTCTGTGCCGGATGTAGCGTCCGCCGAGTGGTCTTCAACGACGTTGTGACTTCAGAACAGGTTAATTTTATCCGTATAGGAGAGACGACGATGCTCGAGCTGGCTGATCACATCGGAGCTCCTGATGAAGTCACCGAATCTGAATTCGGCGTCGTGGCGCTCTACAATTGGAGCGATACCAAGTCCGCAGCAGTCGACTTCGGTGCCCTCGCCCGTCTGATTTTGCCGTATGCCCCAACGATGACCCTCAATAAGACCGGAATCACTCCCGAACAATTCCAGGTGGTATTCGATCCCCAGTGGGCTGTACGCGCCTACGGATTTTCACGACGAACCACGGATGAGCCAATCGTGTGGTTTTGGCCTTTCTAGACCAGCGCCATACATCATGAATTGCCGGACGTCCATGCGCCAGCTATAATCGCCCTCATGAGTCCACTATCTGGTTCAGATTCAAGTATCCCCGACCCCTCCTACATTCCAGCCGATCGCGATTCAGAGTTTCTCCAACGGGAAGAACTCCGCTCCGTCCGCATCGGACTGGAACTCTTAAAGCCCGAGTTGATCCAACGTGAAGAGGGCATACAATCGACCATCGTCGTGTTTGGCAGCGCAAGACTGCAAGAGCCCACTGCGGCGAATGATGCACTCCAGGCAGCAGAGAGGGACGCGGCTCGAGTCCCAAACGACTCGACACAGCAGCAACGGGTCGCGATCGCGCGCCGACAACTCACACTCTCGAAATACTATGACATGGCTCGTGAATTCGGCCGCCTGGTCTCATCGACCTGCCAAGTCGATGGCCGCTGCGACTATGTGATTGTGACCGGCGGAGGGCCCGGCATCATGGAGGCGGCCAATCGTGGCGCCGCAGACGTGGGTGCCAAATCAATCGGTTTGAACATCACCCTCCCGCATGAACAACGTCCGAATCCTTACATCACGCCAGGGCTGAATTTTCAGTTTCGGTATTTTGCGATCAGGAAAATGCACTTCTTGATCCGCGCCAAGGCGCTCGTCGCATTTCCCGGAGGATTCGGCACGCTCGATGAGTTATTCGAAACGCTGACACTCCTCCAGACCGGCAAGACGAATAGCGTCATGGTCGTGTTGGTCGGGCAAGATTTTTGGGAGCGCGTGATCAACTGGCAATGGCTTATCGACAACGGACTCATCTCGCAACAAGATGTACAGTTGTTTCACTATGCTGAAACTGCCCAGGACGCCTGGGATCTGATCGGACGCCACAATGGCATGACACCATCATGAAGCTCTCCTTTCACGGCGCAGCGAGATCCGTTACGGGCAGTCGCCACATGGTCGAACTCCCCGGACAACGGCTCTTGCTCGATTGTGGGCTATTTCAGGGACGCCGAGAAGAGGCGCATTTTCAAAATCGTGACTTGGGTTTCGATCCCAAGTCAGTGAATGCCGTCTTGCTGTCTCATGCCCATGTCGACCATTCCGGCGCCCTTCCGGTTCTTCCACAACATGGATTTTCGGGAAAAGTTTTCCTCACCAGAGCTACCGCCGACTTAACGCAACTCATGCTGGAAGACTCAGCGCGCGTGCAAGTGAGTGACTGCAGCTACGTCAACAAGAAGGAGCACCGGAAGGGAAGAGCCTCCGTCCGGCCACTCTACAATACCGACGACGTTCGCAAGCTGGTCCGCCGTTTCGAAGGCACCCGGTACGGAGACCTGCTCAAGATCTCGCCACGTGTGACCGCAAGCTTTCATGACGCAGGCCATATTTTAGGGTCGGGGGCCATTCGAGTGAAATACACGGCGCGCGGCAATACAACCACCATACTGTTCAGCGGAGATCTTGGCCGTTCTAACATGCCGATTCTCGGTGCCAGACCCCGAAACGCGTTCACGCACGGTGCTATCGTCGCTGTGGTTGATGATCTGTAGCACGAGCGTGTTCTTTGCCGATATATCGGTATGCATAAATCCACTGGTTGCGTCGATCGAGAGATCCTGGATTGTCCCGAGAATCGTCACATGGGCGCCTTCACTGCCTTGCGTCCGCGCCAGTGAGGCTCGCCATCCCTGTCGGTTAAGATAGTCGACCAGGGCCTGCGCGGTGGTCTTGGAGATGGTGCCGCTGGGGAGGTCGAAATAGCTGGTCCCACCCCAGAGATGCGCGCGTTGGCCAAGATGCATCTGATTTGCCCGCTTATCATCAAAAGGCAGGACGGCAATACGTGGTCCGCCGTACAGGGACGCGTCCGCGCTTGCACCCTTGCTCTGGATCAAGACATCGATCCGTTCACCTTTTCCTGCACAGCCGACGACGCTGATCAGAACGACGCACAGACACGACAGTGAGACTCTCAATTCGACCTCCTTCTGCCATCAGTTGTTCCGTACAACTTTATTGAATGACGAAATGGGCTCGCCGATTCTTGCTCCAACAGCCTTCATTGTGGTCTTTGCAAAAAGGGCGAACTTCCCCGTAGCTGGTCGTTTGTATACGAGAAGCCGGAATGCCGAGATCCTCAAGATATCGCTTGGCGGATTTGGCGCGTTTCTCGCCCAGGACCAGGTTGTAGGCGAGCGTCCCACGCTCGTCGCAATGGCCTTCGATCACCAATGCTTTGCCCGGTTCGTTGCGTAGCCACTTCGAATTCCCCTCCAAGATGGCTTGGGCATCGCTTCGAATGTTGTATTGGTCGAAATCGAAGTAGATGTCGCCCAGGCTGGTCATGTCGGGCACATCAGCGGCCCCAGGGCTTCTACTGGAGGAAGTCCTGCCCTCGGGCGTCGAACGGGCTGCCAAGGATCCACCCGGCTCTTTCGGTGACGAACCGTCTGTGGAAAGGGGTGAGCCGACGGATACCACCGACTCCTCCTTCACATTTTCCACTTTACGGCTGTCCTCGGCCTTGCCTTTCATCGTCTCAGATTGATCGCCTGAGTTGGAGGCCACCCGCTTGGCCGCGCATCCAGTCCCGAGTGCCAATATTCCAACACTCATCAACACCACACCCACTCGCATGCCGAATCGGCTCGTTGTCATTCCTCACCCCTGCGCTAAATTGTGAACTGTCACGGCCTCAACTTCACACGTACACAGCGATGCTGTGTCCTGATTGATCCCTTCCGCAGTGACGCCCCTTCGGCTCATTAATTAATACTGCTGCTTCTCCACTGTCGGCACAATTTGTCCCTGCACATCCTCGGTAATGTTGTAGCGAATGTAGGGGTTGTCCACCATCTGATTTGCATAGAGACGTCCGCTCGGCGCGTTGATGGTTATATCCACCATCGACTGCCCCTTTGGCGCAATCGTGACATCGTGAGCATGCGATTCCCGCAGATTAGGGGGTGCAAGACAGTCATGCGGTATTCTCCCACGGCTTAACCTAGATGATGCTATGAGAGGCCAGACCAGTCGTTCATGCGAGCTTCACGGTGGCTACCGAGGAGGCCGGTCCTAGCAGACATCCGCTCAACTCTTTTACATACAGCTGGTCTGGGTTTCCCTCTGACCAAGGCTTCCCACCGCCATTACGGTATGGTCGTATCAGGCATCGTTCAATTGCCAGGGCACTTATCCTTCTCCCGCCGACGTGGGAGCGCCCTATTTATTCGTAGCTGAAGCGCTGACAGGTCCAACATGTTGTGTGGAACCACCAGACCTCAGCAAAAGAGAACCCGAGGACAGTCATGTAGGTCGCCTGATCGGCCCACGGTGCTTCTGATACATCCTTCGTCAAACCACCTTGCACCCGCGTGCAATGATCGCAGACCCACACGACCGGTCGCCCCCAAAATTGCCGAGATGCACCATCCAACGTAGGATATTCTGGTAGGCGCACGTGGTCACCGAATGATAGGAGGGCCGGTATCATCATTGGTTTGACTTCACATGGGTATAGTCCCTTTGGTCAAAGGAAGGAACTCGTAAAAGCTGTAGGAGGGCGAGGGAATTCTACGAGGGCTGCTTGACGGGTTTCCCGACTATGATGGGCTTACAATGCCATGGGTCAGCGCGTATTTGATTAAGTCCGCGGTGGTTTGCAGATTGAGGTGGTCTAAAATCTGCCCCTTGTGAAATTCGACGGTTCGCGAGGAGATGTTCAGTACGGTTGCAATCTCTTTGGATGTCTTCCCCTCAGCGAGGAGTTGCAGGACCTCTCGCTGGCGGGTGGTGAGGCTATAGGTGCCTGGAGACTTGTCCAATGTTTTGGACACAAAGACGTCCACCAGTTCTCTCGTGATCAGCGGTGTAATGTAGGAATGACCCGCAAGCACGGCACGTATCGCCTGTTCCAGTTCATCCACGGCAGATCGTTTGAGTACATAGGCCGAAGCCCCTGCTTCGAAGGCCGACCGTACATAATTCGTATCGGCGTGCATCGTCATGACAATGATCTTGGCTTGAGGACAGATCTTTTTCAGTTGTGCCGCCGCGTCGATGCCATTCAATAACGGCATGGAGACATCCAGGATGACGACGTCAGGTTGCAACGTTTTTGCAGCCTCAAGGAGTGCGCGGCCATCCCCGACCGTCCCAACAAGATCATAGTGTCCTTCCAGGATTCGACGAAATCCCTCAAGGACGAGGGCGTGGTCGTCTGCCAACAGGATGCGCGGCTTATGCATGGGGTGCTCTCGGTTCAAATGGAATGTCGCCCCGGATCTGTGTGCCATGCATGGGGGCCGATTCCACATCCAGCTTTCCTTTCGCGAATCGTACACGCTCTTTCATGCTGAGCAAGCCGAGGTGCCCGCCGACACCGGCATGTTTCCCAGCATCAAACCCCACCCCGTTGTCTCGGACTGAAAGACAGACCGCATCGTCCTCACAGATCAGTTCCAGTTCCACCTGAGACGCTTGCGCATGTCGCGCAATATTACTGAGACATTCCTGCGTGATGCGATAGAGGCAAGTGGAAATTTCTGTAGGGAGGGTTGACGCCGGATCTTTGTGCACATAGGTGCTTTTGACCCCAGTGCGTTCTGAAAAGTCATCGACCAGACGGCGCACGGCCTTCACGAGGCCCAAGTCGTCCAAGATGGAGGGATGAAAGCGATAGGCCATTTGCCGCACGTCGTCAGAGACAGCCGTCAGGCAGTCGGACACCCGTCGAATCCCATCCCGGAAGTGTTCCTGATCGCTGGACGGATTTTTCTCCATCCGCCGAAGATCCATTGATAGCATTGCAAGGCGTTGATTTACATCGTCATGCAGGTCGCGGGAAATTCTTCTGCGGTCTTCTTCCTGTGCCGTCAGCAGTTGGCCTGCCAAGGCTCGCAGGTCCTCACGGCTTTGCTGGAGTTCGCGTTGACTCGCCTGAAGTACGGCCTCGCTGGCCCGAAGTGACCGTTCGGTGTCCATTCGTTCCGAGATTTCGCCGACGAGCGCTTGATTCAAATTGGCGAGTTCTTGTGTGCGAGTCTGTACCCGTGTTTCGAGTTCATCGTGCGCCTGCTGTAACATATCTTCCGCCCGTCGCTGATGCAGGAAGAAGAGTACCGGGAGCCAAATCGCCGTCAAGCTGAACAACCGATTGGTGACGCCCATCCAGAGTGGAACGCCTTCAATCGTAGGACTCAGGATCACATCGGCCATCGAGAGCACCGAGCAAATTGCCGCTGTAATCAACGGACCTTTCCGGTTCGGTAAGAGAAAGGACAGGATGACAAGCCCACCATAGAGCACGCCATTTCCGATCCCGAGGGGAAGGTGCAGGTCGAGGCAGAAGAGCCCAATGCCCAACCCGATAATCGTCAGCAGCAAGAGTCTGTTTGTATCGTGGCCCATTCCGTCTCTCATTGAACGGCATTATCCACCGCGGAGGAACCGCCAGCAATAGTCCTGAGTTCTGGGAGCGGCCACATGTCGCGCCACTCACTCAGACCGACGACCGTGGGTGACGAGCAAGTCGTACTGCGCACTGCAATCGGGACAGAGGCATTCTTGCCGAGTGAGTTGCTCGATGGAAAGCGGGTATCGCAATTCGAATACGTCCGCGTTGAACCATCGGTCGCGCATCTGCGCAAACTCGTGGGCCATACAGAACCTTCGGCACAAGGAACAGAAGAGGACCGGTGTAAACATTGCTCCCTTTCGATGATCTTGTAAGAATTGGGGGGGAGGATAGATGATAGAGGTTTCTGTGGTTAGAGCCTACTGCGTAAACATACAGGTCTGCCATAAATAATTACTAGGAGTGAGTCTGAGGTTATCCAATGCATGCAGATGTATGATGGTTGACTGAGAGCATCTAGAGAATGCATCCGGCTTGCTGGGGCTGTCTCATTCGAGATCGGATTCGGGGATGATGAGGTTACATTTTGCGCATATGCACAAGATTGACCCAAAACCGGAACAGTACCCCCACTCACTTGGGATAGGAGTCTGTTTCGCACGCTATGCGTGCTTCAGTTTTGTGGTCTTGAATCAGGTCGATGAAGAGACGTTTCTTTGACACAGGATCCGACATGCTCAAATCTGTGGCGTCCTGGGACACGCATTCATCAAGGCCAAGCGATGACACCACTCGGGGTTCCCTCGTTCTCAGAAAAGATGATCGGGGAGACCGGTGCCGCTTCATGAATCGGCTGGAGGCGTACGATAATGCCCGGGAAGCAGAGGGTTGATGCCGGCGGTTAAAGGGCGGCAAGGACGACGCGGATCAGTCCGGAGATATCTTCTGTATTGGTGGAGGGCGTCACATGGTTCGTCATCCATTAGGGCAGGACCCACTCGGCTCCACGCAACAGGCTTTATGGCTCTATTGAGAGAAAGATTCTGAAAACTGCTCCTCGATTCAGCTTATTGCTCTCAGCTTTCGTTCGTTAGTGCTCATTTCTCTTCCTCACTTTTCAAGCCAGCATTTCAGCTCACGCGTGAATCCTTGCATCTGGCCTGTCGTTTCTGATTTATAAAACTTCGTAATGCTAATCTATTTGACGGAGCTGACGCTTGTAGCCTGCCATGCGTACTGCCAGACGACCCGCGAAATGATGCCCCCTAGTGTCCTCTCTTGACCCCTCCTGTGCCCCGCAGGGTCTCTTTTCACACCATCACGACATCGGTATGGTCGCGGCCATGCTGTCTGTTGCACTGAAGAGGAGTCGAATGAAGAAAACATGGCTCACCACGAATGAACTCGCGGCCCTTCTGCAGGTCAGTATCAAAACGATTCGGCGTGCCTATCGGAATGGGGAGATTCCGATCGTGCGGTTTCGCCGGATGGTGCGGTTCGACTTGGAGGAAGTCCGGCGGGTCATGCAACAGAAGGGCATACGCCCAAGCCTCAGAGTGATTGTACTGAGTACGCGGCGCGCGACCGCCGGCATGAGCCGGCGGCGCGCACAGCCCAAAGCCCCCGGACGGTAAAACGGGGGCTTGTATAGCAGAGGAGTGAAAGGACCGTTTATGGATGATCGTATCTTTACAGCAACCATTGATTGGCTCGCGTTTACCGTTCCCCAGGCCACCGTCGAGGAGTTGGGTCCTGTCATCGGCGGGGACTGGTTTGAAACGACGACGGGCTTTCGTGGCTATCCCACGTGCTGGCTCACGAATCAAGGCCGTCACGGCGTCGGCAAACTTGGGACGGGGGCCCCTCGCAATGCCCAAGAAGTCCACGTGGATCTCTCTGCGGGCATTGTTTCCACCTGGGCCGAAGACAAGATCCGCTCCGTTCTGACCTGGGTCTTTGCCCGTGGAGGACACATTACCCGGATGGATGTGGCCCTGGATGATCGGGCTGCGGGGGTCTCTATCGCACAGATCAAGCAAGCCGTCGAGGCCGGACAGGCCGTCACGAGGTCCCAGAAGTTCCAGGTCATTGCCGGGTCCTCGTTGCGGTCCGGCACCTCGACAGGAGACACCCTCTACTTCGGCAGTCGGGAGAGCCAAACCATGTTGCGCGTCTACGACAAGCGACTGGAGCTTGAACAGAAAGGCCGAGCTGAGGCGCAGGAGTATGGCGTGCGGTGGGAACTGGAACTGAAAAAGGACCGGGCGCAAGCTTGCGCCAAAGCCTTGCTCACCCTGCCGCCGGAGGATTGGCGGGAATTCCTCGTCGGGATTCTGCGCTCGTACGTGGATTTTCGCGAGACCACGCGAGAGGCCGAGCCTTGGGAGAAGTATCGGGCCCCGCTGATTTCGTGGTGGGAGACCCTCACTGAAGGGTTCAAACGCTGCCGGCTCGTGGTGGAGAAGGTCCAGCAGACCTTCGAGGAGGTCTGTCAGTGGCTGGGCGAGTCCATCAGCGCCATGCTGGCCCTGGCCTACTTCCGACGGGGCGAACAATTTCTCCAGGAGTTGATCTACGCGGGCTCCAAGAAATGGAAAGCCCGGCATCTGGCCATGCTGCATGAGGGACGGAGCATGCGACCGTATGTCCTTCGTTCCATCTAAGGAGTGGAACGCATGTGTCCAGGCTGTGGCGCACGAGGGTGCGTCTGCCTGTGGATCAACGGTGCGCTAGTTCTGACCTGCCGTCTGTCCTGGTGGGATAAGTGACCAATGGTGCTCGGCGGAGGATGTGATCGGATGGGGCGCGGCAGTGCTCTGGGTGCTCCGGCTCATGCGGGCCTGAGCCCTTAGGCACCGGGCCAGCCTTGGTCGGCGAAGCTGTAGCAGCGGGCGTCCGTGAGGATGAGATGGTCCAAGAGTGTGATGCCGAGCAGGTCGGCGCCCTGCCGAAGTCGGCTGGTGAGCACGCGGTCTTCCTGGCTCGGGGTGGGATCGCCGGACGGGTGATTGTGGGCGCAAATCCAGGCGCCGGCGTTCATCAGGATCAGTGGCTTGAACACCTCCCGCGGATGCACGATCGACATCGTGAGGGAGCCCATGGTTCTCGGCTCATCGAAATCCTCAACGTACCCCTGAGGGTACGCCTCCGGTTTCGAATCGCCTGCGGCCTTGCTGAACGGACTGTTTGAGCATCCTGCAGGGTAGTGTTTATTCTCCAAGACGTGATGGTGTATGAAGATTTGGTACGGCTTCTCAGGTACATGTTAGGCGGAGGAGAATCGCGATGACAATATGGAGACGAGTGATCACGGTCGGCACAATGTTGTGGTGTCTTGTGGCAGTGCAGCCGTTGTTGGCCCTCACGCTTGAAGAGGCGAAGTCGAAGGGCCTGGTTGGAGAAAAGTCCAACGGCTATGTGGGCCTTGTGTCGCCTGGCAGCGGGGAGGCTCAGGCCTTAACGAATGAGGTAAACCAGAAACGGCGCCAAGCCTATGAGGAAATTGCTCACCGCAATGGCACCAGTCTGAACGCGGTGGAGACGCTGGCAGGTGAGAAGGCCGTGGCGAATACCAAGCCTGGGAATTTCGTTGAGGGCTCCGCAGGCTGGGTCAAGAAATAGCGAACTCACCCGTAACGGTCGTTCTTCCAAGGGAATCCTGTGTTGGAATAGCCGCGGACTTCCCAGAATCCCTTCTCATCCTTTTCTGAAAACGTAATTTCCTTCACCCACTTGGCTCCCTTCCAGGCATACCGTTTGGGTACGATGACTCGTACTGGCCCGCCATGTTCTTTGGTGAGGGGTCTGCCGTTCCAGGTGTAGGTTAAGAGCACGTCCCGATCGTCGCAGGCTTCAAGCGGTAGATTGGTTGTGTAGTCATCGAAGGATTTAAAGAGCACGAACTTGGCCGAGGGCAGTGGTTGCACGACGGACAGAATGTGTTTGAAGCTGACCCCCTCCCACTCGTTGTCGAATCGGCTCCAACTGGTGACGCAGTGAAAATCGGAGGTGTTTTTGAATTGGGGCTGAGCGAGAAACTCTTCCCAGGTCCATGTGATGGGATTGGTGACCGACCCACCGATGGTGAGCGTCCATTCTGAGAGGGAAATATCGGGTTTGAAGCCTAAGTCGAGCACCGGGAAGGTTTCGACGAGGTGCTGCCCAGGCGGCAAACGATCATCGCCTTCATAGAAGACTTCGCGCTCTTCTCCTCCCCGTCGGGCCTTGGCCCACTGTTCTTTCTTCTCAGTTAGTCGGTTGGGATCGTCCATGGCGGCCTCCTCACGAGAGAGTACGGGAGCTAGGGTCTTCCTGACAACTAGATAGTGAGTCGGCTCGCAAGGCCCATTCTGACAGGAGTGGGAATTCTCTTCGAGAATCGGCGGTCTATGGGGCATCATGGAGCTGGTAGACTCGAAAGACTTTCGGCTCAAATCGTTGGGGGCGCGATGTCGTCACATCCATATCCATGCAAGTTTCTCTTGGTCCTCGTCCTTGCAACCCTGGGTGGGCTCAGCGACTGGGAGCCGCTCCTATGGGCCGCTCCTCCCAACTCAAAGCAGGGGGGCAAGTCGCCGACTGGGCAGTCCCTTGGGCTGGATCGCAAGAGTTCGGCTGTGCCACCCAAGGCGAGTGCCAAACTGCCGGCCAAGGCGGAGCCTAATAGGGCTCTGGCCGCAGGGCCTCAGGGACCGCCTGTAGATCGAGCTCATCGGAAGACCTCTCGCCATCGGAAGGCCGGGAAAAAGTTGCGCTCACCGGCGATCGTTCAGCCGAAGTCGGATCTCTCTTACCATGGCATGTTTGAGCAACCGCAGCGTTATGACCCCAGTCGGGATCGCCAGACAGGGCGAGCGCCAAATCCCCAGGCCGGTGAGCTTCAGCATGAGCACTTTCAAGAACTCGACAAAAATCATGATGGCATGATCGACCCGTTCGAGCGTGCCTTCGGCCGCCTCGACATGGATCGTGATGTGAGCAACCACCAATGGGAATAGCCTCCTTTGACGTATAGCTCTCCCTACAGATTCCCGCTGACTCGACCGACAAGAGAGGTAGCGATTGTCAGGGGAAAGGATCTTCGTATGCGCGCAGGCTTGTTCTTCATCCTCTTGTTCGGGTTTGGGTGCGCCGGCCCGGATGTCTCACATCTCCTCGTCAATGTCGAGTCTTCCGGGAGTACCTGTCGTACTGGTCAGCTCTCGATGGAACGAGGGCGCGTAGCAGAAGGACCATGCCCTTCCCCATCAGCAGGCTGGACCCGCGTCGGTGAGGTACTCAGTGGCGCCGCCACAGTCGTGCGGATGCCCAGGCCGTAAGCAGTCAGTCTCCGTTCATTCATCCTGCTTCCTTCTCCATTCGCCCGGCTGGTTAGTCGGGAACCAGCGTCATCCCCGCAGATCCATCTCACCATCCTAGCCGTAGGTCCGATACATACCACGCGCCGTGGCTGAGCCCGCTCATGCCTATTTGCTCTTGATGGATGTAAGAAAGCCGCGCGGGCCACGACCAACTCTCGCAAGAGACGACATTGACAGCCATGAGAGGAGCCCCCATGATACAGCCCGAGGTGACGATGCCAACGCCAGTACCTGAGACAGCCGTGCCGGACGGGTCGAGTACCGGGAAGATTGTGATTGCCGCGGTGATCGCAGTAGCGATCGGTGCGTTTTTCTATTTTGATCTCGGACAATTCTTATCGCTGGCGGCACTCAAAGCGCATCGCGATACATTGCTGTCCTTCACCGAGGCGAATTATGTCTCTTCGGCAGGGCTCTTCATCCTTGCCTATATTGTCGTGACGGGTTTGTCGTTGCCTGGCGCGGTGATTCTTACCTTGGCCGGAGGGTTCTTATTCGGAAGCCTGTTTGGCACGCTATTCGTGAATCTGGGGGCGACGACCGGGGCGACGCTGGCCTTCCTGACGGCCCGTTATCTATTACGCGATTGGGTCGAACAGAAGTTCGGAAAGTGGCTGGGGCCTGTTCAGCAGGGATTTACGAACAACGCCTTCAGCTATCTGATGACCCTGCGGCTCATTCCCTTGTTCCCTTTCTTTGTCGTGAACCTGGTTTCAGGCCTCACCCGTATGAATGTCGGGACCTATGTGGCCGCGACGGCATTGGGCATCATCCCCGGTTCGTTCGTCTATGCCTACGCTGGGCGGCAACTGGGGACGATCAATTCGCTCAAGGAAATTGCCTCCCCGAATGTGATCGGGGCCTTTGTGTTATTGGGACTTCTGGCCCTTGTTCCGACGGTCTATAACAAGTTCAAAGCCAGACAGTCATGACCGCGCGTGCCGTCTTCTTCCAGAGAGGATTAGTGCGATGAGTTTGCACGGAGAGTATCTCGTCCTGCCGAACGACGAGCACAATCAGGCGCTCGTGGCCAATGTCCATCCTTCCAATTGGGTCAATCCCGAGCCGGCGGGCCGCTACAACATCGTCGTGATCGGCGCCGGCACGGCCGGGCTGATCACGGCCGTGATCGCCGCGAGTCTAGGGGCCAAGGTCGCGTTGATCGAGCGGCATCTCATGGGAGGCGATTGCCTGAACGTCGGTTGCGTGCCGTCGAAAGGCGTGATTCGTGCGGCTCGCGCCTGGGCCGATGTGCGGCAAGCGGCCGAGTTCGGCGTCCACATTCCCGCCGGTGTGAAATATGACTTCGGTGCTGCAATGGCACGTATGAGAAAGCTTCGAGCCCGGATCAGCCACAACGATTCCGCCCACCGCTATACCAAGCTGGGAGTAGATGTATTTATCGGCAGCGGGCGCTTTACCGGATCGGGGGCCATCCACGTGGAGGGGCCTGCTGGCAACCGGACGCTCTCTTTTGCCAGAGCCGCAATTTGTACCGGTGCACGGGCAGCAGCTCCGCCGACACCGGGGCTGGATGAGACGGGGTACCTGACGAATGAAACGATTTTTTCGCTCACTGAGTTGCCTGCCCGGCTGGCGGTGATCGGGGCCGGTCCCATTGGATGCGAAATGGCGCAATCGTTTGCGCGCTTCGGTAGCCGTGTGCAGCTGTTCGAACGGATGGGCCATATTCTGCCGCGGGAAGATGCCGATGCCGCGGAGATTGTCCAAGCGCAGATGAAGAAGGATGGCGTCGAGTTCCTGTTCAACTCGACGGTCACACGCGTCGAACGGCGCGGGGCCGAGAAAGTGATCCATTACGACCTGCAGGGTATGACGAATGAGTTGGTCGTCGATGATATCCTTGTCGGCATCGGTCGGGCTCCGAATGTGGACGGACTGGGATTGGAGCTGGTGGGGGTGGAGTATGACCAGCGGACCGGCGTGAAGGTCAACGCCGGCTTGCAGACCACGAATCCCGTGATCTACGCGGCGGGCGATATTTGCTTTCCGTTGAAGTTCACGCATACCGCCGATGCGATGGCGCAGATCGTCATCCAGAATGCGTTGTTTCCTCACCCCTTTGGATTGGGCCGCGCGAGTACCGACTCGCTCATCATTCCCTGGGCGACATTTACAGAGCCGGAGATTGCCCACGTCGGGTTGTACGAGAAGGATGCGAAGGACAAGGGGATCGAGGTGGAGACCTATACCTTTCCAATGGGTGAGGTCGACCGCGCAATCCTGGATGGGGAAGATGACGGGTTCGCCCGGATTCATATTCAAAAGGGGTCTGACAAGATTGTCGGCGCGACTATCGTGGCGGCGCATGCGGGCGAGATGATCAACGAGTTTTCCGTGCTGATGAAGGCCGGGTTAGGAGCCAAGATTATTGCCGGGACGATCCACCCCTATCCGACGCAAGCCGAGGTGAGCAAGAAAGTCGTGAATCTGTGGCGGAAGGCGCATTTCACACCACGGACGAAGAATGTGTTGATGAGGTTGTTTGCGTGGATGAGGCGGGGGTGAGAGAGGGCCGATTATCCCAGTGCTCGCGCAACGCGCGGCCTGAGAAGGCCCTCGTTGGACGCGCGCACGTATGGATAACCGACCCTCCCTCATTGTGTAGATGAGATAGATGGAGATAATTGTGTGGAAATTCGTGCTCATTGCAATAGGGCTACTCATTGCACCTGCAGTTGCACGGGCAGACTCTCCCTTAATAATTGAGGTGGCGAAGTTTTCAAGCGGAACGGTCGGGCAGGCGATGCCAGAGGGGTGGAAGCCGCTCACCTTTAAGAAGATTCCAAAGCATACCACGTACGAAGTCGTGAAGGACGGGGGAGAGGTGGTGGTAAAGGCTGTCAGTCAGTCCTCTGCCTCAGGTCTGACCAAAGAGGTGAGGATCGATCCCAAAGAGTATCCGGTCGTTCGGTGGCGGTGGAAGATTGACCATGTGCTCAACGGCAGTGATGTGGCCCTCAAGGCGGGCGATGACTTTCCTGCCCGGCTCTACATCACCTTCGAGTACGATCCCGAGAAGGTGAGTTTTGGCAAGAAGCTGAAGTACAAGGCCGGCCGTGCGATTTTTGGCGACATTCCTATCGGGGCGCTTAACTATATCTGGGAAACCAAGACCCCGATCGGGACCATTGTCGAGAATGCCTATACGGACTTCGCGCAGATGATCGTTGTCGAAAGTGGGCCTCAGAAAGTCGGGATGTGGGTCGTTGAGGAACGGAATATCTACGAGGATTACAAGCGCGCCTTCGGGGAAGAGCCGCCGATGATCAATGGTGTGGCGATCATGACGGATACGGATAATACGAAGGAGCAGGCGACGGCCTACTACGGCGATATTGTCTTTCAACGATCGGTGACGGTATCGACTCGAGAGCCGTGATCTGTGCGCTGGCTCATGGTGAACGGGCTGGCCTGTTCAGGGCCAGCCCGTTCATGGACACCACCGCGCGTGAGGTGGGTGCGCGGATTCGAAATAGGGTTACTGAATAGAGTTCGCGAAGCCGCCTCGCGTAATTTCCGCGCGGACGGTGTCCCCGACCTTCTTTTGCTTGATGTGCTTCGTACCTTGCCCGACGCGCAGACTGACTTGGTTGCCTTCGTAGTCTTCAACCGTATAGATGTCGCCTTCGACATTTTTCACGGTTCCGCCAACCGTCTTCCATGCCGGGCCTGGCTTGGAGTCATGGTGGCCGGCCTTGGGGGCCTCGCTCTGCTCGGGGACGTGGCTGACGGCTTCAGCCGCCGCCTTGGCAGACGAGTGGCTGGAGTGGCCAGACTTCTTGCTCTTTGAGTCCTTGGCCAATGCCGGAGCGATCGCCAATGCCACAATAGCCAGGGTGCTCACCAGGACCGTAAGCGTCTGCTTGTTTACCTTCTTCATGCCAAAACCTCCTTGCAACGTGAGAGTGGTCTTCAACCTAGAACCCCTCAGCAAGGCGTATGCCGAAATGGGCGGGCAGATTGATCAAGGGAATTCAGCAGGTTATGAGAGCTGTTGGGATAAACGCCTCGAATTGCCAATAAATATAGGAAAAAAACGGCATGAACCTGTCCAAATATGACCCTTTCTGCCGATGTGAGGATAGGTGATGGCAGGACCATTGACGGTATTGAGCCATGTGCTCAAGCCGTTCAGAAATCTCGTGGCAAGCCGGCCGGTCTTGGCCACATTCCAGGTCAACCTGCGATGTAATTCCGCGTGTGGCTATTGCGACCTGCCGCTCAATGTCGGTCGGTACGAGATGACGCGGGAGGAAATTCAGCTGGTCTTTTCCGGTCTCTATCGCGAGGGTGTGCGGTTTGTGCTGGTACAGGGGGGCGAGCCGTTGTTGCGGCGCGATGTGTGTGAGATTCTCGAAGATCTTTCTGCGATGGGGTTGCATCTCACACTGATTACGAATGGGACGAAGCTCACCACGCAGATTATTGAGCGACTAGGCCGAATTCCGCTGGCGATCTCAGTGAGTCTGGACACGTTGAATCGAGAGATCTATCAGCGTATACGCGGTGCCGATCAGTTGGAACAGGTGCTGGAAGGCATCGGGTTGCTGAGGGGGTTTCCCCATCCGAAGTTTCTGACCTGCATCGTGAGCGAGGCCAATCGAACCGAGGTCCAGGCGGTTGTCCGATTCGCACGAGCGCAGGGGTTCTTGCCTGTGGTGGGCGCCTACCATTGGAACGTTGGGACCTATGGCAGACGGGACGAGTTACTCATGTATGAGCGATCGAGTGCTGCCGCCGTCTTTCGCGGTCTCCTCGATGATGAGCTGATTCCCCCAGGCTACTTTCGAAAGTTCGTCGAAGACAATGCGAGCTGGTTGCGTGGGGAGAAACTGGAGCCTTGCGATGCGGGACGGTATAGTGTGGCCATTGATGCATCCGGGAATGTGTCTCCTTGTTTGGCGTTTCCTTTTGCGGGAAACCTGCTGGAGTCGTCGCTGAGCGAGATTCTGGAACGGTTCGACCGTGGGGCCATCAAGATCTGTTCCGATAACTCCTCATGTAATCGCCTTGATGGCCGTGTTGTCGGAACTATCTTGCGCCATCCGATGACGGCTTGGCGGACATCAGCATCGGTTTTGTAGGGAGGTGGAGCGTGCGGGGTGTCTGGCTTTTGGTCCTGATGTTGGGTGCGACGGCATGCACGGCCTTCCCAGGTTCGTTTGATCCGTCGAATCCGCTTCCACCTCATCAATTTTCGCAGGATCAGTGGGAGTCTGTATTGAGCGCGCATGTACGCGATGGAGCCGTCGACTATCCAGGAATTCAGGATGATGTCCGGTTCCTTCCCTACGTCGCATTGTTGGAGCGGGTCGATCCTAACCAGTTATCGACGGATGATCGACGTGCATTTTGGATCAATGCCTATAATGCGTTCGCCGTAAAGGGTATCGTGGAGCACTACTCGCCGATGACGCTCTGGGGGCGTTATCGCTATTTCATTGGTCGTGAGTATCAGGTGGGTGGGCGGGCGATGAATCTCTATGACCTTGAGCGGTCGATCCTGATCGCCCAGTTTCACGAACCGCTGATGCATTTCGCCATCGTGTGCGCATCGGCCTCTTGCCCTAAGCTGCAATCTTGGGCCTATCAGGGGTACAAGCTTGATCGTCAACTCGATCAAGCGGCCAGAGCCTTCATCAACGATCCCGCGCGCAATCGGTTTGATCGCGGGCACAAGGTGGCCTCACTGTCGATGATCTTCAAATGGTTCGAATCTGATTTTTCAGGCGGCGGATCGGTGTTGGCCTATATCGCCCGCTATGTGGACGACCCTGAATTGGCAAAGGAACTGATGCAGCCGGGTTACCGCATCGAATATCTTGATTATGATTGGAGCCTCAACGGCGTTGCGCCCAAGGAGATCACTCGTGCTGGTACGTTCTGACGAAAAGGTGCCCATCGCCCGGCTGCTCACCTTTCTCGAGCATGGTGAGCGAATGGCCCACGATTGCGCCAGGGCTCAGGCTATCTTGGTGCCGGACGCAGGGTCGAGCCGGTTTCTTTTTAGTCAGGCACGTCAAGAGGCTGCACATGCGCTAGTTTTCCAGGGAGCCATTGCTTGGTTAGCGCCCAAACACCTCGGCGATGCACCATTTCTCCCGGCGTTGGAGGCCTATCGGAAGATGCTCGACGATGCGTTGGCCCGGCAAGACGTGCTCGAAACGTTTCTGGCCGAACAGGTCATTCTTGAAGGATTGGGCGAAGTGATTTTGACGCGCATCGAGGAAGGGTTAACCAAACGGGCGGCGCCATTCGGTCGACTGCGGCGCATCCTGTTGAAGCAGGAAGAGGCTCACCATGGGTTTGGCCGGCGCATGCTGGAACAGGCTATGGCCGAGGGCCGGATTGATGCCGAGACCTTACGCCGTCGAGCCGAGACGTATCTCGCATTGACGGATCAGATGGTCCTGACGTTGAGCCATTTGTTTGAATCGATTGCCGAAGATCCTACGGTTTGGGCGCAGGATGTGAGGAGGTTTTTGCCTGAGTGGCTGACACAAGCGCCGATGGCTGATGGCAGATAGCCGATAGCTGAAGAAGGAACGATGGTTACAGTCGTTATCCCGACCTACAACGAAGAGAAGGCGCTTCCGCATACGCTGCGCGAACTTCTCCGCCAACCCGGCGACTACGAAGTCATCGTCGTCGATGGCGGCAGTACCGATCGCACGCGGCAGGTTCTTCTCGAACATGGTTTCTGTTTCGACTCATCACCCGTCACCCACCACTCATCCCGGGTAGTGCTGGCAGCCTCCAAGGGCCGCGCGCGTCAGATGAATGCGGGAGCGAAGCGGGCCCTGGGCGAATGGCTGCTCTTTCTCCATGCCGATACGGTCTTGCCTTCTGGCGCGATCCAGAGGCTGAATGCAATGGAGGCGAACCAGACTGTCCAGGCCGGCGGGTTCATGCACCAATTCTCGGGTGACGACTGGCGGCTGAATCTGATTTCGCTTCTGGATAATTTCCGATGCATCCGCAGCCGGATCATTTACGGGGACCAAGCACTCTTCGTCCGCCGCGCCTTATTCGAACAACTTGGAGGGTTCCCCAACCAGCCGATCCTTGAAGATGTCGCGTTCTGTGAACGACTGATCACGATCACCAGTCCGCTCCTTCTTTCTCCTCCGGTCGTCACAGACGCCCGCAAGTTCTTGAAAATGGGTATCTGGCGAAGCTTTTTTCGTGTGTTGCTCATCATTCTCCACGTCGAGTTCCGTCTGCCGGTGTTGCCTCGCGCATTTTTTAAAGATATTCGCTAGCCTTGCGGAGGGATTGGTGTACTCCTCGATACAGTTCTGGCGCTGGTCTATTGAATCCCGTTAATTCTGGTTTGTGCCAATCCTTGAGTGACACCTTGGCCCATAGGTCGTTGGCCTGCCGGTGCCGAGCGTCACGCGTTCCATGCAGGACTGATTTATTCCTGGAGTTCATGCATCCGCATGGCTTGTGTGACTGATCGGAGAGCCTCCCGTATTCTATACGAGTAGGCGACGGTCGGAAGGAATCAGAATTGTGATATATAGTATCGGCTCGGAGTATTATGAATAATCGGAGTACGTATGGCAGAAACCCTATCTGATCAGAACATCCTCATTGTCGAGGATCAAGAGGGCCCGCGAAGGGCCTTGATGATGATTCTCGGTTCGTTTTATCGGATTCATACGGCGGAGACGGCCTCTGCCGCACTGAAAATTATTGTCGAATCCCCCATTGACCTCATGCTGATGGATGTCGGTCTTCCCGACTACAGCGGCATCGAATTACTGCGACGGGTGAGAGCCACCGGGCGAGATATCAAAGTGATAGTGATGACCGGAGGGGCTTCCATCGAGTCCGCTGAAGAGGTCTTACGATTGGGGGCGGTGGCCTATCTCCTCAAACCATTCAATTTTCAAGAGGTTCTTACGTTGGTTGAGAACGCGTTAACGGTGAAGGATCCAAAATTGGCATCGTGAGTATCTGCAAGTATCGATTCTTGTTCTTACGTTTTAGTAAGTCGTTCTTCACCCCTCGCGTATGATTCAAGGAAATATTCAGGCTCGGGCTCATCGCATAGATGGCGTGGAGCTGTGCTCCTGTCTCTATGGGACGTCACCGACGCTTGATATATTCTGAAGCTGGTCGTCTGGCTCAGCCCCCTTCGTATCTTCTTCTTCGATAAAGTGTACCGACGTATGTGCCCTGCGCATTCATCTAGTCGGGACGACTGATCTTCATTCATCAGCTTCCCAGTTTACGTTTCCTTCGGCCTCTCGTCTAACCCATCAGGCGAGGTAGGAAGGAGGGCTCTATGCGACAGGTCCATTCAGCAGCGAGTGTGCTCATTCTTTCAATGCTTCTGCTTTTGCCGGGTTGCACGTCGACATTGGTTCGAGACGATGTGAAGCGGACGGCAGGGCTGGACGGCCATTGTGCCGGAAGCGAGTGGGCAGACAATTCATCGTTGGCCGTGTTGCCGGTGCCGGTCGTTGCCTTCTTCGTGCCTCATTTCGATCTACATAAAGTCGCCAGCGAACCCTATTTGAGTCGCTGCGGGGCTTCGACACGCGTGGTTAACCGCGAGGTGTCGGTCAATAAGACGGCATGCTTTCCCGCAGGCCTCACC
>SWDR01000039.1 GCA_005116815.1 Nitrospira sp. | reverse complement strand
CCTATGAGCAGTCGGTCCGCCCGTTCACGATGTTGAAAAAGGACAATAAGAAGGGGTTGCCTGCTCCGATGAACACGGTGCTGACTGCGCCGGCGAAAAAGGGGGCCGCCTCGCTCTCCGTGAAGAATGCAGGTCAATACCATGTCGGCACGCTGATTCTTGTCGGTGCCGATAACGTGAAGGGCAACGAAATCTCCCGTATCAAGGCGATCAGCGGCAACACGATCACCTTGGCGAAGGGATTGAAGAACGATCACCCGGCGAACGACATCATCACGGTGGAGTTCGTCCGTCAGCGGTTCTGGGTCGATGCAGACGTGGGAACCGTGTTCTGGCACGACCATGCATTCGGCGCGACCACCTGGCCGCACGGTGGATTCGGAACCTTCATCGCTGAGCCGGTTGGATCGACCTATCATGATGCGAAGACCGGGAAGATGATCCGGAGCGGTCCGATCGCGGACATTCGCACCGTCGAGCCTGTGGGCCACGGGGTGAACAACAGCTTCCGTGAGTTGATGGTGCAGTTGCACGATACCGTGCCGCATACCGTCAACATCGTCACGGCGGGCAATCCTCCTGGGCAGCCGATTGAAGTGGCGCTCGAAGCGGGGAAGACGATTTCCTTCATGATGCCTGAGAAGATCTATATGACACCGATGCCCTTCCTGAACGGTGGAACGCACACCACGGGAAGCGGCTTGAACTTCCGGGCAGCGCCAATCGCACAGCGGCTGGCCACGAATCCGGATGTGTCGCAGGCCTTCAACAGCCAGATCCATGGCGATCCGTACACGCCGCTCCTGAGGGCGTATGTCGGAGATACGATGGTGTTCCGGTTGTTGCATACGCTGATGAACGAGACGATGACCTGGACCATCTCCGGCCATACCTTCTTGAGTGAACGGTATGCGGGCGATGCGAACCGGAAGAATTCGATGCACGTCGGCATTGCCGAGCGCTACGATCTCGTAGTGCCGCAGGCCGGCGGACCCCGGTTGCAAGCGGGTGACTACATCCACTTCAACGGACGGTCGTCGAAGTTCTCCGAAGGCGGTTGGGGCATTATCCGTGTCTACGACAAAGAGCAGGCTGACTTGAAGAAGTTGCCGTCAGGGTTCTCCACCAAGGGAGAGATTCCCAAGGCCATTCCGGTCTGTCCGGCTGATGCGCCAGTGAAGAGTTTCAATGTGCTGGCGTTGGATTATCCTGCGATGAAGTTCAATGCGAAGGCGCCTGAGTCTATCGAAGTGGACTTCGAACGGAAGATTCAAATCAGCAACCCTGAGGCCAAGATTTATGCCTTGGAGGAAGATGCCGCGAAGGTGGCAGGTGGCATGCAGCCGATGCCGCTGACGCTTCGCGTGAACGTCGGCGATT
>SWDR01000038.1 GCA_005116815.1 Nitrospira sp. | reverse complement strand
AAGATTGCGCGATAACAATGCTCGATCGGCTCCCCTTGGTGGGCAGTCGGCGTCAGTGGGCGTAGGGTCTCGCTCCTGCCGAACGTGTTGGCGGTTCGCCGCAACGCGGGAGACGATGTGGCGGTGACAAGATGGCGACGTGATGGTTTCATATCATCGTGAGGATCGGTTCAAGATAGACGTCCGCCGTGATGCAGGTGCCTCGCCCTACCGTGGACTGGATGTTCAGGCGACCGCCGACTTTTCGAATCTGGTTTTCCATTTGGGCGAATCCCAGTCCCTTCGCTGGTGCCTGGGCCATGTCGAAGCCTGACCCGTTATCCCGGATGCGCAGTCGAACGCAGGAGCCGATATGTCGAAGTGCGATCACGACCCGTGTGGCGCGAGCATGGCGAACGGAATTATTCAGGGCCTCTCTAGTAATGGCGACCAGTTCACGGGCTTCTTCGCCGGTGAGAATCTCCTCGGCGGCCGGCTCGACCTTCACGCGAACGTGTACCGCATGTGCTTGCTCTGTTGACCGGGCGAGGCCCTGTAACTCAGAGATCAGCCGAAAAGGATCCACGCGGTCGGACTCGAGACTCTGAATCATGCGTTCGATGTTCTGAATGAGCAGGCTGAGCTGGTTGGCTGTCTGATTGTGAGTTTGCGGCCTAGCCGATGGCGCACCGTTGTGTAAGGCAGCAGGTTGCGCAAGGCCCACTCTGATCGTGTAGAGCGCGTGTAGCACAGACTCGTGCAATTCCTGTCCAATGCGGCTTCGATCGTGCAGCAGGGCGCTCAATCGTTGCTCGGATGCCGTGAGGGCTTCGAGGAGGCTGTGTTCGGCCTGGTTCCGCAGTTGGCAGAGATTGGAGGCAGCGGTGTCGTGCGGGCGCTCCTGCGCGAGAGATTTACGCGGTTGCGTTGGCTTGCCTCGGGACTGTCGAAATCCCTCGATAATCTGGAGCTCCCGTCGATCGTTCATCAGTTGGAACACCCCTTTCTTTCCGTTCCTGCGATGCCTGCCATGAGTGAAGCGCTGTCTTGTCCCGGCTCCTGTGAGCGTTACGCTGTCTCCAGTATGAGCGGTAATTCTTGATAGCCAAACACGACGAGGCTCGTGGACTGCCGTATAGCCGGAGCTGCTCCGCGTGAAAGCACAGGGAAGCGATCTAGGAACGCATTCAAGGTGATCTCCGCTTCTGCTCGCGCGAGCGGGGCGCCCAGGCAATAATGGATGCCCATGCCGAAGGCCACATGATTTTTCAGATCACGATCCAGCCGGAATTCATCGGGAGTTGAAAACTCCTCAGGGTCACGGTTCGCTGCGCCGTAATAGATTGAGACTGCAGCGCCCTGTGGGATCATCATGCCGGAGACCTCGACCTCTCGCGTCGTATTGCGAGGAAGGCGTTGGATAGGGCTCTCGAACCGCAGCGTTTCTTCGATGACGGCACCGACCAGGCTGCGATCTTCGCGCAGTTGCTGCCATAACTCAGGCCGGTCCGCGAGAATGCCAAGCATATTGCCGATGAGATTGGTCGTGGTCTCATTTCCGGCAATGAGTAACAACATGCAAAATCCCAATATTTCCGCATCCCCCAAGGACTCCCCTTCGTCCTCTGCCTCTACAAGCGCGGTGATGAGATCTTCCGCCCCATGGGCACGGCGGGTGGCGGCCATTTGGCCGAAATAGGCCATCATTTCTTGGTTGCTCTGGGCCCGCGCTCCCGGCGCGACCGAACTAAAGGCCAGGAAGGCGTCGCTCCAGCGTTTCAGGGCTCGGTAGTCTTCTCCCGGAATGCCGAGCAGTCGTGCAATCACTTTGACCGGCAAGGGGATGGCATAGGATTGCATCACCTCTGTGTCGAGGTTTGTGATCTCATCCACTAACTCATGTGCGATGTCCGTGATCCAGGGGGTTAACGCCTCGATACGTTTCAGCGTGAACGCTCTATTCACCAAGCGACGGAATCGGGTATGGCGAGGCGGATCATCTTGAATCAGCGCCAGTCGTGGGGCAATTTTCCCTGCCAAGGGATTTTGACCTGACGCAAACGTGTCATGGTCCCTGAGGGCCCCATAGACATCGCGGTAGTTCATCAAGGCCCATGCCCGGATCGGCCCATCGATGCCCGCGACCGTACCGGCCGGCAGGAACATATAATCGAGCGGCGTGTGCCTTCGCAGTTCGCGATAGTAGGGATAGGGGTTGGCGATCACATCCGGGGTCGACAGTTGATCTGCGTTGATGATGGGTATCACGCTCATGCCACGTTCCCTCCTATACTGAGAGGCATCCCCCAACGGCGATGCGAGAAGCTTCGATGAACGGCGTTCATTGGACCAATCCTGAACTGGTCGCTCGTGCCAGGACTGGTGTCGCGAGAGACCTGTGGTAGCCAGCCACCGCTCCCTCGCGGATCAACTGACCCTGCGATACAGGGCGGTCCACGCGTGAAACGGGAATCACGATGTTCTTGCCCCCGAACCCAAAACTATTCACCAACGCTCGTTGGAGCGTTCGCGCTTGCCCCACGCAGGGCACGTAGTCCAGGTCGCACTGGGGATCCGGGTTGGTCAGATGGAGCGTGGGGGGAATGAATTGGTGCTGAAGCGCGAGCACTGTGCCGATCAATTGAAAGGCGCCGCTGGCCGCAAAGGCATGGCCGAGCGCAGATTTAAACGAACTCACGGGAATCTGATAGGCATGCGAGCCCAGGGCTTCCTTGATGGCGATCGTTTCGATGAGATCCAGTTCCACAGTTCCCAGGCCGCAGGCGTTGATGTAGTCCACTTCCTCCGGGAACCAATGGGCTGAGGCCATGGCACGATCAAGGGCGCGGCGGTGTTCCTTGCCCGTGTCGTCAGGGCGTGCCATGGAGAAGGCATCGGTGGTAAAGGCCCAGCCTTCGAGTTCGGCATAGATCGGGGCGCCGCGACGTTCGGCATGTTCCTGTTCTTCGAGGATCAGGCAGCCGGCGCCTTCACCCAGGACGATGCCGCAGCGGGTTTGGTCGAACGGGCGCGGAAGATTACGAATCGTTCCTCCCTGGTCTGGCGCCAAGGTCCGTCCGGCATCCATGGCGGAGAAGATCGTGGGGTGCAGAGGGGCTTCGGCTCCTCCTGCCACCACAATATCGACGTCATGTGCCTGGATGAGATCGTAGGCTCGACCGATGGCATTTGCCGTTGAAGAGCATCCGATGGAATAGGTTTCACATTCGCCGTGGGTGCCCATCGCGATCGAGACTTCTGCGGACACGGCATTGGGGAAGGTGGTGGTCATGGTGAAGGGGTTCGTGTGTTTATACTGTTTGGCGAGCATGGAATCGTGCGCTTCAAAGGCCTCTTTCAAGCCGCCCACCGACGTGCCGAAGCAGACCGCCGCGCGATCGCGATCTTCTTGGTCCATATCGAGCATGGCATCTCGGCCGGCCATGAGGGCTGCGGCCACGGCGAACTGGGAGACACGGCCCATCCGACGGGCCTTCTTGGGCTGGATAAAGTCTGTCGGGTCGAAGTCGTTCACTTCCCCGGCAAGAGATGAGTGAAAGGGCGAGGTGTCAAAACTCGTGATTGGCCTGATTCCGCTCTCCCCCCGGCTCAGCTGATGCCAAAACAATCCGAGATCACACCCCAGCGGAGACACGATGCCCATTCCCGTAATGACCACTCGACGACGCTGTGTCATGGGTGCACTCCTTCTTGTACGGAGGAAGATGAGGGCTCTGCTGCCTGAACTCCCTGGTGCCACGCCATGTGATGGTCACGGTGAGTCTGTGGGACCGACTCGCCTGGGTAGAATTTGTCGTAGAAGGCCACATCCAGATGGTGCGCTTGAAAGGCGATGACGGTTTTGAAGGCGTCGGTATGGGCAGGGAACCGACCGTAGGTCTTGTAGACGTATTTGCAAAAGTGAATGACGGCGTCAATTGCGCGAGGATCATAGGAGGCGATATGCGACCTGCTTTCTTGGGTCGCCCAGGGACGGCTTGCGGGGTTTGTGTAGATACCGCTCGCACCAAATTTTGAATCCACGAGATTGAGGACCGCGTCCTCGATCGATGAGACAAAGGGAGGGCAGGGTCCCTCCCAGAGGTGCGGGATCCCCATGGGGTTGGCGCGTACGCCTGACACGTGCGATTTGGAAAAATGAAAGCCTAGGCCTGGAAAGATTTGAGGTTCAAGTCCCAGTAAGTGGCGTCCGCTTCCGACACTCTGGATCCCTCCGCCGAGGCCGATGGCCTGGGCCATCAAGAACATGTTTTGGCAGACCATGCCCTGTTCTTGAATGGCCGTATCGCTGATGGCCGTATCCAGATCACGCAGGGTCATGACACGGTTTGTGGCAGGATCATCATGCAGATGACCGCCTCGACTACGCCGAAAGTTGTCCAGTCCACAGCCACTGTTTCCGTTATCGCTATCGACGAAGAAGTAGCCATATTCCTCACTGAGCAGGACCAGCAAGAGGTTGAGATAGACTCGTGCCACTTCCGTCACCGGCAGGATGTAGAGCGTGCCAGGCCGATTCGTATACCACTGGTTAAAGGAGAGCATGTAGGGGAGCTGTCGTGGAATCTTGAGACGTCCCTGCTGTAAGGGAACTAATTCTGGAGGAATTCCGTTGTTTGGATGGGAGACAGACCCAGCAAAGTATACGCCTTCGTCATTCGACAGAAAGAGCTTGGTGGTATTGGCTGCGCAGGCGCTCGCGGCGGTCCTGCCTTGGAAATTCATGATGGCCATGCCTTGGCCATCTTCGCGTCCAGGTTGACGGGCATATTGCATGTCTGCCAGATGTCGACCTGTTTCCCCGACCCCTGCATACAAGAGATAACGAGTTTCCTCAGGGCTTAAAGGAATCGGTGGGACGGTGCTTTGATAGCGAAGAGGACCGGCTGGAAGTTCCATCCCACAGCCAAATCGACGCGTCTTTCGTTGCTCCAAGAGGTCGAGCAACGCATGCACCGCAGTAGATTTTGAGATCTGACATTCAGCTGTGGCCATAGGGTCCTCCTTGATGGAGGGAAGAATACGCGACAGCTCGATTCATTGAACCTACCCAGGTGGGTAGGTTCAATGAATCGAAGGCTTGGCTAGAGTAGGAGGATTCTAGCCTCGTGTCCTTGAAGTTTTGGAGGGAACCCTAGGTGTGGTCGACGATGAAGTCATAGACCACTCAACGTCCAATGAAGGCAGACGATCGTTGCGACGATCGGTGAGGAGTGGCGGAACGGTAGTCAGGAAGTTGAGGGGGTAGCGTGAAAGAAGAGTTGTACGCTTACTTTTTCTTTTTATGGAAGTCGGGGAGGAGTAATTCTGAAGAGGCGCCTTGCCATTGGGCAACGGCTGACCAGCGGTTCTCAACACCGCCCAGTTTCTGATAGATATTCTTGAGATGGAACTTCACCGTGTTCAGGCTCACGTGGAGAATCACGGAAACCTCCCAGTTCGTTTTGCCTTCTGCCACCCACCGCATAATTTCCTCTTCGCGCGCAGTGAGGCCCACACGTGGTGGCGAGGGGAGGCGTCCCTCCGACCAGGAGGTTGCTCGCATATAGGCCAGATGAAAATGCGGAGCCAGAATTTGCATCGTGCTCCGCAGCTTCCACAGCAACTTTTGATCGAAATTGCTAAACGCAAAATACGTACAAAGGCCAAGTGCTCCACGGACCCCCACGGACAAACAGCTGTTTAATCCAAAGTCGAGCTTGAGATTTGTGACCTCCTTGGGGACGGTGATATCAGGGCAATCCTCGCTTGACACTGTGCTGACCTGAGTCTGTTCGAGAAGTTGAATCGTGGGGTCTGTAACGAATCCCTGCGACATGTACAACTCATGGAGTTCGGTGTTGTAAGTCGTGTGCCCCATCTGCAGCACCCGTTTGGGAATATTGAATACTCCGCATCCGGAAAACTGATGCGGAATGAGTTGACCGATGGCGGAGGTCAAATTTGCCAATTGGGGTTCGGTCTCCACGCTTCGCACCTGGTGCATGATCTCACCCAGGCGCTGGAACTCTTTTCGAGAGGGGTACTGGAGGCTTTCGGGTCCTCGGAAAATCACGGTTGCACCTCCAGGTATTTCACGAGTCGTCCGTGAGGTGTGACTCTGTTGAGAAGATATACAACGGGTGTCATCAAGGCATGGGCTGCAGAGGGGCCGCTGTTGGTGGTCATGTCGTGAGTCCATTCACGCTTGAAGAGAGGGGTTTGAGCAATAGACGCATGGGTGGCCGATCCGATGGATTGTTCGCGTTGCTGTTCGGTGCCGTCATTCTGAGACTCTCCACTTATGGCCGGCCAAACGGACGTACAATCCTCGAAACTTTCTTCGCTTCTATGGCTCGACCAGCCAAGAATTGATGTCAGAACTCTTTTCCTCATCGTTGTTGTTGAGTCCATCCAAGTCTATGTCTAACTGAGGACCCTCTGCGGTGACGCAGGTGCCTTGACCGACCGTGGATTCGATGTGCAGGTGCCCCCCGATCCTCCGAACCCGTTCCCGCATATGCGCAAATCCAACGCCTGTCGCCAGTTCTTCTGTGACGTCGAAGCCGGATCCGTTGTCGCGAATAATCAGGCTGACTCGCGAGCCGATATGCCGAAGGACAACGTCGACTCGTGAGGCCTGGGCGTGATGGAGGCAATTGTTCAAGGCCTCTCTCGCGATCGTGACGAGTTCCCGTGCTTCTTCGCCGGTCAGGATCTCCTCTGCCGACGGATCAATTTCCATATGAATCCGCACCTGACCCATCTGCTCAAGGGTTTGGGTGAGAAATCCCAGCTCTGAGACCAAGCTGAAAGGCTCAATTTGATCGGATTCCATGCCTGAAATCATCCGCCGGATGTCTTGGATGAGACGCTGGAGCTGACCAGCTGCCTGATCGTGGGAATGCACAAGACCTAACTCGATGGCATAGAGCGCTTGCAGTACAGAATCGTGCAATTCCTGCCCGATTCGACTGCGATCGTGAAGCAGTGCGCTCAAGCGTTGTTCGGATGCCGTGAGGGCTGCGGTGAGGCTGTCTTCAACCTGTTCACGGAGCAGGCGGGGAATGGATTCACTGGTGTTATAGGGAATTCCCCGCGTGAGAGCCGCGCGTGGTTGCACCGGCTTGTCGGGAGAATGCCGATACCCGTGGATGAGCTGGAACTCCCGCCGAGATTTCATCAGATAGAACGTCCTTTCTCCGTATGTGACTCGGAACGCCCACGAAGTCTCTCGTTGTAGAGCATCCCTGGTTCGAGACTGCACTACTAGTACGCGACCGCTCCGCATTCCGTCACCTGGCGGATCCGCCAGGTGACCAATGAAGGTAATTCTGTGAATGGTGTCGCCCTACTGAGTGGCTCGGATGGGGTCGGTTAACCAAGGAGAAACGGTATGCAGATACAAGCGGGCATAGAGTTTCATGAAGGAGATGTCGTGGTAAAGACATTATCTACCAGTGAGGAGTTAGTGCGGGCCTATC
>SWDR01000037.1 GCA_005116815.1 Nitrospira sp. | reverse complement strand
ACGATACCTTCAAGACCTCTTTGATAAACAGCTGATTTATAAGGCTGACTATACAGGCTGGTACTGCACGTTTGACGAGCGATTCTGGACCGAAAAAGACGTCGAAAGCGGCCTCTGCCCTGACTGCAAACGACCGGTCGAACGCATCAGCGAGCACAACTATTTCTTCAAGATGGGGCAATATCAGGAACAACTCATCGAACACATCAAATCACATCAAGACTTCATCCGTCCTGAGTCCCGCCGCAATGAAGTCCTGGGGTTTCTCACCACGCAGAAGCTCGGGGACCTCTCGATCTCTCGACCAAAGTCACGGCTCTCCTGGGGCATTGAATTGCCCTTCGACAAGGACTACGTCACCTATGTCTGGTTCGACGCATTGGTCAATTACATCTCAGGATTGAACTACCTTCCCCCGGCTCCGTCTCAAGACCGATACTGGCCGGCATCAGTACATTTAGTCGGGAAGGACATCCTCACCACCCACGCCGTCTATTGGTCGACGATGCTCATGGCGCTGAACCTCCCACTGCCTGAGACGATCTTTGCGCATGGCTGGTGGACCGTCGATGGTGAAAAGATGTCGAAGAGCCGGGGCAATGTCGTCGATCCCAACAAGATGATCGATGAGTTCGGCGCCGACGCGTTCCGGTACTTCTTATTTAAAGAGGTCCCGTTCGGACAGGATGGCGACTTTTCGCAATCGGCAATGGTGACCAATATCAACAGCGACCTGGCCAATGGAATCGGCAATCTGTTGAGCCGGACCTTGACGATGATTGAACGGTTCGCCCATGGCACCATTCCCGCGGCAGGCACACCGGCCATTCCAGAGCTTGAAGCCAAAATCGCCGCCACCGCGACAAGCCTCCCTGAACGAATCGATCAGGGCTATCGCACGCTCGCCTTTCGAGAAAATCTCCAGGCTATCTGGGAGCTCATCGGCCTCTGTGACGAATACATCGATAAGGCTGCACCCTGGAAACTCGCAAAGAATCCTGAAGACCAACCACGCATCAACACCGTGCTGAATACGGCATCGAAAGCGCTACGATTGCTCTCTGTACTCATGTATCCCTACATGCCCCACACGGCGGGACAACTTGCCCAACAACTCGGCCTGTCATTCGACTTCTCAAAACCAATACTGCACACAGCCTATCAATGGGAGACGCCGCTTGCGGAGGTCAACATCTGCAAAGGCCCGGGCCTCTTCCCCCGTATCGAATCGAAACCACAAGGAGCCAAAATCGTGAGCGACACAGCGATTCCCCCGCAGCCAACAGTCGCGACGCCTGCCCCGGCCACTGCCGCAGCACAGGTCGCGCCCCCAGCAGCAGCCGCGCCGGTGCCGGCGGCACCGGCCCAGATCACCATCGACGACTTCATGAAGATTCAGCTCAAGACCGCGAAGGTCATCAGTGCAGAGCGCGTCCCGAAGTCGGAAAAGCTTCTAAAACTTCAAGTGTCTGTCGGCGATGAGCAGAGACAGAT
>SWDR01000036.1 GCA_005116815.1 Nitrospira sp. | reverse complement strand
GGCCCGCACATTGCTGGCGATCGCGCATAAGAACCCACAAGCCTTACTCGATGCAGTCTGATACGTGATAGCTCCGCTGAGCCCTTCGTGTTTTCTATTCTCACATCACGTTACAGTACGCGCCGCCTGGAACAAGTCAGAGGGCATCCTGTGTTTATCGAAGTCGAATCCAATCAGAATTGCGAGACCGGCTTCTTTGGTCGGTTCAAGGAGATACGTCCGGCTCGACCGGTCGTACAAGTCAAGCTCTACGACCGGAACCCCTCTGGGGAATGGTACTGGGTCACTGGCTGGAGCGACGATGCTACGTCGCCTATGTGCCAGGCTCATGCCCAGTTAATCGAAGACTCGGGAGCGGGGCTGACCTACTTGGTCTATGGAGGGATCTATGGCTTGCGATTCAAGCCTATCTCGACCGAAGAAGCCTGGGGCCTCGACAGTCCGCACCAATGGGGAGAAGCCTACCTGTCCCTCTCCAGCGAGCGCGACCTGCGCTACGCCGAGGAGCCGTCTGCTCCCCCCTAACGCGCTGCAGCCACGGCGCGCAACGTCGCCTTGAAGTGAGGAGAGGTCTTGGGGCTCTCGAAGAACGAGCGGAAGATGTCATGCACGAGGGTGCGATGGGCTGCATGGTCGGCTTGAAACTGCGTGAGGGCTTTTGGCCGATCGGTCCCGTCATAGCCCATTCTGATTGCGCAGCGTTCGAGTTCGTCCTCTTGATCCGGGAGCGAATGTGTCTGCAGATCGTGCACCATCTGTAGTTTATGCTCCAAGTCGCGGAGAAAGACGTAGGCGGCCGTCAGCGCATCCCGCTCCTTCCCAGAAATCAGCTTGAGGCGGACGAATCGCTTGAGCGCACCAAGCGTGCTGCGGTCGAGGAGCGCCGGCACCCGACTCCCTGCCAGCACCTGGATCGTTTGCACGAAGAACTCGATCTCGCGAATGCCGCCGACGCCGAGCTTCACATTGCGCTGCTCATGCCCGCGCTCCGCCATCTTCGCATCGATCTTCTCCTTGACCGATCGCATCTCGTTCACCACTGCAAGCCCCTGCTCGACGTCCAGGCGTTTCGACGCAGGAGCCAGCACAAACGGCTGCACCATCTTGATGAAGGCCTTCCCGACCGTCATGGACCCGGCCACCGGCCAGGCCTTCAGGAGGGACAGCCGCTCCCAAACCTGACCTCTCGTCCGATAGTACTTGGCATAGTCCTCCAGCGAACGAGTGAGCTGCCCCACCGAACCTTCCCCCCGCAAACGAAGGTCCACGCGATAGACGAACCCTTCGTGGGTCTGTTCGGTGAGGACCTTCGTCAGATCGCGCGCCAGACGCTCAAAGTATTCCTCGTTGGAAATCCCGCCAGGCGTTGGGGTTTTCAGTTTCGCGCGTCCTGAGACAACCGGCCTGGTTTCCCCCTCATGGGATTCGCAGACATAGAGCACGTCCACATCGGAACTGTAGTTCAACTCATGGCCGCCCAGCTTCCCCATCCCGATGACGGTAAAGCCGGTCTCCACCCAGCGCCCCTGCCGATTCTTGTGCATGGGAACGCCATACCGGGTCCGTAGATCCGCATCCACGATGCGATAGGCCTCGTCGATCAAGATCGACGCCAGATCCGACAGGGACGCAGTCGTTTCCACCACATCTGCCAGGCGAAGCAGATCCCGCACGCCGATACGCAACATCTCGCGGCGACGGAAGCGTCTGAGTGCATCCAACTTGAGCTCCGGCGCCATCACGCGCCCGACCTGCTGCCGGATCGTC
>SWDR01000035.1:257-9474 GCA_005116815.1 Nitrospira sp. | reverse complement strand
CGTTTGCTCGGCTATTCGCCCGACGAGGTTCTCCCCACAACGGACTATTTTTTCAGCATTCTTCACCCGGACGACAAGGCTCGTATGGTGCAGGCGCTTCAGGAGCACCTCGACGGGCGGACCCCAGTCAAGGAGATCGAAGTCCGGTTGCGACACAAGTCCGGGGACTATCGTTGGTTCCTCGATCGCGGAAAGATTGTCGCCAAGGACAAAGACGGGAGCCCCACACGAATGGTCGGCACGATCACCGACATCACGGACCGCAAGCGGGCTGAGGGCCGGCTCCTGAGGACGCAGTTTGCCGTCGATCAGGCCACCGACTACATTTTCGTCATCGGCCACGACGGCTATTTTCTGGACGTGAACGATTCGGCTTGTGTCCGTTCGGGCTATACGAAAGAGGAGCTCCTGACCAAATCCGTGATGGACATCGATCCGGACTTTCCGCCGGGCGTCTGGAAGTCGTTCTGGGACGAGTTCAAACAGAAGAAGCTGCTGCGCCTGGAAACCCGGCATCGCACCAAGTCCGGCGAGATCTATCCGGTGGAAGTCGTCGCCAACTATATTCTGCATGATGGCAAAGAGCTCGATTATGCCTTTGTGAGGGATATCAGTGAGCGCAAGGCAGCAGAGGAGGCATTGCGTGCGAGCGAGGAACGGTTTGACCTTGCTGTTCGCGGCTCGAACACAGGGATTTGGGACTGGGATGTAAGGACAAACAAAAGCTACTTCTCACCCCTCTGGAAACGCATGTTGGGGTATGAAGAGCACGATCTCCTCGGTGAGTTCTCGGAGTGGGAGGAACGTCTTCATCCCGACGACCGCGAGCGGGCATTGGCAACAGTGCGAGCATACCTGGAGGGGACGACTCCACAATATGAACTTGAACACCGCCTCCGTCACAAAGATGGGAGCTACCGCTGGATCCTTGCCCGTGGAGTCTCGCTCTCCGATGCCGAAGGGAAGCCCTATCGCATGGCGGGCTCCCACATTGACATTACGGAACTGAAACACATCCAAGAGAGTCTGACCGAGCGGGAACGTCAGTTGCGTACCGTCCTCGATGCCCTTCCCGTAGGCGTCTGGTTTACCGACCTCTCCGGCAAGCCTCTGCTCGCCAATCCAGCGGCCAGACAGATCTGGTCCGGGATCAGGCAGGTCGGGGTCGAAAGCACTCCCACTACTGCGGGTTGGTGGGAGGCGTTCGGTCCCTCAAGCGAACTCCATCGCTGGGCGCTGGGACGCGTACTGACAAAAGGAAGCCCTTCACTGAACGAAACTCTCGACCTCGAATGTCTCGATGGGACGAGAAAGACGATCCGCAACACGGCCGTTCCGGTCCAGGACGAAGCCGGTGCCGTTCTCGGCGCGATTGTGCTCAACGAAGACATCACCGCATTGCGGCACATGCAGGAAGTCATCAAATTGACGCAGTTCTCCGTTGACCATGCGGTCGAGGCATTTTTCTGGATTAGTCCGGACGCGATCATTCTGCACGTGAACGAGGCGGCCTGCCGGATGCTGGAATATACTCGCGACGAGTTGACCTCCATGACCGTGCACGACATCGACCCGAATTTTCCTCAAGAGCTTTGGCGGGCCCATTGGGAGGAATTGAAGCAGAAGGGGTCCATGACCTTCGAATCCAAACATTGGTCGAGGACCGGTCGCGTCCTCGATACAGAGGTAACCATCAACTATCTCCAGTACGAGGGGAAAGAATACAACTGCGCCATCATGCGCGATATCGGAGAGCGCACGCGAGCCGAAGCGGCGCTGCGGGCCAGCGAAGAACGGTATCGGGCGTTGTATGACGAAACCCCGACGATGTATTTCACCTTGGCCACGGATGGGACCGTGCGCTCCGTCAACCGGTTCGGAGCGGAGCAGCTTGGCTATCAGGCAGAGGAATTGATCGGGCATTCTGTGCTCAGTATCTTTTACGAAGATGATAAAGAAGCCGTGAGTACCAGTCTGTCAGAATGTCTCACGACGCCGGAGACGACGAAACATTGGGAGTTTCGAAAAGTGCGAAAAGACGGGCGCATTATTTGGGTGCAGGAAACGGCCCGAGTCGGCCAATCTTCCCTTGGCGAAACCGTCTTGCTGGTCACGTGCGAGGATATCACCGCACAAAAACAGGCCGAAGCCCATCAGGCCAGGCAATATGACCAGCTCCAAGCCATCTTCCGTATGACGCTGACATTGTCCCTCGCTACCTCGCAAGAAGAGATTTATCGCGAAGCCATCGACTGCATGCAGCAGGCACTCAAGGCAGACCGGGCCTCCATTCTGTTGTTCGACGAAGCAGGCGTGATGCGGTTCAAAGCCTCCCAGGGCCTGTCCGAACAGTATCAGGCGGCCGTGGAAGGCCATTCACCCTGGACGCGGGAGGCGATCGCTCCCCGGCCGATCTTGGTCGATGACATTGCTTCCGACCCCTCTGTCGATCAGTATCGGGAGATCTTTCGTGCAGAAGGCTTCTCCTCCCTCGGCTTCATTCCCCTGGCTTTGTCCGAAGGACTGCTCGGCAAATTCATGATCTATTACGACCGACCTCATCAATTCACTGACGAAGAAATTGGCGTCGCACAAACGATCGCCGGTCATGTGGCCTATATGATTCAACGGGCCCGTGCGGACCAGGCGTTGCGCGTGAGCGAGGAGCGGTATCGGTCCTTAGTCGACAATGCGCCGATCGGCATCTTCGTCAACGAGGCGGGGCGGTTTACCTATGTCAATCGTGAGATGCAACGGATTCTCCGTGCGACGCATGCCGATCAGTTGATCGGCATGCCGGTCTTGGACCGAATCGCTCCGGAGTTTCATCAGACTGTGCAGGCTCGCATCCAGCAGTTGATGGAAGAGGGACAGCCGGCTCCTACCTTAGATGAGCAATATGTGGGGCTCGATGGGTCACGGGTCGACGTGGCGGTCACAGCGATTCCCACTATCTTCAACGGTGCCACTGTGATGCAAGTGCTGGTGCTCGATATTACGGAGCGCAAACAGGCGGAAGAGGCGCTTCGGGAGAAGCATGCCTTGCTCTCGACCATCATGGATGCCACGGCGGATATCATCTTCGTGAAGGATCTTCAGGGGCGCTATTTGCACATGAATCTCGCCGGAGCCCGCGCTGTGGGGATGTCGGTCGAGGAGGTCGTCGGGAAAGACGACGACGCCATTTGGCCTGCAGACCTGGCCGCCTGCTGTAAAGAAGCTGATGGGAAAATTTTGGCTTCGGGTATCGCACAGACGATAGAGGAAAGCACCGCGATCGATGGACGTCGCATCACGTATTTGACGACCAAAGCGCCGTACCGCGATGCCACAGGACGGATGATCGGCATCATCGGCGTGGCCCATGACATCTCGCAGATCAAACGATCGGAAGAAGAGATTCGGCAGTCACATGCGTTTCTCCGGCAAGTCATCGACATCGATCCCAATTTCGTATTTGCCAAGGATCGTGCCGGCCGCTTTACCTTAGTCAACAAGGCGGTGGCCGAAGCCTACGGGACGACGGTGGAACACTTGATCGGGAAGACCGACGCCGATTTCAATGCCGACCTGAAAGAAGTGGCGTTCTTCCACGAGAAGGATGTGCAGGTCATGGACTCGCTTCAAGACCTTTTCATCCCCGAAGAGGTCATCACTGATTCAATGGGTAAGATGCGCTGGTTGCAGACGGTGAAGCGGCCCATTCTCGACAAAGAGGGCCGAGCGATCATGGTCCTTGGCGCCGCGACGGACATTACCGAACGGAAGCGGATGGAAGAAACCCTGCGCCAACGAGAGCGGGATCTCCGTGCGGCCATCGAGGAACGGGAACGGATCAGCCAGGACCTCCATGACGGTATCTTGCAGTCGCTGTTTGCGGTGGGCCTCTCGCTTGAAACGACCAAATCGATGATGTCTCTCAAGGAACGCAAAACGTCGGGCCCGGCACTCGATCAGGCCATCGATCAACTCAACCGGCTCATGCACGAGGTCAGGAACTTCATCGCGGGGCTTGGTTCGGACCTGCTCCAAGGGAAGGATCTCCCGACGGCGCTGCACCACATGCTCGAAACCTTAACGAAGCATCACCCTACGCATGTGCGCCTCAAGATCGAGGATCGTGCCGCGCAGACCCTCTCCGCCGAGCAGTCGTTACACCTGCTTCTCGTCATTCAAGAGGCGGTGAGCAATTGCATCCGGCACGGCTATGCACAAGAGGCCACGGTGTCGCTCAAGTTGCTGAAACAGGGGGTCCGCTTGAGCGTGCGCGACAACGGCTGCGGCTTTGACTCAGCCACCTCCAAGGGGGTCGGGCATGGATTGGCCAACATGGCTGCCCGTGCGCAGAAGATCGGAGGGCGATTGACCGTCTTGTCAAAAACGAATGAGGGGACACGTGTCGTGCTCGACTTGCCGAAGGAGGCCGCCCTTGCCCGCCGTTAAGGCCAAGCCGATTCGCCTGCTCCTGGTCGACGATCACGAGGTGGTCCGTGTCGGCCTGCGAACCGTTCTGCACAACAATCACGGCATTCTCGTTGTCGGGGAGGCAGGTACCAAAGCCGCCGCGGTCCGGACTGTGAAGCGACTGAGACCGGACATCGTCTTGATGGACGTGCGGCTTCCCGATGGATCCGGCGTCGACGCCTGCCGTGCGATTCTCGCCAGCTATCCGACGACACGTATCATCTTTCTCACGTCGTATGCGGACGAGGAGTCCGTGCTGGCGGCGGTATTGGCCGGCGCACAGGGATACGTGCTCAAGGACATCGACTCCAGCTTGTTGGTTCGATCGATTCGTACCGTGTTCAGCGGACAATCGATTCTGAATCCAACACTGACCCAACGGGCACTGAATTGGATTAAGGCCTGGCCCGAGCAGAATGGCCCGGTGCAAGGGCAATCGCTTTCTCCTCAAGAAGAACGCGTCCTGGCATTGGTGGCGGAAGGATTGACCAACAAGGAAATCGCCACCACGATGCAACTCAGCGACAAGACGGTGAAGAACTATCTCGCCAACATGTTCCAAAAACTCCATATCTCACGGCGCGCTCAAGCTGCCACCTTCTTCGTCAAGCGTCAGGTCTGACGACGGGTTTTGGGGCCGGTCAGAGCTAAACGGCTCTAGCCGAGCCTTTGCGTCCTGTCGGGATACATTGTTTGTTTGCCCGCCCATCAGGGAGATGATAAAGTCAGGCGGTCCTCGCTGGAAGACAGTGCGTGAGGTGAACCGAGGTTGGAGTCATTCACCGAAGTCGAGGAGTGCGATGCCATCTATTCTTGTCGTCGATGACGAAGACCAAATCCGTCAATTAATCCGCGAAACGTTGGAGCAGGCCGGTTTCCATGTCACGGAAGCGCGTGACGGGAAGGAAGCGCTCCAGCAATATCGTCTGGCCCCGGCCGATGTGGTCGTGATGGATATTTTGATGCCCGATCAGGATGGTCTGGAGACCACCGCCACGTTGCGGCGGGAATTTCCAAAGGTGAAAGTCATCGCGATCACCGGCGGCAGCGACATGATCGGCATTCTCAACTTTCTCGACGTCGCGAAAATGCTCGGCGCTCACCGCACCCTTCAGAAGCCCTTTGAGATGAAAACCCTCATCGAGACGATCCAGGAAGAATTGCAGGCATAGCCCTCATTCGTTCCCGTCTTCCGACTCGCCACATTGACATCCACGTCGTCAGAATTCACACTGCCTCGCGCATCATCCACGGAGGACAGCAAAGAATATGGTCACGACATGGTGGAGCCCTCAATTCAATGCCTTGCTGGGCAGTCTTGTTGTGGCAGCTGGGGCCTGGCTGGCGTGGGACTCGTTCTCGCTCTGGGGCATTGTGCTCGTTGCAGGAGCGGTCGCAGGCCTGCTCCTCTGGCAGGGGCGGACAATTGCAATGGTCTGGGCCTGGACCACTCTATTGATTGGCTTGGAGAGCCTGGCCTGGCCCATCGTCACGATGGTTCAGGTCCGGTCGGTCACGACAGAGCCGACCGACGATCAGATGGGAACGATCCTCTCGGCTGTGCTGACGGGCCTCTTTTCGGCAATCTTTTGGATCACCTTTTCCTATGGGCTGTTCAAGCGAATCGGTCAACCCCTCGTCGTCTCATCACCCGATGTGCCCATCAGCGATTCAGCTGTGTCGCACGTAGAGCCACCTCAGCAGAACAAGATCGCACCTAGCTCGTCTCGATCGGATCGACGTCGACGTCGAACTTGATCGCCCGGCGCTGATACGTCCGTTCCAATTCCTTGACCGTGGTCCGTACCGCGTCGAGTCCCACTTCCCGTTCCAGCGACTTCACAAGTATTTGCCATCGATATCGTCCCCGGAGTTTCGCCACCGCAGAGGGAACTGGCCCCAGCACTGTGAGACGGTCTGGACGGCCAATCGGCTGAGCCATTAAAGGGGTCTTAGTTGCGGCTCTTTGTCCAACCACGGAGGGCGACGCGCAGGCAGTGAGACGGGTCACCCATGTTGTGGCTGCGTCGCGCACCATGCTCTCATCGGTTCCCGATACGAGGAGGGCAATGAGATGCACGGCTGGCGGATATCCCAATGCCGTCCGATGGGACAGCTCCTCCGAGACAAAAATGGATTCGTCGTTCTGGACCACCGCCTGAATCGCATGATGAGAGGAGAGAGCAGTCTGTACGATAACCTGGCCGCCAGCCCTTGCTGAGGCGGCGAGGCTGACCGCATCGAGGAGGGTATGGTAGGTGCGCTCGGCGGATCGAAAATCCGGCACACTGAGTCCTGCGTCTGCCTGCACAATTCCCACGAGGCCCATGGTTGGGAGAGGTCCGCGCCGGAGCAGCAATTGTGTTCCGACGATGATGTCCCATTCTCCTTGTTCGACCCTCCGCCACAGGGCCTCGGCTTGAGCCGGTCTTTTCATGGTATCTCCGTCGAGCCGAAGCACGGTCGCGCGGGGAAATAGTCGCTTCGCATCTTCTTCCACCCGTTCCGTGCCCTCCCCGATCGACTGCATGCGAGGGCCGGAGCAGGTGCCGCAGGTCTCGGGGATGGGTGCTACGGCTCCGCAGTAGGAGCAGTGCAGGCGGCCTGCCTGCCGGGAATACATCAGTGCGACACGACAGGTAGGGCAGCGGGGAACTTGGCCGCAGTCACGACAGACAATGGCGCCGGCATAACCCTTCCGGTTTAGAAATAGTAGAACGCCGGCTTTGCGACCGATGGTCTGCTCGATTGCTCGAATGAGCGGCTGGCTCAACACTGTGCCGTAGCCGTGATCGCGTAAATCAACGATCTGCACGTTCGGTCTCGCATCAGGCGGTAGAAGCTTGCGAATCGCGATGCCTCGTTGTTCCACTGCTGCTCTGGTCTCAAGGCTGGGATGGGCAGAGCTCAGGACCAACAAGGCCTGCTCAGTCTGTGCTCTCAGCCAGGCCACGTCCCGAGCATGATAATGTGGCTCCTGTTCCTCTTTAAATGCCGCATCTTCTTCTCCCTCGACCCAGATCGCTCCGATGGCGGTCAATGGGAGAAAGATAGCTGAACGGGTTCCCACGATGACTCGAGCGACCTTCCTCTGAATCTGGTCCCACAGTGCGGCTTTGGCTTGGTCTGAAAGACCGCTATGGATGCAGACCGGGGAGATGCCATTCCCGTCATCACGAATCAAACTCGCAATCCACTGGGCCCGCTCTGCTTCGCCTACGAGGATGAGGACCGTCTGTCCACGGTCGATTACGAGGCGAACGGTTTGCTGCAGTAAGGTTAATCGATCGGCCCAGGGTGCCTGGACCAGAACTCGAGCAGTTTCTTGGCTTTTCAACGCTTGGAACAGCGGCGCGGCCCAAGGCATGACCGGGTCAGGGAGCAGTGGTCCGGCTACGTTAGAAGAGGTTTGCTCTGCTTGAATGGAAAGTTGGATGAGAGGTGCCGCCGAAGCAGATGGCAGCCGTTGGCTCTCCACTACCCATCCGCGAGCCGTGAAATCTTGAAGGAGATCAGCTGTCACAGGACTGCGGGATGGCCGCCGAAGTGCGAAGGGTTGTTTCCCCAACTTCGTGAGTAATGCCCGTGCCTTTACTGAGCAGGGTTCGCGGGCCGCATGAGCCGCCCTCCCTCGCTCCGTCAGTTCGAAGTAGCTGACCTGCGCTTGGGGTTTGGGGGCCGGTGGCAGCACCAGCCTGAGGCATTGTCCCCATGGCGCGATATATTGTTCGGCTATCTGCCGCGAGAGTTCAAACAGGTTCGAGGATACATCAGTTGCGGCTCCCGCCGGGAGCAACGAGTGAATGTCCTTGAGGCGCGACGGATCGAGATTATAGGGCAGAACAGGGAAGAGGGCGATCACCGCCCCTTGGAGCATCGATTGTCCGAAGGGGACAAGTACGAGATGCCCAACGCGCAATGTGGGACGGAGTGACAATGGCACGCGGTAGGTGAAGGGACCTGCCAGATGCCGAGGCACAATGACATCTGCGAAAAGGGCCTCAGGCCCTATGGGTGCAGGGGGTGCCTCTGTTGAAATCATGCGGCATTGTAGCAGCAGTGGAAAAGTGGGAACAACGAGAGAGACGGCAAGCTGTGAGGGGGGAAGCAGGAGAGGGTTGACGATTCAACGTCAACCCTCTCGTATATTTCCGCGAATCTATTGTTGCGGCGCGGCTGGAGAAGCAGGGGCCTGATCTGCCTTGCCCTGGTCGGCTGATGCCGGAATGGTTTCCATTGCAGGATCTGCAGGGACAGATGAGGGGGTTGCCAGGGACGAATCTGTTGACGCCGCTGGAATCGTGGAATCCATTGGAGAAATTGGAGTCCCGTCTTCCGCTGAACTGAGGCGGGACATGTTGTAGCCGTTCTCACCAGCTTCGACGGGCTTTGTCGATGCGGCAGACTGGCCTTTCACGGAATCGGATGAATAGAGCACGATGTCCACACGGCGATTTTTCTGTCTGCCAGGTTCCGTGGCATTACTGGCCAGCGGCTTGGTATCCCCATAGCCGACCGACGACAGTTTCGCCGAATCGATGCCACCCTTTTCGGTCAAGTAGCGAAGGACGATACCGGCCCGAGCTTTCGACAGGTCCCAATTCGTCTGGTACAGCGATTTGAGCGAGGGACCGATTTCCCGGTTATCCGCATGGCCTTCGATACGAATCTGCCGATCGCCGGCGGTGGTTTTAAGATAGGCAATCAGCTCATCGAGTACCTGGTACCCGTCGGCTTTGATCGTGGCTTCACC
>SWDR01000035.1:0-247 GCA_005116815.1 Nitrospira sp. | reverse complement strand
TCACCCGATTCAAACCGAAGTTGCTTCATGAGATCGCCAAGGCTGATTCTGGTTTCTTTGGCAACATTCTGGACTTGGAACCTGCTTGGAGAAGGAGAGGAAGCAGGGGAAATGTCCAGAGACTGCTGGGACGATTGGGAGATTGGCATGATCTCAGGCGCACGGACTTTTACGCGGACGCGATCGCCCTTGAGAACGCGGGCAGTCGATTTCGTGATCAACGCCGTGGAGGTTCGGTCCTCCATGG
>SWDR01000034.1 GCA_005116815.1 Nitrospira sp. | reverse complement strand
CGGGGATACCAGCCCGTTGCACGAGTCCAAGGCTCAGGGCAAAGGCCGATATTTCCGCCGCGATCAATTGATTGAGCGCGAGCTTCATGGCTGCGGCCTTTCCGACAGGGCCGACCAATCGAGGCTCTCGACTCAGTGCACGAAAGAGCGGAAGCCATTGGGCAAACTGATCTTCGGTTCCGCCGACCATCACGAAGAGCGTTCCGGCTTTCGCCTCGGTCAGACTGCCTAGCACCGGCGCTTCGCAATACGATCCGCCGACTTGTTCGATCTCAGCCTGCAAGATCAGGCTTTCTTCTTGCGCGATGGTTCCCATCTGAATGACCGTCTTGCCGCGGAGGGTCGCCAATGAGGCCGGTGTCAGGAGGACGGCACGGATTGCCGCCATATCGGCCAGCATGAGAATGACAGAGTCGGCTTTGGAGATGGCCTGTTCCGGTCTCGTGACTACGGTGATGCCGCAGGCCTGGAGAGGGCGTGCTTTGCTCGTGGTTCGATTGTAGGCTGTGATGGAGTGGCCGACGGACTGGAGTCGTTCGGCGATGGCTCGACCTAAGAGTCCTGTTCCCAGCAGCGCGATGGTCATGGAGCGGTTCGTTTCCTCTCAGGTTGAGATCGGGCCTGGTCAGCCTGGGTCTGGAGCGTCGCACGTAGATTCTTGTCGGCCGTGGCGGTTACAGCGATGACGCCACGAATGGTTGGTTTCGGCTGATTGAACATCAAAGTGTTTCCGGCCGCATCGCTGACGGTGCCGCCGCCTTCTTCAATCAACAGGACTCCGGCCGCGAGGTCCCATTCGTTCATGGGCTCGACCGTAAACGCGGCCCGTACGCGACCGGCGGCCACCAGGGCCATGGCATTGGCGATGGAGTAAATGGGACGGCATCGCGTCGTATCGCCGAGCGTCGACCATCGGTCGGTCCCGAAATCTTTCCCGCTGATCATGATGACCGCATTGAAATCTCGAGGAGGCGCGAGGGTGACGCGTGAGCCGTTCAGATACAGACCTCCCCCGCGCACCGCGGTGAAGAGCTCGTCGGTCGAGGGATTCAAGATCGCACCGACGATCGGGATGCCTCGTTCGGTCAGCGCGGCAGAAATGGTAAACTCCGGCAGCCGGTTGATCAACGCCTTGGTGCCGTCGATGGGGTCCACAATCCAGACGCGTTGATGGGTGAGTCGCGCCGGATCGTCGGGGGATTCTTCCGAGAGCCATCCATCTTGTGGAAACTCCCGGCGTTGCATCTCATACAGGATGCGGTTGACCTCATGGTCCACCGTCGTGACCGGCGAACGGTCCGGCTTCGTCTGCACCTCGAATCCATCCCTGACCAATTCCCGGACTTTCGCACCGGCTTTTCGGACCGCTTCGACCAATAGGGCTAATTCGTGTTCCATGT
>SWDR01000033.1 GCA_005116815.1 Nitrospira sp. | reverse complement strand
GCCAGCAGCGAACCGCGTCTGGCAGCGGGCGCTCTGAAGGCAGCCGGTTCTGGCCGAAGCGATCGCTCGTGTCCACGCAAGGGCCTTCCGAATGATGCGCGTACACACGCAGGGAACCGGCGCCTCCCATACCACCATCGGCATCACCGATCTCATGACCTCGCTCGCCGTCGTGTTCATCCTGCTCTTCGCGGCGCAGATCACCAAAACCTCCTCCGCCGCGCAGTCTGAACTCCAAGGCAATAGAGAGGACGTGCAGACGGCGCTACAAGACCATATCCAGCGCTTGGGGCTCTCCCTCGATGCGGACCCCCGCGACCCGCTCGCCCTCCTAATTGTCGTCCCGGAAAACAAGCTGACGTTTGAGTTCGGGAAAAGCACGTTGTCCTCGACTGCGGATGAGTTTCTCGCAGAGGCCCTCCCCTTCTATGTAGGAGCCTTGTGCGGGCCGCTGCGCGACAAGATCGACTCGCTCGCCATCGAAGGACATACCGATGATCACGGCAGCGATGCCTTGAATCTCAAGTTGAGTCAGGAGCGCTCGCTCGCTGTCATGGTGAAGGGGATGGAGATCATTCAGACCAACGAGCCATCAGCCTATCAATGTTTTCAAGAAATCACGTCGGCGACCGGACGCGGCAGACAAGACCTGATCTATGATGCGGCGGCGATCGTCAATCGTGAGAAAAGCCGCCGGGTGATTTTCAAGATTCGACTTCGTTCTGCCGAACAACGGCATCGTCTGGATCGCCCAACCACAGCGCTGTGATCGCTGCCTGACGCATAGATGGAAAGACCCCGGCCTGGAGGTGTCTAGACGAAACAATTCAGGCGGATATGCGGGAGCCAGCTAAGCTGCCGAGACGACGTTTCGCCCAGAGATAGCTGGTGCTCAATTGAGGCTGACTGGCCTGGCGAACCAATTCGGCGCCGAGGAGAATGATCGCACCACCCACCATTGCATGAGGCTGGAACGGTTCTCCCAAGAAGAGGCAGGCAAACAGAATCGCACAGACAGGGGTCAGGTTCTGGTATACCGCGACCGTCGCAGGGGAAATGGTTTGGAGCGCGCGATAGCGCAAGAGGAAGACGGAGGCCGTGGCCACTCCGATGTACAGCACAGAGGAGGCGATCGGCATCGACAGATCGTCGGTTGGCAGACGCCCCCAGAGCAACGCCGCGACGCCCAACAGCAACGCGCTGCTGCCGAACATGACCGTATTGGCGGTCATCGCCCCAAAACGTTTCACGATGTCGGCACTCCCCACCAGGTGCGCGGCCATCATGATCGTAAAGACAAGAATCAAGAAATCGCCAAATCCGAAATTGGTTTGAAAGTTTGCCAGTTTCTCTGACATCGCAATCCCACCACCAACCAGAGACGTCACAATACCGACAATCTTGAGCGGGCTACTCTGGCTCTTTTGCAGGACCACGCTGAAAAGCGCCGTAACCGGTGAGAGCAGACTGTAGATCACAATGTAATGGGTGACGCTGGTGAGGCGAAGGCCCCAGGCCGCAATCACATAGGACCCGACCCCGAGCGCCCCCAAGAGCGTCAGTCTGAGCAGATCCCCCGCGGTCAACCCGCTCAGCCCTCTCCGGTCTTGCGCAAGAGTAATCGCGAGCAAAAAGGCGAACCCGATCATCACTCTGATAAGGGCCATCCCCAGCGGATCCACCGTACTGTGCGTGAAGACAAACTTCGTGACGGTCGGCACCGTGCTGAGGAGCAGGACAGCGCTGAGAAGATAGACAAACGGCTGAAGGCTAGGCGACTCCCCTGACGCACCGTTCGATTCTCCTGAACGCGTCGCCATGAATTAGAACCCGGTAAGGTTAAGCACGTTCAATTGTTCGATGAACTGGGAGAGACAATGCTGATGCGCGGGAGATATGCTGGTGATGCGGGCGCCGAATTGAGGCGCCGCCGCGTACGTAATCTCGACCGTGCAGTGGATTGGAGCTCCTTTGGTCAGCTGGAAGTCGAGCTCCAGCCTGTCTCCAATTGCACCAGCGATGTCCGTGCGGATCTGAAATCCCTTTTCTGTAAGGTCGAGCACTTCGCAGGGAACAACCTCCGCCCCTCGACTGATCTGGCCATTCCGTTCGATCGCAACTCTGAAGAATTCCCGCTTCTGCGTCATGTCGTCAGTGACCTTTCATACGTCCGGCTCATGATCTATCCGTCTACGACCGAGAGGAATGAGGAGGAACGAGTCCTTCCGAAGTATAGCAGGCCCTCGATCGCTTCCAGGACATCGGCCCTCAAACAACGCCAGGCAGCTGGAGTTTAAGGGCGAGAACCAGATGGATCTCTGCTATAATCCGCCAGACCACCAGCAGATCTTTCAACGAATTCAATCCGTTGGAATGGCATGATCCCTACCGCTCACCGTAACGACCCCACGCTCGCACGGCTGCTCATCCTTGATGAGCTCTTCGACCTTTCGCTCTACAAGGCTCTGCGGGATATTTCGACGGATACCGATGCCAGAAATACACTGGATGAATTAGTGCTGATTGAAACCAGGCACCTGGCCTTCTGGCAGAAATTTTTCGATATGAAGTTGGAACGCCTCAACCTGGGGCGTCGGCTGAAGTTATGGTGCTTTACATGGCTCTGCCGCCTGTTCGGCTCCACCGCAGTCCACCTCGTCTTGGAAGCCATCGAAGTCTACGGGGTCAGAAAGTATCTCGCCCTCTGGAACTCCTACCAGGATCAACCCCTGGGCGAAGCCCTCAAGGGGATTCTGCAAGATGAGTTCAAACACGAGGATGCGCTCGTCACCAAGCTCACCGAGCGGAAAATCAACCCAGAAAAGATTCGCAATATCTTCCTGGGCCTCAATGACGGCTTGGTAGAAATCCTCGGTGCCGTCAGCGGATTCTTTGGCGCCTTTGGCGACGCCGTGACCGTCTTGATCGCCGCCTCGACCACCGCAGTAGCCGGTGCGCTGTCGATGGCCGCCGGGGCGTTTCTTGCACTGAACTCAGAAAAAGAAGTGCGCGCCATGGAGGCGGCGAAGAAGCGATTCCTTGGGGAAGAGAACGGCTCGGCTGAAATGCAAGAACAGCCGTTGAAGTCAGCCGTATTTGTCGGCGGAGCCTATGTCATCGGCGCCTTGGTTCCCGTGCTCCCCGTGCTTTTCGGCGCGAAAGACGCGCTGGTGTCCGTTCTGACGGCAGGGACCATGGTCATCCTCGTCTCGTCGATTCTTGCGTTCTTGTCAGGGATGGAGATGAAGCGCCGAATCCTGCTGAATCTCGTCATCATCACCGTCGCGGTGAGCGTGAGTTATGCAATTGGGTTGGCGGCGAAACAGATCTGGGGGATTGCAGTCTAGCAGGCCGCTGAAAAAGTCCGCCAGCTTCGTTCTCGCATCGTTCAGACCCTCAACGTACCCCAAGGGTACGCCTC
>SWDR01000032.1:1317-14626 GCA_005116815.1 Nitrospira sp. | reverse complement strand
GGCGCGTCATCACGGAGGCCTTTTCAATGACATTCTCCAGCTCGCGGACATTGCCGGGCCAGGGATGCGTGAGCAGACGATTGAGCGCAGCCGGTGTAAAACCGCGCAAGTCTTTATTAGCCCGTTTTGCGCTCGCGGTCAGAAAATGTTGGGCCAACAAAGGAATATCGTCCCGACGGTCACGCAACGGCGGGATAAATAACGGGACGACGGAAATGCGGTAGAAGAGATCGTTCCTGAATGAACCATTCTTCACCGCTTCACCGAGGTCTTTATTGGTCGCGGCAATAATCCGCACATCGATCTTCGTCGTCGTTTCAGAACCCACTTCGCGGACTTCCCGTTCCTGCACAGCCCGCAAGAGTTTGACCTGCATGGACAGCGGCATCTCGCCGATCTCATCGAGAAACAGCGTCCCGCCGTTGGCACATTGAAAGAGGCCGCGCTTGGCGCCATGGGCACTGGTAAAGGCGCCGCGTACATGTCCGAAGAGTTCAGACTCGAAAAGCGCTTCCGGAATAGCCGCGCAATTGAGCGCAATGAAGGGCCCTTTGTTCCGTCGGCTATTCGAATGGATCACGCGGGCGAAAACTTCTTTGCCTGTCCCTGTTTCTCCAAAGAGCAGAATGGTGGCATCGGAGTCTGCCACCTGCACCACTTGTTGAAGCAAACGCTGCATCGCAGGACTCCGTGCGACGATGTTTTCCATGCCATATAATTCATTGACAAGCGACTTCAGGCGTTGGATTTCTCCTCGCATCCGTTGCGGCGAAAGCCCCTCTTCGATCTTGGCCTTGAGCTCCTTGTCATCGAACGGTTTGGTGAGATAGCCAAAGGCCCCGCGCTGCATCGCCTCCACGGCATTGGGAATGCTGCCATGGGCCGTCAGGATGATGACCGGAAGGCCCGGCTGCATTCGCAACAATTCTTCCGTCACATCTAAGCCGTCTTCGTTACCCAGGCGGAGGTCGGTAATGACCAAGTCGAACCGGTTATTCTTGGCTGCCGCAATCGCGTCACGCCCGCTGGTGCAGCCGGTCACGGCAAAACCCATGGCGGTCAACCGCATCTTCACGAGATGCAGGAGGCCCTCTTCGTCGTCGACTACGAGAATATGTTCTTTTTCCATGACATTCCTTCTACGGTATCGTCTGTTCCGGCACAGTCGGAGGCGGAGTGCCAGTCGATGGGGGACGAATCGGACGAACTTTATCCCGCATTTCCTGGTCGATACGCTTCAGCGCCTCCAACTGGCTCGTTAATTCATCTATTTTCTTATCTCGATCCGTCAATTGCTTTTGCAAGGATGACAGAATGCCGGTGTCAGCCGAACCCTTTGTACTGTCCCGTTTGCCGCTCACGGCATCCAGCTTCCGTTCGCGTTCGGCTAACTCACGCTGGAGACTGTCCAACGTTTGGGCATCGGCATCCTTCATGGCCCGTAATTGCTGGACGGTCAACTCTCTATCAAGCAAGTCTCGCACCAGACGATCAGAGGCCTGGGCCAGGATCGCCTGATTCTCTGAAATGGCCGGTGCCGCCATGACCGATTGCATCCAGGATTGCTCAACGGGAACGGCACGATGTTGAAGCAGTTGCAACCAGACCTTACTGGAAGAAGCCTGGCTGCTCTTAGGCGCGACGGCGATTACTTTCTCAAAGTTCCTGATGGCACTCTCTCGACTTTCGTAAAGCCCCAGAAGCGCCCGTAAAAAATAGACGTGATCGCAGGAGTTGTGCTCGGCACATTTCGGGGCGAGCGCATCCTGTTTTTTCGCCAGCGCATGGAGGGATTTCGCCTCTCCCGCATCGACGAGAAAATAGGGCTGCGACATGGGCGGAGGCGCAGGCCATGTCGAACATCCCGTGACGAAGAGACAGGACAGGATCGCTGCCATGAATCCGTGCTGGAGCGCGTTCATGCCGACTCTTCCGGTTTTGCGACTCTCAGAATAAACCGTACGGTCGTCCCCTTCTTGGCTTCGCTTTCGATCCAAATTCGTCCTCCGTGTGCTTCAACCACTTTTTTGGCCAGTGCCAACCCGAGACCGCTCCCCGGCGTTGCATGTTTGGCCTTGGTACGTCCTTGATAGAAGCGTTCAAAAATATAGGGCAGGTCTTCGGCCTGAATGCCTGGTCCGCCATCGGACACACTCACTTCCAGCACTCCCGCTTTCGGATCAGGCTTCATCAATACCTTTACAATGCCCCCTTCCGAGCTGAACTTCAAGGCGTTCGAGAGCAAATTATCCAGGACCTGCTCGATGCGAAGGGCATCGGCCTTGACCCACACACGTTGTACCGGTCCTTCCACCAACAGCTGCACATGTTTGGCATCGGCCAGCAGCCGGACTTTATTGACCGAGATATCGGTGATGCGTTTGAGATCCGTCGGGACGATTCGATACTCCATCATCCCGGCGTCCATCTTGGAAAGATCGAGGATCGTCGAGATGAGGGTAATGAGCCTGCGGCTGCTGTCGGCCATGATCCGCAAGGTCGTGCGCTGTTCTTGCGTCAAGGGACCGGGAATTTCATCCAAGAGCAAATGGGTGCCTTCCTGGATAGAGGCCATCGGCGTGCGCAACTCATGGGAGACGTGGGCGAGAAACTCCCCCTTCATATCGTCGAGCTCTTGCAATTTTGTCCCCATCCAATTCACCGCATCGACGAGGTCCCGCAACTCGCTGGGGGCTCGAATGTTGAGCGATGTGCGAAAATCCCCCTGTCCGATTTGTTTGATATGGTTCTGCAATTGACGGAGCGGTCGAAGCACCGTGTAGCTGGCAAAACCGGCGAGCGCAATCCCGAACACGAGCGCCAGCAGCACCAACTGCTCCGTAACGGCCTCGGCTTGCGCCGAACTCTCCCGCGACCGGCTGACCCCGACACTGATGCCCGTTTCATGGAAATCGATAAACTGTTGAAGTGTCGCGCTCATGCGGTCCATCAAGGCGTCACGACGCCGCTCATAGTCCACTGGTAAGGTCGCAGGAGACGTCTGCCCTTGATGCGATTCTAACTCCGCATGAAAGATCGTGAGCCGTTCTTGCTGAAGATGCGTAACCTCCTGCAGCAGCTGCAGGCCTTGCGGCGTCAGTTCCTGGGTTTCGAGGCGCTGGAGTCCTCGATGGAATTCGTCGACCTCTTCATCGAAATGCTGCAAGAACGTCGCATCGCGTACAGCCAGATACTTCTTCTCACTATTGAGTTGGGCATAGAGCACGGTGAGCAGTCGTTTGGCCGACTCGATCGCCGGATAATGATGTGCCGCCATATTGGCACTCAATGCCGTCAGCTGGCGCAGCTGAAACAAGGCGTATAAATTTACGCCTGCCATCATCACAATGATGACAAGAGAGGTGAGGACGATTCGCCAAAAGATAGACAAACGCACGAGCGACGCTCTTTCTCGGCTTTGAGGTGCGAGGATAACTGTAGAAACTGTAGGTATTTCCATACACTATTTTCCCATGCCGCTCAAGGGATCAGGCAAACAAATTCTTGCAGTGTCATTTTCCCTGGCGAGGGCGACGGAGCCAGGAATGGCTGAGCAGCGTCAGAATCAGGAGTGGTGGAAACCGAAATATCCTACCACACCGCTCGTCCCTACTTGAATGGCGAGACAAATCGGCGCTGGCGTCGCGACACACCATGGAGTGATGCAAACAGATGGCCACGAAACAATAACATGGCGACGGCAAGCGGCGGGGTCAGGAGCAGACCAAGATACCAGCTGATCCCCGAAGGGATTCCCATATAGTCCAGCCAACTGCCGAGAATCGTGAAGGGCAGCACCAGGAGCTGGAAGAAATCCAAACCCGCCCCTCTCCCCACTCGACTGGAGAGGGAGAAGAACGATTGCAGGCCCATGGGCGAGAGAACGATCGGGATGAGGATCAGCGCAAATGGAAGAAACCACTCAATCCAATTCTCCAAGACGAACTCGTACGAGGTCTTGAATACGTCGAGCGGAGAATCATGCCGCACTTGATAGATAATTTCCGGTGCCGGATTCAACAGCAAAAAAATGAGCAGGAGGACGGCGTAGGACAGGAGTTGCCCATAGGGGTTCGTCTGCAGGCTCATGTCGAGCGCCATGAGCGGCAACCAGAGCACAAACCCGATGCCGATCACATCCCAAAAGTAATGACCGACGCTGTCGACAATGTCGTGGAGGGTGAGCACGCGTGTATGGGTAATCGATTGTTCGACCAGACTCAGCGTAGCGCCGACCAGCAATGCGTTGACTGCGCCAAGCAGAAAGCCACCGATCATGCCGAGGGGCGAGGCAATTTGGCTGGCCAGAACCAGCAACAGTCCAAATCCAACCACCGCGACCATCGTCATCCAACCGCGGGTGAGCGATTCTCCGGTTTTACGGAAGGCGCTCCGATAGAGATCTATGGTTTCAGTTACAATGCGCGACATGAGAGACAATAGTCTGAGCGAACTTCTCGGGTCAAGCCGCGGCCTGCCCCTTCCTGGGCCGTTGACTTCCCCTATCCTGTGATTATGTGAATGAGAGCAGTACACACCGATGTGCGAAGAGGAGTGATCCAATGGACATGAACCGCATGACGATCAAATTACAAGAGGCCCTCCAAGCCGCATCGTCCCATGCCGCGAGGCGAAGTCATCAAGGAATCGATGTGGAGCATCTCCTTCTTGCGCTTATGGAGCAAGAAGGCGGTCTCGCCTCCTCCCTCCTCGAACAGGCAGGATTATCGGTGCCCTCCGTTCGCCAGGCGGTCGAGCAGGCACTCACCAAGTTGCCGCAAGTGCAGGGTGCCGGGGCAGCGCCCGGACAACTGCATGTCGCATCGCGGCTCAGCCAGGTGTTAAGCAAAGCCGAAGACGAACAACGAGCATTGAAAGACGACTATGTCAGTGTCGAGCATGTCATCCTCGCCATGGTCCAAGAAGGAGGCGTGTTTAAAAAACTGGGACTGACGAAGGAACGGTTGCTGGGCGCGCTTCAACAAGTACGAGGATCGCAACGTGTCACGAGCCAGGATCCGGAAGGCACCTACCAGGCGTTGGAAAAATATGGTCGCGACCTGACCCGGCTGGCAGGACAAGGAAAATTAGACCCCGTCATCGGGCGTGATGAGGAAATTCGACGAGTCGTACAGATTCTCTCGCGGCGAACCAAGAACAATCCCGTGCTCATCGGGGAACCGGGCGTCGGCAAGACGGCGATTGTCGAAGGACTCGCCTCTCGCATTATCAAAGGGGACGTGCCCGAAGGTCTAAAAAACAAGCGCGTCATCACCCTCGACATGGGATCGTTGGTCGCCGGCGCGAAGTTTCGAGGCGAATTCGAAGAACGATTGAAAGCCGTCCTCAAGGAGGTGCAGACATCGGAAGGGCAAATCCTGCTCTTCATCGATGAGCTGCATACGGTCGTGGGAGCGGGCGCAGCGGAAGGGGCGATGGATGCCGCCAACCTGCTCAAGCCCATGCTGGCCCGCGGTGAATTACATTTGATCGGCGCGACGACGTTGGATGAATACCGGAAACATATCGAGAAAGATGCCGCGTTGGAACGGCGCTTCCAGACGGTGCTGGTCGATCAGCCCTCGGTGGAGGATACCATTTCGATTCTACGAGGACTCAAAGAACGTTACGAAGTGCATCATGGGGTGCGCATCAAAGACGCCGCGCTGGTCGCTGCGGCAAAACTGTCGAATCGCTACATCGCCGATCGGTTTCTTCCCGACAAAGCCATCGATCTGGTCGATGAATCGGCAGCCTGTTTGCGGACGGAAATCGATAGTTTGCCGGCGGAACTGGATGAAGTCTCTCGTAAGGTGATGCAGTTGGAGATCGAGCGGGAGGGATTGCGGAAAGAACAGGATCAAGCCAGCCAGGCTCGGTTGGCGACGCTGGAGCTGGAACTGGGCGAGAAACAAGAAGAGCGTCAGGCGCTCAGAACGCGCTGGGACTCGGAGAAAGCCTCGGTGGCCCGTCTGCGCAAAATGCGAGAGGCGATGGAAGAGGTCAAGCAATCGATGGAGCGCGCCGAACGGGCGTACGATCTGAATCGTGTGGCGGAGCTGCGCTACGGGGAGTTGCCTCGCCTTGAGCGCGAACTGGCGTTGGAGCAAGAACAGCTCGGCCTGAAACAGGGTGAAAGCCGGTTGCTCAAAGAAGAGGTGGATGAAGACGACATCGCAGCCATCGTGAGTCGCTGGACGGGAATCCCCGTCTCCCGGCTGGTCGAAGGCGAAACGGAAAAGCTCCTCAAGCTGGGCGAACTACTGCATCAGCGTGTGGTCGGCCAGAATGAAGCGGTGGACGCGGTGGCCGAGGCGGTTCTCCGCGCGCGCTCCGGCATCAAAGATCCAAACCGGCCCATCGGTTCATTCCTTTTTCTCGGTCCGACCGGGGTTGGAAAGACCGAGTTGGCCCGCGCGCTTGCCGCAACGCTTTTCGATGACGACGCCAATCTGATTCGGATCGACATGTCCGAGTACATGGAGAAACATACGGTGGCTCGTCTGATCGGAGCCCCACCTGGCTATATCGGCTACGAAGAAGGGGGCCAACTGACGGAAGCGGTTCGGCGACATCCCTTCTCCGTCATCCTATTCGACGAGATCGAAAAGGCCCATCACGATGTCTTCAATGTCCTACTTCAAGTCTTGGACGACGGACGATTGACCGACTCTCAGGGCCGGACCGTCGATTTCAAGAACACGGTCTTGATTATGACGTCGAACATCGGCAGCCCACAGATCCTTGAAGCACAGCAACGGCGCGCGTCCTATGACGAGGTTTGCGCCCTCGTCATGGTGGAGCTCCGAGAACATTTCCGTCCTGAATTCTTGAACCGCATGCGATCCAGGATTAATGCGAGACAGCCTCCGAGCAGTCCACCACCCATGATGGTCGTCAGCAGCTCGACTAACTTCAGCTCCCACACCGATCCCTGCGCCTGCATGACCTCGCGAATGCCGCCTTGCAGGAGGATCACGGCGAGCGCCATGGTCGAGCCGACCACAAACCACCAGAGAAACACTTTCAGGGTCGATACCATCTCCACCTCAGAAATCCATTCGACGGTCGAGACTGCGATATTGAATCGCCTCGGCCAGATGTACAGGCTCAATCGTATCAGAACCGGCGAGATCGGCAATGGTCCTCGCCACACGCACGATACGCCCATGGGCTCGAGCGGACAATCCGAGCTTCGTCAATGCCTGCTCCAGAAGCTCCTGAGCCGGAGCCGCCAGGCCACAATACCGCTTCAGGAGCCGCGGCTTCAACTGGGCATTTGTGTGAATCCCATCCTGACGATACCGGTGGAGCTGCCGATCACGTGCCGCCAGGACGCGCGATCGAATCGTGGCGGAACTTTCAGGGATAGGACCTTGCTCGTGCAGATCGCGCACGGAGACCGGGGGAACTTCAATATGCATGTCGATTCTGTCTTGAAGCGGCCCCGATAATTTGGCTCGATAGCGGCGGATTTGCTGCGGGCTGCAGACACATTCCCGCGTACGATCCCCATAGTAGCCGCAGGGACAGGGATTCATCGCCGCGATCAACATGAAATGTGCCGGGTAGCGAAGCGAGCCACTGGCCCTGGTCAAGGTCACATGCCCGTCTTCCAGAGGTTGTCGTAATCCGTCTAAAACGGGACGCCGAAACTCGGGCGATTCGTCCAAAAACAACACACCATTATGGGCGAGGGATACTTCTCCAGGCCGTGGGATGGTCCCGCCTCCGATGAGTCCGGCATCGGAAATACTATGGTGTGGTGCGCGAAAGGGACGGACGGTCAGCAGCGGACGATCGGCCGTCAATTGTCCCGATATGCTATGGACGCGAGTCGTCTCGATCGCTTCCTCCTGCGCCATGAGGGGGAGAATCGTCGGAAGCCGTTTGGCCAACATGGTCTTGCCGGAACCGGGAGGCCCCACCATCAAGAGATTGTGGCCTCCAGCTGCAGCAATCTCCAGGGCACGCTTGGCGTGATCCTGCCCCTTCACATCTCCATAGTCGTCATCCTCCACTGGACGCATGGCAAAGAATCGGTCCCGGTCTACCTGGACCGGAGTCAGCGCAACCGTACCGTTGAGAAATCCCACAGCCTCGGGAAGTGTGTGGAGTGGAAAGGCCGTCACGCCCTGCACCATCGCGGCCTCTTGGCTGTTTTCAGCCGGAACGAGAAGCCGATGGGTGGACCGACAGGCGACCCCAATGGATAAGGCACCGGTAATGGCCTTGATCTGTCCGTCCAGCGAGAGCTCACCGACACAGACGCAGCCTCGGACATGCTCGGCCGGAATCACTTCTTCCGCGACAAGAATCCCAATGGCAATCGCCAGGTCGAGCCCGGACCCTTCCTTCTTGATACCGGCAGGAGCGAGATTGACGGTGATTTTCTTGGCGGGAAAATGGAAGCCCGTATTCTTCAGCGCAGATCGAACCCGGTCACGGCTCTCTCTGACGGTGGCATCAGGAAGACCAACGACCGAGAATTGTGGAAGCCCTCCGGCAATATCGACTTCCACATCGATCAGATGTGCATCGATCCCGACGAGTGCCGCACTCAGTACCTTGGCAAGCATGGATCACTCCGGTGCAAGACGGAAGGCTGATGGATTATAGAAACCCTCTCCCTCTGTTTCAATCGAAACTACAAGGGGCCACTGAATATGGTTTCATTTCGCTTGTCGCCGAGATGTACATCTCGGCGCTAGCACCCCTCCCTGCCCTTCTGTATACTTCGCCCATGTGCGTCCCACCCTATTCGTCCGTACGATCCCGCTTAGTCACAAGCGCGTCATACCGCACCATGTTTTTCAGTGCCCTACTGGCAAGTATGTTTTTCGGCAACATGGTCACGGGGGGTTGCCGTTCGGTCTTGGCCCAAATGCCTGGTCGAACAGGTACCGCCTCCGGACCAATTGGCGCCTCGATGGCCGTGCTCGCAATCTTGCAAGATGCCGATGTCCTTCCGCCTGAAGGCACTCCCGAGGCGAATCGCGTCATCAAGGTGGTCATTCAATTTCAATCGGTGTTCATGAAGAGCACCGATCCGAACGTGCAAGGGTTTTTGAATCAGGCATTAGCGGCGCAAGAGAAAGTCCCTTCAGCCGAAACTCTGTTGCGATTCCGTTCGTCAGGCTGGACTTCAGAGCTCCTGGAGGCGCTCAATGGAGCCTGGAGTATCATGGCCATCGACCAGCATGATCAGTTAACGCCAGGCTTTCGTCAATTCAACGTGAGCCTGGAGGATTTCGATTGGTTGATGGAGCTCGTCACAAAGGCACGTATCGCCTTCGAGCAACGGGGGCAGCATATTCACCAGGTCTTTGCGCAACGACGGCGGGAGATGCCGGGCGGCGCACAGTAACCGCAACAGGAGGACACCATGGCCACGAAAGCTTACATCCTAATCAAGGTCAAAGCAGGGCGGACGAAAGATGTGCTCCAGGCACTCAAACGCCTTCCCGGCGTCGAGCAGGCTCATTCCTGCTTCGGGCGGCCCGACATCATTGTCTTCATCAGCGTCACGGACGAACGAGCCCTCTCGGATGTCGTGATCACGAAGATTCACCAAATCGAGGGAGTGGAAGAAACCGATACGCACATTGTTGCCGACGCCTAGCGGGATGCATGAAGCGCGAAACTGCTAGCGCAACGACGCGACGTTGACGGTGGCCCCGCCCTGCTCTGCCGAACGGTAGCAGGCGTCGGCCACCTCGACGGCTCGCCAGCCATCACGCCCGGTGATAGGCGGAGGGGTCTTCGTCTCGATGGCATGGACGAACGCCCGGAGCGTGGCAAGAATCGTCTGCTGCGGTTGGACCACCCATTCCTGAGGACCGCGGTCACCGATGACCGCGGTCACTCGATGGTGACACCAATCGGCGGAAAGTTGCCCATGCGTTCCCACCCACTCCGTTCTCGCCACCCGCCCTGCTGAGACTCGTGCAATGTCCATGACGCATCGCAGACCGCTCGTCGTCTGAGCCTGTACGATCGCCATCGTCTCCGGTCCAATTGTCGTGAGCTGGTCCAATTCACACCGGACATTGACCACTGTCTGGCCGGTGAGAAAGGGTACCAAATCCAACAGGTGAACCCCAATTTCCAAGAGCGCCCCGCGTTGACCTGCAGTCGGTACCTGAACCTGAGCACTGGCTTTCGTTTCAATCCGGCTGGTGAAGGTGGCGTACCGGAGCCGGCCGATCTCCGGTAAGTGATCCCTCAGCAACAGAATCGTTGAGTCGAAGCGCATGGTCTGTGCGGTCATGAGCATCACGCCAGCCTCTTCTGCTGCCCTGACCATCGCCCCAGCTTCATCGCCTGTCGGCGCTAACGGTTTTTCGATCAGAATCGGCTTCCCCACCTTCACAGCCTGGAGACAGATCTCAGGTGAAAGCGACGGAGGGCTCACCACAACGACAGCCTCGACCCGTGGGTCGGCAATCAAATCACGATAGTCCCCATAGAGAGGAATATCTTTCGTCGAGAGTGCCGGTAGCCCCTCTCCGATTCGTTTTCGGCAGAGCGCGACGAGGCTCGCTTCTGGCAAATCATGGAGCAGATGATGGATGTACCGGCTGCCATGCCGACCGGCACCAATCAGACCAATTCTCAGTGACATCGTCTCCCTCCAAACCCTATCGATGTGAAAACTGTAGTCGGCTGCACAAGCGGGGTCAACTATCACCTACCCCTTGCCGCAAGATTGACAACCCGACAACCTGGTCCCTATAGTACGCCCGCATCGCATGAATCCCGTCTCAAGATGACAACTCTCAGCATAGCCTTGACGGAAAAGAGATTGCCGCAATGATATCCACTATCGCCCCCTTTACGTTAGATCAAATCGGTACCGGCACGGCACGCTTTCCAAGCGGCGTCGCCATTCCTACGCTGACAGATGCCGCCGTCGATCCTTATATCCAGACACGCGTCTCGAAACACGTCCATGTGGAATGCGTCCAGTTTTGGCCTCAGCCCAAAGGACTCTACCCCGGACTTGTTCTCCTGCACGAAGAATGGGGACTGACCTCGCAAATTAAAGATCTTGGTGCCAGATTGGCTTGTGAGGGTTATGGCGTCATCATCCCAAACCTCTACGGGCGGCTGGGCGGCATGGTCACGGCCAATGCAGAAGTTGCCGATGCCCTGATGGGCAAGCTGAATGAGACACTCGTCCTCCAAGACATCAATTCCTGCTGTGAGTTCCTCAATACGCGCGACCACATTAAGCAAAATATCCACGGCGTCGTCGGCTACGGCATGGGCGGATCCTACGCGATCCGGTTTGCCTGTCAACGGAAACGGCTTCGAGCCGCAGTCTCCTATTACGGGCGAGTGCCGCAACCGGAAACAGAAATCAGCAGTTTGTATCCTCCCTTGCTCTATCACCAAGCCGGGCTGGATCAGTGGGCGCCGGCTCAGCATGTCGATCGGTTACGTGCCGCTGCGACCGAATACAAGAAGCGTGTTGAGATCCGGACCTACCCCAATGCCCCCCATGCGTTTTGCAACGAGCAACGTGTGGAGAGTTATCGTGCCGATGCGACGACTGAAGCCTGGGAAGCAACCGCGGCCTTTCTCAAGACCTGCTTCCAAGGCCTTTAGCAAAATACCCCACCGTGCGATGTGAAGAGTCCAGGCTTGAGGCTACGAGCAGAAGCAGGGTACAGTAACGCCATGCACCATTACATCCCGTTCATTCGACCAGCCCGATCTCACATCGGCCTCTCCTGTGTCATCCTGCTTATCTCTGTATTCGGGACCTGCCTAAGTGCCAAGGCAGACGAATTACTCCCGACTGCCATACCAGGTTTCTCATCGATCATCCAGGCTCATTCCGATCAACTGGCTCCAACGATTTCACCGCATCTATTCCCAGAAGGGCCACCGCATGCGCCGGACTGGAAATCGTACGTCGAAGCCCGAAAAAAGTAGAGTTCACGACTTGAAGCAATTTGGACACCATGGCCATGTCTTGGGAGATGATGCGAGTGGCCACGTCGGCCGAGGCAGTGGAAGAACCCATCGCAGCCACCAGCTCCTGATAGAGATGCGGAAGGCTCGGCAAGGTGCGGATCCCGGCGATCACGGTGCGCAGGGATTCACTGGTCAAGCGAGCCCCTAGCGCACCGGCCCGTGCGATGGTCGCCTTCAACACCTCTGCCGTACAGGGCATCGGTATAAATTGGTGCGCCACTTCCAGCGCTGACACGATCGTGGCACGGTGAGCGCAGCGTGAAGAGGCGATACGAATGACCTGAGGAGCCCGGCGCTTCACTTCCGCCAACAGTTGAAGCCCACCCATTCCCGTCAAATGTATATCCGAGAGGATCACGTCAACCGACGACTGAGCAAGAATCGCCAAGGCCTCTTCTTCATTCGCGACAAACTCCATATCCCACTCGTTCGACAATGGAGTGTCCCACTCGACCGACAATGGAATGAGCAAGGACTGCAGCGACGCGAGAGCTTCTAGCTCGGCAATCACGAACAACATCCGTTTTTTTTCGGCAGCTTGTCGCATGGCAATGACCACAGATCCCCTCGTTATCTTTGTCGGAACAAGAGACCGTCGACTTGAGAGACCGCCCAGGGGCACCAGCACTTTTGTCTCATTGACCTCCTTTTCTCTCCACGCGTATGCTGGAGTGAACACCATCAAAGAGGGACCCATGCAATTCGACGCTGCACTTGCTGCACAAGATACGTTCAGACGAGCCGAGGCAGAACTTGGCTCCGACTGGGATACCGCAGTAGAGCTTGAAGACACCTTTTCTGGCAACGCTGGATCGACGGCCAGGAAGGCCTATGAGGATCTCCTTGCTATTGGACAACGGTATCCTCTCGCCCATTCATTCCAGGCCTTCTGCATCTTCATCACCTGGCAGCAGGTGACGGAGGAAACCATCGCGCACCATTTCCAGACCGGCCTCCGGCTCTGCGAAGCTTTTATGGCTTCTCCCGAGGGAAAGCATCCGGAAGATTTCGAACAGATCACCGAACTCTATGGGTCATTCCGCGATGGATTGGGGCTCGATGAAGAGGATGAGATTCAAGTCGAGTTTAGAAAAGATACACCGAAGGGGGGAGACTGAATGCGTATCTCGTGAAGCGTCGTTCGTATCTCGCTTGCGAGATATCTGTCTGATCCAGCGCTTCACGCTTCACGAACGACGCTTCACGGAACGATGGCTGAGAACGACAAACATCGGGCACGCATATTCCTCCACCGCGGCCAACTCACGCAGGCCAAAGCGGCATATGAACAGGCCATTGCAGATGATCGCCTGGCCAATGACCGCCG
>SWDR01000032.1:0-1308 GCA_005116815.1 Nitrospira sp. | reverse complement strand
TGAAGAGGATGAGATTCAAGTCGAGTTTAGAAAAGATACACCGAAGGGGGGAGACTAGCGGGACGCGTATCTCGTGAAACGTGAAGGGCTCCTCGTCAAACGAGATACGAGATACGAACGACGCTTCACGGAACGATGGCTGAGAACGACAAACATCGGGCACGCATTTTCCTCCACCGCGGCCAACTCACGCAGGCCAAAGCGGCATATGAACAGGCCATTGCAGATGATCGCCTGGCCAATGACCGCCGCGCCCTCTCCGATTCACTCGGCAATCTCGGCAACGTCTGCGCGCAATCTGGTGACCTGAATCAAGCAGAAGCCTGTTACCGAGAAGTGCTCACCATTCAACGCACAGAACGAAACCAGCACGCCATCGCCCACACCCTGGTCAATCTCGGCAATCTTCACATCGGCGCCGACCATCCGGGAAAAGCCCGCCCCTACTACCTTGAAGCCTTGGATTTACTGCGCGATCTCAAAGACGACCGCGCACTCGGCATTCTCTACAATAACTTGGCGCTTCAAGAAGCGCGTGAGCAGCAATGGGAGCAGGCGGTCGCATCGTTCAAACAGGCCCTCGACTGCCATCGAATTGTCGGGAACGAAGAAGGGCTGGCGGTGACCTATAGCCAATTGGGCAAGTGTTTTCTGGACCAGGGCGACCTCATCCATGCCGAACGGTGCCTGAACAATGCCTCGGAACATTACATCAAGCTCGGCAATGAACCGGCCGAAGCCGCCGTGCTTCGGCTTCTGGCTTCCCTCTACGACACCCGCCGGGATCTAATTTCGGCAAGGCGCTGTCTTGAACGAGTCATCTCTCTCGACCAGCGATACGGCTTGTCTGAACTTTCCACCGACTCGGCCCATCTCTCAACGCTCAAACGATCCAGTTAGCCTCTCTCCCTTTGCTTTCGTTCCGAATCGTTCACCTCTTGTCCAGCACTTCTTCACTATTCTCCAAGTCGAGCGAGACGCCTTTCTGGACAGAACCTAATCCTCTGCTATCTTTGGAGAGTCGCTGCTATTGCTTCAAGTTTTACCCTGAAATGGCCGACAGGACATTAGATGCGGAGTCGTATGCCATTTCTGACTCGGGTCCTCATAACATTGTTTCTTGGAGCGATCATGACCGCTCCCGGCGCCTACGCCGATGAGGGCTCACCTGCCATCACCGTCGGGACGCAGGAGGTCGGACTCACGGCCGGCTACATGCTCCCCCATCGACTCACCGCAGACCACACGACCAAGCAAAAGGGGCCAGCCTTCATGCCCTCTTGGATGATGACCCTCACGGACCCAGTC
>SWDR01000031.1:127230-188716 GCA_005116815.1 Nitrospira sp. | reverse complement strand
GCGGAGGCAATCGAGGACGGCTGCATCGCCGGCAGGCTCCGGCAATATTTTTGGTGTGCGCGCGCGATCTGACGATGTGGTGGACGTCGCCGGCTGCAATCGAAGATCGTGTTTGGTCAGCAGGGGCCGCTCGGCGAGTGCGACTGCCTGTTCGAGACATTGGCGGAGTTCGCGGATATTTCCTTTCCACTCATGCTGGATCAGCGCGTCGAGCGCCTCCTGCGTGAGCTTCGGGGTTTCCCGTCCCAGTTGCTGGGCTTGGCCGGTCAGGTAATGTTCGGCCAACAGGCCGATATCGTCTGTCCGGTCCTGCAATGGCGGGAGCCGAAACACCAAACCCTTCAGCCTGAAATACAAATCTTCCCGGAACCAGCCTTCGGACACGCCTCGTTGGAGATCACGATTGGTCGCCGCCACTACGCGGACATCGACGGTCGTCGGGGTCGTTGCGCCGACCCGATAGAAGGTTTTTTCTTGGAGCACGCGAAGCAACTTGCCCTGATGTTCCAGGCGCAGGTCGCCGATCTCGTCGAGGAAGAGCGTGCCATGATGCGCCAGCTCGAAGTACCCACGCCGATCCATCGTCGCGCCGGTGAAGCTGCCGCGCACATGGCCGAACAGTTCGCTCTCGAAGAGCTCCGGTGAGATGGCCGCCATGTTGACGGCGATAAAGGGTTTGCCGGATCTTGGGCTCAGCAGATGGATCGCGCGCGCGAAGAGTTCTTTGCCCGTGCCTGCCTCACCCAGCACAAGCGTGGGCAACTGAGACTTAGCGCCTTTCTTCAGATCGCGGAAGAGCCCGAGCAGATGATGGTTCTGCGTGACGATGCCCAGTCTGCGGCATTCGTCTCGCAGTTGCTCCAGTTCTGCATCCCCCAGCTTGCTGCTGCTCTCGGTCACGGCGCGCAGCCCTGCCAACTCGCGGCCCAAGTCCTGTAGTTGTTGTCTGGCTGCTTCTTCCTGCGCCTGCACATCGGCCAACTCTGTTCGCAATGTGTCTGCGGAACGTGAAAGGTCTTGCTGCAGGCCGGTCGACTGGGCGACGGCGGCTCGTGCCTGGTCCAGGTCTTCTTGCAGCGCCTCGGCCCGGTTCTCACGCAGGACCAGGGCCTCGCGGACTGCCACGGCTTCCTGCTGGACGCGCAGCATGTCCCGTTCGAGGAGGACCATCCGTTGGCCTGCCGTGAGGTGCGTCCAGATGGTGGCGCCGACGAACACGAGGGCCAAGGCACTGAGCGGCAGGGCCAGGGGAAGCACCAGATGCGCGAGGGCCAATGCTGCTATCACCAGGCCTCCGTAGCAGAGGACGAGGGCTCCTGCGAAGAGGAAGGACCGTGATCCACCTGTATGCAGCAGAAACCAGGCCACGAGGCTTGCGAGCAGGAGGGTGACGAGGCCGCTGTTCAGCGGGCCAAGCTGACAGACCCGGTTGTCGGTCAGGAGCATGTTGAGCAGATGGAGGTGGATCGCAGATCCGGAGACGGACTGGCCCGTCGGCAGGAGCCACGTGGCCGCCGGTGCTGGATCGGGCAGGAAGACGACGACTTTGTGTGTGAACCAGCTCTCGAGCTGTTCATCGTGATGGGCTTCTAGGGCTTCCCAGAGGGCGGCGAATGACAGGGTCGGCAGATTTCCCAAGGAGCCGTCTCCTGCATAGTTCACGAGGGCCACGGTGCCGGTTTGGTTCGCCTGGGGCTGCGCCAGCTTATAGAGCGCCAGTCCGAATGCTGGAACAGATACTGTGCCCAGCTCTGCCAACAGCGGCACTGTACGTGTGACGTGGTCCTGGCTTGGGGAGACCAGAAGATGGCTGAGGACCATCGCCTCCGAGGCGAGCGGCGACTCGCTCTCATAGGGATAGACGACGGGCCCCGCTGTTCTGGTGGCTTCCAGGAGCAATGCGTCGCTGGCGGCGCCTCCGAGCTGTGCTTGGCTGGGCTGCGCGATACGGTGGTCCAGGCCGATCGCGTTCGCTCCGCTGTTGTGTGCTGCGGTGATGAAGCGGGCGAGGACCGCCCGATCCCATGGGCCGGTTCCAAATTTCGTTTCGCTGGCGTGATCGCGCGTGATGAGGAGGAGAGAGGGACTGACCGGAACGGGCGTGCGGTGCCGGAGCCAGGTATCGTAGGCCGTCCAGTCGAGTGCGGTGAATGTCGCAGGCGCGAGGGCCCCGACGCTGAGAGCCAGGACCGTTGCGCCCAATCCCATGGCGCCGGCCTGGAGCCAGACGGACTGGAGAAAGAGGCGCCATGTGTGCGCGAAGTCTGGCATGCGGCTACGGCTGCAAGGAGAGTTCGTCCAAGACCGCCTTGACGTCCTGCTTCGGCAAACCCCGGAGGACTGTGTTCACTTTCTGCCGGTCTTGCTTCACGCCGAGGCCCTTGCCGTAGATACGAGCCAGAATTTTCTTGGCAGGTCCGAATCCCTCGCCGGCCGTGGCTTCGAAGCAGGCCAGGATTTTCTTGTCGAAGGGAGGCAAGGATGAGTCCAAGCCCGTTTCATAGAGTCGGGCGAGTTCCGTCTGCGCCATGTCGCTGAGGGCATAACATTCTTGGAGCAGTACCGGGACGGCCTGGTCCGTTCGATTCTGCTTCAGCAACGTCGTCCCTAGCGTTTCGCTGTCGCCGTTGTGTGCGAGTTCTGGGAAGCTCTCCCAGATCTTTTCCCGATAGCCTTGAAAGGCCTTTAAGGCTTCTAGGCGATTCTGTTCAGGCTGGACCGGCGAGAGGGCTTGGCGGCGGAGGATGGACAAGGCAGACGAAGCCGGTTGATGTCCGAATTCAACCGCCTTGGTCCACCAATAGACGGCGAGGGTTCCATTCTTATCCAGTCCCTGGCCTGCGCGATAGGCATTGCCAAGAAAGAACTGCGCCTGCGGGATGCCGCTCGCGGCCGCTTCTTCCATGAATTGCGCAGACTCCTGGTCTCGCTTGGCTAACTTGAGCACGAGTGCCAGGCGGTAACGGGCGTCGGGAAAGGAGGGCTGCAGCTCCAGCGTTTGCTGGTACGATTGAATCGCGCCTTTGATATTGCCGGTGGTGTAGTAGGCGGTGCCGAGATTGTAGTGGGCCTGCGTCAATTCAGGATTGAGTCTGGCCGCTTCTTTCAATTCCATCACCGATGCACGCCAGTCTTGTTTGGCCATCAAGGCTCTGCCGAGCTGGAGATGCGCCAGGGCGTGGTCGGGATTCAGCGCAATGGCGATGCGGCATTCGTCGATCGCGGTATCCAGGTCGCCGATTCGATAGAGCACCTCAGCTAGCTTGAGCCGGTCGTCAGCGCTCTGCGGAGACAGGCGGACGATTCCGCGAAGCTCCCCCAGCAGACTGACTGCATCGTCTCGTTCGTGAGGCTGCAATTCTAGAAGATGGAGAGGCGATGCTGCCGAGGGTGGTTCCGTCGAAACCGGTGGCGTCTGATTGTCGGGCGTCTCCGCCAACGACGACTCGATTGAGTGAAGCCAGGCGCAGGATGCAAGGAAGAGGATCGCGAGAACCAATCGGCGCTTCATGGAATCCTGCGGTCCTCCAGCTACGGTGACGAGGTCGATAGTATAACGTATCGGAATGGGTGGGAACAGCTCCTGCCCTGCGGCCAGGAAAAGCAGGCTGTTGATAAAGGCCACCAGCGGCGTTCCCTGCCTTCGCCGAAGCGCTTCGCGCAGGCAGGTCGCGGCGCGCAGAGGCTCAACGTACTGCGGAGAGTACGCTTCGCCTCTCCGCTTGCTGCGGCCTTGCTGGACGGCCTTTCTGAACAGCCTGCGACGGCTTCTGTCAGCATCGGCAGCTATTCTAGTATGCACATTTCTGCAGTGGCGTAGTCGTTTGTCAAACTAGGGGAGATCCGGCGTGGGCAGACCCGGTGAACGTCTGAGCTCTGTCTGAATCTGATGGATCTGCTGCTGCAAGTCGTGCGGCGTCAACGGTGCGACGTCATGCTGCACCCGCCAGACTGGCTCTAAGGGGGCCGGGTCGGTCGCCAGCCGGGGAATCACATGCCAGTGGATGTGGGGAAGTTGATTGCCGAGGAGTTCGTAATTGATCTTCTTCGCCTCATAGACTTGCGCGACAACTTTGGCGATGAGGTTCACTTCCTCCATCAGCATAATTCGTTCTGTGGGAGCCAGGTGAAAGAGCTCTGTTACGTGGCGTTTGAAGACGATGACGGTCCAGCCGGGGAAGAATTGATCTTCATGCAGATAGGCCTTGGCGAGGCCGAGATCGGCGATGAAATGGTCTTCTCTGGGCCAGGTGCCTTGGCAGGCTTTGCAAGCCGAATTGGTCATGGCTGGCTGGCCTTCCGCCATTCCTCTTCTGTGACCACACCTTTTTTAATGAGCAGCTGAATCAGCTTGTCGACGGAATTACGGCTGGCTGTTGTTGGACTCGTTCCCGGCTGAGACGAGGCAGCTTGGGGTTGTTTGGGTTCTGGCGGCGGTCGTTTGAGTCCGAACACCTTGAACGAGGGGGTGAAGACGATCATGTAATCTTTATTGCGGAGGCGTACGCTGGCCGGGAGGCTGAGGCCATGGGGCAGCAGGTCCGGCGCCGCTCCAGCAGGAATTTGGAAATAGGGTTTCCCCTCCTGTGTTTCTCCATCCTGTCCCAGGACGTCCATGCGGCTTAGGATGGTATCGCTGTTCAAGTTCTCCCGGGATTCCCCACCGATGTTCGTCACCTTGTCGAGGACGACAAACAGGGAATCGCTGATGAGTGTATCGGCAGAGAGGTTCTTGACGCTCACATCGTAGCGGTACTCGCTGTTGAAGTTGTCCCGCCCCTTGAGGGTGATGACGACGGCGGATTTGTCGGTCAAATCCGTGAGTTGATCCAGCGGGCTGGCGTGGCAGGTCGGCGCCAGTGGCCAGGATAGACTGAGGAGAATCGCTGCCACTGTCAGCTGCCAGACGGTCTTGTGTCTCGACATGGTTGCTTCCCCGGATTGCGCGACGTGACGCGCGCGTGCCTGGGCTGAGCATAACAAAGATCGCGGCGTTGGGCGAGCCTTTGTTGCCCTGCGCGCCTTGACAGGCTCTTTCCACGAACGCTATCCTCGCGGAAGTATCCGTTGCGCACAACCCTTCCACGTCACCACACATGACATCCATTTCACGACGCGCTCCGCTCTTGGTTCCCCGTGCTCTTGTTACGCAGCTCATGGCGCTCTACGACTACCCGCATCCGCTTCATCCTGGCCGGATCATTCGCGGATACGATCGGCCGCATGCCATTCGAACGGCGCGGATGTGCGCCGCGGTCGCTGCTGCCTTGGGCCATGGGCCTGAGCGGGTCCGCCAGTATCAGATTGCCTGTCTGTTACATGACCTGGGCCGTGCCGGGCTCGATCGCCAACTCTTCGGGAAGATCTGGTCTTGGGCCAAGGAGCGGGGCATTCCGACGAGACCGCGAGAATGGAGAGCGGTTCACCAATATACGGCGTACGGGCGTGAGACGGAGGCCTTTCTCCGTTGTTATGGACAGGATCTTGAAGCCGACGGCATTCCGATGACGCCTTGGGCGAAGGAGCAGGTCGAGATGCGGCTGGGTTATGCGCGGCGGCTGGCCCGCCGGCTGCGGACGGTTCGGCCTGCCATCAAGCGGATGGGGGTCACGTGGGCGCCTTGGATGCAGCAGGTGATGCTCTATTATTACTACCCCGAGAAACTAGCTGCGGCTAAACCCTGGGTGCGGCAGTTGGCGGAGATTCTCGTCGCCTGCGAGCAATTTGAAGCCTACAGTAATCAGCGGCGCGGCAGGGACTATTATGTGCGGAACAAGGAAACGTTGGTCGATGCCTTTGCCTATTTAGAGACGTTGCGGGTGGAGGGTATTTTAAGCAGTGCGGTGATGGAGGCGTTACGCCGATTGACGGCGCAAGGCGAGTTCGATGCAATTCTGGAGGAGGCTCGCGGCTGTGCCTTCACGAGTGGCGAGCGACGAGCCCTCCGGGCGATGGAGGCATAATATGGCGGTGAAAACGGTCTCCTTGCGTCTTCCCATGCAGGGGAACAGCCAGGTCGAAAATCTGACAAAAGCCGTAGCCGACGCCCTCGCCGGCACGAAGTTGTTAGCCGGGATCGTGACGGTGTTTGTGAAGCACACGACTGCGTCGGTGATGATCATTGAAGATGAACCGGGGATCAGGGCCGATACGAAAGCATTCTGGGATCGGGCGGTGCCGGCCGATCCGGCCTGGCAGCACAATACGAGAAATGCCGGGGAGGACAACGGGCACAGTCATCTGCGCGGCCAGCTCCAGGGGCCGTCGGTTACCATTCCCTTCCTGGATGGAGCGATGTTGCTGGGGACCTGGCAACAGATCGTCCTCGTCGATTTTGATACCAAGCCTCGCACCAGGGAACTCATTATCCAGATCATGGGTGAATGATGGCGATGCGGGGACGAGTCGTGATCACGGGACTCTTGCTCGTCAGCCTCTGGCCTTCCCTGTCGATGGCGGAGTGGGGGAAGCCGCTGGGCGGGTCCTACGACGGGCCTGAAGGCAAGCCGCGCGTGGTGACCCCCTTGCCATCCGAGTTGGGCGCGGATGAACGGGCCACCATGGCCGTGTTCGAGCGGGCGACCAAATCCGTGGTCTTCATCGCCAACACCGCGATTCAACGAGACCCCTGGTCGTTCAATCTTTTTGAAACCCCACAAGGTTCCGGAACGGGATTCGTCTGGAATAAGCAGGGGCACATCGTCACCAATTTTCATGTCGTCTACGGGGCGAACTCGATCACGGTGACCTTGGCAGACCGGACGGAGCATAAGGCCACGCTCATTGGCGCCGACCCCGATCACGATGTGGCGGTGTTGCAGATACGTGCATCGGAAGAGACGCTGGCTCCCCTCACGGTCGGGACATCGCAGGATGTACGTGTCGGACAGAAAGTCCTGGCGATCGGAAATCCGTTCGGTCTCGACCATACGCTCACGACCGGTGTCGTGAGTGCGCTGGGTCGGACGATCAAGTCCTTGTCGAACCGGACGATCGAAGGCGTTATTCAGACCGATGCCGCCATCAATCCTGGCAACTCAGGCGGGCCGCTCCTCGATAGCGCCGGCCGGTTGATCGGCGTGAATACCCAGATTATGAGCCCCAGCGGGGCCTTCGCGGGAATCGGCTTTGCGGTGCCGGTCGATACGGTCAATCGCATCGTGCCGGAGTTGATCAAACATGGCAAGCTCATCCGCCCGGGGCTCGGGGTCTCCCTCATTCCCGATGCGATGGCGAAGCGGTGGGGCATCAAGGGGCTGATTATCGGGAAGGTGTCGCGTGGGAGCGGCGCGGAGCTGGCGGGGCTGAAGGGGGCGCGTGAAACCGCTACCGGACGGGTAGAATTGGGCGACATCATCATGGCAGTCGATGGCAAGCCTGTTGGAACCCTGGACGAACTGATGGATGTCATGGAACGGCACAAAGTCAACGATCAGGTGACGGTTGAAATCCTACGGGGAACCAATCGGGAACGTGTTTCCGTGACCCTCCAAGCCGTCAATTGAGCGGCAGTGATAAGCGGTAATCCGAACGGCGGCTATGCTAGGATCATGAATCTGTTCGGTATGGAGGACCACTGATGAGCGATCGCCGATCGAGTAAGCCACAGGACCAGGAGCCCACGGGGAAGACAGAGGATGTTGCGAGTCCCGCGAAGGGTGTGGGATCCGATCCACTTGAACTTTTAGAAGAATGTCTCGCTTTGTTTCCCGACAGTGATCCCCGCCAGAAGATTCTCTACAAACTGCGCCATACCATGATCCTTGGGCAAGCGGCGCAGCAGCAACGGGACGTCGAGCTGAAAAAAGTGGCCGACGTCATCGCCAAGCTGACGGCACCGGCCAATCGTGTCGGGACCCTGCTCGAAGTGCCGGGTGAAGGCCTCGCGCGGATCCTGGTGGGAGGCGCGGAGTATTATGCGTCGGTCGATCCGCGGGTGCAGGCTGCCGAATTGAAGATCGGTGCTCAGATTCTGGTCAATGACGCCTATGCTGTGATCAAAGTCTTGGGGTATGACCGCAATGGGCCGGTATTCAAAGTGGCGGAAGTCCTGGGGGACGGGCGGCTTCGTTTTGAGCATGAGATGGGGCGGCAGGTCTTGATCCTTCAGCGGTCGAGCGACCTTGCCGGTGTGGATTTGAAGGCCGGCGATGAAGTGCGCATCGATCCCAGCCTCCATGTGGCGATCGAAAAGATGGAGGATCGGAAAGCCAAGTCTCACCTCCTCGACGAAGTGCCCACTGTGACCTGGGAGCAGATCGGCGGACAAACGGAAGCCATCGCGGCCATTAAAAAGGCCATCGAATATCCCCTGCTCCATGCGGACACCTTTCAGCGGTTCAAGTTTACGCAACCTAAGGGGTTTTTATTGTATGGCCCGCCAGGCTGCGGAAAGACTTTGATCGGGCAGGCAGCGGCCGCCAGTCTTTCGAAGCTGGTGGGAGCGTCGATCCAGGCGACAGCCGGTGCGAAGGGGGACAAGCCGCCGGTGACTCGCGGGGCCTTCCTCCACATCAAGGGGCCTGAGATTCTGAATATGTGGTTGGGGGAATCGGAGCGGATGGTCCGCGATCTCTTTGCCCAGGCTCGTGCCCGCAGGAAAGAAGGGGCCTTGCCCTTCATTTTCATCGACGAGGCGGAATCGGTGCTCGGCACGCGACGGGCGTCTCGCTCATTCAATATTTCCAGCACCCTGGTGCCGATGTTCTGTTCTGAGATGGACGGGATCGAGTCTCTCCACGATGTGGTGATCATTCTGGCATCGAACCGCCCGGATCTCATCGATCCGGCCGTGCTGCGGCCTGGGCGTATCGACCGCAAGATTAAGGTGAGCCGTCCGAATCGTGAGTCGGCTAGCGCGATTTTGAACGTGTACCTGACTGATGATCTGCCTCTGGATCGGCAATGGGTCGATCAACATGGCGGGGACCGTAAGAAGGCCTCTGCCGACCTCGTCGAGCATGCGCTCTCCGCGGTGTTCTCGCGCAACGATGAGAATCGGCTGCTATCGATCAGGCTCCGAAGCGGGCAGAATAAGGTCCTCTATCGGAGCGATCTGATCAGCGGGGCGATCCTGGCGTCGATCGTTCAGCGGGCTAAAGAACAGGCGATCGAGCGGGTGATTGCGGCAGGCGGGTCAGACCAGGGGGGCATGACGCTGGACGATCTGGTGAATGCTGTGCACGCAGAGTTCCGGGAGGGTGAGATGTTGCCGCCTGACGATGCGGCGGAAGAATGGCTGAAGCTCCTCGATCACCATCCGGAGCAAGTCGTGGGCGTCTCTTCGTTCCGGAGAGGGCGGCAGTCCGAAGAGAGACTGATCAACCAGATTATTTAAGAGAGGCGAGGGGGCCTGGGCGAGTGGCGAGGGAGTAGGAATATCTCATCCGCCCCTCTAGCCCCTAGCCTCATGCCACAAGCCTGGAAGCGCTATGCGGTTATTTGGGATCGAAACAGAATACGGGATTACCAGGGAAGATCAGGACGCAGTCGATCCGGTGGTGGAGTCGATGGAACTGGTCCGGGCCCATCTGACAGCCTCGTTCGAGCGGCGCTGGGATTATGGCGGCGAAGATCCGCACGAGGATGCGCGGGGGTTTCGGGTCCTTGGGCTGCAGCAGGATAAAGAAGAAGACGAGTTCGCCAAGGTCGATGCCCATCGGCCTTTTTCGTTTCATGAGATGAAGAGCGATCTGGTGCTCCCGAATGGGGCCCGCTTCTACAACGACCATACACATCCGGAATATTCCACGCCTGAATGCCGAACGGTGAGAACGCTCCTTGCCCACGACCGTGCGGGGGAGCGGATTGCCCAGCGGGCGGCGGAGCGGCGCAATCAGGTGCTTGGCGGGTCCCCCGTGCAGCTCTATAAAAACAACACGGATTTTCACGGACATAGTTATGGCTGCCATGACAACTATCTTGTCTCACGCGCGATTCCCTTTCCCTCACTGACTGCAGGGATGTTGCCGTTTCTGGTGAGCCGGCAGGTCATTGCCGGGGCGGGCAAGGTTGGTGTGGAAGGTCAAGAGAGCGGGTTCGTGCCGGGCCAGTACCAGTTGTCTCAGCGGGCCGACTTCATGGAGACGGATCTGAGCGTCGATACGATGCACAACCGGCCGATTCTGAATACGAGGGACGAACCGCATGCGGTGCGGGAGAAATATCGGCGGCTTCACCTCATCATTGGCGATGCCAATATGTGCGAGTACAGCACGGCGCTGAAAGTCGGGACGACACAATTGGCGCTGGAGTTGATCGCGCACAATGCAGCGCCGGCGCTTGAATTGGAACATCCGGTCACCGCAGTCAAGCAGTTGTCTCGCGATCTGAACCTCAAGGCGACGGTGCGTCAGCGAAATGGCCGCACCATCACGGGCCTCGAGATTCAAGAGCAGTATTATCTCGCGGCGGAGAAGCATTTGGCCGGTGCCGATGCAGAGACCGATTGGGTCCTGTCCGAATGGGCCGACACGCTCCGACTCCTTGCAGGCGATCGCCGGCAATTGGTAGGGAAGCTTGATTGGGTGACCAAACTCTGGCTCTTGGAAACCTTTATGCAGGAAGAGCGGATTGGATGGGACGATCCCTGGCTGGCGAGTTTGGATTTGGAGTACCATAATATAAATCCTGAGCGCGGGCTCTTTCTCGGGCTTGAGGCAGAGGGGAAGGTTTGGCGGATGACGTCGGAACAGGACGTGGAATCGGCCTTGGTCGCTGGCCCGATCGATACCAGAGGAGGGATTCGAGGCCTCTGTATCAGACGGTTCCCGGATCAGATCAAATCGATGCAGTGGGAGCGGATTCAGTTCAGCGGGGGCTTGCTTCCGCGGACATTGGAAATGGGCGACCTCTTCGAGCCAGAGGCAGTGCAGGCTTGCGCGCAGATCTTCGAGCAGGCGGTGTCCCCGATGGATGCGTTGAACGCATGGAATAGAGAAATGGAGTCCCGATCATGAATTACAGCTCAATGCCGGAACGTCGTGAAGGGCCGGGCAGCCCGATGCCGAAGGCGCCGAGTCCCTCCGAAGAGGGTGGCGGGCCGAAACGGCCGGAGACCGGGTCGCCGGACAAAGACAATTTGCTCAAGCGTATGCGCAAGGTCGATCCGAAGCAGGCTGAGCGGTATCGGCAGACAAGGTCTTGGAGATCGACCGGCACAGTGTGATGGCGATTGCCGGAGTCCCTGCGACCGCCTATGAAATGGTGCGGGTCCTGGAACATTCCTTCAAATATTACCGGAGAACGCAGCTGCAGGAATTGAGTTTCGACGGCAAGCTGCGTGCGATCTCCAAGCTCTTAAAGGATAACGTGCCGGCTGCCTTGGCCGGGACCGGCGCGGTGGTTCCGGTATTTGCCGGCTACGATCTGGAGCAGGGCTCGGCCAAGATCTATTTCTACGATATCCTCGGCGCGGAGTTCGAAGGAGTCGAATATGCCGTTTCCGGATCCGGTTCTCCGACGATCCGAGGCATTTTGCACTACCTGAATACCTGGGGCGATCAGCCCCTCAACCGACTCCCTGAAGAGCAGGCGATGGTGCAGGCCTTGCGCTTGCTCACGAGCGCGGCAGAGTTCGACTCGGCGACCGGCGGTGTCAATCGGGAGGCGAGTCTCTACCCTGTGATTAAGTTGATCACCGGGGCCGGCGTGCAGACGGTGCCGGACGCGACCTTGAAACCCCTCTATGAATCACAGGTGGTGCGTTATGTATGAAGAGCCCTATCGCTGGGTCGAAGCCGTCGGGAATCGACGCCAGTATCTCGATGAACAGTTCAAGCAGGGGAGCCCGGTTGTGGCGCTGGCCTATGATGGAGGCATTCTCCTGACGACGGTGAGCAAAGGCACACCGAAGCTCTATGAGATCTACGACCGATTGGCATTGGGCGGAATGGGGCATCCCACGGATTTGGAAAAGCTCCGCTTCAGCTTGCTGGAAATGGCGCATGTCGAAGGATTTAACCGTTCGCCGTCCGATGTGACGGGATCGAGACTGGTGAAATACGGCATCGCCCCTGTCATTAAACAGGCGTTTGAAGAAGTGTACAAGGCGCCGTTCATCGTGCGTATTCTTGTCGCCGAGTTGGGGGTAAAGCCGGAGAAGGACGCGCTCCTGACGATCAACTATGACGGTACGTTCGAGGAATTGGCTGGTTGCGCGGTCTTAGCTGCCACCCCGGCTGCCCAGACGAAGATGACGGCCTATCTCAAGGAGCAGACGCCTGCGACTCTGTCGCTGGAGCAGGCATTGGATCTGGCATTGCGTGCCTGGGCCATCGGATCCCTCGCGCATCAACAGGAAGAGACGGATCAACAGGCTGAGTCCGACCCATCTGCAGGCAAAGCTGGCTTAGTGACCGCTCCAGTCCCCAGTGCCGAGGTGCTGATGGCACATGTGCGTGGTATTGCCGGAGGACGGACCCTTGAATGTGCCGTTCTTGAGCGCCAGGCTCTTGGGACGTCCAAGTATCGGTCGCTGAAGCCATCCGATCTGGCACCGCTCCTCCCGAAGTCGCTTCAATCCGTCGTGGCGAACTGAGATGTTGAACCGTATATTCGGACTTGAAACCGAATATGGACTCTTGGTGAACCAAGAGCAGCCCGATCACACGCCGACCTGGTTTGCCCACAAGATTCGAGACCATCTGTTTCACGTCCAACGGCGTGGAGTGCTGGATTTGCATCATCGTGGGCACGATGAACCACCCGGTAACGGAGGGTTTCTCACCAACGCCGGGCGCATGTACCTCGACATGGGACATCTGGAATGGGCCTCGCCGGAATGTGAGTCGCTCGGCGATGTGGTGGCTGCCGATCGCGCCGGCGATCAGTTACTGCAGGCTGCCGTGGAAGACCTCGGTCTGGCCGATCAGGTGTCGTTGATCAAAAACAATGTGGACCATGAAACCGATGCGACCTTCGGGTCGCACGAGAACTATCTCGTGTCGAGGCGGTTCCCCTTTACCAGGCGTGGCCTTGGGCCGCTGGTGACCTTCCTGGTCACCAGGCAGATCTTTACGGGAGCCGGGCGCGTCGGGACTGCCGGTCCCCAGGATGCCTGGATTCAGATGGACCGTCTCATCGTGCCGCGGGGAGCGAACCAACGCCATGGGCAGCAGCCGGCCATGCCGTTTCAGATTTCTCAGCGCGCCGATTACATCGTGAACGATTTCTTCGAATGGGTGCAGCAGAATCGTGCGATCGTGAATACGAGAGATGAACCGCTGGCAGACCCGAATCAATATCGTCGTATTCATCTCCTCCTCGGCGATTCCAATATGGCGGAGGTGGCGACGGCCTTGAAGTTGGGCACGACAGGGCTGGTACTTCAACTGATCGAAGAGGGTCATGCGCCGCTCGATCTGGAGCTCCATGAGCCGGTAGAGACCATGCAGGAGCTGTCACAGGATCAAGATCGGCAATGGATCGTGCGGCTGCAATCGGGGAAGTCGATTTCCGCCATCGACATACAGGAAGCCTTTCTCGCCGCGGCGCAAATGCACTACCGTGGGCAGGATGCGGAAACGGATTGGGTGCTCGATCAATGGGAATCGGTCCTGCAGGATCTTCGCGGGGATTACCAGAAGTTGGTCGGCCGGGTCGATTGGGCCTCGAAGCTTTGGCTGCTCGAAACTTTTCGCGAGGCGGAGCAGCTGACCTGGGCGGATCCGGCCCTGAAGAGTCTCGATCTCGAATATCACAATCTCCATCAAGGCAAGGGGCTGTACTTTGGGCTGATGGAGGAAGGCCGGGTTCCGCGACTCACCACCGACAAGGCGATTGCCTTGGCCATGGACCATCCACCACGCAATACGAGAGCCTTTGGGCGCGGCGAACTCGTTCGGCATTTGCTGGCCAGTGGACCGCCAGATGAACTGGCAGATTCCAGACCGGAAGAGCGATTTTCTCCATCCTATGTGATCAACTGGTCGATCTTCCAATTACGCGGGCAAGCGCCGTTTCCCATGCCGGATCCCTTCAAAACCTACGTGCAGGAAGTGCGGACGCATCTGCAATCGGTGTAGTCCGATTGGGCCTGCGTACCTTTCTCCATTTTCTCACAGAACAGATTGAATACATGGATAAGTTGTCGAGGTGCTATGCTTCTCTATGACGTACATCCGCCAGGCGGATGATAGGGAAGTGATCGAATCGAGGGAGGGCAGCATGAAGGCACGCAAGTGGATGATGGAATACGGAGTGGCAATGGCGCTGACGTTTTTGTTCGCTGTGATCCTGGGGCATCTTCCGCTGTTTCGTGAGACCACCGTGGGGAAACTGCGTGCCTCAGATCTGGTGCAATTTATCGGGTATGGCGGTGTGCTGGCGATTGCCTGGCTCGGGGCCCGTCAATTGACTGCTGAGCCACCGGATGAGTGGAAGTGGCTCGTACCCTATCGGGCATTAATTCTTCCGGTGACGACCTTCGCAATTGTGTCGATGGCCTATGGTGTAGTGCTCTACGTCTGTGACCCGTTTCTCAGCAAATCAGGAAAAGGGATCTATAACTGGATGTTTATCGCCGGCATTGTCGCGACCAGTGCCTGGCTCATTGTGACGTGGGTCAGGAAGTGCGCACAACAGGTGGCTGAGGTGGAATCCAGACGGGTTAGCAAGCAAACGGCCTAGCTGTGCTTTGCGCTGCCGGTTGCTTTGTCTGAAGGGGCAGCCGGCCATCCACCCTCTCCACACCTCCCTATCGTTTCGATGATTCGATTCTCCACCCAAAACCGGTCTTCATCATGCTGGGATCGCTGAACGAATCCGCAGTGGCCACCGTATTGCGGTGCGGTCAGTCGGATGTAGGGGTTCTGATTGATGGCCGCGAGAGAAAACATCGAGTAGGGAATGAACGGATCGTCTTGTGCCGTGACGATGATGGTTGGCACGGCGATCTTTCCTGCTACATGCTGTGACCCGGCCAGATTATAGTAATCAGCACCACTCGCATATCCTCCGTCTTGGGCGGTGTAACGGTCGTCGAAGTCGCTGATGGTGCGGATACGATCGAGTCCGGTGAGATTCCACTTTTCTGGAAAGAGCGCGGCTTTGCGCCTCATGCGCGATTTGAGCTTGGTCAAGAAGTGGTAGTGGTAGATCCAGTTTCTTGGCTCTTCCAACGCCTTGGCACATTGCGCTGGATCGATATTCGGGCAGACGGCGATCGCTCCGGCCAACGCTGGTTCCGACGAGCCGAATTCTCCGGCTGCTTTGAGGACGAGATTGCCTCCCATCGAATAGCCGACAAGCCAGATGCGATCGAGTCCATCCACGTGCGCCAATTCATGAACGACGGCTCGAAAGTCCTGGCTCAATCCACTGTTGTAGAGCGTTGGCGTGAGGTGTTCGGTCCCGCCACATGTACGTTGGTTCATGCGGATGACATTGAAGCCTGCACGATAGGCTTTTGCGGCAATCCCATGCATATAGTGCGATTCGCTACTGCCTTCAAGCCCATGCACGAGTACGATGGTCTGGCAATTGGTTCTGGCTGTCTGCCAGTGGCAGAAGCCGAGTACTTGGGTCTGAGGCTCGGTGGTGAAGAGTCGTGACTCAGAAGGTATTCCGGCAAGAAGTCCTCGGCGAGACCAGTAACCTGGCAGAACGGTCATGAGATATGAATTGTGGAGGAGGGCTGCCGGTGTGAATATTCGCCAGTCAGGCTCCATGGTGGCCATCATCGATGAAAGTCCAATTCGCTCCGCAATATGAATTGCCGGAACACGGTAAGCTGAAATAGCATCAGTCCCACTGAAGACGACAAAGGCCTTCGAGAGAGGTCTCGAAGGCCTTGAGATTGTGGCTCCCCGGGCAGGAGTCGAACCTGCGACCAGCCGGTTAACAGCCGGCTGCTCTACCACTGAGCTACCGGGGAACGAGACAGTCCGTCATCGGGCTGCGTATTCTATCAAAAGATTTCTGTTGGGGGGAGATTTTTTTCTATCAGGGCAATTGATGAATTGTGTGCTATCGGCTACACGTCAAAATCCTCAGTTTCATCTTCATTTGAGGTCGCATCGGTTCTGCCTGCCGCAACGGATGCATAGTGAATGGCCCAGGTGAGATAGAGGTTCCCGCTATCGCGCATGGTATCGGCAGCCTTGATGAGCGTCTGCGCTAAATCAGGGTCCTTCCCGCTGGCATGAATTTCGGCAGCCCGCCGTTCGAGTACTTTCGGGTATTCATGAATGAGGCCTGAGATCTCTCGAATGAGCTCATCGATGACATTATCTTCTGTTTCCATCTATTCTCCCTTAGAGCGGTACCAACAAAAAACCCCATAGCGCAGGCGCCATGGGGTCTTGCGCGGGAGACCCGCTACAAAAAACGGTTAGCCTTGGTAGGCCTGCCCAAGAGCTGCTGACTCACCTTTATTGGACATCAGTTGTCCGGTGGCACTGACAGCCTGCATACTGATGGCATTATGTTTGGCCGCGTCGCAGACGACCACGCAGAGCTCACAGCCCTTGCAGCGGTCAATCATCACTTCGGCCACCATCTTGCTTGGATTCAGGTCGAGGCAATTGGCCTCCGGACAATACATAATGCAGAGGCGGCATCCCTTTTTGGCCACGCATTTCTCATCGATGACTTGCGCTACGTTATACATGCGAGCTGGTTCCTTCTCTCTCGTTAAGCCGCAACGGCAGGATTACCGACTCGCAGCTCATACTTATTGTCTTCGGCCCATTTACTGGCGATTTCATAGGCCGCCTGCACGGTTGCCAAGTTCTTTGCCAGCAACATTTCTTTCTTGGCGAACTTCTTCTTGATCGCTTCATCCAAGGAGGCGGTTCCACCGGAGGCGACGAACTTCTTGCCGAACCGTTCCTGCAAGGCGCCGTCCAGGGATTCCATCGAGACGCATTTGGTGATGCCAGCAACCGATCCGATCATCGCCATATTGGTCGAGAGCTCGGTGCCGGCCACTTCGATTGCGAGCTCGGTTCCCGCAATGTAAAACACCTTCACATTGAGATCTTTGAGCCGTTCAATGTCATCGGCTGACAGCAGCTCCTGGTCGGAGTTGATGACAACGAGGCCGCCTTCCTTCACACCTGAGTAGAAGGGCATCGTGTAGCTCTTCCCCATGGTGATGACCTGGGGATGAAAGACCTGGATGACGTCTGGAAATACCAATTCGCCACGGTCATAGATCCGTTCAATGCCGATCCGGCAATAACTTTCGGCTGGCGCCATACGCTTCTCGGCGCCGAAGAAGGGATTAGAGATCGAAAACTTGCCGTCGCGGTTGGCGGCCATGGCCAGGACGTGCGCGGCAGTGACGGCGCCCTGTCCGCCCAATCCCGACATCCGGATATTCAGTCGTTTCTTGATCATGGTCGTCTCTCCTCCAGAATCGGATTAGGCTCCTTGCGAGGCTAGCTGCTTGGCTGCGGCCTTCTTTTCTTTGTCCTTGGCGGCCATCTCTGCCAGAAGTTGCTTGGCTGGCTCACTGATGTACTCTTTGTAGGCGAACCGCTCAGTCGGCTTTTCAGAATCCCGCATTTCCTGGAGCCCTTCCATGCTGTTCTTCCCGATTTCGAGAATGCATGGCGTATAGAGCTGGAGGTAGGTCGGGCCGATTTCGCGCGAGATCATGACCGCGTTCCGGACCACCTTCTCAATGAGGGATGGCTTGCTGACGGTGCATTGCACCACGTAATGGCAGCCTGATTCACGGGCGATTTCCGGCAGACGGACCTTGTCGAAAAGTTTCCCAACCGGCGCCATCTTGGCGACGAAGCCCTTTTGCATCAGACCGCTCTCCTGGCCGCCCGTGTTGGCGTACAGTTCGTTGTCGAAGCAAATCGTGGTGAACTTTTCCTGGCGGAACCAGGCCTGTAAGGTCATGTCGAGGCCGATATCGACGGTGGCACCGTCTCCGGCCAGCACGACCACGTCTTTCGTCCGGCCCGGGAAGCGGACGCTCAAGGCGCGCTTCAAGCCGGAGGCGATGGCGTTCTGGTTGCCGAAGAGGGAGTGGATGTTGTGCACGGCCACCATGGGGAACACCAAGCTGGTACAGCCGGTGGAGCCGACCATGACGGTATCTTCCGGGTTAGGCAAGGAGGCCAGGATGTAGCGGAAGGCCATGGATTCAGGGCAGCCGGCGCAGAGAGAATGCTGCTCGATCAGTTCCTTGCTGTTGCCGATATCCTTCCAGCCCCGGTCTTCTTTGCCGTAGGTCGCGCTTTTCACCAGGTCTTGATAGTCGGACGGCATAATGTCGTACAGGTCTTCAGAAATTTTGATACGTTCCTTGCTCATGATGGCCTCCTCAATACGTGCGTCTTATTCAGGGCGTTTAGTGCTTGCTTGTCTCGATCCAATCAGCCGCGACTGGCCATCGACACGGTATGTATGCCAAGCAGGGTCTTGATTTCTGAAACGATGATTTCCGGTGGCATCGTCATGCCGCCGCAGACGCGTGGGCCTGCATGTACCCGTTCGCTGTTGGGGATGGTGGCCTTGATTTCCTTGGCTAGCCATCCGGTCACATTGAACTCCGGGACGATGATGTGTTTGGCGTTCTTCGTGGCTTCACGGATTTCTTCGCCCGGCCATGGCCGCAAGACTTTGACCTTGACCAGACCGCAACGGATGCCCTCGTCCTCGAGGAGCCGGATGGCCTCACGTCCCTGAGACACCGCGGTTCCGGAGGCCACAATGATGACCTCGGCATCGGTGTTTTCAGTTTCGATCAAGCCGTTCAGCCACTTGATCGTGTGTTTACGGGACCGTTCCACGGCTGCCCAGACTTCCTGTTGCCAGGATGCGTGGGTGGCGTAGCTGATGTAGTTGCTCTTCATGACAAACGGATCGCGCATCATCCGGACCGGCGGACATTCCATGTCCATGCAGGGCACGGGTGAGCGGTAGGGGTCGTAGGGAGGCAGGCACATGTCGGCCGGAGTCAGATTGACCACGTCCTTGGTGTGCGTGACGAAGAATCCATCGCAGCACAGCGCCAAGGGAAGGTGCACATCAGGCTCTTCCGAGACCATGTAGCCCTTGAGGATCCAATCGAAGAAGTCCTGCGCGGTTTCCGCATGCCAGACGAGCATGCCGGTATTCAATAGATAGGCGATTTCGAGTGTGTCTGGCTGAATCGAGAGCGGTGAGTTGATGCCGCGGCAGGTGACGATCATCTGGATCGGCAACCGTGCGCCGGACCACATCGGGAAATTCTCCATCGCGCGCATCGTGCCGGGGCCCGCGGTTGTCGTGAAGACGCGCGCGCCTCCGAAGGCCGCTCCCGCGCATTGCGACATGACGGCGAATTCGCTCTCGCCGCGGAAGTAGTCGCCGATGTATCCCTCGGCAAAGAGTTCGCCGATCAAGGCGGCCGCTTCGCTCTGTGGGGTAATCGGGTAGGCAATCATCACGTCGCAGCTGGCCCGCCGGAGGGCTTCCTTGATGACTTCGCTTCCCGTATAGAATGACGGCGTGCGTGGCGCGTCGTTCATCATCTTCCAGGTGTCGGTAAATGTCTGACCTTTTTTATTCTTTGTGCCGATGACCGAATGTGTGTCTGCCATGGATCAGCCTCCTTTCACTCTCTCCAGAACTTCAAACGGCTTAGTTTGAGGCTCCGCTCTTTGCTGATGTCAGCCGTGGTTGGACTGTCCCTTTCAACTTTCTCACCCACTCGGCTAGTTTCATGATCTTTTCGACCGATGCGTCGCGAAAGGATAGCATCGCATCTTCATGGCCAGCCTGAGCGCACATGGCAACCGTGTAGCAGGAGGTGCCGCCACGAATGATTTTGAGCGCCAAATTTGCCTGATGGCAATGGACCCCGACGAACATGCAGCAATCAATCTTATTGTGCCAGATGGTCAGGTTCGGGTGGTTGGGATTGATTTCGACTTCAGGATTGATCTTCGGGTATTTGGGGCGGTAGTCCGGCATCGGAATCAGCATGGGCGTCTGCCCTGGCTGCACGCATTCCTTGAGCGTATTATATAAGTGACGGATGGCGGTTGCCTTTTTGGCAGCTTTCTCGTTCCATGCCCACAGAACTAAGGGGCCTGGGAAGATCGTCGGCACTTTGGCCATGAGGAATTGTTTCGCCGCTTCCTCGTATGCTTTTTCCTCTGGGACGATCACACCGTTGATGTGGGCTTCCCCAGGGTTTGGCAAGCAAATGCCCATGCTCGCAGCCGATGGAGGAAGGAAATGTTCCGGGCCTGGAAGGACGCGATACTGAGTCATTACGGCTTACTCTCCGGCAAGGGGTTAAAGAACGAGAAACACAATTTTTCGATGATCTGGATCTTCCTCACTCTAAGCTTTTTCTATGTCACCTGCAACCTCGCAGAAGGCCCACCATCGTGAAATTTCGGGCCATCTAACGAGAGAGGCTTAGGTCTTTTGTCCTGAGCTGTTGGCTTGCCTGCAGGTAGCTAATCGTGCCCGTTGAAGCGCGCATATTATAGAGATCTGGATTTCGCCCTGTCAAACTAATCGGCATGGCTTCAGTAGGTATGGATTGGCTAGTTGCCCGTAAACAATGAGTGTGTATTCAATGTGTTGCAAGGTGTCATGGTAATTGCTCGCAGGCAGGGTTGGACCCGAGGACGCAGGCCCGCTCAAGGTCATCTTTGGCGAGTCGCCCCTGTAGGCGTTCTCGATAGAGTTTTGCCCTGTTGACCAGGGCAGTAGCATTGGTGGGATCGACCCGAATAACAGTGGACAGATCTTCAATTGCCTGCTCAGGCTGATTCAGCTTGACGTAGATCTCGCTTCGAAGCGCATAGGCCTCCTTTTGATAGGGGATCCAGCTTTCAGGCGTTTGGGCATTCATTAACTTCTTCAGTGTGGCCAATGCCTGCTGCCATGATTTGGTTTCTGCCTGGCGGCGCGCTTGCGTCGTGTATGCGCCGATGAGCCGCTGGCGGGCGATATCGGTAAACGGATCGAGATCAAGAACTTGTTCGTAGGCAGCGGTCGCCTCGTCCCATTGCTTCAACCACGTGAATGTATCTCCCTTCCCAACCCATGCCCATACATTCTTGTCGTCGAGTGTGATTGCACGATCAAAGTCTATCCTGGCTTTATCCAGATGGTCTGAATAGTCCGAGGGCTGAGCCTGCTGGGAAAAGGCCAGCGAGACCAACCGGAGATAGGTTTGGCCTCGCACGATCAGTGGGTCGACGTAACGGTCATCGAGTATGGCGGCGTCGGTGCTGAGCTGGATTTTGTCTCGTAAGTTGTGTGTGTGGAGCGCGGTTTCCAGCAGCATGCGCGCTCGTTGCTGTGCGGCGGACTTTCCGCCCGGCTCAATGGCCAACATTCGGACACCGATCGGCTGCTGTTGAAGCTCTTGTAATTGGGAGCGCAATTGGTGGTTTTCCTGCTGGAGCTGGCGAAAGTGTTGTGCGAGTTGCTGGTCGGATTGCAGTCGGCGTATGGCCTCCGCGAGACTGCTTATATTGACTGTGGCGCGAATGCGGACAAAGAAGACGGGGCGGTCCCGCTCGAAGGAGCGTCGAGATTCGAGGATTTCTGTTTCCGTGATGGCTGCGGCGATTGTTCTGATTTCTAGGGAGCTGGCTTGCGTGCTTTTCCCTCCAGATTCTTTTTCCACATCGTGGAATGTGGCCTCGAGATAGATGCCCGCTTCCTCCACTGCCTTTCGCTGGGCTCTCTGGAGGACTTTTTCTTCTGCAGCGGCCAAGGTATCGCCGTCAGCCATCACGTACTGGCTGTCGGCGATGACGATTTTCGTCGAGGCCCCCATTGCCGGGGCTCCCCATAGAATGAGTGCGGAGATGAGGGGGCAGAACAGTTGTTGGTGCAGTTTCATCAGACAACTATACCGCTCGACTGGCGAGGGGGCAATGCAACTAACGCGGGGCCGGGGGGGGGCATAGGGGAATGAACGGGTGGAGTACTCGGGTATCGTCTACGGCTTCTTGGGGAAAACCTGCGTAAATGGATGGACCTCGACCCGTTCAAATACACCATGGAGGGTATAGGGGTCTTCGCGGGCGAATTGCTGTGCCTCTTCCAGCGAGTCCGCCTCAATGACAATCAGGCTCCCGGTTTTATCCGTGAGCGGACCGGCCAGCACAACCCGGCCTTGCGCGTCGAGGGGCTCCATCTTGGCGAGATGCGCAGGGCGATGGATTTTTCGCTTGGCTTCCCCGTCGGGACCGTCGAATCCGAGAATAACGAACTTCATCATGATACCTCGACGTCACTATACAATATTGAGTTCAGGCGAGATCCTCGATGGGGCAGCGATCTTTATAGCCGGTGGTTGTTTCATGCCACCAGCGAACCTCGTGCTCCCCAAGCTTCCAGCAGAGATAGACCACTCGACCGTCACGAAGATGGGGGAAGTCACAGAGGCCAAGGTCCAGGTCCTTCACCAGGATGCCTAGCTCCTGGATCGCCTGAAGATTCGTACTGACTTGCTGGAGGCCGGAGATGTATAGGTGTCCGGCAGTGCTGCCCCCGCCGTATTCAGCCCTTGCGCTAGCTTTCTGAATTTCATCCTTCGTTCGAGCCAGAACAGCCTTGGCTTGCTGGATTGATATCAGCTTGGAGTTCAGCTGAGGGATGAGATGATTAGCCTCGGATAATGTAAAGGTTCGCTCGTGCTGTTCCTGTTCGTCGTCATGTGCCATGGTGTACCTCTAAAGGAAGTTCCTCATGTATCACACCATTCTTTTGGGCTGCAACTGCAAGGCAGGCGTAATCGTATCATCAAATTCGTGGGAGATGATTTCGGCCCGACTGTGCATATGAGGGAAAGAGAGTTGGTGAAAATAGAAAGTGATTCATATTGACAAGGCGCGTCGCCCGCGTTATCCTTGGCCCAATATCTCAGCTCGGATCAGCGTTCTCTCCACACAAGAAGACTTCCGGGGCGCATCTCGAAACAAGCCACAATCGTTCAGGCCATAGAGACATTCAGCTCGGCATGAGTTTCCCCTTGCGACAATATCCGCAGATATGAGACAGAGCCGTACCCTGATTAGCGACGGGTGTAAGCGAGTAAGTCCTTCACGGGTCACCCTCTTTAGCTAATACACACAACATACGATCATCGAAGACATTGCCATTCATTCGGTTTCTGGACAATTTCCCATGGTTCACCACGTGCGAGCGCTGCCGATGACGACGCAGCTGAGGGCTTGAGAGGATACTCATGACACAAACGAAGGGGGAGGTTATGCATCTCGCGGAGCTGAAGCAGAAATCTATCGCCGATCTCAATGAGGTGGCGCGCGATCTAAAGATCGATGGCGCACCGAATCTGCGAAAGCAGGAATTGATTTTCGCGATTCTGCAGGCGCAAACCGCGAATAATGGCGTAGTCTTTGGCGAGGGCGTGCTCGAAACGCTCCCCGACGGATTCGGATTTCTGCGTGCTCCGGATTCGAACTATCTCCCAGGCCCCGACGATATTTATATATCCCCCTCTCAAATTCGGCGGTTTAATTTGCGCACTGGCGACACCGTCTCAGGCCAGATCAGACCGCCGAAGGAGAGCGAGCGGTATTTCGCGTTACTGAAGGTCGAGAAGGTCAACTTTGAAGATCCAGAAGTGTCCCGCGACAAGATCCTCTTCGATAACTTGACGCCGCTCTATCCCGAAGAACGTCTGAACCTTGAGTTCGATCGTGAAGAATATTGCACCCGCGTGATGGAGCTCACGACCCCGATCGGCAAAGGTCAGCGTGGGCTGATCGTCGCGGCTCCACGAACCGGCAAAACGATGATGCTGCAGGCCATCGCCAGAGCCATTCTGAAGAACCATAAAGAAGTCACCTTGATCGTGCTGCTCATCGACGAACGGCCGGAAGAAGTCACCGACTGGCAGAGACAGGTCAAGGCCGAAGTCATCAGTTCTACGTTCGATGAACCGGCTCAGCGCCATGCTCAGGTGGCTGAAATGGTGCTTGAAAAGGCCAAGCGGCTGGTCGAGCACAAAAAAGACGTCGTGGTGCTGCTAGATAGCATCACCCGTTTGGCTCGTGCCTACAATACGATTGCCCCGCCAAGCGGCAAGGTGCTGTCGGGAGGATTGGATTCGAACGCCCTCCAGCGCCCGAAGCGGTTCTTCGGCGCGGCCCGCAACATCGAAAACGGCGGCAGTCTGACCATCATGGCGACGGCGCTGGTCGATACAGGCAGCCGGATGGATGACGTGATCTTTGAAGAATTCAAAGGAACGGGCAACATGGAAGTCCACCTCGATCGCCGCCTGGCCGACAAGCGGCTCTTCCCGGCCATCGATATCAGCCAGTCCGGGACGAGAAAAGAAGAGTTGTTGGTGGATAAGGATCGTCTCAACAAGATGTGGATCTTGCGCAAGGTGCTGAGTCCACTTGGAACGATGGAAGCCATGGAGTTCCTGATGGACAAGCTGCACGGCACCAAGACCAATCAGGAGTTTCTCCAATCAATGAACCGGTAATATCAGACTTGTAACTCGTTGCCGAGACAGGGTACAGTAGCTGGCCTTCGAATGGGCGAAGGTCGAAGATTTTGACGTCAGGGGAGTGGGAACTATGAAGAAGGGTATTCATCCCGTGTATCGGGAAGTCGGGGTGCATTGCGCCTGCGGCAACAAGTATAAGACCCGATCGACGGGCGGCGATATCAATGTCGATATCTGTTCGAACTGCCATCCGTTTTTCACGGGGACGCAAAAAATTATCGATACCGAAGGACGAGTCGAGCGATTCAAGAAGAAGTACGCCAAGAAAGAGAAGTAGCTCGAGACGTGATCATACGAGGGACCCTGCTTCGCTGAGGGGCAGGGTCTCTTTGTTTTTGTGCATCAGGGGTGGAGTGCGACTTTAAAGGGAAACGGGGCCATGGAAGCCGTCTTACTGAAGAAATGGGAAGTGCTGGCCACTCGATTCGATGAGCTGACCAATCAGCTCATGGACCCGTCATTGATGAGCCAGCCTTCGCAGTTGCACAAGGTCAATAAGGAGCGAACGGATATCGAACCGGCTGCCAAGCTGCTTGTCACCTATCGGGATAACGCCAGGCAGTTGGAAGAAGCGGTTCAAATCCTTGCGGACCCCACGGCCGGAACCGAGATGCATAAGATGGCGATGGAAGAGAGCGCCCAGCTCGAACGTCAGCAGGCCGAGATCGAGCAACAGGCCCAAGCGTTTCTCATTCCCAAAGATCCGCGAGACGAAAAAAGTCTGCTTTTCGAAATTCGTGCCGGAACCGGTGGTGACGAGGCGGCGCTTTTTGCCGGAGTCTTGTTTCGCATGTACAGTAAATATGCCGAGAGCAAGGGTTTTAAGGTCGATGTGGTCGAAGCCACAGAAATCGGGGGCGGAGGCTATAAGGGCGTCGTTGCGCTGATCGAAGGGAAGGGCGCGTACAGTCATTTCAAGTTCGAGGCTGGGGTTCACCGGGTGCAGCGTGTCCCCGTGACTGAGGCGAGTGGCCGGATTCATACCTCGACCGTCACCGTTGCGGTGATGCCAGAAGTGGATGAGGTCGATGTTCAGATCGATCCCATGGATCTTCGAATTGACACCTTCTGTTCATCCGGCGCCGGAGGCCAGAGCGTCAACACGACAAAGTCGGCCGTGCGGATCACCCATATTCCAACCGGTGTGGTGGTGAGTTGTCAGGACGAACGGTCGCAACTGAAGAACCGCACAAAGGCGATGCGGACTTTGCGGGCCAGAATCGTCGAGGCAGAGCGAGAGAAGCAAGACGCGGAAACTGCGCAGAACCGCAAAGCTCAGGTGGGCACGGGCGAGCGGAGCGAGAAGATCCGCACCTATAACTTCCCGCAGAACCGGGTGACCGACCATCGTGTCGGTGTGACCTTGCATAAGTTGGAGCAGGTGCTCGAAGGCGACCTCGACGAATTCGTTCAGGCGTTGAAAGCACAGCGCCAGCAAGAAGTGGGGGTTGCGTAATATGGACGCGGTCGCTCCTCTCCCTCAGTCGATCGGCCAGGCCACGCTTGGTGAGGTCATCGTCGAGGCGCGCCAGCTGCTGGAGCAGGCGGGCATCGAGACCGCGGAGCAGGAAGCGCTGTGGCTTATGGCGCACGTGCTCCATCTTTCTACGCATCATGTTGTGATCGACCGAGACCGACGCCTCTCCTCTTCCGAGTTATTGGCCGCGAGAGGTTTAATCACGCGGCGGGTTGGTCGCGAGCCCCTGCAATATATTTTGGGGACCCAGGAGTTCTGCGGACTGGAGTTTACTGTCAATCCAGCGGTGCTCATCCCGAGACCTGAGACCGAGCTGTTGGTGGAATATGTCGCACAGCGGATTGCCGCCGATAGACAGGCCACTATCGCCGATGTCTGTACGGGATCTGGCTGCATTGCGGTGGCGATTGCGCGACTCAGGCTTCGTGCGCGGGTGATTGCAACCGATCTTTCGAGCCCCTCGCTAGTCGTTGCCAGGCAAAATGCCCTTCGGCATGGAGTGGATGATCGGATCACATGGCTGGAAGGCGACTTGCTGGGACCATTGGCGGAGCAGAAGCTGGAAGGGCAGGTTGACGTCATTGTCTCGAACCCTCCCTATATTCCTGAGTTAGATTGGGCAACACTCCAGCCGGAGGTGCGGTTGTTCGAGCCACGAGGTGCGCTGGTGGCAGGGCCTCAGGGGACGGAGTTGCACGAACGGTTGCTACGGGAGGCCGATCGCTATCTCTCTCCCGGCGGCGCCGTAATCATGGAAATTGGCGCCGGCCAGGCTCGGGCGATGCGCCTGATTGTCGAACAGCTTCCCGGATACAGATTTCATCGGTTGGTCTATGACGAAGCAGGCCTCGAGCGAGTCGTGATTGTCGAGCGAGCAGGAGCCTAGGGCAAGATGGATCGGACAGTCATTACCGGCGGGATACCGCTTCGAGGAGAGGTGCAGATCAGCGGGGCGAAGAATGCCGCCTTGCCGATCTTGGCTTCCACCATTCTTGGCGGCGGCGAATGCGTGATTACCAATGTGCCCCGCGTGGTCGATGTTGTGACCATGGGGAAGCTGTTGGGTATCCTGGGCGCAAAGGTTCACCATGAGGGGAACCGTGCGGTGATCGATGCGGGGATGATCAGCTCGACCCAGGCCCCCTACGACCTTGTCAAGACCATGCGAGCTTCCGTGCTGGTGTTAGGGCCGCTGTTAGCACGATGGGGCGAAGCGACGGTGTCGATGCCCGGTGGTTGTGCCATCGGATCACGGCCCGTCAATCTCCATCTTGCCGGACTGGCCAAAATGGGTGCAGAAGTTTCGATGGAACATGGGTATATTCGCGCCACCGCGAAGCGGTTGACTGGTGCACACATTTACTGCGACACGCCGACGGTGACGGGAACGGAAAATCTGATGATGGCCGCGACGCTAGCCCAGGGGACCACGGTCATTGAAAACGCTGCCAAAGAACCGGAAATTGTCGACCTCGCGAATTTTCTTGTGAAGCGAGGGGCTCGCATCGTCGGTGCTGGAACGGATGTCATTACGATCGAAGGAGTTCGTGAGTTGCACGGCAGTGATCACGATGTCATCCCTGATCGCATCGAAACCGGCACGTATCTTGTGGCCGGGGCTATCACGCGGGGTGCGGTTACGGTCACTCGATGCTGTCCGGGCCACTTGGATGCCCTGTTGATGAAGTTACAGGAGGCAGGCGTCAAAATGGACGTGGGGCAGGACCGGATTCATCTCAATGCGGCTTCGCGACTCAAAGGCATCGACATTCGGACGTTGCCCTATCCCGGGTTTCCCACCGATATGCAGGCGCAAATGGTGGCCTTGATGACGGCGGCCGAGGGCACGAGCGTGATTACGGAGACGGTCTTTGAGAGCCGCTTCATGCATGTCGAAGAGCTGCGGCGGATGGGCGCCGATATTAAGGTCGAGGGTAATCGGGCGGTGGTGACGGGACCGACCAAGTTAACCGGTGCGCCGGTGATGGCCTCAGACCTTCGTGCGAGCGCCGGCTTGTTCTTGGCCGGGCTTGCGGCGGAAGGCACCACGGAGATCCTTCGGGTTTACCATCTGGATCGCGGGTATGAGCGAATGGAAGAGAAACTGCGTGGATTGGGTGCGACGATCACCCGGCACAAAGAAGGGGCGGCTCCGACCGAGACGCGCTGACATCATGCTGACAATTGCCTTGTCGAAGGGGAAAATGTTGGACCTCACGCTGGACGTGTTTCGTCGAGCGGGCTACGCCATGGGCAGTCTTTCCACCGAGAGTCGCCGGCTCGTGTTCCCTTGTCCGGAGATCGGCATGACCTTTCTCATCGTGCGGCCGACCGATGTGCCGACCTATGTCGAATATGGCGCCGCGGATGTCGGAATTGTCGGAAAAGATGTGTTGATGGAGCAGGATAGCGACGTCTATGAGCCATTGGATTTAGGATTCGGAGCGTGTAGAATCGCCGTCGCTGCGCTCGAAGGACTGGCCTCACGGGATCGGCTGTCCTCGAAAATTCGGGTCGCGACCAAGTATCCGAAGATCACCGAGCGGTATTTCAATCAGCGCGGTGTGCCGGTCGAAATTATCAAGTTGTACGGCTCGATTGAGCTGGCGCCGTTGGTTGGTTTGGCCGATCGGATCGTCGATCTGGTCGAGACCGGCAATACGTTGAAGGCGCATAATCTCGTCGAGGTGGAGTGTATTGCGCAGTCTACGGCTCGGCTGGTCGTCAATCGAGCGAGTCTGAAACTGAAGCATGCGGTGGTCACAGAGCTGATTCACAAGCTCCGGGCCGTCAGTCGCACATCAACCGGGTCTCGAACAGCCGCTCCGCGCAAGCCTTCGCGTGGAGCACGTCGAACGGTCAAACGGACGCGTACATGAAGATTGTGGCCTCCACCGAGCGAGCCTTCCTCCCCGCACTTAAAAAAGTCACGTCGCGAGCTCGCGTGCAAGGGGCTGCCGTCGAAAAGACGGTCAAGTCGATCTTGCAAGCCGTAGAACGGGGCGGCGATAAGGCCGTCCTCCGCTACACGAAACAGTTCGACCGTGTCTCGATGAAAGCCACGGAGCTGCGCGTCACCCCCGAAGAAATCAAAGAGGCCTACTTCCACATTCGAAAAGAAGAGGGCGACGCACTCCGGTTTGCGGCCCAGCGGATTACGTCGTTCCATGAGCGCCAGCGCATCAAAACCTGGATGTATCAGGATAACGAGGCGACGCTTGGGCAGGTGGTCACGCCGGTCGATGCGGTCGGTGTCTATGTGCCAGGCGGCAAGGCCGTCTATCCCTCGTCGGTGTTGATGTGCGCCATTCCAGCCAAGGTGGCAGGCGTCTCCCGCGTAGTGATGTGCACGCCACCGCAAAAAGGCCCGATCAATCCCTATTTGCTGGTCGCCGCTGATATTGCCGGCGTGACGGAGATCTATCGCGTCGGGGGCGTGCAAGCCGTCGGGGCGATGGCGTACGGGACCAAGACGATCCAACGTGTCGACAAAATCGTGGGGCCCGGGAATATTTATGTCGCGACGGCCAAGCGGCTCCTCTTTGGCACGGTGGGGATCGATATGGTAGCCGGTCCGAGCGAACTGCTCGTCGTCGCAGATGACGATGCCAAGGCGGCGCATGTCGCGGCCGATCTCCTCTGTGAAGCGGAGCATGACGAAGATGCGCAGGTCTATCTCGTGACGACATCGGCACAGTTGGCGAAGGATGTGGTGCGACTCATCGGCATTCAGCTGAAGGGGCTGCAACGGGAAAAGATTGCTGCCAAGTCCATTGCCCGCCATTCGGTGGCGTTTGTGGTCACGACCATGGACGAAGCCATCGATGTGGCCAACGAGATTGCTCCGGAGCATTTGACGCTCTCGGTCGATGAACCGTTCGACTATTTAGAGAAAATCCGTCACGCGGGGGCGCTCTTTTTGGGTCGGTACACGCCTCCGTCGGTGGCGGATTACGTGGCCGGTCCGAATCACGTGTTGCCGACCGGCGGGACGGCGCGCTTCTTTTCGGCACTGTCTGTCCACGATTATCTCAAAGTGAGCAATATCGTTCACTACACGAAAGAGGAGCTGAGCAAGGTGAAGGATCATCTCGTTCGGTTGGCACACATCGAAGGGTTCGACGCCCACGCGAAATCAGCCCAAAGCAGGTTTTCATGAAAAAGAACGGATCGGCACCCAGGCAGGCATCAATTCATCGCGCGACCAAAGAAACGGATATCCATGTCGACTGGCGGCTGGACGGCAGCGGGCAAGGGAAGATCGAGACCGGCATCCGGTTCTTCGACCATATGCTGGAACTGTTGTCCAAGCACGGGTTTTTCGATCTGACGGTCAAGGCCAAGGGCGATATCGACATCGATGAGCACCACACGGTGGAGGATGTCGGTATTGTGATGGGCAAGGCTCTGCATCAGGCATTGGGGGAGAAGGGCGGGATCAAGCGGTTCGGTTTTGCCTCCCTCCCGCTGGATGAAACGCTGGCTCAGATCACCGTGGATCTCAGCGGTAGGCCCTATCTTGTCTATAACGTGAATCTGCCTGATCGGAAGATCAAGACGTTCGATCTCGGTCTGTTCGAAGACTTCTTTCAGGCGTTTGTGACTCATGGTGGGCTCAATTTGCACGTCAATCTGATGTACGGGCGCAACCCGCACCACATCATGGAAGCAATTTTCAAAGGCCTCGCTAAGGCGTTGGATCAAGCGACGATGCCGGAAGAGCGATTGGCGGGCAAGGTGCTGTCGACGAAGGGCATGTTGTAGATCCCGTCGGTTTGATACAGCTAAACGACTCAAGGGGACAGGCCATACGTTGCCTGCCCCCTTTTTATTTTCTTAGAGAGGAGTGGCAGGACAAGCCTGGTTGCGGTATGGTTACGGCCTTACGGTGGAGCTAGTGGCAAGAGGCGTGGGGCAATAGGTATGATCGCGATCATCGATTACGGCATGGGTAACCTTCGCAGTGTCTCCAAGGCCTTTGAGGCGGTGGGGCATGAGGCGGTAGTCACGCGTGACTCAAAGGTCATTGGAAATGCGAGTCATGTGGTCTTGCCTGGTGTCGGAGCCTTTGGCGATTGTATGGCCAATGTTGAGGGGTATGGGTTGGCGGAGCCAATTCGCGCAGCGATTCAATCGGGGAAACCATTTCTGGGAATCTGTTTGGGCCTCCAACTGTTGTTTGAGGAAAGTGAGGAGTTTGGCACGCACAAGGGGCTGGGCATTATCCCCGGCAAGGTCAGGCGGTTTGCTGTCGACCAGGGGTTGAAGGTGCCACACATGGGTTGGAACAACGTCATGATGGAGCGGCCCTGTCCCTTGTTCGAGGGGATTCCCGATGGGTCATACTGGTATTTTGTGCATTCATTTTATGTCGACCCTTCAGATAAGGCCGTTGCGGCGACGAAGACGGATTACGGGACGACATTTGTATCGAGTATCTGGCGGGATAATGTGGTGGCCTGTCAGTTTCACCCAGAAAAGAGTCAGGCCATCGGGCTTCGGCTGATCAAGAATTTTGGATCCTGGAAATGAGCATGATGCGCAACAGGGGATGGTTGGCGGCCTTGGGAGGACTGGCTCTGCTGGCGGTTGCCGGCTGCAGCGGATCGAAAGTCACGACGAAATCGTCTGCAGAATTACCGCGGTATCAGATTCGTACCCTTGCGCTCGTCCCGTTCACGACGCTTGCGACGCCACAAGTCAGGGATGTTGTCGATCAGGGCTTCTCCGCGCCTCAGGGCGCTCGCCGATCAGATATGGCGCTTGCGGTCCCACCGAATACTGAGCAACCCCTTCGGCAAACAGTCATCGTGCCGAGTCGTGCGGGGGAGACTGTTACGCAGTTATTGTGGAGTCGCTTGAAGTCGCGGCAGGGGGTCACAGTGCTCTCGCCAAGTGAATCAGCGAAAGCACTTGCGTCCTCGGTGACGGCCCAACCTTCCGCTGGTCAGTCTCGGGCGATGACGGTGGCCAAGCAGCTGAAGGCGGATGCCTCATTGATTGGTCAAGTGTTGGTGTATCAGGAGCGGGTCGGCGGTCGTTTTGGTGCGAGCCCTCCTGCCACCGTGGGGTTTGAAGCGAAGGTCATCGCCGCCGACGGGCAAGTTTTGTGGGAAGGGAATTACTATGAGAAGCAGCGGCCGATGACGGAGGACTTCGTGGGCTTTATTCAGCGGCACGGGGTGTTTGTCACAGCGGAGGAATTGGCGATTTACGGGGTTGACCATCTGCTCCTCGAATTTCCATTTGGAACGGAAGTGGAGCGCTAACAGGGGACGGTTTTTTGTATGCTCGTTATTCCAGCAATTGATTTAAAAGATGGCCGTTGCGTGCGGCTGCGTCAGGGCGATATGGCGGCTGAAACGGTGTATTCAGACGACGTGCCGGCAGTGGCGAGGCAATGGCAGCAAGGCGGTGCGACGCTGATTCATGTGGTGGATTTGAACGGAGCGGTGGAGGGTGAGCCTCGTAATTTGTCTCAGATCGAGGCGATCATTCGCACCGTGAGCGTGAAGGTGCAGGTTGGGGGAGGGATCCGGTCGATTGACACCGTGCGGCGCTATCTCGGCGCCGGTGTGAGCAGGGTGGTGCTCGGCACTGCGGCATTGACTGATCGGTCATTCTTAGCGCAGGCCTGTCGTGAATTTCCTCACCAGATTCTCTTGGGCCTGGATGCGCGGGACGGGAAGGTGGCCGTCAAGGGCTGGACATCGGTATCGGAGACGAAGGCGACCGATTTGCTCAAGGAGTTGGCCGGTCATGCCCTGGGGGCGGTGATTTATACGGACATTGCCCGCGATGGTATGTTGGGTGGACCGAATCTGGTGGCATTGCGGGAAGTGGTGGAGTTGTCCTCCTTCCCCGTCATTGCATCCGGGGGGATTTCTCGCATTGAAGACGTGCGAGCCGTACAGGCGCTTGGTCCACGGATTGAGGGGGCGATTGTCGGGAAAGCTCTCTACGATGGCAAGTTAGATTACGCCGCGGCTGTAGCCGCGATAGGCGAGGGGCGATAGGCGAGTGGCGTGTGGAGAGAGAGGTGACCTCATCCATGCTGTTGCCGTTAGTCTCGTGCTTCTGGCCATGAGCGAGCAAAGATGTTGACCAAACGGATTATCCCCTGTCTCGATGTCAAAGACGGCCGCGTCGTCAAAGGCGTGAGCTTTGTGAATTTGCGCGATGCGGGAGATCCGGTCGAAGTGGCCACGGCCTACGATCGCGAAGGCGCCGACGAACTCTGCTTCCTGGATATCACGGCCTCCCATGAGAATCGCAAAACGATCATCGATGTGGTCGAACGGACAGCGGCGCATGTGTTTATGCCGTTGACCGTTGGCGGAGGCGTGCGAACGCTTGAGGATATCCGGGCCCTGTTGAATGCTGGCGCGGACAAGGTGAGCATCAATACGGCGGCGGTTCAGCGGCCAGAATTTGTGAAGGAAGCGGCGGAGCGATTCGGGACACAATGTATTGTTGTGGCGATCGATGCCAAGCATCGTGCCGCGCCGTCAGCAGGATGGGAAGTCTTCACCCATGGCGGTCGTAAGTCGACCGGCCTCGATGTCGTTGAATGGGCGAAGAGGATGGCCCGGTATGGGGCCGGTGAGATCTTACTCACGAGTATGGATCAAGATGGGCAACAGCAGGGATATGATCTCGCGCTGACGTCCGCAGTATCGGAGGCCGTCTCGATTCCGGTGATTGCGTCGGGCGGTGTAGGGAATTTGGACCACCTCTATGATGGATTCGTCAGAGGCAAGGCAGATGCGGTCCTGGCTGCGTCGATTTTCCATTTCCGGACTCACACGATTCCGGAAGCGAAAGCCTATCTTCGTCAGAAGGGAGTCGCGGTTCGATAATGGATGTAGGGCAATTAAAATTTGATGCGCAGGGGCTGATACCAGCAGTCGTGCAGGATTGGCGGGATGGCACGGTCCTGATGGTGGCCTATATGAACCGGGAGGCGCTGCAAAAGACCCTCGACACGAAGTCGGTGCATTTCTGGAGTCGGTCGCGTAAGGCATTATGGGAGAAGGGTGAGACTTCGGGGCATAAGCTGCAGCTCAAGGATTTGTTCTTCGATTGTGACGGCGATGCCCTGCTCGTGAAGGTCGAGCCAGTCGGTCCGACCTGCCATACGGGTGAGCGTGCCTGCTTCTTTTCCCGTCTGGATTCTCCTGATACGAAAACGTCGGAGTCCTGGGGGGGGATTCTTGAGCGCCTCTACCAGATGATCCAAGAGCGGAAGCAGCAACCCTCAAGCGAATCGTATACTTCCAAACTGCTGCAAGGCGGAGTCGATCGTATCTTGAAGAAAGTCGTCGAGGAAGCAGGGGAGGTGGCGATTGCCGGCAAGGGTGGGAAGAAGGCCGAGATTGTTTACGAAACGGCGGATCTGTTATTCCATACGTTAGTAGCCTTGGGGCACCATGGCATCACGCCGCAGGAAATCTATCAAGAGTTGGCGACTCGGTTTGGGAAATCTGGCTTGAGGAAAGAGACCACCTCATGAACGAGTGCCTCTTTTGTAAAATCGTGGCGAGAACCATTCCTGCCGCGCTCGTGTATGAGGATGATCTCGTGGTTGCGTTCGACGATATCAATCCCCAGGCGCCGACGCATACACTCGTCATTCCCAGAAAACACGTGACCTCGATTGCTGAACTGCAAGACTCAGATGTCGAGCTGCTCGGGCGCTTGATGCTGGCCGGTAACAAGATCGCGAAACTGAAGGGGATTACCGAGTCTGGGTACCGCCTGGTTGTTAATACCGGTGCGCATGGCGGACAGAGTGTATTTCATCTGCATCTTCATGTGTTAGGCGGGCGCCATCTTGCCTGGCCTCCCGGCTAGCCTGTTTTCACCACGTTGACAGATTTCTTTCCCGTCTGCTACCCTGAACGGTCTATTTTACGACCACTTACGTTTACCTTCCTCACCGGTGCCAGGTGGGGGAATAGGAGCTGCGACTCCCGTGGGCCGAGGTCTGATTTCTGAAGACGTGATCAATCAAGTCAGAGATCGGGTCGATATCGCGGAGGTGGTTGGCCATCACGTGAGTTTGACCCGGGCCGGCCAGAACCTGAAAGGTCTCTGTCCCTTCCATCAGGAAAAATCGCCTTCCTTTACGGTGAGCCCGTCTCGCCAGATTTTTCATTGTTTCGGTTGTGGTGCCGGCGGCAACGTGTTTGCGTTTTTGATGCGGATCACCGGCGCGAATTTTCCCGAGACGGTTCGTGACCTTGGGCAGAAGTGTGGAGTTGTCGTGCCCGAGAGCGGGCCGAATGCCGGGCCTCAGGCCGCACAGATGAGCCGTCTTGAGCCACTAAACCGGGCAGTGACGGCGTGGTTTCAGCAGAATTTACGGGATGGGTCGGCTGGCGCGACGGCGCGGGATTATCTGGCGAGTCGAGGCATTCAGGCAGGGACAATCGAGCGGTTCGAAATTGGTTATGCGCCGGCTGAGTGGGACGGGCTCATCAAGGCGCTGAGTCAACAGGGTTTTGCGCAGAGTGATTTAGCCGCTGCGGGATTGACGGTGGCGAGAGAGCAGGCGTCCGGGTCCTATGACCGGTTTCGCGCCCGTGTGATGTTCCCCATTACGGATCTGCGCAAGCGGGTTGTCGGTTTTGGTGGCCGCATTCTTGGCGAGGGGACCCCGAAATACCTGAACTCTCCGGATACTCCCTTATTCAAGAAGGGGCAGACACTCTACGCGCTAGACCTTGCGCGTGAAGCCGTAGCCAGGCTGAAGACGGTGATCGTCGTGGAAGGGTACTTTGATGCGGTCGCCCTTCATCAAGCCGGATTGACCCATACGGTGGCGACGCTGGGAACCGCACTGACGGCGGAGCACATTCAGGTACTCAGGCGGTTCGCTTCGAAGGTCGTCCTGTTGTTCGATCCGGATCAGGCCGGGGTTCGTGCTGCATTGCGGGGGCTCGATCTGTTCGTGAATAGCGGACTTGGCGTGAAAGTTGTCTCGCTGCCGGCAGGCGAGGACCCCGATACCTATGTGCGGAAGGAAGGGCCGGAGGCGTTTGCACGGCTGGAAGAGCAGTCTCCGAGCCTCCTTGATTTTGCGCTCGAGCATAGTTTGAGTACGACCGATTCCAGTACGATCGAAGGGCGAATCCGTAGCGTGGACGATGTGCTGCGGATTCTGCAAAAGAGTGAGCACCCGATCGAACGAGAGGAACGGATTCGTGTGGTGGCCGAGCGACTGGGGATTAGCCAGCAACGATTGATCGAGCGGTATCCAGCGCTGGTGCAGTCGGAGGGTCGCCGACCGGCGACGGCTCAATCGGCCAGTCCCTCCCCGGCGATGTTCAAGGGCGCGAACGAAGAGCGGGATCTGGTGTATTTGTTATTGCACGGGCATTTGACCGCTGCCGATGTGCAACGGCTGCGGCCCGAGGCCTTTTCGGTTCCGGCCTGTCGGATCCTCGTCGAGGCGGCCTTGATGCATCTCGATCGGGATGGTCGAGTTGGGCTCAGGTTGCTGCTCGATGCCGTGGCGGATCATCCGGATTGCGGGTCGCTGGCGACCGAGTTGTCCGTGCGGGAAGACCATTTTGACGATGTGCCTGCCCACGTTTCGGGCTGCTTAGAGACCTTGGAGCGGAAGCGGGCCGAGGCCGCATTTCGAGATTTGACTGCGCGACTCAAAGCCGCCGAACGGGAGGGCCGTGGGGAGGATGCGCGGATACTGAATGCACAAGTGAATGAATTGAGCATGCAAAAGGCCAATCGGCCTGCAACCGGGATATTGTCCTTAGTGAAGGAGTAGTCATGGCGAAACAAGAGTTGCTCGGCGAAGTAAAAAAGCTCATCGCGATTGGAAAAGAGAAAGGCTTTTTGACCTACGACGAGTTGAATAGCACGTTGCCTGCAGAAGTGGTGTCTTCCGAGCAATTCGGCAGCATCATGACGATGTTCGGCGAAATGGATATCGAGATCGTCGATGCGCCTGAGGGTGAGCGGATTAAAAAGGCCCGGGATGCCGAGGAGTTGAGCGATGACGCCGAGGGGGCCGACTCCGGATCCGGTGCCGGGGATGAGAACGAAAAGGAAGAAAAGGATGAGAAGGACGAGAAGGAAATCGATTTAACTCCCGGCGCACTCAGCCGGACAGACGATCCGGTTCGGCTCTATCTCAAAGAGATGGGCAGTGTGGCGCTCTTGAGCCGTGAGGGAGAAATCGAGATCGCCAAACGCATCGAAGAGGGGAAGAACAATATCGCGTCGGTCATCTATGGGATGCCGATGACGATCGAGTTCGTTCTCGCGCTGCGCGATCAGCTGAAGAACGGGACGATCGATGTGCGCGAGATCGTCCCGATCGTCGAGACCGAGGAAGAAATCGAGGAAGAACAAATCCAGCGGGACTACGAAGAGCTTCGAGTCAAGACCCTCGAAGGACTGAACTCCGTCCGGAAAATTTCGACCTCGCTGAAGAGTCTCTATGAAGTGGCACGGACGGCCAACAGCGATCCTGCGAAACAGAAGAAGATCAAGAAACAGATCGATACGATTCGCGATCAGGTCGTGGAGAAGATGGAGTCCGTCAACCTGCACGGGGTGTTGAAGGATCGGATGGTGCAGCGTGTGCGGGAGTTGGCGATTCAGATTCGTACAGCGGAGCGTGAGATCGTCAGTTGCCAGCGCCGGCTTGGGATCAGCGGCGAGGCCGGAGCGGAGGCCCTGAAAAAGCTTTGCCGTGACCGGAAAGATTTTCTCGCGGTCAAACGCAAGACGAGCTGTACCGAGGAAGCGCTTGAGGATATTAAAAATGTCTATCAGGCTGCGAAGGGCCGGATTCGAACGCTCGAGACCGAAGAAGCCCTCGTGTCCGCGGAAGAGATTAAAGATGCAGTGAAGCATCTGGACGTGGCGGAGGAAAAGGTTAAACGCGGGAAAGCCGAGCTGGTGGAGGCGAATCTTCGTCTCGTGGTCAGCATCGCCAAGAAGTATACGAACCGCGGTCTCCAGTTCCTCGACTTGATCCAGGAAGGCAATATCGGCCTGATGAAGGCGGTCGATAAATTCGAGTACAAACGCGGATACAAGTTCAGCACCTATGCGACATGGTGGATCCGCCAGGCGATTACTCGTGCGATCGCCGATCAAGCCAGGACGATCCGTATCCCCGTGCATATGATCGAGACGATCAATAAGTTGATTCGGACCTCTCGCCATCTGGTCCAGAAGCTCGGTCGTGAACCGACGCCTGAGGAAATTGCCGACCGCATGGATTTGCCCCTGGACAAAGTCAGGAAGATTTTGAAGATTGCGCGTGAGCCGATTTCGCTGGAGACCCCGATCGGAGAGGAAGAGGACAGCCATTTGGGCGACTTTATCGAGGACAAGAAGGCCGTATCTCCTCTGGAGGCGGCGATCCGATATGACCTCCAGCGCCAGATCAATAGTGCGCTAGAGACCCTCACGCCTCGTGAGGAGAAGGTCTTGCGGAAGCGGTTCGGCATCGGCGAAGCCACCGACCATACCCTCGAAGAGGTTGGTCAGGATTTCGAAGTCACCCGCGAACGTATCCGGCAGATCGAGGCCAAGGCCTTGCGTAAGCTGCGCCATCCAAGTCGGAGCAAGAAGCTGCGCAGTTTCGTGGAAACACTCTGATGCCATATGGGGCGTCCTGGTGATTTGACTCCGCTCCTTGTGCAGCCTAGAATCACCCGTTGTTGTCTGCGGGGCAGGCGCGACAGAGTCATCCGCCTGATCGGGCCCATAGCTCAGGTGGTTAGAGCGGCTGACTCATAATCAGCTGGTCCTAGGTTCAAGTCCTAGTGGGCCCACCAGCAGGGGCAGAGAACTCAATAGATTGAGACCGTTGTGCAGAACAACAGTTAGAGGAGTGCGTTGAACCATAACCTTTCCCCCCTGATCGCGCTGCAAAAGTTGGATCTCCGAATCATGGAGATCAATAATCAACGTCGAAAGATTCCCGAACGACTGAACGCGGTTGAGACTCCGCTTCGTGAGGCCAAGCAGCTTCTCCAGGAGACCAATGCGGCGCTAGAAACCGTTGTCAAAGAGCGGCGGTCGCATGAAAAGGACCTTGAGGTTCACGAAGCCCATACTGAAAAGATGAAATCGCGGCTGTCTGAGCTGAAATCCAACAAGGAATATCAGGCTCATCTGTTTGAGATCGAGGTGGCCAACAAGAAGAAAGGCGACTTCGAAGAAAAGATTCTGCTTTGCATGGAGAAAATCGAGCAGCTGCAGCAGACCGCTAAAGAAGCGCAAGAGAAGCTGGCCGTCGTCGAGAAGGTCTTTACCCAAGAGAAAAAGATTTCTGACGAATTAGAGAAAAAAATCGCAGCTGAGCTAGCGGATCTTGAAGGACAACAGCAAGCCCATTCCGCCCATGTCGAGAAGGGGCTCCTGAGACGGTATACGTCGATTAAGACGGCGGGGAAGGATCAGGCCCTCGCTGAGATTAAAGATGGGACCTGTTCCGGGTGCCGATTGCAACTTGCACCGCAACTGATTTCAGAAGTGAAGCGTTCGCAAGATCTTCAGACCTGCCCCTATTGTCGACGGATGCTCTACTGGGATGGGCAAATTCCTGTGGTAGCACATCCGGGGCCCGATCCCGACAAGAGCTCCATCCTTGAGATCGGTGAGTCGGTTTAGTCCGTTCTTCCCAGTACCGCCTGAGTCGTTTTAAAGTGCAGCTTCGCGACCGACCCTAAGCGCTCTTCCCCATGTTTCTTCACAATCATCCGTCCGGCCAGCTCAACGGCGGGTGATGCGCCTTTCGGCAGGTTGGTTCCGATCTCGTCCGAGAGCCGTTTCAAGCGGAGCAGGAATTCGGCACGGGCTAGGATCGAAGCCGCAGCCACGGCCAGATCGGACTCAGCTTTATGCCGTTGCTCAAGTATGATGGTGCGTCCTTTCTCTTGTAGCGCATTCAAAATCAGTCGCTCGTCGCCAAACTGGTCTGCAATCGCGCGGCTGCACGAAACCTTTTCGAGTAATGTCTCCAGCGCTTTCGCATGGCCCCAGGCCAGCAGACGATTCAAGTTCCGGATCTTCGCATAGAGTTCGTTGTATCGTTGAGGGCCGATCGCGATAATGCTGTGGGGGCAAATCATCCGGATGTCCTGAGCCATTTCGAGAATACGTCCGTCGGAGATTTTCTTGCTGTCCCGAACGTTCATGAGGCCTAGTTCGGCCTGTGTCGTCGCGTCGACGAAGACGGCGGCGATGACGAGGGGGCCAAAATAGTCTCCCTTGCCGGATTCATCGATACCGATACGCTCTATCGTGGCAGTTGTTGTCGTGGACACAGGGTAGTCACTCAAGTAGAGATTTTCATTGCGGCGCGGTAATCTAACAGAGCCTTCAGGGACGGTCAATTTTCACACTCGTAGACGCGGGTGATTTTCAGGAGGAAGTGCGATGCAGGCATGGACGTCCTTCTTGCACAGAAGATTGTTGATGATGGCGGGGCTCGGACTGCTGGTGCTCAGCGGATGCGAGACGAATCCCTATACGGGTCGGTCACAGTTGCTCATGACATCCGTGCCACAAGAAATGCAGATGGGCGCGCAGGCCTATAGTCAGGTGAAGACCGATCCCAAGCTTCGACAGTCGCAAGATCCTCGAGAGATTGAGCCAGTGAAGCGGGTCGCTGCACGAATTATTGAGGCGGCGAAACGTTCAAAATACGCGGAAATGGCCCAGCAGTTTCAGTGGGAAGTGATCGTCATCAAGGACGATAAAACTATGAATGCCTTCGCATTACCCGGAGGCAAGATTGCGGTGTATACGGGAATTTTCCCAGTGGCACGGACTGAGGCTGGATTGGCAGCGGTCATGGGACATGAAGTCGTGCACGCGCTGGCCCGTCACGGGGCCGAACGGATGAGCCAGGGGCAATTGACGAATGCGGCCTTGCAGGTGGCTGGGGCCGCGGCAGGAGCGGCTGGCGGCGGCGGGATGATGTCTCAAGCCGCCATGGCAGCGCTTGGTGCTGGTGCGCAGGTTGGTGTATTGTTGCCGTTCAGTCGGAAGCATGAATCGGAAGCCGACTACATCGGTATTCTTCTTGCGGCAGATGCGGGATACGATCCACGGGAGTCCGTGTCCCTCTGGGAGCGAATGGCGCAGTTGTCTGGCGGTGGTGGCCCTTCAGAGTTTCTGTCGACCCATCCGAGCAATGAGACCAGAATCGATCAACTGAAGCAGTGGATGCCGGAAGCGATGGGGATTTTCCAATCGAAACAGGCCGCGCCGGCGTTGTCTTTACCGGCGTTGCGCTAATTCAGTGGTTCGGGCTGGACATGTTACCTTCGGATGGCAGGAGCATGAGGGTACGGACTTGCATCCCTGGTGTCCCCTTTCTATACTCTGATCGCGCGAGGGAGAAGACCGGGTGATCGCTTGGAGCGGCAACGCTCTTAGAGGAAAGTCCGGACTTCATGGGCAGGGCGCTGGGTAACGCCCAGGCGGAGCGATCCGACACCAGCACCACAGAGAACAAACCGCCGATGGCCAAGTCGACGAGGTGCAAATCTTGTCGCTGCGGATCAGGTAAGGGTGAAACGGCGGGGTAAGAGCCCACCGCGGTGGTGGTAACATCACTGGCACGGTAAGCGTCGCCCGATGCAAGGCCAAATAGGAAGACATCTGTCGGCTTTCTTCGGAGAGTCGGCGACCGGCTGGCCCGGCCGAGGTCTTCGGGTAGGTCGCTTGAGGTTCGAGGTGACTCGAATCCCAGAGAAATGATCACCCCCGCTTGGGACCACATCCTCGTATCCGGTCTACTTAGGATAAGCCGCAACGTCGCCTATCGTGCCGATTCCTCCGCTCGGTTTTCACCGGCGGGATGGATGGAGGTTCTATCATGAAGCTCACAGGTGCTGAAATCCTCATCGAATGCCTCAAGCGGGAAGGCGTGAAAACGGTTTTTGCGCTTCCTGGTGGTGTCGTATTGAAGATTTTCGATATGCTTCACCAACAGAAAGATATTGAGGTGGTCCTCACTCGCCATGAGCAGGGTGCGGGCCATATGGCGGAAGGTTATGCCAAGGCAACCGGTAAAGCCGGGGTTTGTCTTGTGACTTCAGGGCCAGGCATGACCAATGTCATCACGGCTTTAGCCGATGCCTATATGGATTCAGTGCCGATGGTCTGTTTTACCGGGCAAGTGCCGACGAGCCTGATTGGGAATGACGCATTCCAAGAGGCAGACAATATCGGCTTGAGTCGTCCTTGCACCAAGTACAACTTTCTCGTGAAGAATGTCGCCGATTTGGCGACGACGATCAAAGAAGCCTTCTACATTGCGACGACGGGACGTCCAGGTCCTGTGTTGGTCGACATTCCCAAAGACGTATCGATGGACAAGGCGGAATTCACCTACCCGAGCTCCGTCTCCATTCGGAGCTACAATCCGGTGTATGAAGGCAATAAGTGGCAGATCAAGCAAGCGGCTGAGGCCATGACGAAGGCGAAGAAGCCAATTCTGTATGTCGGTGGCGGGGTCATCTTCTCGGGTGCATCACAAGAATTACTCGAGCTGGCCGAGCTGACACATATGCCGGTCGACATGACCTTGATGGGACTCGGGGCTTTCCCTGGCGAACATCCTCAGTCCCTGGGCATGTTGGGCATGCATGGCACCTATTGTGCGAATATGGCAATGCACTATTCCGATCTGGTTGTGGCCATTGGGGCACGGTTCGATGATCGTGTGACGGGAAAAGTTTCCGAGTTTTGCCCGCATGCCAAAGTCATCCACATCGATATCGATCCGACCTCGATTCGGAAGAATGTGAATGTCGATATCCCGATCGTGGGCGATTGTAAGACCGTGCTTCGCGAGTTGCTCCAGATTCTTCGTGCCACGGTGAACGGCGATCAGCGCGAATTACGCAAGCCCTGGTGGAATCAGCTTCGTGAATGGCAACAGGCCAATCCTCTTGCCTATCAACAGGCTGCTGATGGTCCGACCAAGCCGCAGTACGTGATCAAGCGGCTCTATGAACTGACGAAAGATCTGGACCCGATTGTGTCGACTGACGTGGGGCAACATCAGATGTGGGCCGCCCAGTATTTTAAGTTGGCCAAGCCGAACCGCTGGTTGACCTCGGGTGGTCTTGGGACCATGGGGTTCGGGTTTCCTGCCGCCATGGGGGCGCAGGCGGCATTCCCAGGCAGGCTGGTGCTCTGTATCGCGGGCGACGGCAGTATTCAGATGAATATGCAGGAAATGGCGACAGCCGTCGTGCATAAGTTGCCGGTGAAGATTATCGTACTCAATAACCGGTTTCATGGGATGGTCCGTCAATGGCAGGATCTTTTTTACGAAGGACGGTATGCATCGAGCGATCTAGAGGCAACGCCAGACTTTGTGAAATTGGCGGAAGCGTACGGAGCGGTCGGTCTTCGGGCCAGTAAGCCTTCTGAGATCGATGACGTGTTGAAGGAAGCAATTGCCGTGAACAAGCCGGTGATCGTCGATGTGCCGACGTATCGATATGAGAACGTCTATCCGATGATCCCCGCCGGTGGTTGTAATCATGAGATGCTCTTGGAGGATCCGCCAGCCTTGAAGAGTAAGCAGGCAGGATCCGGGCAAGTGACGCCGAAGGATTCGGATACGATCCTCACGGCCTAAACGGTGTCGGGAGTACAGATTGGGTATGGAACACATTATTTCGATAACGGTAGAGAATAAGTTTGGCTCGCTGTCTCGCGTCGCCGGCTTGTTCAGCGGTCGTGGGTTCAACATCGAAAGTCTCTCTGTGGCGCCGACGCTCGATCCGTCCATGTCGCAGATGACCATCGTCACGTCCGGAGACGATCGGATCATCGAACAGATCGTGAAACAGCTCAATAAGTTGATCGACGTCATCAAGGTCGTGGATTTGAATGAGAGCGATTTCGTCTCGCGGGAGACCGCACTCATCAAAGTGCATACGCGGCCGGAAGATCGCGCAGAAGCGTTGCGGATTGCCGATATTTTCCGGGCCAACGTCATCGACTCCACACCGGCAACCTACACGATTGAAGTGACCGGTGATCCCCACAAGATCGAAGCGATCATCAATCTGCTGCAACCACTCGGCATCAAAGAGCTCACTAGGACCGGACGGGTCGCGGTCGCCCGTGAGTCGATTCGCTCGGCGAGCCTGCAGGCGAAAAAGGTTGCCCGCGAATAGGCGTCACCTCGGACCCAGCGTCCTCTCAGTTCCCTGATACGACTATTACCCAAGGAGTGAGCGATGAAGATTTATTACGATAAAGACGCCGATATTCAGCAGATCAAGAATAAGAAAGTTGCCGTGATCGGGTACGGGAGCCAGGGGCACGCCCATGCGCTCAACATGAAGGAGAGCGGTGTGAGTGTGGTCATCGGGTTGCGCGAAGGCGCGTCCTGGAAGAAAGCGGAGCAAAGCGGGCTGAAAGTCATGCCGGTGGCCGATGCCGTGAAGGCGTCCGATGTCGTGATGATTCTCGCGCCAGACGAAGCGCAGGCGGCCATCTACCGGCAGGATATCGCCCCGAATCTGAAACCAGGCTCCTATCTCGCGTTCGGTCACGGGTTCAACATTCATTTCGGACAGATTGTGCCACCACCGACGACCAATGTATTCATGGTCGCGCCAAAGGGACCGGGCCATCTCGTTCGGTCGGAATATACTAAGGGCAGCGGGGTGCCGTGTTTGCTCGCGATTCATCAAGACCCTAGTGGCACGACCAAGCAGATCGGTCTGGCCTATGCCAGCGCGATCGGTGGCGGACGGGCTGGAGTGATCGAAACGAATTTTCGTGAAGAAACCGAGACGGACCTCTTCGGTGAGCAAGTGGTGCTCTGCGGAGGTCTCACATCCCTCATTCAGGCCGGCTACGAGACGTTGGTGGAAGCCGGGTACTCGCCTGAGATGGCCTATTTCGAATGTCTGCACGAAGTGAAATTGATTGTGGATCTGATCCACCAGGGCGGGATTGCCAACATGCGCTATTCCATTAGTACGACGGCGAAGTATGGAGATATTACTCGCGGCCCCAGGATTGTGACGGAGCAGACGAAGCTGGAAATGAAGAAGATTCTGGGTGAAATTCAGGACGGCAAGTTTGCCAGAGACTGGATCCTAGAGAATCAGGCGAATCGACCTATGTACAATGCGTTGCTGGCAAAGGGAGCCGCCCATCCGATCGAAGAGGTTGGGGGCCGGCTGCGGGCGATGATGCCGTGGCTGAAAAAAGAGCAGTTGGTCGATAAGAACAAAAACTAAGAAACGAGGTTTCTGTGGCAGATCGTGCCGTCGGCATCCCGTTTGCCAAAGAAGGAATTCCCTTCATCGGGGCTGCTGTTGGCGTTACACTGCTTGCAGGGTGGCTGGGTGGGATAATTGCGGCGGTCGGCGGGGCGCTTCTGACGCTCTTCGTTGCCTGGTTTTTTCGCAACCCCCATCGAGTGATTCCTCAAGGGCCTCGTCTCCTCGTGGCTTCCGGTGATGGGAAAGTCATTGCCATCGAAGAGGAGTTCGAGCCTCGATTCATCAAGGATCGCAGCATCCGTGTCACTATCTTTTTGAACGTATTCGATGTGCATATCAATCGGATTCCCTGCGAAGGAGTCGTCGAAGAGGTCCAGTATCAGCCGGGTTTGTTTCTCGTGGCTAGCAGACCTGATGCCACGTTGCGGAACGAACAGAATGCATTAATGATCAGGACGGCTCAGGGCGCAAAGGTGCTCTGTGTGCAGGTGGCCGGATTGATTGCCCGGCGGATTGTCTGTTGGATCTCTGCCGGGGATCGAGCCATACTCGGCGAGCGGTTTGGGTTGATTCGATTCGGATCGCGGATGGATACGTTTCTTCCTCTCGGGACGGTTCTGAAAGTTGCAGTCGGCGATCGAGTCAAAGGTGGAGAAACCATCTTGGGGGAATTGCCATGAAAACTACGGCGCTGCGTCAATCGTTCGGCAGAGATGGGAAGCGGCGTAAGGCCGCTATGCACCTGATTCCGAATCTGTTCACGACAGGGAATTTGCTCTGCGGCGTCTTCTCGATATTGTCGGTGTTCAATGCGAACTATATGGTCGCGGCCGTCGCCATTCTGGTGGCAATGATCTTCGACGTGCTTGATGGAAAGTCGGCACGGTTAACGAACAGTACCAGCCATTTCGGTCTGGAGTATGATTCGTTGTCAGATGTGGTGTCGTTCGGAGTCGCCCCCGGCCTCTTGATTTACTCGTGGGCCCTGAGCGGACAGGGGACGTTCGGCATTGCGGTGATGTTTGCCTATGTCGCGATGGGTGCGGTTCGGTTGGCCCGATTTAATTCGACTGCCGCCACGTCGGACGGCAAGTACTTTACCGGGCTCGCCATTCCTGCGGCGGCAGGGGTCGTGGCTTCACTTGTGATTTTCGATCACTACAGCGTCAGGATTGGCACGGAAGTAAAGCCTCTTCTCGTTCTGATTGTAACCCTGACTCTTTCATTCTTGATGGTCAGCACCATTAAGTATCGAAGCTTTAAAGATCTGAAGTTTCGCGGCGGGCGGCACATTACCTATCTCGTGTGGGGAATTCTCGCACTCATGCTCGTCGCCGCCTGGCCCCCGGTCATGTTATTTGTCATATTCGCTGGGTATGCCTTGCTCGGTCCGGCAGAACGGCTCGTCGGGCTTGTTGTGAAAATGTCCGGGAAGCGTTCACCGGCCAAGACCGAGCAGTCAGTCTGAATTGAATTGTTCGTGGCTGCGACGAGGAGTAGTACGCGATTCGCATAGCAGAAAGAGAGCTGGTGAATGGTGCAAACCAGCCTGTGCGGCGCCGAACTCGCCTCTGAGCCAGAATCCGTGAAACCCGAGTAGTGGATTCCGTTTCGCCCCCGTGACCGGGCGCAATGAAGGGTCGTGAGCAGCGAGCACGTTGTTCATGGCTAAATCAGGGTGGTACCACGGAGCTTCTCAAGCCTCCGTCCCTGGGCGTAGGGATGGAGGCTTTTGTTTTGTCGACTGCTGAAAGCGGCTGCCAGCGTCGTTCTCGGCTCATCGAAATCCTCAACGTACCCCTGAGGGTACGCCTCCGGTTTTCTACGAAGAGGATCTCGAAGTGATTGTCTCAGAAGAGTTAGTCAAAATGGCCGATCGGATCACCTTGAAGTCGTTCCATGCGGCCAGCGGAACGGATCAAGTACCGACCGCGACGGTCGAACTTGAGATCGACGGACGAACGATCGTTCAGACGGGGACCGGCGATGGGCCGGTGGATGCCGTCTATCGGACCATTGCCGCGATCACGCAGACGAAGAGCACGCTCCTCATGTATGTCGTGAAAGCGATCACGGGGGGGACCGATGCTCAGGGTGAAGTCTCGGTCAAGGTTCAAGAGGATGGGCGCACCGTATCGGGCCATGGAGCGGATACAGACATCATCATGGCCTCAGCCCGTGCCTATCTCAACGCCTTGAACAAGCTATTGTATTTGGCGGGAAAGCAGGCGCAGGGCGAGCAGAAGGTGAACTTGATTTAAGGAAAGTGGCCACGGTAAAGTCACCGGCTCCGGCCTGGAAGCGGGGCTTTGTCGTTTGCTGAGAGGTGCGCGGTGGTTCATGTCACCCTGGGGGATCGGCCTGAATTTCTGGCCGGCGATCATACCGTCCTCCGCGAGCTCCTGCATCCGGCGAAGCAGCCGGTCGCGCTTGGGTATAGCCTGGCGCATGGGACCTTGGCTCCAGGCGGCCGGTCGAAATGGCACAGGCTGACCTCGTCCGAGGTCTACTACATCATTGCCGGTCGAGGAATATTGACGGTGGACGATTCGGCTGTCGCAGTTGAGGCTGGCGCCACTGTGTATGTGCCTCCAGGGGCTAGGCAGTCGTTAGAGAATAGCGGGCCCACTGCCATCGAGTTTCTTTGCCTGGTCGATCCCGCTTGGCGGGCAGAGGATGAAGACGTTTTGGAGTAGAGGCTGGTGCGTTCATCACGCGTAACGAGGGAGAGTGCTCTGTGAAGGCGAAGATTGCGGTATTAGCTGGCGATGGAGTAGGCCGAGAGATCGTTCCTGAAGCGGTAAAAGTATTGAAGGCTGTCGCCGAGAAGTTCCATCACCAGTTCGAGTTCGTATCTGGCGATGTCGGTGGCCAGGCCATCGACAAAGTCGGCGTCCCGCTTCCACAGGAGACGTTGACCCTGGCCAAACAGAGCGATGCCGTCTTGCTCGGGGCAGTTGGCGGCCCCAAGTGGGAAGGGCTGGAGTACAGTTTGCGGCCGGAACGCGCGCTGCTGGGTTTGCGGGAACACCTGGGCCTCTATGCGAATTTGCGGCCGGCGAAGTTGTATCCGATGTTGGCCGATGCCTCTACGCTCAAACGCGAGGTCATCGAGGGCATCGACATCCTCGTCATTCGGGAGCTGACGGGCGGCATTTATTTTGGGAAGCCGAAAGGCATCGAGAAGCTGCCGAACGGGAGCGAACGAGGGTTTAACACCGAGGTCTATACAACTGAAGAGATCGCGCGCATCGCGAAAGTGGCGTTCGAAGCGGCGAGAAAGCGTCGGAGCAAAGTGATGTCCGTCGACAAAGCAAACGTGCTGGAGTCGTCCGAACTCTGGCGCCGAGTCGTGATCGAGACCCATAAGAGTTATCAGGATGTGGAGCTGAGCCATATCTATGTCGACAATGCCGCGATGCAGCTTGTCCGTAACCCGCGTCAGTTCGATGTGATGCTCTGCAATAATATCTTCGGCGATATTCTGAGCGATGAAGCGGCCATGTTAACCGGCTCCATCGGCATGTTGCCGTCGGCCAGTATCGGTGCGCAGGTCGGGCTGTTCGAACCGATTCACGGCAGCGCGCCGGACATTGCCGGAAAGAATGTGGCGAATCCCATCGCGACGATTGCCTCGGCGGCCATGATGCTGTCGTATGGGTTCAAGCTGGATCAGGAAGCGGCGGCCATCGAGCAGGCGATCGTGAAAACCCTCGAACTCGGGTATCGCACGAAAGATATTTATAGCCAGGGAACCCGTCTCGTCAGTACGACGGAAATGGGCGAGGCAATCCTGCGAAACCTGAACTAGCCAGGCTTGTGGACTCGATGACTGTACCTCTCAACGTTGGATCGATTCGAACCTTCGCCGGCACCGGAGAGCCAGGCTGGTCCGGCGACGGAGCTGCAGCCCTCGTTGCCTGCCTCAATGAACCCAAGAGTTTGACTCTCGATGGAGAGGGAAACTTGTTCATTGCCGATTCTGAGAACCATGTCATTCGGAGGATCGACAGAATGACTGGCTGCATCAGGACGGTTGCAGGATGCATCCAGGGCGTTGGACCGGAGGCTGCGCCAGTTCCGCCCCCTCCAGTAGCGGAAGGATCGAGTGACGATCCCTTTGCCGAAAGCGACGCCGTCCATTCGCATGCGTTCACGCAACAGACTGACTTGAGCGGGACCGTTCGGTATGTCGTGGCCGGCACGGCGCCGGCAAAACGTTTCAGCGGCGACGGCGGCCCTGCGGATCAAGCCCTGTTGAATTTTCCGACAGCGGTGGTGGTCGATCGGGGAGGGCATCTCTATATTGCCGATACGCTGAACCATCGAGTGAGGCGTGTGGATGCAGTGACGGGCATCATCACAACGGTCGCGGGCCTTGGGCAACCTCGATACTCCGGAGACGGGGGATTAGCCGTGGAGGCCGGCTTGAATGAACCGGTCGCCTTGGCCGTGAGTGATGCAGGCCACCTCTACATTGCTGATCAAAATAATAATCGCGTGCGGGCGGTCGATCTTGCGACCGGAGTGATTCGTACGGTCGCAGGGACAGGAACGGCTGCGTACAATGGAGACGGCATGGCTGCCAACGAAACCGGTCTGGCCGGCCCTGGCGGGCTGGCGCTGATGGCAGATGGCAGGTTAGTCATTGCCGATAGCTTTAGTGGAAGGATTCGAGCCGTCGATCTCGGCACTGGCCTCATCAGCACCGTGGCGGGTGACGGTGGAGAGTACAAGTATCAGGGGCCGGACGAGCCGCCTAGCCGCAGTCTGTCACGGCCATCCGGAATCGTGTTGGACGAAGCGGGGAACTTGTTTTTTACCGATTCGGACAACCATCTGGTCCGCCGATGGGATCGAGAGACCGGACGTATTACGCGCATTGCCGGTGTTGGTGTGGCAAACTATGGGGGCGACGATCGCGCGGCTCTCGATGCCAGTCTGAGTTACCCGTTTGGAATCGTGATGGCTCGTGCGGGGTATCTGCTCGTGGCCGATACATTCAATCATCGTATTCGCGAGATCGCGCTGTAGGCAGGATCGAGGCTCAGAATGAAAAAGAAAAAATCAGGGTATGTGGTGGCGATTGTCGGTGCGACCGGGGCAGTCGGGACTGAAATGATCGAGGTACTTGAGGAGCGGGAGTTTCCCGTCTCACGGCTGGTCCCTCTTGCCTCGGCTCGTTCTGCCGGCGGCACGGTGACATTCCAAGGGAACGAAGTGCCCATTGAAGTCTTGACGAAGGATTCGTTTGCCGGCGTGGACATCGCGCTCTTTTCTGCCGGGGCGGAGCTCAGCCGAGAGTTCGCGCCGATTGCGGTGAAGGCCGGTGCGGTGGTGATCGATAACAGCGCAGCCTGGCGGATGACCCTTGAGGTGCCGCTGGTGGTGCCTGAGGTGAACCCTCACGATATCCCGAGGCATAAGGGCATCATTGCCAATCCCAACTGTTCCACGATTCAAATGGTCGTGGCCTTGAAACCCCTCCATGATCGGGCCAGAATTAAACGAATTGTCGTGACGACCTTTCAATCCGTGTCCGGCACGGGGAAGGACGCCATGGACGAGTTGATGACGGAGTGCCAAGACCTGTTGAGCTTCAAAGAGGCGAGTCCCAAGGTCTATCCCTATCAAATCGCCTTCAACTGCTTGCCGCAGATCGATGACTTTCTTCCGTCAGGCTATACGAAAGAAGAGATGAAGATGCTCCATGAGACGAGAAAGATCATGGGCGATCAGTCGATTCAGGTGACGGCGACGACGGTGCGGGTTCCGGTGTATGTCGGGCATTCAGAAGCCATCAATATTGAGACGGAGAAAAAACTGTCGGTCAACGAGGCCCGCGCCATTCTGTCGACGGCGCCAGGCGTGTTGCTGTATGACGATCCGGCCCATCAGATCTACCCCATGCCGTTGGAGGTTGCGGGGAAGGACGAGGTCTACGTCGGCCGCATTCGTGAAGATGAGTCGATCTCGAACGGTCTCAATCTGTGGGTGGTGGCGGATAATTTGCGCAAAGGGGCCGCTCTTAATGCGGTGCAAATTGCTGAGCATTTGGCCAAAGGCTGATGGCTGAGTGGGGGAGTCTCGGAAAGGTCTTCATCGGGGTTGGGCTGTGCGTGGCGTTGTTCGGCCTGTTACTGGTTTTCGCAGACCGTATCCCAGGATTCGGCAATCTCCTTGGATGGGTTGGCAAGCTGCCCGGGGACATATCCATTCGGCGAGACAACTTCAGCTTCTCGTTTCCCCTCGCGACCAGTCTGCTCCTCAGCATCATCCTGAGTCTGGTATTCTTTCTCGTATCATGGATATTTCGTCGGTGAAGCCATTCAAGGGTGCACTGTACCAGGCTATCGCGGTCGGAGCCTGTCTTCTCGGCCTGTCCTCTGCCACGGAGGCTGCGCAGTCGATTCGTGTCCTGTTGTCAGCGAATGTTTCACAGTTCGATGTTCGAGCAGACCGTCCCCTGTGGGTGACGGATGCCAAAGGGCACAGCCAGACGCTACGCACATCGGTTCGTGTTCAAGTCGGGGAGCATGGCTTCCTCTTGAACGGCGTCCGTATGCCGACGGAGCGGTTGACGCTGCAGGGTGGAGACCAAGGACTCACGTTGACCTTCCCGCGGCCTACCAGGAAGTCTCACGGGGCGGCAGTATCCTCTGGCGATTCCGGTGTGGCGATCTCGGTGAGTGGCCTGATTCATCTTGTGCGGAAAGGGAAAGGGTTTCTCGTTATCAACCGAGTCGACTTTGAGGAATACGTGAAAGGGGTCGTGCCCGCAGAGGTTAGTTCGGCCTGGCATCCTGAAATGTTGAAGGCCCAGGCGGTCGCGGCTCGAACCTATGCGCTCTATCAACAGATGTTGAGTGCGACACGCGACTACGATGTGGCGGCGACGGTGCAAGACCAAGTCTATCGGGGCAAGCAGGGGGTTGATGCCGGGATTCTTCGTGCGGTCGAAGACACTCGTGGGCTTGTTGTCACCTATGAGGATGCGCCGATCTATGCTGCGTTCTCATCGACGGCGGCCGGATTGACAGAAGATGCCATGAATGTGTGGTCCAAAGAGTATCCCTATCTCAAGGGAGTAGAATGTCCTTTTGACCTTGCATCGCCTTACTATCAATGGAAATCCTCCTTCAAAGTCGATACCCTTGAGCAGAACTTGCGGCAGCAGGGATTTTCTGTGGGAACGATTGCGACGATGACCCCGCTTTCGTTCAGCCGCGGAGGGCGAGTCGCGAAGCTGCGCATCCTGCACTCCGGGGGGGAGCTCATCCTTCGAGGCGAAGAGTTGCGGAAAGCGGTCGGCTACACCATTATTCCCAGTACGCAGTTTGCCATCGAATCGATCGGGCGAGAGGTGGTGCTGTCTGGATTTGGTGCAGGGCACGCCGTCGGCATGTGCCAGTGGGGTGCAAAAGAATTGGCCGAGCTGGGGTACCCCTTCTCGACGATTCTTCGGTATTACTATCCTGGCACGGAACTACAGAATATGACGTTGACTAAACCTCCGACCCCGCCGTCTTCCTGATGCAGCTCTCCGAGTTCGACTTTCCGTTCGATCCTTCGTTGATTGCGACGCATCCGGTCCTTCCTCGCGATCACGCGAAGCTGCTCGTCCTGCAGCCGCACACCCACTCGCTAGCCCATCGACGGGTTGACGACTTGCCTGAGCTGCTTCAGCCAGGCGATCTCCTCGTGGTCAACAATACGAAGGTGTTAGCCGCGCGCGTGGTTGGACGGAAGCGTCCTTCAGGTGCGGAGGTCGAGATCCTTTTCGTGAAAGATCTCGGGGATGCGATCTGGGAAGTGTTGATCAAGGGGACGTTTCGTCCAGGACAGACCATTGAGATGGATGCAGCGGCTTCTGCGGTGGTGATCGAGCGTGGTTTGGCCAGAACGACGGTGCAGGTTGAGAGTCCGATTCCGTTCGTTGAGTGGCTACGGGAACATGGCCGAATGCCGCTTCCGCCCTATTTAAAACGAGCACCGACTGATCAAGATCGGGAATGGTACCAAACGCTGTTTGCGCAACATGAGGGTGCGATTGCGGCACCGACAGCCGGACTCCATTTCACCCAGGAATTGTTGGCACGGCTGCAACAGCGAGGAATCGGTCTCACGAGCGTCACGCTCCATGTCGGTATTGGAACCTTCAAGCCGGTGAAGGTCGATCACATCGAAGACCATCAGATGGGCGAGGAATGGATCGAGGTCGGGGTAGAGACGGTACGTGCCATCGAACATGCGCGGGCGGCTGGTGGACGGATCGTCGCGGTCGGGACTACCGCGGTACGTGCGCTCGAAACGGCGGCTCGTGCTGACGGCCAGGTCAGGCCCTATCGAGGCGAGACGGACATCTTCATGACGCCAGGGTTTTCATTCAAGGTGATCGACGCGCTCTTCACGAATTTTCACCTGCCGCGCACCACATTGTTGATGCTGGTATCCGCGTTGGCCGGAACGGAATTTCTTCGAGAGGCCTATGCCGAGGCAGTTCGCGAGCGGTATCGTTTTTACAGTTATGGCGATGCGATGCTGATTGTGTAGGCGGTGAGGGACGATGGGCAAGCGGCTAGTGGAATGAGGTGTCGTGAGAAAACGTTTAGCCTCAGGCCACGTGCCTGTTTGTTACAAGAGCTCGCGGTGAATGGTGATGGGTAGCGTCGTTTTGAGCGATTCGGTATAGGCCATCAGCGCGCGTTGTTGCTTTTGAAAGAGGACGTCCTGTAACGCACGGTCCTTGGCTGCGGCGGCCTTTGCCGGGTCCGATTCCGTTTGCCGCACAGTGAGGGCCTGTGCCTCGGCAAGTTCGGCAGGGGTCAGGGCTACGGCGTCGCGGATGACCAGCCGGGCTTTGTTGCTCAGCACTTCTTTCGCTTCCATGGCTTCAAATATCGCGGGCGTCAGATGGTTCGCTGCCAGGAGTCGTTGGTAGACTTCCGGATCAAATGCGCCATTTTTTTGAAAGTCGGGGATCTGCATGATGACTTCGCGCAGATCTTCGTTCGCCACGGTGAGGCCCATGTTTTTGGCCGCGATAAGCCAGGTTCGATTATCGATGAGTTGATCCACAACAAACTGCTTAATCGTTTCGTCCTTGAACTCTCCGGGAACTTTATCTTTGTAGAAGCGGTAGGTATTTTCGTAGGCCCGTCGAAACTCGTCACGGGATATGGTGAGGTCTCCGACTGAGGCCACGACGGCGCCGGACTGTTCGCCAAATCCCCACCAGCCCATGGTGATAACGAAGGCGAGGGCGATAATCCCCATGATGGACTTGAGGAGCCAGGGATAACTATGGGACGCTTCACGCATCAATTTGATCATGACAACTCCTCGGAAAGTTCGTAGAAACGGATTGTACTCAGGGATCTGTGTAAAGGCAAGGGACGACTGCGCTTCCAGTGTTGGGATCTCACGATTGAGCAGCAGTCTCTGTCCGTGAAGGCCCGGCGTCGCATTCGTCATGACGATCTGCGGGAGAGTGGTCTTTGTTTGTGCTAGGTAGTCTGATTTGTTATACTTTGCCACTAATTGTAAGGAGAGCACTTGGCCGAGGAGGTTCGCGGGGGTCATTCAACCGGTGCTGGGATCTATCCGAAGGCGCAGGTCCTGAACCGAGGTATTGCCAAGCTCATCGATGTATTCATCGTCGCAGCAGCCGATCAAATGATCGTGCCAGTAGGTTTTCTTGCAGGATTGGCGTATATACTGATTGCTGATGGATTTGCCGGCGGGCGCAGTATCGGGAAACGGTTGATCGGTCTCCAGACGGTGCTTCCAGATCGGCGTGAGTCTGCAGGGTTTCGGGAATCCATTATTCGCAATTTGCCCTTTGCCGTCGCGCAATTAGCTTTTGCCGTCCCGTATGTGGGATGGATTGTATCGGTCGCGATTATGGCGCTCGAAGGGGTCTTGATCATTGGGAACGAACAGGGGCGGCGTCTTGGTGACGAGATAGCCGGCACTCAGGTCTTAGATGCGGGTCGACTGGCGTTGCCCGACTGAGCGCGCAGTCAGAGGTTGAGGGGAAGGGAGAGCAATCGTGGGCTTTGCAAGTGACATCTTCGGGTGGTTCTCAAACGACCTGGCCATCGATCTGGGGACGGCGTCGACCCTCGTGTATGTGCATGGGAAAGGGATCGTCCTGAACGAACCCTCGGTCGTCGCGGTTGAGAAAAAAACCGAACGAGTACTTGCGGTCGGCACGGAAGCGAAGCGCATGTTGGGGCGCACGCCCGGCAACATTATTGCGGTGCGGCCGATGAAAGAAGGCGTGATCGCCGATTTCGAAATGGCCGAGCAGATGTTGAAGCGGTTTATTCAGAAAGCGCACAATCGCAGTGCGTTTGTCCGTCCGCGCATCATTATCGGTGTGCCGTCGCGTATCACGCAGGTCGAGCAGCGGGCGGTTCGTGATTCGGCCGAATTGGCCGGAGCCCGCGAAGTATATCTGATCGAAGAGCCGGTGGCGGCGGCGATCGGTGCGGGTCTTCCGATCACCGAGCCCTCCGGCAACATGGTGGTCGATATCGGCGGCGGCACGACCGATATCGCCGTGATTTCGCTCGGTGGGATCGTCTATAGCGAGTCCGTGAAAGTGGCAGGCGATCGCATGGACGATGCAATCATGAATTACATTAAGAAGAAGTACAATCTCCTCATCGGTGAACATATGGCGGAGCGGATCAAGTTCGAAATCGGATCCGCCTATCCCTTTGAGGAACGCAAGACCATGATGATCAAGGGGCGCGACTTGATTTCCGGAATCCCCCGCACGTTGGTGGTGGATGACTCGGAAATTCGTGAAGCGTTGCAGGAGCCGATCGGGACAATCGTCAACGCGATTAAAGTGGCACTGGAGAATACCCCGCCGGAGTTGGCGGGGGACATTATCGATCGTGGCATCGTTCTCACGGGTGGGGGATCTCTGCTCAAGGGCATGGATACGCGCTTTCGAGAGGAAACGAATCTGCCGATCATCACCGTGGACGATCCCCTGACTTCTGTCGTGTTGGGAGTCGGGAAAATCCTCGATGAGCTGGATCTGCTTGCCAAAGTGTCTGTCATGTCCCAGGCCAATACGTACCGATAAGGTTCCATCCCTCACTTCCTTATGTGGATGGTAAACTCTCGTTTTTCCTCCGGTGCCAGACGTCTGGCGTTTGCCTGCTTCGCACTGCTCGTGGCGGTGCTTTTCCTGCTTCCCGGTCAAATCCAAGGACTCTTGCAATATCTGGATGGGCCAGTCGGACACGTCGTGCGTGTTCCGCTTGAGGCCGTTGCATCGATCGATTCGGGCATCGCCGATCGGTGGCAGCAGTATGTGGCGTTGCAGGGGGTCCGGGAGGAAAATCAGCAATTACGGAAAGATATTGAGTCGTTGCGCGGGCAAAACAGCCAGTTGCGCGAGTCGGCTGCCGCCACTGAACGTTTGACGGCCTTGCTGCAATTTAAGGAGCAAGCGCTTCCGGCCATGGTGGCTGCGCAAGTCATCGGGCGTGATGCCACCAATCGCTATCGTGCTATCATCCTCAATAAAGGCGAGAGCGACGGAATCAAGCCGGACATGGGGGTGATCACGCCAGCGGGAGTCGTCGGGCGCGTGGTGAAAACGACGGGAGCATCCTCGGTGGTGCTTTTGATCACGGATCCGAACAACGCTATCGCCGGTCTCATTCAGCGGACGAGAGACGAAGGCATTGTGGAAGGGACCCAGCAGGGGCTGGCCCAGCTGAAATATATTCCATTGCTCTCGACGCTTCGAGACGGTGATCGGGTTGTAACGTCGGGCCTGGTTGGAGGTTTTCCGCGCGGCCTCGCGCTCGGAACGATTACGCATATCGACAAGCAGGAAGGCGCATTGTTTCAATCGGCTGAGCTCATGCCGGAAGTCGATGTCGGTCGGGTCGAGGAAGTGTTGGTGATTCAGGCATCGTATGGACAGTCGACAAAGGCGATGGGAGGAATGGATCTTCCCGGAAAGCCGGCGCCATGAAATTTTTCTTCTATCTGACGTTGGTCCTCCTGCTCGTTCCCCTGCAAACAACGGTGTTGCACCATGTGAGTGTGTGGAATATCAAGCCGGATCTTGGGCTTGTGACTGCCGTGTTTATCGGGCTGTTCGCCGGTGAAATGGAAGGCCTTCTCCTGGGGCTCGCGATCGGATGGGTGCTGAGCCTGTTTTCGGCCGGCGAACTCTGGCTCAGTCTTCTCACGTACGGGGGCGTTGGGCTCTTGGCCGGGTTCTTGGGGAGGCAGGTGTCGCAGGTGACGTCGATCTCGTTGGGTGTGGGGTTGCTGCTGGTGTCCGTGGCGAGTGGGTTGCTGGCCTTGGCCAATTTCAAAAATATCGACATGTCTCAAATGTGGGGGATCGTGGAGTCGATCGTCCTGCCGCAGGCTTGTTTTGACGGAGCGGTTGGGGCGGGGCTCTATTGGCTGCTCTCCCAACGATTCGATGTGACCCGTCTGAGAACCGAATAACCCGTCTCTTTGATGGATGTGCTGGAATAGTGATTGTGAGTCATGGCAACAGCTGGTCTGCACGATTCTGAACTTGGTGAGCTCCAACGCCGGCTGATTATCCTGCGCGTTGGGCTGTTGCTCGTCGTGGCTTTATTGGCGTTACGACTCTGGCATTTGCAGATTCGTGAAGGTCCCTACTACCGCGATCTCTCCGAGAACAACCGTACACGTTCCGTCATCATGGAGCCGGCGCGAGGCCTGATCTACGATCGCAACGGAGTGTTGCTGGCGAACAATGTCCCCAGTTTTACCCTCTATGTCTCGCTTGAAGACGTCAAGAATCGCGAGCTGCTCATCGAGCAACTGACCAATCTCTTGGGCCTGGACGAGGCCCTCGTGAGGAAGAAGCTGACGGCTCGCGGCAGCAAACAACTGCCGCGCAAGGTGAAGGACCGTTTGTCTTTGCGTGAGGCGACGCTCATCGAATCGCACCGTCTGGATTTGCCGGGCGTGATGGTGCAAGTCGAATCGCAGCGGAACTACCCCGGTGGCGTCACGGCCTCGCATCTGTTGGGGTACGTCGGGGAAGTCTCGCCCGAACAGTTAGAGAAACCTGAGTTTGCCGACCTGCACCAGGGCAGCATTGTTGGCCAATATGGCGTGGAGAAATTTTTCGACCGGCTCGTGCGCGGGCAGGCCGGGCAGAAAAGTATTGAAGTTGATGCGTTAGGCCACGAGAAACGAACCGTGGTTGTGGAGCAGGCCCATGCCGGGGATAATCTATACCTCACGATCGATGTGCGGCTGCAAAAGGTGGCGGAAAGCCTCTTAGGGGAGGAGTCTGGTGCGATTGTCGCGCTTGACCCCAGGACAGGAGATGTCTTGGCCATGGCCAGCCGTCCCGGTTTCGATCCGAATGTCCTTTCGCGGGAACTCACGCCGAAACAATGGGCTGAGATTGTGCAAAACGAAGGGCGCCCATTGAACAATCGCGCCTCGCAAGGCCAGTACCCGCCTGGTTCAGTCTTCAAAGTGATGATGGCCGCAGCAGCATTAGAGTCCAATACGGTCACGCCGTCGACGACGATCCATTGTAATGGAGGATATCAGTTCGGCCGGCGGCTCTATCACGACTGGAAGGCCGGTGGGCATGGTTCGGTCGATCTCCGGCGCGCGCTGATACAATCGTGCGATGTGTATTTCTACACGGTCGGCCAGCGGATGGGGATTGAGACGATGGCCTCCTTCGCCCATATGTTTGGGTTGGGTGAGGAGACGGGGATCGAGCTGCCGTCAGAACGGATTGGAATCGTGCCTTCTTCGGCTTGGAAGCAGAAAGCCAAGAATGAGCCCTGGTTGCCTGGCGAAACGATCTCGGCATCGATTGGACAGGGTTATGTCAACGTGACGCCGCTCCAGATGGCGAGTTTGATCGGCACGGTCGCAAACGACGGCGTGACCTTTCGTCCGCGATTGGTCAGGGCGGTGATGGATCGGGCGACCGGAGCGCTTGAGGAAAGACCTGCGGTCCCTAAGCGCACCTTGAAGCTGAGGCCTGAAATCTTGCCATTGATCAAAGAGGCGTTGGCCGGGGTGGTGACAGAGGGCACGGCCACGCGGGCGAAGTCGGCGTTGGTGACCATTGGGGGAAAGACCGGTACGGCTCAGACGACGGCTTTGAGCAAAGAGAAGAGGGCGGAGAAGGATATCCCGAAGAAGTTCCGCGATCATGCCTGGTTTGTGGCCTTCGCCCCGGTCGACGCACCCACGATCGCCGTTGCGGTACTGGGTGAACATATGGGCCACGGAGGGTCCGCCTCGGCTCCCCTCGCCAAAGTGCTGATCGAGACCTATGTGAAATTGAATCTCCCAGCTCCTGCCGTTGTGCCTGATGGCGCCGTGGCGCGGGAAGCAGATGCCGGAGGACAGGACACGAGATGATCGATCGGGTGATCAATAGCCGGGGCTTCGACAATTTCGACTTCCGTTTTATCGGGCTGATCTTTGTCATCCTGGGGGTCGGCGTCCTGTCGATTTATAGCGTGACGCACGACCAAGGCGTGGCGTTCCCGTTTTATGCCAAACAGATCGTGTGGATCCTGCTCGGCACGATCGCATTTCTGGTGATGTGGCTCTCGGACTATCATCGAATCGCCCGGTTAGCGTATCCTGCCTATGCCATCATCCTGGTCCTGCTGGCAGTGGTACTGTTTGAGGGGAAAAGCAGCCGGGGTGCGCAACGGTGGATTCCGATGGGGCCCTTCGCGTTCCAGCCATCGGAGTTCGCGAAGCTGGTGCTCATTGTGACCTTGGCGCACTACTATTCAAAGGCCCCACGAGTCGGTTGGCTTCAGCGAGTGGTGCTCCCCGGGCTATTGGTCTTGCCGGGACTGCTCCTGATTTTGAAGCAGCCGGACCTTGGGAGCGGATTGAGCTTCTTGGCGGTCTATGCCGCGATGTTATTGATGGTGGGGATGCGGTCGAAGGCATTGGGTGTGATCCTCCTGTTTTCGCTGATGTTATTTCCCTTTGCCTGGGAGATGATGTGGGGGTCATTGCATGATTATCAGCGGCAGCGCATTATGGCCTTTGTCGATCCGGCCTACGATCCTGGAGGCAAGGGATACCATGCACTCCAATCGAGAATTGCCATTGGCGCGGGAGAGCTGACAGGGAAGGGCCTCTACGGAGGGACCCAAAGCCAATTGAAGTTTTTGCCCGAGGGGCACACGGACTTTGTCTTTTCTGTGTTTGCCGAGGAATGGGGATTTCTCGGAGTGTTGGCGCTCTTGATCTTGTTTGTGACGTTGATCTGGCTGTCATTGGAAATTGTCGCGCGCGCGAAGGATCAGCTCGGGGCGCTGCTGGCGGTCGGGATCATCTGCATGTTGTGTTTTTGTGTGGTGGTCAATATTGGGATGACGGCGGGAATGTTTCCCATTGTGGGTATTCCCCTTCCGCTCATGAGTTATGGCGGGAGCGCGACGATTATGACGATGGCGTCGCTTGGCCTGCTTCTGAACGTCAAACGCCGTCGATTAAGTTTTTTTTAGTGAGCGGGTGATTGTGCGGTCTCGAATCGATCGGGATCGAGGCAAGTGAAAATATTATGTCTGGTGTGGACCGTCAGCCGATGAGGTGTCGAGTGGGGGACGGAACCTGGGGATTTCCCCGCGTTCGTCCTGGACATCGGCTCGACGGTTCTCCTGAATGGAAGGGGTGGGTATGGGAGTAGAAATTGCCATTACAGTCGCACGCGAGGAAACTCGCGTGGCGGTCTTGGACGGCGGAGTCGTGACGGATCTCTTCGGAGATCGCGCCAAACACAAGGACTTCGTCGGGAATATTTATAAAGGAAAAGTCGCGAAGGTGTTGCCTGGCATGCAGGCGGCCTTTGTGGATATCGGCCTTGAGAAGGCGGCCTTCATGCATGTGTCGGATCTGTCGTTGGACTCCGAGCCGGGCGACACGCTTGTCGATGCGGATGAGGACGACAAGGATGCCGACAAAGACGGGGATATGCTGGGCCCCCGCCGTCAAAGCTCCAAGCCGATCGAGCAGTTGCTGAGTGAAGGGCAGGAGCTGATGGTGCAGATCTCCAAGGGACCTATCGGCACCAAGGGTTCACGGGTCACGACCTATGTGTCGCTCCCGGGCCGGTATCTCGTCTTTATGCCAAACGTCGAGCACATCGGCGTGTCTCGCCGTATCGCCCGTGACGAGGAGCGCGCCAGGCTCAAGGATATTATGAAGCGCGTCCGGCATCCCGGCTGTGGGTACATTGTCCGTACGGTGAGCGAAGGGGTCAAAGAAGACGAATTGCGATCG
>SWDR01000031.1:74958-127132 GCA_005116815.1 Nitrospira sp. | reverse complement strand
GTGGCAGGACATTCTGTCGAAGCGCGAGCAGAAGGGGGCCCCGGCGTTGCTCCATGCCGATTTGAGCTTGAGTTTCCGCGTCGTGCGCGATCTGTTCGGGAAGAAAGTCGATCGGCTCTGGATCGATTCGCGGGAGGAATATCAGGCCGTCCGTGACTTCGTGCAGCGCTTCTCGCCCGAACAGACCTCGCGCATTCACTTCTACGACAAAGAGGAAAGCCTGTTCGATCATTTGGGCGTAGAGCAGGAAATGGCGCGGGCGCTCAGCCGCAAAGTCTGGCTCAAATCCGGCGGGCATCTCGTGATCGACCATACGGAAGCGATGACCGTCATCGACGTCAATACCGGCCGGTTTGTCGGGAAGCGCGATCAGGAGGAGACCATTCTCCGGAACAATCTAGAGGCCGCGAAAGAAGTGGCCTATCAAATGAAGTTGCGCGGGATCGGCGGAATCATCATCGTCGACTTCATCGACATGGAGCGGGAGAAAAATCGCGATAAGGTCTATCACGCGTTGCTTGATGCGATGTCCACAGACAAGGCCCGCACCAGAGTGTCTCGGATTTCAGACCTGGGGCTGATTGAAATTTCTCGTGAACGGGTGCGAGAGGACCTCCTGCGCTCGCTCTCAGAGCCCTGTCACTATTGCGAAGGGCGGGGTTATACGAAGTCTCCGACCACAGTCGTCTATGAGATCTTCCGTGATGTCCGTCGAATCGGCAGCGGTCCCGAGACGCAGAAGATTGTCGTCGGCGCCCATCCTTCGGTCGTCGGGCTGCTGCAAGATGAAGAGCGGCCTGGTCTTGAGGCTGTGGAGCGTGAGTGCGCCGCGAAAATCATTGTTATGCCGGACGAACATTTGCATCTGGAGCAGTACGATCTCGCAGTGCTGTAACGATTGCAGTTTTCCGTGCGACGAGGCCTATGTTGCCTTCTAGCCAGCCTGCACGTGCGGACTCCTCGGCTGAGGTCTCCCTGCCTTCTTCGGGCCAGCCGATGACCAGGACGCGGTTAGAGCCGTGGCTTCGCCTCTTGGCTATCGAGGGGGTGGGGGACGTCACAGCTCTCAAGTTGATTCGAGTTTGGCATTCTCCCGATGCGGTCCTGTCGGCTTCCCGTGATGACTTGATCGGTGGTGGCTGTAGCCCCGAGCTGGCGGATGCGATACGGCGAGGACCTCAGAGCAAGGTCTGCCGGAACGTCGAGCAGGAGCTCAAGAGGATCGAGCATGGCCGGATCGAAGTCCGGTGCTTCTTGGATGCCAACTATCCCGCGCGGCTGAAGATGATTGCGGACCCTCCGCCCCTCTTGTATATCACCGGCACATTGACGGAGCAGGATGAGCTGGCGATCGCTATTGTCGGCGCCAGGCGGGCAACAGCTGCCGGGCGTGCCATGACCGAAGAGCTCAGCCACGATTTGGCGGCAGCGGGGATGACGGTGGTGAGCGGTCTTGCGCGTGGTGTCGATGCCGCAGCTCACCGTGGCGCCCTCGCCGCGCAGGGGCGCACTGTTGCTGTTCTCGGTTGCGGGATCGATCGAACCTATCCGCCGGAACATGACCGATTGCGCAAACAGATTGAGGAGCGCGGGGCCATCCTGTCTGAGGCGCCGGTGGGCGCGCCTCCCCATAGCCACCATTTTCCACGGCGAAATCGTATCATCAGCGGTCTGTCCCTGGGGGTGATCGTCACAGAGGCGGCCATCAACAGTGGGTCGTTGATTACCGCGAGACTGGCTGCTGAGCAAGGTCGGGAGGTCTTTGCGGTTCCTGGTTTTGTGAAGCAAGACACCAGTCGCGGGACGAACGCCTTGCTCAAAGATGGTGCGGCCTTGATCGAGCGAGCGCAGGATGTTATCGATGCGGTGCTGCCGCAGCTGGAGCCGGCGCTACGATTGCGTCTGCAACCTGCTCAGCCGAAGAAGGGGCCCAGCGATCAGTTGGGTAAAGAAGAACAGCTAGTGTATGATGCCTTATCGTACGATCCGCTCACCGTGGACGACGTGATTGCCTCCACCGGGCTGTCGGTATCCGTTGTGATGGCTTCGCTCTTGTCCCTGGAGCTTCGACTGCGAGTCAAGCAACTGCCGGGGCAACGCTACATTCAGAAATAATCGTCGAACAGTTGCACGGATTTGCATTATTTGATACGGATGAGAGGGTCACCCTCGTAGCGAATCGGAGTCTTCATGTCCAAGTCACTCATCATTGTCGAGTCCCCGACGAAAGCACGCACCATCAGTAAGTATCTGGGGCGTGGGTATACCGTCATGGCCTCGGTCGGACATATTAAAGATCTTCCCACCAGCAAGCTTGGGGTCGATTTGGAGCACGACTTCGAGCCCCAATATGTGACGATCAAGGGGAAGTCAAAGGTCTTGGCCGACATCAAGAAAAAGGCGGAAGAGGCCGACAAGGTGTTTCTTGCGTCGGACCCCGATCGAGAAGGCGAAGCCATCGCCTGGCATCTCGAACAGGAATTGCTCGAGAAGCCTAAATCAAAGTCTAAGTCCAAATCCAAGTCTAAATCGAAGGACCAACCAGAGGGTAAGGTGTTCCGGGTCCTCTTCAATGAAATCACGGAATCGGCCATCAAACGCGCACTGCAGTCGCCTGGGCAGGTCGATATGAAACTGGTGAACGCGCAGCAGGCCCGCCGGGTGCTGGATCGGATCGTCGGGTATCAAGGCAGCCAATTGCTCTGGACTAAGGTACGGCGCGGACTCAGCATGGGTCGGGTTCAATCTGTGGCGATGCGATTGATTTGCGAACGGGAACAGGAACGAGAAGCGTTTCGGGCGGAAGAGTATTGGTCGATTGCCGTGCTGTTGTCGGGGACCAACCCTCCGTCGTTCGACGCCAAGCTGCAGAAGATCAATGGACAGGACGCATCGATTGAGACCGCGACCGACGCGCAGCGCATTGTCGATGCCATCCAGGGGAAAGAGTTTGTCGTCGATTCGATTGAGCGAAAAGAAAAGAAACGGAATCCGGTCGCCCCATTCATCACCAGCCGCCTGCAACAGGAAGCGGCGCGCAAGCTGCATTTTTCGTCGAAGAAAACTATGACGTTGGCGCAGAAGCTTTACGAAGGTATTGAAATCGGTGCGGAGGGCCAGACCGGTCTCATCACCTACATGAGAACCGACTCTCCGCGTATCTCGACCGAGGCGATGAACGAAGCGCGGCAGGTGATCCAGGAGCGGTTCGGGGCCGAGTATTTGCCCGCCACGCCGAACCTGTATAAAACGCAGAAAGCGGCGCAAGAAGCACATGAAGCGATTCGCCCCACGTCGGCGTCCCGTGACCCGGAATCGATCAAGCAGTACTTAGAGCTGGATGTGTATCGGCTGTACCAATTGATCTGGAATCGATTTATTGCCTCGCAGATGGTTCCCGCGATCTTCGACGTGACTCGCGTCGACTCAAGCCCCGTCAAGACGAAGGAGAAGTTTCTCTTCCGCTCGACCGGTACTGTCGTGAAGTTTCCCGGCCATACGATCGTTTATATGGAGGGCGTCGATAAGGAGTTGCTCGCACAGAAGCAAAAAGGCGAGCAGGAGGTTGAGGACGAGGCGGAACGTCAGTTGCCGATGCTGAACGAGGGAGAGAAGTTACAGCTGGTGTCGTTGGAGGGGCAGACGGTTCCGGGCGTCCTCTCGAAACAGCATTTCACTCAGCCGCCGCCCCGGTATAACGAAGCGTTGCTGATTAAAGAATTGGAAGAAAAAGGTATCGGTCGGCCATCCACGTACGCGAGCATTATTTCCACGATTCAGGATCGCAAATATGCCGAGAAGGTGGATGGGCGGTTCGGCCCTACTGAAACCGGGAGGACCGTCAACGATTTCCTGCTGAAGGGATTCCCGGATCTGATCAACGTCGACTTCACCTCGCACATGGAGGAGGAGTTGGACGCAGTCGAAGAAGGCAACAAACCCTGGGTGACGGCCGTGCGGGAGTTTTACGGGACCTTCACCACGGATCTGGAAAAGGCGAAGGCCATTCCCGGCCCCAAGGACACGGTGGAGCCACCGACGGATCTTCCCTGCGAGAAGTGCGGCAAGATGATGGAGATTAAGTGGGGGCGGAATGGAAAGTTTCTCGCCTGCCCTGCTTACAAGGACAAGCCGCCCTGCAAGAATACGCAGAACTTCGAGAAGCTCGAGGATGGCACTATTAAGATCGTCCCGAAGATCGAGTTGACGACGGATGAGAAGTGCGAGAAATGCAGTAGTCCAATGGTGGTGAAGACCGGGCGATTTGGCAAGTTCATTGCTTGCTCTGCGTACCCGGAATGTAAGACGACCAAGCCGCTTGCGCTGGGCGTGAAATGCCCACAGCCCGGCTGCGGTGGCGATCTTGTGCAGAAGCGCACCAAGAAGGGCGCGCGGGCATTTTTTGCCTGCAGTAAATATCCGGCATGCGAATATGCCATGTGGGATCGTCCGATCAACAAGGCCTGCCCGACCTGCAGCGCCCCGTTCCTCATTGAAAAAGTGACGAAGCAAGTCGGGCGAAGCGTCCAATGCCGCGACGAAGCATGCGGTTATCGCGAGGCCGGGTAAGCCTCGTTCACGCCATTTCGATCTACTGCTAGTATTTCCCAATTTTTCGCTTCCTCGATTGAATCGACCGTGAACAGACATGTCATCGGTGCAGGCTGTTGAACGGCCTCGTCGCCCGCCGCTCGGTTGACGAATGGTCAGCCGGTGCCGATAATGAACCTATGTGTTCTGCATGAGCCTTCGGCTCGGATGACCCATCTGCGCGCCCCTAACGATGAGGGCCAAGCCAACTTAAGAAAGGGGAGAAACTATGAAAGCAAAAGAGGGTGTCGTCAATGTTCTGAATAAGGTGCTGACCGCAGATCTGACCGCGATCAATCAATACTTCGTCCATGCCAAGATGTGTGAGAACTGGGGCTATGAGCGGCTCCAGCATAAAGTGCGTGAGCGCAGCATCGACGAGATGAAGGATGCCGATGAACTCATCGGGCATATCCTCTATCTGGAGGGTGTGCCGAACGTGCAACGCATGAATGCCGTTCAGGTGGGGGAAACGGTTCCTGAGCAGCTCAAGCTCGATCTCAAGGCTGAGCAGGAAATGCTGACATTGCTGAACGAAGGCATCGTCCATTGCACGAAGGTTCTGGATTTCACGACCCGCCATATGTTCGAAGATATGGCAAAAGACGTCGATGTCCATATCGACTGGATCGAAACGCAGATGGAAACGATCAAGCAAGTCAGCCTGGAGAACTATCTCGCCGAACAGATCAAGAAAGAGAGCTGAGGGCGACCATGAAAGCCAAAGAAGGCGTCGTCGAGTTCCTCAATCAGGTCTTGAAGTCGGAGCTGACGGCGGTACATCAATACCTGCTGCATGCGGCCATGTGTAAGAATTGGGGTTATGAGCGGCTGCATGAACACTTCAGCCATTTGGCGCAAGAGGAAGTCAGTCATTCTTCCGGTCTGATCGATCATATTCTCTATCTAGACGGGATCCCGGATGTCGCGCATCTCGATCAGGTGGGGGCGGGGCGCACGGTGAAGGACCTATTCAAGGCAGATCTGGGGTTTGAACGTGAAGATGTCGAGTCCCTCAGAAAAGCCATTGTCCATTGCGCCAAGGTTGGAGATTTCACCACCCGCCACTTGATGGAAGATATGGTGATCGACTCGGAGGAGCATGTCGATTGGTTTGAGACCCAGCTCCGGGCGATCGATCAAGTGGGACTCGACCGGTATCTCGCCGAGCAGATCAAGAAGTAGCTGCGCGCTTCGTTTGTTCTCCACTAGCCGGCACAATTCTATATTTCTGCATGAAAGAGAGGGCGGGGGGTCTCAGGAGGACGTGAGGACCCCCGCCCGTGAAGTGGGAGGGCACAACTCCCACTCCGTTGCCGGTGTGTCGGGCACCGGCCACGGTGCTTCGCAATAGATCTCGGTTACTCTTGCACGATGCTCCTCGGCATGCCGTTCAAAGACCTCACGAATACCTCCACCAACTCAGAGTCGAATTGACTGCCTGCAGAAACGCGTATCATTCGTAACGCAACGGTCTGGCGCTGTGAGAGGCAGCAGACGTTCGGCACATGAATAGCGTCAAAGGCGTCGGCGATCGAAAGAATCCTGGCTCCAAGCGGGATGAATCGACCCCTGATGCCATAGGGGTACCCGGAGCCGTCCCATCGTTCATGGTGATGCGCAATGAGAATGGAGGCCTCACTCAAGAATGAGAACGGTTCAAGGAGTATCGCACCCAGCCTGGAATGGTTCTGAATGGCGACGTAGGACTCGGGCTCAAGTGGGTCCTGGATTTCTGCGAAGTGGGGCGGGAGCATCAGGATCCCGATATCATGCAGCAACGCGGCGAGCTTGAGCTGGTGTAACTCGTCGTGAGCGAGGCCGACGGCTTGTCCAATCAACAGAGCGATCGCCGCTGTGCGGCGCCCGTGGCCTGCTTGCCAGGGAAGTGCCCGATCCAACTCCTGACTGACTTGCCGGACGAGGATGCTTTCAACGTCACGGCGTGAGGCGATCGGAAGACAGAGGCGGTCTATTTTTCTGAGCATGGCCAGTATTGTGAAGATCCCAGGGTGGACATGTTCACAGATCCGCTGTTCCATCGTCGTTTCTCCATGGAAAACACAAAGCCCAAGACCACTCTCGTGATCTTGGGCTCTGGGTGAAAAACCTCTGGCCGAGATAGGCTGTGCGCGCGCTGCTACCCGGTCATGTCGGGTCTGGGCGTTTGCCGGACATGAGCGGCTGTTTCAAAATCCACATTTCATACAGGGGAATCCACATCATGATGAGAAAGGTCACCATCATGAGGGTATCGCCGGTCAGCATGGTCAACACGAAGATAGGCGAGACATAGCTGATGAGCCAAGGAGACAGGAGATCGAGCCCCACTCCGGCGAAGGACAGCCATGAGAGCCATACTTTCATGGCGGGGCTGGCGTTGGTCAGAAACAGGACATGGACGAGAATCATGAACACCACCGGCATGGTAAACAAATGGAAGTGGGTGATCTCGGCCAATTCACGGAACGACATCGGTTCGCCGAAGGTGGCATCCGATCCGCGGTAATGGTCGGCAATGCCCTGAGGAGATAAGCTCGTCATGCTATGGGCCCAAAAGAATGAAAATAAAAACCCGATCAACATCAGCAGCAAGAACTGCGTATAGAGCATTCTGATATGGCGGTCGGAATCACGAAGTTTGAATCGCTGATTGAAATTTTTCATAGTGGGACGCTCGGTCCTCTTCTCTTAGTTGCCGAATATTGAGGTGAAAAAGCCCTTGTCACTCTTGCGGGTTGCGACCGTATCGCTGCCCAACCCTGCCGGTTTCAAATAAAACTCATCCACGAGGACGAGGACTCGCTTGACGCCGGCGCTCATGGAGCGAACGGACATGGTCGCTCCGCTGATGTTGATGATATCCTTATTGATCCGAATCGGGTCCGTCACCGTTTTGCCGTCGTATTGAGCGTTGAAACGCTTTGTCCTGACTTCACTGCCTTTGGCGTCCCGAAATACGAGGAGTTCCACATCGGTGCAGGTACCCTTGGCATCGACTCCGACCATGTAGGTCATGGGCTTATATTTACCGATAGTATTGTGCACCATGGCATAGCCGTCGATCTTATCGCCGGTTTGACCGATGTAGAGTTCGAACGAATCTTCCGGAAACTTCCATCCGATCCGCTGTTCGATCAGCTCTTTTTTCTCCGCGGTGAGCCGGATCATTTCCTTGCGAATCTGCTGAGATTTTGGCATGACAGTTTTCAGGGCTTGTTCTTCCGTCATGAATTCTTCGTATTTAAAGTCGTCTTCTGTGACATAGCGTCGCAATTCGTTATCCCAGATTTTCTCACCAGCCAGGGCTGGAAATGGTGAAAATGTGAATAAGCCAACAATGACAATGGTGCGGTACGCACTCAGGTTAGTGAACATCCGTGCTCCTTCAGCTTGGCATCTAGGCGATTCTGCACGTCACGCATGACGTCGTCGGACGGGTCTGTCGAGGCCCAGCCAAAGAGACGAGAGCCGCCCCGGAATGCCCACCGTTGCCGTTCTTCTACAAAACTGATCTTTGTCACGTCGTCGAGCCGTTTGACCGAAAGCGTAATACGGGACCGATCTTTGCTGTCCCCCACGTCGCGTTGGAGGGCACCAAAGGTCCGTCCCGGCATCGGGATTTCCAGCCAGCCGGTCACGATCAGACCGGCGTCCTTATCCTTCGTGTTGATCGCGCGATCTTTCACGGCCTCAAGGGCCGCTTCCCAGGCATGGTCATAGCTGCAGACGGCAAATCGCTGCTGCATGCCGCTCGTGGAGGCACAGGCTGCCAGGAGGCCGGTCATGATGAGGAGGCAGAGCCGCATAAGATACATGAAAAATCCAATCCTGTCTGGTGCTCCCCACCAGGGTGGTGGGGAGTACCCATGATATCTAGAAGTATGTCGCTGCTTGAATCAGGAACCCGTTCCCATTCATCGGGCTATTTGCGCTGCCAAGGTCTCCAGCGTTGACTAGGCCTGTTGCATTTTTCTGTGTATTGAACTGCCAGTCGAACTTGAAGACGGTGTCTTCAATCGGCCTGAAGTTCAAACCGAGCGTCAACCGTTCCAACTCTCGTCGATGTCCCACCGTATTCGGCGCCTTGCTAGTGCGATTGTCGGTATCGGTATCGACCTGTTCCCAGCGTACAACTGCGGTGAAGGTCGAGGCATCTGAGAAATGGCTGGGGGCCCATTTCTTTAGGAAGTCCGGCATGAAATGGTAGTTTCCTTGAATGTAGTAGCCCTGCATGCCGGCCGGGCCGATACCGTTACCGGTAGCCCCGGTCGCATTGTTATTACTGATTCTGGTCCAGGCCGATTCTCCGATCACTTCGAAGGGGCCCTTCTGGAGAGTCCAGTCGAGGGCGAAGATGCTGATCCTTCCGGTTCCGATGGCCCCGGCGGAGGGCTTGTATGCACCATGATAACCGGACCCTGCCACTTCAATCCCGAGCATCGGGCTGAAGGCAAGGCGACCGACGACGGCCTTGTTGTCGTCGCGATCCCGAGAGACGCTCCCGCGCGCATTTCGCACTCCCAAGTCGGTGATGGCGCCTGCGGTCTGGCTCATACCGTTGACCGCGTAGACTTCATAGTCCAGCTTAGACAGGGAGGAAGGATAGAGGGTGCCGTAGATACCGGCGCCCGATTCAAACCAGGTGCTGGGGATGATGATTCTGGAGACCATCGGCCGATCTACGAGGTCGTTCAATGGTGAATCGTGCAGCAAATTGAATTTGCCCACCGGCATCAGGAGGATACCGGCACGGAGATTGACGGCCTCGTGGACCAGATAGTCTATTTGCGCGAACTCGATCTGCATTGAACCGTCGCCGAACGACACGCTGTTTACGTTACCGCCCGAGCTTGTCGTGCTTGGTCCCTGCGGGGCATTCATTCCTCCGCGCTCAATCTCGATTTCCGTGGCAAACTTGATGTGGTCGGTAATGTCCGCATAGATGAAGGGCACCATCCGCTGCTGTCCGAAACTATGGCGGCTGGGATTGTCCAGGTTCTGACGCGATAGGTTGTTGTACATGACGTCGGCGTAGCCACCGACTGTGGCTTTCGGGGCGCTCAAGAAGGGCTTGGCATAGATCAGTTTTCCTGACCCGGTTGAACCGAAGCCTAAGGCGACCTTCTCTTCTCCCTTCCGCTCGACCCTGATATCGGTCATCGGTCCGGTCGCGGTGGGGTATTGGACGGCGTCTGCTTGCCCTTCTTTCTTTTCCATGGCTCGTTCCATGGGACTTTCCCGGCGTTCATGTTCCTGCATCCGTTTGTTAACGGCTTCGTCGACGAGCTTCTTAATGTCCTCCGGGGTCATGTTCTCTGCCAAAGCCGGCATGACCGGCAAGCTGGCGATGATAAGAGCCCCGAGGATTGACCTGATCTTCATCGGTATCCTCCACGGTGAGTAGGGTTGTGGTCTGACTCGGGACTCGGCGGTCTCTGGTCGTGTTGATGTTCCATAGTGACAGTTCGTACGGGACGATGAACGAAAGCCTCCTTTCATGATGCGGTACTGGACGGGAGATCCGTCCAGCCCTCTATGGCGGTGAAGGGGATGATAACAATCCGTTTGCAGCGTTTGCATTTCAGCTCAAGGCCTTGCCCCCGTACCTTGGCCATGAGCTGTCCGCACTCGCAGCGTGTTTCGTCGCCATGATGGGCCTGTGATGTAGGAGCGTTTGTTGTGACCATTGTGAGTGCTAATCGATCTAAATGAAATTGAGAACGATTATTAATATCCTGACAGTTGCTCGATTGTCAAGGGGGGTGGCGCACGATTTTTGGAGGGGGAAGCGCATGCTTTCCTGCGGGATATTGCCTATAATTCTGCCATGATGGTTCAGTGGGCCTTGCGATCATTTACGGGATGTCAGGTAGGAGGCTGCTCAGGTCTATGGTTCGAATAATTACATCCTCATGCTGTTTCTGCCTCGTTCTGATGATGGGATTCGGGTGCGTTGGGCTGTCGCCTGATTCTTCTTCCGTGGTGGTGAAGCGAACGCAGATGCTTATGGGAACGCTGGTTTCCATTACGGCTGTGGCGCCAACCGATCAGGCCGCGAACAGGGCAATCAATGCGGGTTTCCAAGAAGTGAAGCGGCTTGAGCAACTCTTGAGTACCTGGATTCCAAGCAGCGAGCTTTCTCGCGTGAATGTTTCGGCAGGAATCAAGCCTGTCCCTGTGAGTCTTGAGACCTGGACGGTTGTTCAACGTGCGCAGCAGGCAGCAGACATAACAGGCGGTGGATTCAATATTGCCATCGGTCCGGCCGTCGACCTTTGGCGTGTCACCGAAGACCAACGTATACCGACAGAGGCTGAGTTAGCGGCGCTTCGTCCCTTGGTGGATCTGCAGGCGGTTCGGGCCGATCTGCATGAGCAGACCCTCTATCTTCAAAAGCCAGGTATGCGGATCGATGTCGGAGGGATCGGAAAGGGTTATGCCGCGGATCAGGCAGTGTTAGCCATGAAAATGGCGGGGGCATTGGCTGGAGTGGTGGCGCTCTCAGGGGATATCAAAACATTTGGACAGTTGCCGGGCGGAAGGAAGTTTCCCGTCGGCATTCAGCATCCCCGCAAAGAGGGAGCGGTCCTTGTTTTTATCGATTTGGAAAATGAAGCGATTTCAACGGCAGGCGATTATGAACGATTTTTCGAACGTGACGGGGTTCGGTACCATCATATACTTGATCCGAAGACTCTTCAGCCTGCCAGGGGTTGTCAAAGTGTGACGGTGATCGCCAAAGAAGGGGTCTGGGCGGATGGACTCGATACGGGCATCTTTGTCATGGGGCCGGAGCGAGGCATGGAACTCGTCGAACTGCTGCCGGATATCGAAGCCATCATCGTCGGTGCTGACGGCCGCCTCTTTCTCTCTTCCGGCCTGCAGACGCGTGTTCGGTTTCCAGTGCAGTCAGATGTCAAAGGACCGGATCGATGATGCGGGCCGTTCAGCACATTCTGCTTCTCTGTACCCTAGGGGCAGTTGGCGCCTGTTCGGAGATCGAAACCCACTATTTCAAAGATCGCATCAATGAAGCTACGGCTGAGCGGGTGGCGAAGCGTTATGGCTCCCCCCATAAGGTTGAGGAGCGGTTGGACCATCACGTAGTCTGGACGTATTTTGACCGCGGGAGCGCCAACTCCGGCTACGCTGGTACGGCCCGCTCATCCTTTTGCCGAGCCTATGTGCTGATATTCGATCGAGAAGGGATTCTGAGAGACTGGCAACAGCAGGATTGTTGAAATGGGCAGGATCCTTCCCGCTCCCCGTTCGATTTACCGATCCAATCGATAACTCATGGGAATCTTGATGGTCATGCGCGGTTGGCCCAATGGGTGAGGCAAGTGAAAGGGTGCTGCCTGTTTCATGGTGTCCATCGCGGCCTTGTCGAGACCGGGATGCCCGGAGCTCTGAAAGACTTCCATCTCGCCAATGCTTCCATCCTCGTTGATCACGGCTTTCACCACGACTTTTCCTTCAGCTCGTTCCGCTCTGGCCGAGGCAGGATAGCGCTTCAGTTCTTCTACCCGCCGTAAGATTGCTTCTGAGAGCCAGCCATAGTCGCGCTTCGTCGGTGCGTTCGCTGGTGCCTGAGCGATGGAGGCAGTCTGCGCTGGCGCTGCGTCAGTCAGGGGCGCTGGTGTGGGCAAGATCGACGCGGCGGTAGAAGAGCCATCGCTCGACGGCGACGGCTACTGTCCAGAGGCTGAGTGCCAGTAAGAGGCCGATGATTCCGTAATCGACCAGGTTTTGTAACGCATTCATGAGCGAGGTCTCACTTTCTCTGTGTGATTCACGGCCTGGTGAGGTTGGACCTGTCGTGAGGATCTATCAATGCCAGATCATGAAAAAGCCTGTCAATGCTCCCTGGTGCTCGGTCGGATTGACAGCGATAGCTAGCCAGAGACTTTTTCCTGCCGAAAGAGCACCGTATGGGTCGCCAAGACACGAAGCTCTACGGTTGTACCTGCTTGATATACGCTCGTAGAGCTCTGACTGCTATGGACGATTTGACCGGAGGGGAGGCTGACCGTGTACAGATTCTCCGAGCCGCGGAATTGACGGGAGAGGACGCGAGCGCGGGCGCCTTCCGTGGGCACCAGATGAATGTCGTCCGGCCTGATCATGACGACGACGGCCGTGTCATCTTTACACCCGATCGTGTCAGGAAACTCTCCCAGCTCAGTCTGGACCATGCCGCGGGATACGGTTCCGGGAATGAAGTCCGCTTGGCCGACAAAATCGGCCACGAACGGCGTCGCCGGCATGTGGTAGATCATTTCCGGGGTGTCGAATTGCTCCAAGCGCCCTTGGTTGAGTACGGCGATCCGATCGGCCATGGCAAACGCCTCGTCATGGTCGTGTGTGACGAGCACGGTTGTCGTCTTCGTCCGGCGGAGCAGTTCGTGCAATTCCTGGCGCATGCGCCCGGCCATGTCTGGGTCCAGATTGCTGAAGGGCTCATCGAGCAGCAGCACGACGGGGTTTTGGACCAGGGCGCGAGCGAGGGCAACCCGCTGTTGCTGGCCACCGGAGAGTTCATGCGGATAGCGTCGCTCGAATCCTTCCAGCCCCGTGAGCCTCAGCATTTCCTGGACCCGCGCGGCACGTATGTTTCGCGTGAGCTGTTGGAGCCCAAAGGCGATGTTGTCCTGCACGCACAAGTGGGGAAACAGTGCGTATTCTTGAAAGACCATGCCGACCCGCCGGTTTTCGGTGGGGGTCATCACGTCCGGCGACGACATGAGTTGGCCGGACAAAAAGATCTGGCCTGAACGAACCGGTTCAAAGCCTGCAATTGCGCGCAGAATCGTGGTCTTGCCACAGCCGGAGGGGCCGAGTAAACAGAGAATTTCTCCCTCCCGTGCCGCGAAGGAAATCTCCTGGACTGCGGGGCGACCGGTTTCATATGAACAGGACACATGGCGCAGTTCTAAGACCGAGGAGGCCGGTGTAAAGAGGTTACCCTGGAAAGTGCTCTCCCCGGATGGACTTGGTGCGGTGGAATGGTCTGAGATCACGAAATCACAATCCTTCCTATTAGGCTGCGCGCCAATCTTTTGAAACTAACAAGGCCAATGCCGGAAGGCTCAGCACGACGATCAAGAGTGCCGAAGGGGCCGCGAGTTGAAAATATTCCTCGCTCGCTTCCATCCAGACGCGAATGGCCAGGGTGTCGAATCCCACCGGCCGCAACAAGAGGGTTGCGGGCAACTCCTTCATCGTTTGCAGGAACATCAAGACCCAGGCGACGACGAATCCGTTCCGCACGAGCGGCAGAGTGACCCGGCGCCAGGTCCCACGCATTCCAAAGCCGAGTGTGCGTGCAACCTCTTCGAGGTTCGGCGTAATTTGCTGGAGCGCCGGCTCCAGAGACTGGAGTCCGGCCGGGAGAAAATGGATCACATAGGCCACGATCAGGATCAGGACTGAGCCATAGAACACCGGGGCTAGCTTGGTAAAGAGGACGAGGACGGCGAGGGCGGCAACCGGTCCCGGCAGCACATAGCCGGCATAGGCAGCTTGGAGGCAGCTCAGATTCAGGAAGGTCGGGCGGCGGCTCGCCAGATAGGCGAGCGGCAAGCCGATTAAGACGCCGCCGGTGGCCGCGCTGGCCGCCAGGACGCCGCTGTTCCAGACGAATCCGAAGAAGCGGCTGTCGAGAGTGGCCTGGGCCTCCGGCGACAGGCTCCATTGAATCAAGAGTGCAGCAGGAAGTGCGAAGGCCGCGCCGACGATCAGTCCGAGATAGCCGGTGACGGCGGCGGTGCCAAGCCATCCATAACGCTGCCGTTGCGGCGCCCGGTAGCGGCCGGTGGTCTGATAGAACCGGCTCTTCTGCCGGAACCAGCGTTCCGTGATCAGGAAGATCAGTGCCAGCCCGACCAGCAAGAGGCTCAAGATGCTCGCCGCGGTATTATCGGACCGGCCGGTCATCTGCTGGAACACGGCATAGGTGAGGGTCTGGTAGCGCAGCAACGATACCGCGCCGAAGTCCGACACGACATATAAAATGACGAGCGCGACACCGGCAGCGATCGAAGGGCGCATCAGCGGCAGGGTGACGCGCCAGAGGGTCGAGAGGCGGGAGACGCCGCTGGCCCTCGCCACTTCTTCGAAGGACACGTTCATGCTGAGGAGCGCACTCCGGCTGAGCAGATAGACGAAGGGAAATGTATCCAGCGCCATGACCAGCGTCGCACCCCAATAACTATGGGGAGAAAAAATCCTGGCCTGAGGCCCTGCCAGGAGCTGCCAGACATGTTCGACGGGACCGCCGAACCCAAGGATGTAGGAGTAGACGTAGGCTAGTACATAGGTGGGCATGGCCAATGGAAGGACCAGAGCCCCCTCCCATAGTCTGCGGCCGGGAAATTCCACACGTGTGACCAGCCAGGCGGTCGATACGCCGAGAAACAAGGTGATGATTGCCACGCTGGCGGCTAGTGAGACGGTGTTGAACAGGAGCTCGGGGATACGGGTTGCCCACAAACGGCTCCAGACTGCAGGATCGGCGGAGAGGGCTTGTGATGTGACGTACCCGAGCGGAAGCAGGATGATGCCTGCCGTGGCTAAAGCGAGGAGTTGGAGTGGCGAGGTCAGTTGGCGGCGAATCGTGTTCACGGTGGGTTCCTTCGATTACCGGAGACCCACTTGCTCGATCAGTGTGAGGGTCGGTTCGCGCAATTCCGCCAACTTGGTGAGGGGGACCAGCGCGGCACGGAAACTCTTCCGGTCCACGAGCGCCGGATCTGCTTTCACATCTGCATGGAGGGGGTATTCCTTGTCGAGATCGGCAAACAACTTCTGCCCCGCTTGAGCGACCAGAAATTCCACGAGCAATTTCGCACTGTCGAGGTGCTTGGTCGACTTGACGATGCCGACACCGGCGACATTCATGATCGCCCCCATGCCGCCCTCTTGCTGGTCCGGCATCAGCACGGCGATCGGCGCGGTGGGTTGCGTGGCAAGATGACGATAGACGTAGTAGTGATTTACGATGCCCAGTGCGACCTGTCCCTTGGCCACGGCATCCACGATCTGTGAGCTTTTCTGGTAGACCTGGCTATCTGCATTGGTCTTGAGGCCTTGCAGGAATTGTTTGGTCTTCTCCTCGCCATGCGTGGCGCGAATGACCGAGACGCCGGCTTGCAGATATTCACTGCCAGAATTCGGAATCGCAATCTTATCTTTCCATTTTGGATCGGCGAGGTCGAGGAGCGACTTCACTTGGTCCGGCTTGACCATTGTGGTGTTGTAGACCACGATCCAGAATCGTCCGGAGAGACCCACCCAAGCATTGTCCGGTGCGCGAAACTGCGATGGAATCGCCCGTTCGATTTCCCGCATGTTCAGGGGGCGGAGGAGGCCGGCGGTCCGTGCCAACTCCAAGCTGCCGGCATCGTTCGTGATCAGGAGGTCGGCTGAAGTGCGTTCGCCTTCCGCCTTCAGCCGATTGACCAATTCCGTCGTGCCGGAGGACAACAGTTCGACCTGGATTCCGGTACTTGCCGTAAAGGCATCGAGCACCGGTTTGATGAGACGTTCCGAGCGGCCGGAGTAGATGGTGATTTTATCGGCGGCCGGGGCGGAGGGTACGAAGATCCAGGCGACCGCGATCAGCATGAGAGAGGAGAGCATGGTCCGTCGCCATGTTGGGAGAGAGCATACAAATGCCATGGGGATCCTTATGGAATTGAAATTGATAAGCTGTCTCAAAATGATACTAAAAAAAAGCGGTTTCGTCAATGGCGGCAGCGAGAACAGAGGCCGTAGAGCTCAAGTCGGTGGGTTTTGATGATAAATCCGTTCTGGGTCGCCACTTCTTCCTGAAGGCGCTCAATGTCGCAGTTTTCAAACTCTACAATTTTATCGCAGCCGGTGCAGATCAGGTGATCGTGGTGGCCCTTGTGCGCGATATTGTCGTACTGCGTCTGAGAGCCGAAGTGGCGGGCTTGTGCCAGGCCGGCATCGCAGAACAGATTGAGTGTTCGATAGATGGTGGCGAGCCCGAGATGTGGATCGGACTTGGCCAGTTGATGGTACATGGCTTCCGCGGTAATGTGTTCTTGCCGGAGGAAGGCACTCAGAATCAATTCACGTTGGCGCGTGAGTTTGAGCTGATGTTTGCCGAGGTGCTCCTTCAGCGCCTCCATTTCTTTCACATGCTTCGCTGCCATGACGGGCCTCCGATGGGGCCTCATTAAAGACGAAACGGCCCAGCCGGTCAAGGGGCATCCTGTTGGGAGCCGGAGCGGGGAAGAGGAATTGACGGAGAACTCCGGCGCTGTTTATAGTGCGCCGTCCCACACACGGTACGAGCGAGGCATCAGCGAATGCGAAAACCTAATCAAATCACGGTCGACCGGGCCCTCCTGCTCTATGTTCTGCATCTGGCGGAGCCGCACGGGCTGCTCAGCGATGTAAAACTGCAGCAGCTCTGCTTTTTATGCGAATTGCAAATGTTCGGCAAGGGATTCAAGGGTTTCCACTTTGAATTCTTCCGGTTCGCCTACGGGGCGTTCAGCAAGGATCTCGACAACGATCTCACCTCGCTGCGCCGGAAAGAGCGGGTGGAAAACTTTACCCTGTCTGACCAGGCACGGGAAGAGGCCATTCCCTTGTTGGAGAAGGGTATCGAGGGAGTTGAGACGAACGAGAAGGTCATGGAGATTTTGAAGGCGGTCGTAACGGTCTACGGCCCTCAAGATAGCGGAGCCATTACCCAGTCGGTCGAATCAGTTGAACTCAGTACGCCTCAGGATCCTGAATTTAAGATCGCGATTCGCGATATTGTCTTCCATACGACGCTTCTGGTGCCGTCCCGCATCGAGGTGCAGGCGGAGTTTCTGCTGCCTGCGCCGGTGCTCGCCAAGCTCAATCAGGCGATGGGGTATTAGCCTCTTCGAGGAAGGCTAGAGGCGCGGGGCTAGAGGCGAGAGCCAAGAGCCCACTGAGCCTGTTGGTGAAAGTTCCTCTCGCCTCGGACCCCTTGCCCCTCGTCTAGAGCTTGTAGATCTCGCCATATTTTTTCTCGACATACGATAGAAATGGTTCAGGGTCGAGGCTCTTTCCCGTGACGCGTTGGGCCAGGTGGTCCGGCGTGAACATTCGGCCCCAGCGATGAATCTTCTGCTCGAGCCAGCGTCGCAACTCGATGAGTTGCCCTGCCGTAATTTTTTCCTCCAGCCGTGGAATTTCCCGCTGGGCCTGTTCGTAGAATTGAACGGAGTAGAGGTTGCCAAGCGTGTAGGTTGGAAAGTAGCCGAAGGCGCCGAACGACCAATGTACGTCTTGCAGCACGCCCTCCGCATCGTTCGCGGGGACGATGCCCAGATATTCTTCCATCTTCCGGTTCCAGATCCCCGGCAGGTCCTCCGGGTTTGTCCGTCCTTCGATGAGATCCTGTTCGATCTCAAACCGCAGCATGATGTGGAGATTGTAGGTGAGCTCGTCGGCTTCGACTCGAATCATCGACGGTTTGACGCGATTGATGGCCGCATAGAACTGCTCCCCATCGAGCGCACCCAATTGCTGCGGAAACGTCTGTTGCAGCAGGGGATAAAAGAAGCGCCAGAAGGATCGCGAGCGGCCCACGCAGTTCTCCCACATGCGCGACTGGCTCTCATGAATGCCCAGCGAGACTGAATCGCCGAGCGGCGTCCCGTAGTAGCGCGTATCGAGTCCCTGGTCGTAGAGGCCATGGCCCCCTTCATGGATACAGCTGAATAAGCAGGATTGCAGGTCATGTTCGAAGACACGTGTCGTGACTCGCACGTCCGTCGGGTGAAAGGAGGTCGTGAAGGGATGGGCCGACAGATCGAGGCGTCCCCGCTCGAAGTCGTAACCCATGGCAATCAAGACGAGCCGGCCGAATTCCATCTGTCGGGTCACGTCGAAGCTGCGGAAGAGCGCGGCATCGTCGACTTGCACTGAACTATTCTGAATCTTCTGCAGCAGCGGAACGAGACGTGCCTTCACCTGTGCGAACAGCGGGCGAAGCGCGGCAATCGTCGAGCCTGGTTCGTACACGTCCAGTAACGCATCGTAGGGTGAATCCTTATAGCCGAGATACTGGGCTTCCTGCCGTTTGAGCGACAGGACGGTGCGCAGGTTCGGAAGAAACATGGCGAAGTTGCTCGTCTTCTTCGCTTCGGCCCAGACTTGCTGTGCCAGCGAACATTCCCGGCTGAGTGTCACCACAAAATCGGAGGGGAGCTTTTTGGCGCGGCTATAGTCACGCCACACTTCACGGAGTAAGGAGCGCGAGGGTTCGTCCCAGGCATCCCCCGGGCTGTCCTGGATGGCGCCGGTTTGTGGATCGATCCAGGCAGAGAGCAATCGTTCAATGTCCGGTGAGACGAGCTTCTGGTGTGCGATGCCCTGGAGCGTCGAAATCTGCTCGGCACGGGCCTCTCCACCGCCGGCCGGCATATAGGTCTCTTGATCCCATGAGAGAAGTGAGGCCGCACTGTTAATGCGCTGGATCTCTAGGAGTCTGGTCGTCAAAGCTTCCACAGTCTTCAGGGTCTTCACGGTAGGGTGTCTCCTCCAAGAATCGTCATGGTATGATCTCGTCGATCTGCACGTTCGAGGCAGTGTACGCAACGAACCAGCCGTTTTCAAACCAGGAGTGAGCCCGAACAATGAAGAGCCTCGTCTCTGCCGACATCGAAGCCTATGCCCAGGCCCATTCCATGCCGGAGTCCGACCTCTGCCGCGCTTTGCGGGAAGAGACGCAGCGGCGCATGGAGTCTCCGCAGATGATCGTGGGGTCGCTCGAAGGGGCCTTCCTCAAAATGATGGCGCAGCTGGTGGGTGCCAAGCGGGTGCTGGAGATCGGCATGTTCACCGGTTATAGCGCCCTCTGTTTTGCGGAAGCGTTACCGGCGGATGGAACGGTAGTCACGTGCGAAGTCGATGAAGAACCTGCTGCGCTTGCGCGCCAGTATTTCGCGCGCTCGCCCATTGGCAAGAAGATCGAGGTTCGCATGGGGCCTGCACTCGATACGATGCGGCAGCTCGCGGGACCGTTCGACCTGATCTTTATCGACGCAGATAAAATCAATTATGTGAATTATTACCGGCGAGCCCTGGATTTGCTCTCGCCGACCGGCGTGATCCTGATCGATAACGTCCTGTGGGACGGGGATGTGCTGAAGCAGCCTCCGCCAGATGAGAAGACGGCGGCTATTCAAGAACTGAATCGAGCGGTTGCAGCTGATCCACGCGTGTCTGCCGTGCTTGTCACGATCCGGGACGGAGTTCTGGTCGTGAGGCTGAAAGGTGGAGGTGGGTAGAGATACTCTGTCGCAATGAGGATGACCACCCTAACTTTGCGCGACAGGGCCAGAGGCGATCACCCGTTATTCGGCTGCTGGCTAGCCTTTTCCCACTGGCGCTGAAACTGGTCGTAGGGCACCGACAACTTTTGTTGCATGGCTGCATCAAGCGACCGCCCCTCTCGTAAGGCACTCATTACCTGCCGCACGTTGTGCAGACTATAACTATCCAGAAGAAGTTGCGTCGCCGAACTTGCCTCGAGATAGGCGGTCAATAACGATCCACTCGGGAGTTTCCCCCAGGATCCTTGTAATGACGTCAGTGGAATAAGAGCCGTGCCAGGCTGTTTGGTCTCTTCCATGTCCGACCAGGGATCCTCCGCTAAGTGCATCGCGAGACCCTCTATGAGCCAGGTGGGCGCCACTGTGCTGCGCCCTTTCAGGTACTCAAAGAGAAGGGCATGGACGAATTCATGTCGAGCGATGCGGCTGAACAAGGCCAAGTCTTCCAGCGCACCCTCTGTCGGAAGGTGGATGGCTCCTGAGGTGCGATCAAACAAGCTATCGGCCCAGACGGGGGAGCCAGGCGGTCCGGAAAATTTCTGGTTGGTATGAAGGATAACCGTCATGGGTTTAGAGGGGACGTGGCCGAATTTTTGAGTGATCTCTTCGTACGCATAGTCCAGGATTGCCTTCATGCGGGTCCAGGTCGCCTGATCAGGCGATCCGTCAAACTGAACAGTGAAGTGCCCAGTTTCGGGAGGAGAGAGCTGTCGCGGCCGTTCCTCCGATGGGCTTATGCTCACAGTGAGGGCCTGGCTCGCGGGTGCTACAACGGATGGAGGGAGCTGCCTATCTTGTGGGCCGGGAGTCGGTGCGACGAGTTTGGGGGAAGGGGCCACGTGTGCGACCGATTGGCTTGCGGGAGTCGCTGATTCAACTTTGGTGGTCAGCTTTTTCAGGTAAGGCCGCAGTGTGGCATCGGCCTCCGCTCGTGTGCGGGCTTGGCTCAGGTGGGTGGCCGCCACGGTGACCTGGCCTTTCTCCAGCAGGAGATCCGCGAGAGCCAGATGGGGGAACGGATCCTGCGGGATGAGGCGAATCACTGTTTCAAGAAACTGAGGCGTCATCGCTGGATCGCGCAGCCCCCAGTAGGCCTGGGTCAAGTTGAGGTGCGCGATGGGATTCGATGGATCGAGCGCCACGGATCGCTTGAAAGCTTTGACCGAGACTTCTATCCCGCCGAACTTTTCCTGTTGAATGCCGAGATTATTCCAGAGCGCGGCAACATATTTACGGACCTGGGTGTTCGTGAGCGTTTTTTCAGGGAGTGCGCGCAGATGACGTTCGGTCTCGGCGTAGTTCCCCTTCTCAAGGTCCTCTCGAATCAAACCAAGTTTCGCGTTTGGAGGCTGACCGAATTCTAGGAGTCGTGTTTGCGGCTCGCTCCATCGCCCAGGCTCTGGTCTGAAGGTTTGATCAGGGGTTGAGGGAGGGGGAAAGGTCGCAGTCCCCGTGGGCGGTTGAGGCAATGGCATTGGACTGAAATAGGTTGGTTTCAGCCAGATCTGGTAGACCAGGAACAGGACGAGGCCACAGGTGAGGAGGCGAATAATATGCGAGATGTCTTTGTGATACATGGATTAATAATTCTCTGTTGTATGCGTTGAACGGAGAGCCTGAATCCTATCGGAACCGAAACGATCCCGTTCCGGGCTTGAGGCTCTTCCATATCGACGTGTCATGACAGCGCTCGCATTGTAGGCCGTAATTCCCCTCGTGTTTATCGTCTTTCTTATGGCAACTGACACATTGTGTTGACGTCTTGACCTTCGCCTCCATCCGATCTTTATGGCACGCAGTACATTCGACTCCTTTGTGCCCGCCCTCCAGTTTGAATCGGGTCCTGGTATCGTGATCGAAGTCCCAGAGCTTCCAGTCTCGTATGCTATGGCAGCTCTGACACTCGGTGCCCAACCTGCGCCGGTGTATGTCGTCGAGCTTATGGCAAGCGTAACAGGCTGTGGGGGTCTTGTCTTGATAGAGCCGCCCCTTGTGGCAGCTCTCGCAGGTCGTGGTTCGGTGTTTGCCTTGTAGCGGATAGGTTGTATCGTGGTCATGCTCAAAGAGGAGCACTTTCCAATTCCGTTCGGTGTGACAGGTTTCACATTTGTCGGCAAATTGTCCCTTGTGTTTGTCATCTTTTTTGTGACAGGCCAAACAGGCGACAGGCGTGGGATCCTTATAGAGAGGCCCTTTGTGGCAGGACTCACACTTTGTCGTTCGATGCTTCCCTCTCAACGGATATTTCGTGTCGTGGTCGTGCTCAAAGAGGAGCACTTTCCAATTCCGTTCCGTGTGACAGGTTTCACATTTTTCGGCAAATTGTCCCTTGTGCTTGTCGTCTTTTTTGTGACAGGCCAGACAGGCGACAGGCGTGGTGTCCTTATAGAGGTGCCCCTTGTGGCAGGACTCGCATTTTGTCGTGATATGCCGGCCTCGTAGCGGGTATTTGGAGTGCAGATCATGATCGAACGTGATGGTCTTCCAATCATTTTCCGCGTGGCAGCTCTCGCATTTCTCTCCGTAGGCCCCTTTGTGTTTGTCGTCTTTCTTGTGACAGGCGTAACAGTCTAGCGGCGCATCTTTGAAGGCGGGGGTCAGGTGGCACTGTTTGCACTCGATCTTGGCATGTTTGCCCATCAACGGGAAGCGCGATTTATTATGGTCGAACGGCGATTTCTTCCATGACCGGTCGTCGTGGCATTCCTCGCACTTCGTCCCCTCCTGGCCCTTATGTTTGTCGTCCTTCTTGTGGCAGGAGTAGCAATCCATCGGCGTGTTCTTGTACCGCTCATTGGCATGGCAGTCTTGGCATTTGGCGTCGACGTGTTTGCCGCGGAGCGGGTAACGCGTCTTGTCGTGATTGAACTTCGCCGCTGTGTCCTTCCAGTTCTTCTCGGTATGACAGTCTGCGCAGGCAGGGCCCAAGTTTTCTTTGTGTTTGTCGTCCTTCTTGTGGCAGGCATAACAATCGGAGGGCGCGTCGCGATACTTGGCTTTGGACTTATGGCAGGCCTTGCACTCGACCTTCTTGGCGTTGGCATGGGCGCCCTTGAGGGGGAAGTCCGTCCGCTCGTGATCGAACGTCTGGTCCGTCATCGGAGCGATATTCTCCGCTCGTCCCTTATGCTCCGTGTGGCATGACTTGCAGTCCCGCTGTTCTTTGAACCGTCCGTGGGAGCCCTGCTTTTGCTCGACGTCCTTGCGGATGTCTTTGTGGCACTCTTGGCAGAGCGCATTCTGCGCCCCCTTGTCGAAGCGTTTGTGACATTTGGCGCAATCTTCTTCCCATTTGGCATGGCCTTCGATCACTTGTCCTGGCATCAACGCCGTCTCGACGTTGTCTGCCAGGGCCGGCATGGCCATGAGCATCAAAGTGCTGAGGAGAAGCAGGGAAATGTAATTTGGTGAGGCGCGCACGATCGTTGATAGGCCTCAGTACATGTACACGGCCATGATGTGAAACACCGTACTCGCGGCTAGGATGTAGATTAGGGGAATGTGCAGCACGTGCCACAACGCAAAGAAACGTTCGTAGGTACTAAACTGAGAAACACGCTGACTTTCTCTCAAGTACGATGACGTCAGCTGAATTGCCTCCGATGCCCCACCAGGGAACTCCTTGCACCGCTGGGTCTTGAGAATCCGCCGCAGCTCTCTCGCACAGCGGAATCCCAGAATGACTCTCCTGAAGCCAAGCGTCAGGAAGTGGAGGAGATGCGAGAAAAAGGAACGATCGATTTGCGTCGAGTCGCGTTCGAATGAATGGAGCCATTGCTCGACGCGGGGGGCGAAGTGCATTCTGGATTTGGCATCATTCGAATGGCCTGCAAATTCTTCCTGAATTTTTCCCAGCGTCGCGCGGCTTCCGTAGAGGCCATAATGAATCTTGGTGTAGACGAAGCGCCCGATGATACCGCTGATGACGACCCCCAGCATGCTGAAGAGCGCCACAGCTGCGTTGGTGGATCGGATATGAAAGGTCGAATGGAACAAGATAAGGGTTGGGCCGACGATGCCCATGATCATGTGGATGCGAAACCAGTTTTTGAGTGCTCCCCACCGCTGCATCCAGGGCACATGTTTGCGGAGCGGATAGGCCAGTAATAAGAGCATCATGACCGTGCCGACGACGCCGAGGTAGAATCCGAAGTTCGAGCGGGGCGTGTAGTACTTCCCATAAGCTGCCTCATAGGAGGCCCAGCCCAAGACACTTAAGATAATAGCTCCACCAAGCTGGCCTAACATAGAAGAAGCGGGCTGCTGTTCCTTCGCGGGCCTGGCGTGAGAGGGCGACGGTCGAGAGGCCGTGGTGCCCGTGGTGCGTTGTTCTGCTTGGATTAGCTCTGCCGACGGCATGTCATCGTACTCCTCCTGCGGGTAATCCGCCGAAAATCGCGCACGGCTTCTTTCTCGAACCCTATAGGTGAAGGCAATTCCCACGCCCGCAAGGGTGGCGGCGGGCTGCTAGTTTTTGCACGGAGTTGTCATTTGGGATCATATTCCCATTTGTATTCGATGTCTGCATTCCCCTTCAGTTCCGTTCCAAACGGTCTTATTTGCACGCGATGAGTGGGTCTGCTCTGCCTGGTCTTCTGTGGCAAATCATCACGTTAGGGGATTGAGACGGAACGGTATACCTATTGCGTAGCACTGGTCAACGAATTTGGGATTGATTTCCCATCTTGAGGTAAATATGGTGCAAGTCTGTAGTTGGGATTATATTCCCAATAATATTATCGAGCAAGAAGAGCCGAGGTGCTTGGGCGGGGGGCTGATGTGCGGGGTTGTGTAGGGGAATGAACATGGATGTTACCAATATGAACAACCTGAATAGCCGGTTTTGTGCGGTGCGGCTGATCGGAGTGCTCCTTGTCTCGCTCGTGTTGTGCCTGGGCTTCATCTGGCCGAGCGAGTCGGGGGCCCAAAATCGTACCAGTCGTTCCGATATCGAATTCGATCACAGCAGTACCGGCTTCCAACTCAGCGGCGGCCATGCGCAGGTCGTATGCGAGCGGTGCCATTTGCAGGGCATATTCCGAGGCACGCCGACGCAATGTATGCAATGCCATTCTCCTGGCGGCCGTGTCGTTGCCACCTTTAAGCCGACGAACCACTTGCCGACGTCGGTCAACTGTAACAGTTGTCACCGCACCACGAACTGGAGACCGGCCTTCTTTACTCACAACGGGATTCTGCCGGGGACCTGTTCGAAATGCCATAACGGCTCCACCGCCGAGGGCAAACCCACGAGCCACATGAGCACGGGGGCCTCTTGCGATTCGTGCCATCGTAAGGGCGGTGGCGGCGGAAGCTGGAGGCTTGTGACGAGTGGTTATAACCATTCAGGTGTGATGCCGGGGACCTGCACGACCTGTCACGGCATCAACGCGACTGGTGTTCCTGCTGGGCACAAAGGCGGGATGGCTCCTGGGTCATGCGACAGCTGCCACAGGACCACAGCCTGGAGGCCTACAACGTTCAACCATACCGGAGTGGGACCAGGAACGTGCACAACCTGTCACGGAAGGACCTCCACTGGTATTCCGACCGGCCACAGAGGTGGTCCGAATCCGGCCGCCGCCTGCGATAGCTGTCATCGAACCACTGCTTGGAGGCCCGCGACGTTTACCCACACGGGAGTGGCCCCGGGGACCTGCGCCACTTGTCACGGGGTCTCCTCAACAGGAATTCCTGCTTCCCATAAAGGCGGCACGAACCGGGCCGCCGCCTGTGATACCTGCCACCGCACGACGGCGTGGCGGCCGGCGACCATGAACCATTCCATCGTCGCCGCTTCATCCTGTGCCACTTGTCATAATGGGGCGTTGTCGACCGGAATTCCCTCAGGCCACCGAGGCGGGATGACCCCGGGGGCCTGCAATACCTGTCATACGACGACGGCCTGGCGGCCCGCTTCATTCAGTCATGCGAATGTGGCGCCAGGGACCTGCGCGACTTGTCACGGGGTCTCGTCGACCGGTCTTCCGACGAACCACAAAGGCGGGACGAACCGGGCGGCGGTCTGCGATAGCTGTCACCGGACGACGGGCTGGATCCCGGCGACGATGAACCACACGGTCGTGGCGGCGACGCCGTGCTCGACCTGTCACAACACCACCCTGGCCCGCGGTATTCCAGCGGGGCACCGAGGCGGCATGGCGCCAGGGGCTTGCAACACCTGCCACACGACGACGGCCTGGACGCCGGCCACGTTCAACCATACTGGGGTGACGCCAGGGAGCTGCGCGACTTGTCACGGGGTCTCGTCGACCGGTCTTCCGACGAACCACAAAGGCGGGACGAACCGGGCGGCGGCCTGCGATAGCTGTCACCGGACGACGGGCTGGATCCCGGCGACGATGAACCACACGGTCGTGGCGGCGACGCCCTGTTCGACCTGTCACAACAATACGTTGTCACGCGGCATTCCGGCGGGGCACCGAGGCGGGATGACCGCGGGGGCTTGCAGTAATTGTCACCGGACGACAGCCTGGACGCCGGCTACGTTTAGTCATACCGGGGTCACGCCGGGAACCTGTGCCACCTGCCACAACGGTACTAATGGTGTAACAGGGAAACCGGCGAATCATATCCCCAGCACGCAGTCATGCGATGTGTGCCACAGGAACACGACAGCCTTTTCCGGGTCGAGGTATCACGCTTCTGTGACGGCAATCCCAGGGCAATGCAACACCTGTCATGAGCGTGGCACGACTTGGCTCGGGGTGCAGGGCAAGAGACCGTCTCAACATAGTGGGAGTCGAGCAGCGCCAAACTCTTGTGATAATTCAGGCTGTCATAGGGTTGGTAATGGTTTTTGATTACGTCATGAATTTCGTGACATCGCTCGACAGCTCAAGCGGGGAGATCAGCGGAGTATGACAGAGCAGGGCATCCGTGCGACGGATTGTGTGATCGATGTGTGGGAAGTCGATGATGAGTCGGCTTTTGAATCTCACATGACCAGCTGCGGTCTGCACCGACCCACCGGCAGCGTCTAATTCAACGGAAGGTCTTTGCCTGGTACGGGTGAGGATCTTCCGTTTCGGCTATCCACAACTTATGGGAACGCATGTTGCGAGAAATCTCTATAATTAGGCTGCGCTATGTGATGGGGAGCGTCCTTCTGGGGGCACTTCTTTTTCTTGTGACTCTCATTGAACCAGGCTCAGCCGTTGCCCAGGTGCTCGACCGTATTGAGATTGTGGAAACGCCTGGCGTGGCCGAGATTCACATCATATTCAATGCGCGGGCCCTGTATCTCAGACATACCCCCTCCGACAAAGGCGATCTCATCCGAGTTTTCTTGGACTTTCCCGACTTGGATCGCTCCCGCCGATTCGCTCGAGAACTGGCGTCATCCCCTCCTAGCGATCTCATCCCGAAATTTCAGGTCACCTTTCCTGACCAAGCCACCAACGGGCTTTCAATTAAGTTTGAACGACCGGTTCGATTTCGAGTGAGCCAGCGAGACATCAGAAGTAGCAGTCGAATCGTGATTGCAGTGAAACTGGATAAGCCTGTCATGCCGCTCGCGCTGCCGCCGGAAGTGAAGGCGCCTCCCACTTCGAAGCCGCCAGCAGCCGGTGGATCCGCGCAATCGCTTGACGTCCCTCCCTTCAAGCAAGGCATGGACATCGAGCAATATGGCGCAGACCTGTTGGCCCTCGGGCGAACCGCCCTCACCGCGGAAGATTACGAAAAAGCCGTCCTGATTTTTAACGCAGCCTTGAATCTTCCGCCGAACACACGGTCTCGTGATGCGCAAGAAATGATCGGTGTTGCCCGAGAGGGAACCGGCGATATCGATAAAGCCAAGGCGGAATATGAACATTATCTCAAGATCTATCCCGATGGGGAAGGTGCCGTTCGCGTACGGCAACGATTGGCCAAGGTCGCGGACTTGAAATCTGCCATTGCTCAGGGAAAGGCAAAAAAGCCGGCGAAGAAAATCGATGAGATGCGGGTCTACGGGAGCGTGTACGAGTATTACTATGGCGGAAATTCCCAGACGAAAATCACAGACAAAGTGGCGAATAGCACGACGAATTTCAGGAACCAGGACCAATCGATGCTCCAGTCTGCATTCGATGTCACCGGCCGCTACCGTAAAGACGAGTATGATAACAAGCTCGTCGTGCGTGGGACGCAGACCTACGATCTACTGGCAACCTCGGATGTCCGACGAAATATCAGCCGTCTCAGGGCGCTGTATTACGAGCACTCGAGTCAGGATTCATACCTCGTCCGGGTCGGTCGTCAACCGGGGAACAGCGGTGGTGTGCTGGATTTCCGGTTCGACGGAGCCTGGGTGCGTTATACCGCCGTCCCTCAATTTTTGAATATTAATCTTCTTGCCGGCCAGCCCAGGCAATTCAGTTTGACGTCGAACTATGTGCCCGACGATCCCCGGAACTTCCGGGCCGATTTGAAGCGATATTTTTATGGAGCGAACGTCGACATCGGTCCGATCGGACAGGCCTGGAGCGGCAATGCGTATTTCATCAACCAGATGGTCAATGGCATTGTGGACCGCCGGGCCGTGGGGACAGAGTTACGGTATGCGGCCAACGGCAAGAATGCCTTCGGCCTAGTCGACTACGACGTCTCATATAAAGTTCTCAACGTCGCGATGCTCAACGGGAATTGGGTGACCGAAGGGACGACCTACACGTTACTGGCGGACCATCGCAGAACGCCCTATCTGCAAACGACGAATTCGCTCTTCGGGACGCCGAATGCCACGCTCGAGACCATCAACGCCACGAATGAAAGCCTTTTGCGCGACCAGGCCAAGGCAGTGACAGCGACAAGTGATTTGCTCATGGCCGGTGTGCTGCATGCCGTGTCGAAAGATTGGCAACTCGGTGGGGATGTCCGTGTCAACCGTATCTCCGGGACGAGCGCCACGAACTGTTTGGTCATCCTGCCGGGGACCAGCACGCTCTTTCTCAATCCAAACGCCATTTCCGATGCGCCTTGCTCCTTGCAAGCGCAGCCAGGGACTGGCAATATCTGGAGTTATACGGCTCAAGCGATCGGGGCGAACTTCCCGTTCGAGAATACGACCTTTGTGGCGAATGCCAGTTATATTACAAGCCCAGCATATCGAGGGCAATCGCTTGCGCTCAATTCGATGGCTCGTCTTGGGCCACGGTTGCAGTTCGACACGTTTGTGATTCTCTATCACCAAAAAGATAGTTTTGACGTGGAACTGTATCGTGTGACTCCGACCATTCGCATCGACTATCGCTTCCTCGACAGTTGGACCTTCGAGGCCTCAGGCGGGGTGGAGAAAACGTTGACGGATAGCACGACACAAAAGGACTCGACGACAAGGGAGTTCTTTTTCTTTGGTATCCGGTGGGACTTTTCCTAGCATGTTGAAAGCAGACAACGTAAGTTGTGTTCGTGGGGAACGCCGGCTCATTACGGCGCTGAGCTTCACGCTAGAGCGGGGCAGGCTTCTCGCAGTGACGGGGGCGAACGGGAGCGGAAAAACCAGCCTCTTGCGCATGTTGTGCGGCCTGCTGCCGGCGGAGCAGGGACGTGTTCTCTGGGATGGGGAAGACGTTCGTGCCTGCAGGGAACGGTACCTGGCCAGCCTGATCTATATCGGGCATCTCAACAGTCTGAAAGATGACCTGACTCCGGTCGAAAATGTCACGATTTCGGCTCGCTTGGCTGGTGAAGCGATCTCAGTCGAAAAAACCTGTGAGGCGTTGGAGGCGGTTGGCCTTGCGCGGGCCATTCACCGGTTGCCGACGAGGGTGCTGTCACAGGGACAGAAGCGCCGGGTCTCACTGGCGCGCTTGTGGGTCTCACAGCGGGTACTCTGGATTTTGGACGAACCGTTCGCAGCGCTGGATGCGGCGTCGACCGGTCTGCTGATGCAACAGCTGCGGGCGCATCTCAGTCACGGGGGGATCGTTATCGCGGCGACTCACCAAGAGATCGAAGTCGGCGCTGATCGCCTCGATCAGCTGAGGCTCGCTGGATGAATCAGCTTGGCATGTTTGCAGCCCTGTGTGACATCATCCGGCGGGATCTCTTGTTGGCGCTGAGACGCCGTTCGGATGTCCTGACGACGGTGCTGTTTTTCATCCTGGTCGGGAGCCTCTTCCCTTTGGGCGTCGGACCGGAACCAGCGGTGCTGCGGACGATCGCACCGGGAGTGTTGTGGGTCGCTGCGCTACTTTCGTGTTTGCTGTCGCTGGGTCGTCTGTTTACGGCTGACTATGCCGACGGAGTATTGGAGCAGATGCTGCTGATTCCGCAACCATTGTCCCTGCTGGTCATCGGGAAGGTGACCGCGCATTGGCTGATTTCCGGGTTGCCGGTGGTGCTCCTTTCGCCGCTCCTGGGCCTGCAATTCGGTCTGACCGGGGAGGCGTTGGGCGTCCTGACCCTTTCGCTCTTGCTGGGCACGCCGACATTGAGTTTCATCGGGGCGATCGGTGCCGCGTTGACCCTGGGGGTGCGTGGCAGTAGTGTGCTGATTGCGCTCCTCGTGTTGCCATTGTTTATTCCGGTCCTGATTTTCGGTGCCGGCGCCGTGTCGAGCAGTGCCTCGGGTATCGGCGCCGGCGCACATCTCTCGCTTTTGGGCGCGGGTTTGTTACTGGCTCTCGCACTGGCGCCCTGGGCCACGGCCACATCGCTACGGATCGCGCTGGAGTAACCACGACTATGATGGGTTTCGCTCGCATCAATTGGTTCAAGTATTCGTCGCCGCAAGCGTTCTATCCCCTGGCCGGACGTCTGATCCCCTGGTGCGCCGCTGCAGCGATGTTGTTGATCGGGGCGGGTCTCTATCTTGGATTCTTTGTCGCGCCGACCGATTTTCAGCAAGGACAGTCCTATCGCATTATTTTCGTCCATGTCCCGGCTGCCTGGATGTCGATGTTCCTCTATGTGGTCATGGCCATCTGGGCCGGGCTTGGATTGGGCCTCAATGCGCGGCCTTCGTTTATGATGGCTCAAGCGATTGCTCCGACCGGGGCGCTCTTTACCTTTCTTGCGCTGGTGACCGGCGCCATGTGGGGCAAGCCGACTTGGGGCGCCTGGTGGGTCTGGGATGCCAGGCTGACATCCGAATTGATTCTCTTGTTTCTGTATGGCGGGGTGATGCTGCTCCGCACGTCCATCGATGACTCCCGCCGCGCCGATCGTGCCAGCGCCGTCTTCGCGCTAGTCGGAGTCGTGAATGTTCCCATTATTTATTTCTCCGTGCGTTGGTGGAATACGCTCCACCAGGGTGCGTCGGTCAGTATGACGGCTGCGCCAAAAATGGCGGCGACGATGCTCATGGCGATGTTGGTGATGACGCTGGGGTTCTGGATGTACAGTCTCGCCGTCACGCTTGCACGGATGCGTTGTGTGATCCTCGAACGTGAGCGGCAAGCCTCTTGGGACACACCGCCATCGCAGCAAGACGCGCTGGAGGTTTCCTGATGCAGTGGGGCAGTGTGTCAGAGTTTGTGGCCATGGGCGGATACGGCCTCTACGTGTGGACGTCGTTTGGCGTCACGGCGTTCGGTATGCTGTGGGAAGTGTTCAGCTTGCGACGACGGCATGCGGCGGCACGTGAGGGCGCCCGTCAATCATTTCAAGACCGGTGAATGGAACGACGATGAAACCCAGACAGAAACGTTTTGTGCTCATAGGGCTCGGTCTCGTGGCGTTGGCCGTGGCGGCGGTATTAGTGCTGAATGCGTTCCAAAGTAACCTCGTGTTCTTTTTTACGCCGACGCAAGTCGCCAATGGCGAGGTGCCTCAGGGCCGCAGCTTCCGCATCGGCGGGATGGTTGAACAAGGAAGTCTGACGCGTGAGGGCGACGGTCTCACCGTTCATTTCATCGTGACCGATATGGCGAAGCGTGTTCCGGTCTCGTTCAAAGGGATTCTTCCTGACCTTTTCAAGGAGGGGAAGGGCGCAGTGGCGCAGGGGCAACTTGGGGCCGATGGGACATTCATCGCCAGCGAGGTGCTGGCCAAGCACGATGAGAACTATATGCCGCCGGAAGTCGCTGAGGCGTTGGCCAAAGCCAAAGCAAAAGGCGCACAGAGTAGCAGCACGTTGGTCGTACAACCGCAGTAGGACACCACCTGTATGATTCCAGAAATCGGTCATTTTGCGTTGATTCTTGCGCTCTGCGTGGCGGTCGTGCAGGGGAGTCTGCCCATATACGGGGCCGCAGTCGGGAATGCGGCCTTGATGTCCGTTGCGAAGCCGGCGGCGCGCGGGCAATTCATCCTGGTCCTGTTGGCCTTCTGTTGCCTGGGATACGCGTTCGCCGTCAAAGACTTCTCGGTTTTGTATGTCGCGGCCACGTCGAACTCCCATCTCCCCCTACATTATCGCCTCGCTGCCATCTGGGGCGCGCATGAGGGGTCGTTGCTCCTCTGGACGTTCATTCTCACGGTCTGGATGGTCGCCGTGACGTTCTTCTCCGAACATCTGCCGGAGGCGATGCGGGCCCGCATTCTTGGCGTCATGGGGTTGGTCAGCTTGGGATTTCTCCTGTTCATGTTGACCGTGTCGAATCCATTCGAACGGTTGATCCCTGCTGCAGCCGATGGGCGCGATCTCAATCCCTTGCTGCAAGACCCCGGCATGGTCATGCATCCGCCGATGCTCTATATGGGGTACGTGGGGTTTTCCGTGGCGTTCGCCTTTGCGATTGCAGCCCTGTTGGGAGGCAACCTGGACGCAGCCTGGGCCCGCTGGTCCCGCCCTTGGACGACCGCTGCCTGGTGTTTTCTCACCGTGGGCATCGCGTTAGGCAGTGGCTGGGCCTATTACGAACTGGGCTGGGGCGGCTGGTGGTTTTGGGACCCGGTGGAAAACGCCTCCTTCATGCCTTGGCTGGCAGGGACCGCGCTGATGCATTCGCTGGCCGTGACGGATAAACGAGGCGGTTTCAAAGTCTGGACGGTGCTGCTCGCGATTCTCGCCTTCTCATTGAGTTTGGTCGGGACCTTCTTGGTCCGATCCGGTGTCCTGACCTCGGTCCATGCCTTCGCGACCGATCCAAAACGCGGCTTGTTTATTCTGGTCTTCCTCGCGATCGTCATTGGCGGATCGTTAGTCCTCTATGCCTGGCGTGCCCCGCGCGTAGGGTTGGGGGGAGGCTTCGACATGGTTTCGCGCGAAGCGATGCTGCTGGGGAACAATGTATTATTGGTTGCAGCCTTGGGGTCGGTCTTCCTGGGTACGCTGTACCCGTTGTTTCTCGACGCGATGGGTCTCGGGAAGATTTCAGTCGGCCCGCCCTATTTCGATACGGTGTTTGTCCCCCTCATGACCCCGGCCATTTTTCTCATGGGAATCGGCCCATTGGCGCAGTGGAAGAAAGCGAGCTTGCCGGACTTGGCGCGACGCCTGCGTTGGGCCTTCGGTGCGAGCGTCGTCACTGCGCTGCTGCTCCCCTTCGTGCTGGGCAAGTGGACGCCGCTTCTCAGCCTGGGGCTGTTGTTGGCGTCTTGGGTTGTGACGACGGCAGCGGTGAATGTGTGGGAGCGAGTGAGTCGCCTCGTCGACACCAGCGTCATGAGCGCTTTAGTAACGCTTCCGCGGGCCTATTGGGGCATGGTAGTCGCTCATTGCGGCATCGCGGTGTTTATCGTGGGTGTCACTATGGTCAAAGGGTTCGAGGTCGAACAAGATCTACGCATGAATGTCGGCGAGACTTCCACCATTGGCGGCTATACCTTCCGGTTCGATGGCGTGCAAAACATCAAAGGGCCGAACTATACGGCGGCACGCGGGATGTTTCACGTGAGCCAGGGGGGGCATGACGTCACCGACATGTTCCCTGAAAAGCGGCATTATCCGGTTCAGAATCAGGCGATGACCGAAGCTGCGATCGATACAGGGCTGCTGCGCGACCTCTATGTGTCGCTCGGGGAACCGCTCCCAGGGGGAGCCTGGAGCGTGCGGTTGTACCACAAGCCCTTCATTGACTGGATCTGGGGCGGTTGTTTGATTATGGCGTTGGGCGGGGTCCTCGCGATGACCGATCGCCGCTATCGCTTAGCCGGGCGGCGTGAAGAATCGCTCGTGTCAGACCTGCCGCGTCCGGTGGGACCAGAGGTCTCATGAAACGTTTCCTTCTCCCTCTTGCGATCTTTGTGGTGGTCGTCGGGTTTCTGGGTATTGGGCTTACCTTGAACCCTCGCGAAGTGCCATCGCCGTTAGTGGGTAAACCGGCGCCGGAGTTTGCCTTGCCACAATTACACGACCCTCAGCAGATGCTGTCGCTGCAGGATCTGCGCGGCAAAGTCTGGCTGCTGAATTTCTGGGCTTCGTGGTGCGGTGGCTGCAAGGAAGAGCATCCCGTGTTGATGCAGCTCGCGAAAAATGGCGAAGTTCCGATCTACGGCATGGACTACAAGGACCGGCGGGACGAGGGGGTCGCCTGGCTGAGGCGATGGGGGAATCCCTATTCGGTCATCGCAGTCGATGAATCGGGGCGTGTGGGAATCAACTATGGCGTCTATGGCGTCCCTGAAACGTACGTGATCGATAAAGCGGGGGTGATTCGCTATAAACAGATTGGTCCGCTGGATGAGAGTATTTTGGACAAGAAAATTATGCCCCTGGTGCGGGAGTTACAACAACAATGAGACGCTGGTTACTTGTGCTGCTCTTGATCCCCTGCCTCGTGTCGGCAGAGGAAGCGAAACCGTTGGCTGAGAACCCGCAGGCAGAGGCGCGTTTGAAGACTCTTGCTCTGGAGTTGCGCTGTCTCGTCTGTCAGAACCAGACGCTGGCAGATTCGACCGCGCCATTGGCCGAAGATTTACGCCGAGAAGTTCGCGAGATGATCGCGAAAAATATGAGCGACCAAGAGATTCGCGACTTCCTGGTTCAACGCTACGGCGACTTCGTGTTATACCGGCCTCCGCTCAAGGCCACGACGACCTTTCTCTGGCTGGGCCCGTTTCTCTTGCTCGTGGTGGGAGGGGTCACGTTAGCCCTCGCGTTGCGGCGCCGAGCGAAGACGGTGCCCGATCCCACGCTCTCAGCTGAGGATCACCAAGCGGTTGCGCAAATGCTTTCGGAAGGAATCAAACGCTCATGACACTCATGTTCTGGCTCATCGTGTCAGCTATGACCCTCGGTGTGATCGCGCTCCTCCTCTGGCCGTTGCTCAGGAGAACGACTGCGGTTGCGATGGGCGAACGCGAGAACAGACTGGCGGTCTACCGGCAGCAGTTTACCGAACTCGAACAAGACCAGAAGAACGGGGTGTTGACGGAGGAGCTCTATCAGCAGGCGAGGTCTGAGCTCGAGCGTCGGCTGCTCGACGAAACCGGGAGCGCCGATACGGCGCCGACAGCAGCACGAGGCCAGGTCAACAGCCGGCTGGTCGCGGCAGTCGTTGCTATCGTCGTTCCTCTGGCGAGTGTGGCGCTGTACTGGACGATCGGCAATCCGCTGGCGATCTCGCATCCATCCGCGTCGGCGTTTTCGGCGCAGGGCAACTCGGATTCCGATCGCATGAGTGCCGAAGGGATCGAGACCCTGTTGGAACGTCTCAAGAAAAAACTCGAGCAAAATCCCAACGACGGAGTGGGATGGGCGCTGCTCGCCCGCTCCTACGTGAGCATGGGGCGGTACAGCGAGGCCGTGACGATTTACGAGAAAGCCGTCAGCCTGATTCCTGAAGATGCCCAGTTACTGGCCGACTATGCCGACGCGTTGGGTGTCGTCCAGGGCCGCACATTGGAAGGGAAGCCGGAGTTGCTGATTCAGCAAGCGCTGAAGCTCGATCCACAGAATGTGAAAGTGCTGATGATGGTCGGCACCGTGGCATTCGATCGAAAACAGTATGCGGATGCAGCGAGGTATTGGATTCAGGCGCGCGCGAACTTGCCGCCCGATGCGGAGCAAGAGGTGCTCCAAGAGTTGGCCTCTGCCATCGATGAAGCGAAGGGCCTCGCGGGGGAGAAGGGGATGGCGGCGACCGTGAAGGTCGCGCCTGCGGGACCAGCCATTTCTGCCAAACAAACGGGGCAGGAGCGTGCGATCGCCGGAACGGTCACCCTCGCACCGCATTTGGCCGGTAAGGGATCGCCCACCGATACCCTGTTTGTATTTGCGAAGGCGGTGGAGGGCCCGCCCATGCCGGTTTCGATCGTACGCGTCATGAGAAAAGATTTGCCCTTCACCTTCCGGCTCGACGATTCAACGAGCCCCATGCCGTCCAGGAAGTTGTCCGATGCCGGGACCGTCGTGATCGTCGCGCGGCTCTCGAAGTCCGGCGAGGCCATGGCGAAGAGCGGCGATTTGCAGGGTATGAGTCAGCCGGTGAAACCGGGAGCGAATAAGATCGCGATTGTCATCGATCGTGAAATTCCATAGCACTGGAAGCGTATATGTCGCACTCGTATCTCACTGCTCTGCTCTACCTCCTGCCACTGATCCTGGCACTGATTCTGTATTACCGGCGCCATCATAAGCGAGATACCCATTACCGCGCTCGCCTGGCTGAGACAGTGAAGTCTGGAATTCCAGAGCCCCTGTCACTTCACCCCGTCATCGATACCAATAAGTGCATTGGCTCAAGCGCCTGTGTGAAGGCTTGTCCGGAGCATGCGCTTGGAATCGTACGGGGGAAAGCCGTGCTCATCCAGTCCGATCATTGCATCGGGCATGGTGCCTGCGCGGCGGCCTGCCCCGTGGAAGCAATTCAGTTGGTGTTCGGGTCTGAGAAGCGCGGCATCGATATTCCACAAGTTAAGCCGACCTTTGAAACGAACGTTTCCGGAATCTTCATCGCCGGCGAACTTGGCGGGATGGGCCTGATCAGAAAAGGCGTGGATCAAGGACAGCGGGCGATCGCAACGATCCTGAAAAATAAAAGCAAGGGAAGTGAATTGGATGTGGTCATCGTCGGGGCCGGGCCGGCCGGCATCTCGGCGTCGCTGGCGGCGAAAGAGGCAGGATTGCGGTTCGTGACGGTCGAGCAGGAAGACTCACTCGGCGGCGCCATCTACCAGTATCCCCGCCGGAAGGTGGCGATGACGGCGCCGATGACGCTGCCCATTGTCGGCAAGTTCAACAAGTTCGAGATCAGCAAGGAAGAGTTGCTCGCTTTCTGGAACAAGATCATTCAACAGACAAACATCACGATCAACTTTTCCGAGCGGATGGACTCGCTGAAGAAAATCGGGAGCATATTTGTCGTGAAGACGCCTAAGGCGGAGTATAGGACGGTGAACGTGTTGCTCGCTATTGGGCGGCGTGGCACGCCTCGTAAGCTGGGTGTGCCGGGAGAAGAACAGCCTAAAGTTGTCTATCGCTTGATCGATCCAGAGCAGTACCGGGGGCTGCATGTCTTGGTCGTCGGCGGTGGAGACAGTGCGGCGGAGGCGGCCTTGGCGATTGCGGAAGAGCGGGGCACGACGGTGTCGGTATCCAGTCGGGGTGACGATATCCTCACGAGGCCCAAGGAAAAGAACCGGATGCGGCTGAAAGAATTCGCGACACAAGGGAAGCTGAAGATATTTCTGAATGCGAGTGTGAAACAGATTGGGAAAGATACGGTGACGCTTGAGCAGGAGGGTAAGAGTTATTCAGTGAAAAACGACGCCGTGATTGTGTGTGCCGGCGGGACCCTGCCCATTCCCATGCTCAAAGAAATCGGCGTGATGGTCGATACCTACTACGGCACGGCCGTGGCGAAGTAGCATTGCTCAAGGAGGTCCCCATGTGGAGTCGGATCGTGATCGCCAGTACGATTCTGTTATCGATGAACGCCTGTGGGGGATCACGGTCACTACCTGCGACACAAGACACGTCACCTTACATAGCCAAGCAAGGCACTGTGCTGGCGGCTCCCGTTCAGCAATTGCATAAGCAGGCTGAAAAGGGAGATGCGGAAGCCCAGTTCAATCTAGGGCTACTTTACGATCGCGGACGAGAGGTGCCTAAAGATAAGAGTGAAGCGCTCCGCTGGTATCGTCTTGCGGCCACGCAAGGGGATACCTTCGCTCAAAATGCGCTCGGTGACAATTACTGGGAGGGCACGGGTGTGCCGAAGGACGATAAAGAGGCCGTGCGGTGGTGGCGTCTTGCGGCAGATAAAGGTTTTGCCCCTGCGCAACATAGCCTGGGGAAACTACTGGCAGGAGGCGGCCAGGGGGTGGCACCGGACAAATCCCAAGCATACATGTGGCTTGTGCTGTCTGCCGCCCAAGGTGATGAAGAGGCTGGCCGACAGAGCGAGATCCTCTCCAAGCAATTGCCGCCCGCCGAGGTGGCGAATCTAAGGAAACTCATCAAACAATGGAAACCCTCCAGAGCCAGCGTCATGGTCAACAAGATCCCGTAGCAATAAGGACAGTTTCGAGCGCGAAAGGGAATTGGGGGGAGGAGGGGAGATCCAGCTCACGGCTAATCGCCAAGGAAAACCGATGACCACGTCACAGTATTTGTCTGATAGGTTCCTCGGAGGACGATAGTTTTCCCGATTGAGAGATTGGCAAAGAAGCCACTTCTTCCGATCACTCCAGAGCGCCACAAAAATCGATTCTCTGGAATCGAGGATGTGTCGATGGAAGATCCGAAGAGGACGAGAAGTGGATCTGCGGCGGACATGACCAATCCCTTTATCTGAACGGTTGATGCTGGCGCACTCCGTTCCACTTCTTTTGCCAAAATGGTATTCCCGCCACGAAGTTGACCGTGAATCTGGAGATGGTCGCCACTGCGAAGATCGTTGAGACCATGTGGATTCCCCTGGCCATGGAGGGTTGTCTGAGCGTCGAATTGGATTGTAAGCGCTGAAAGTCCTGCCAACGTCAACGTGTTGTCGCTCGCATTGACCGCAGCCACATTCGCCTGCAGTTCAGTCTCTCCTTCGAACTCCACTTTCGTCGCGTTCACAATACCGCCGACCAGCGAACCGTACACCTCCAGATGGGCACCAACCAGGATGTCGTTGAGGGTTCCACCTTCGAAGGTCGTGCCGGCGTTCGTCCGTACACGCACGTTGTTCAAAAAGAAGTCGCCCGGCCCGTCCACCCGCGTGACAAAGTCTTCGACTGCTGTGTCCTGGATGTCTGAGACTCCGAGGGCCTTCGGTTTCACGCTCGTCGCGCTCATCCGGGCTCCATAGGGACCCGGTCCGCCCTGGCTCCATCGATCGCCCAGAACGAATACCACCAAGCCGTCCCAGTTCTGGCTGGTTGGAGAGGGCATCAGGCTGCTGTCAGTCGTCGGACGCGAATAGTCGACGACGAGAGATCCGATGGCAAAGGTCTTTGCCGTGTGGTCGTGATTCTTGATGACACCCTCAATTTCGAAATGGGGGATACCGGTATGGGGTTGGATCAGGGTTGCGAGGATGGTGCCATCCCCTGTCACGAAGCCGCTGATCTCGACAAGGGTGCCAGAGACTGCGGTCGGATTGAGTGCATGGGGAGAGGCCCCTTGGAGCGACAGGTCAATTTCCGTCTTCTGATTCACCGACACGACTTGGCCTAACACCACTAGGCTAAGGCCGTCGGTACCAACCGACTGTACCTCCCCTTCGACGGTTTCTTCGTAGGTAATCTTGTCGGCGAGATGCGTCAGCGTCTGGTTCGATGTGTATTCCACAGTGCGGGTGCCGTTGACGACCACCACCATCCCAATCTTGAGTCGGTTTTCCCGGCTACAGGGGTCGTGGTCGATACAATAGAGAGTATTGGTATTGTCGTATTCCGTCCCGGATACAAAGACGCTACCGAACTTAGTCACCGGGCCAGAGGAAACCGTGGCCACGGATCCTGTCCCGCCGATACCTCCACCCGCTTGAGGACTAGGGCCACAGGAGGTGGACACTGCCAGCAGCGCGAGAAGAGAGAGAACCACAATGTGAGACAACGATCTCATGATTCTGAATGTTCTTGATCGGAGTCCGATCGTTCTTCGAATTGATAGATCCCCAGTCCCACACGGACCCGCCCTGTGCCTTTTGAAGAAGGATTCACATCGCGGTCTCGATGGGCCAGCCAGCGGTCTAGTGTTTCCAGGAATTCCTGTCCTTGTGCCGCCGCAAGGATTTGAAATTCTTTCGCTACCTCTTGCGGGACGTTGTCGTACATCACTTTTCTCTGGAATCGAGGCTTGCTCGGAGTCTCGTAGAGGTTGTGATCGATCGTTGCAATGAGATCTGCAGTATCAGTGCCAAGAATGGCGAGTTTCTCAGCGTCGCCTTTTTGCGGGATATAGCCTCGAGCACGAAGGCAAATTCGCCCATCCTTAAGTTCTTGGATGGCTCCGACATGTACCAGTTCGTCGAAGATCGCGCGGACAGGCATGTCCCCACTGTAGCGTTTGACCAACGCGCTAAACGATCCACGTTTGCCATCCAGTTCGAGCGGGGCGGGATGCCCCTTTCCGTCACCGAAGGCCGGATCTTTCAGCCATCCGCCAATGACTCTCGCGGCCCGGTTGTATTGTTCTTCTGGCGCAGTATCGCGGGCTTCAGGGCTGGTCAGTAGCTGCTGAACCTCTTTGCGAGTCAGTCCGGTCAGAATGGCGATGCGGGAGATGGAGGCCTGTTTCCCTTTGACGCCACATTCGTCCCGGGCGACCTCAACATACGTCTGCTTGACGAGGTCAAAAAATGTTTTTGCCGCGAAGCCGTTCCGGAGAAAGAGCCGGACGAGCGGACGGAGAAGGGTCAGCGTGGCAGCCGAAAGAGCTTTCGTGTGGCCTGGTTTCACAGACTTGGGAATTTAGTCCCAGACCAAGTGGAAGTCAAGTGGCGCAAGGGCTGACGGGCGACGGGCTATACGACGGCAGCGTGACGGTGAAGACCGATCCCCTGCCGAGGGTGCTGGATGCACGCACGGTTCCGCCATGGGCTTCCGCGATTTCTTTCACAATCGCGAGTCCCAGGCCCGCTCCGCCTGATTCCCTGTCTCGTGCAGTCTCTCCCCGGTAGAATCGTGCAAACAGATGGGGCAGATGTTCCGGCGCGATGCCAGGGCCTGTATCCTCCACTTCCATGACCACCTGTCCCTGCTCCGGTTTGAGGCGCAACGTGACCGCTCCCTCTGGTGGCGTATAGGCCAATGCATTATCGAGCAGATTGATCAGCAGCTGTGTCAGTCGCCCGTGATCACCCAAGACGAGCGCCACCGGATGGGTCTCCAGCGTCAGTCGAACCGTGCGATCTTCGGCAAGCACGGTCAGTTCCTTCACCAGTTCCTGAACCAAGGGCTCCAACGCCAGAGGAACGAGTTTTACGGGCGGGCGATCCCCGGAGAATTGGGCCAGTGTCAGGAGTGAGCATGTCAGGGTACTGAGCCGCTCAACTTGCCCCAAACTGGTCACCAATGCCTCCCGATATTCGTCGGCGTTCCGGCTCTTGAGCAACGCGACTTCAATGGTGCCCTTGATCACGGTCAAGGGCGTCTGCATCTCATGCGAGGCATCGGCCACGAATTGGCGTTGTCCTTCAAAGACTGTATGCAGCCGGTCCAGCATCGCGTTGAAGACGCGGGCCAATCGGGCAAATTCTTCATACGGCGCATCCAGCGCCACGCGGGTCTTCAGGGAGGGGACAGAGATCTGCTCTGCCGTGGTGGTGAGCACCTCGACCGGCGTCAGCGCCTGACGGGCGAGCCAGCGGCTTCCCATCCAGGCCGCTCCGATCATAGCCGCCGCCAGGCCTCCAAGCAGGAGCCTCAACAGGCGGAGGGCATCCTGGACAATACGGAGCGATGACTCTGTCTGAAGAATGTACTCCACGGTTCCGTCCCTCGTAATGGGGAGCGAGATGCGCCGGATAGATTCCTGATTCGGCGTGGTGATGGTGTCGTAGGCCGTGCGTCCCTGTTGGACATCGGCCAGTACAGCGGCTTCCAATGAGGGGCGCACCACCACCGCTGCCCCCTTCCATATAATCGTTCCGATTGGATCCAGCACCACGGTGGAGCGGGCAGCCTCACGTAATTCCTGCTGTTCGTCATCTTCCAATGTGGTGAGGGTGCCGGTTGTGATTTCGACCCTGGAGGCTTCGTGCTGGGCGATGGCGAGCAGTTCCCCGTCGATGTGGCGAGAGAGGAGGTTCGAGAGCCCGACGTGGATAAAGACGGCAAAGGCAGTCAGGAGCACGAGCATGAGAGCGAGGGCCGACCGGCGGATGTGAGTGCGGAACGCGACCATGCCTTACGCCTCCGGTGTTTTTAGCACATACCCGACACCGCGGACGGTATGGATGAGAGGGACCGCATGTTCCCGATCGACCTTGGTCCGTAGCGCCCGAATGTGCACATCCACAATATTCGTCATGCCGTCATAGTGGATATCCCACACATGCTCGATGATCGCAGTCCTTGTCAGCACGCGATCGGGGTTGCGAAGGAGGTATTCCAGCAATGCGTACTCTTTGTTTGTCAGCGTGATCTCCTTGCCTCCCCGCCAGACTCGATGGGCGAGGGGATCGACTTCGAGGTCTGCGACCGTGAGTCGCGGTGCCTGGTCATGGCCTTTTCGTCGGATCAAGGCCCGCACCCGGGCGAGCAGTTCCGCAAAGGCGAAGGGCTTCGTGAGATAGTCGTCGGCGCCCATGTCGAGACCGGTCACCCGGTCGTCAACGGTTCCTCTGGCTGTCAGGAGTAGGATCGGTGTGGTGCTGCCGGCGGCACGGAGGCGGCGGCAGACCGTGAACCCATCCAGTTTCGGAAGCATCACGTCGAGGATGACGAGATCATAGGGCGTGGTGCTCGCCATGAGGAGTCCCTCCTCGCCGTCCTGTGCGAGGTCCACTGCATAGCGTTCTTCTCGGAGCCCCTTTTGGGTGAACCCCGCAAGGTTCGGGTCGTCTTCCACAATCAAAATGCGCATCCTGATCCCTTTGTCTCGATTCTAGTCTCCCGGCTCCGTCCGGGCAATCGACGCCAGCAAGGCCCTTACCCTGTCGCAGAGGTGTCCCTCTGCGCGATCGGTTGTTGTGCGGTACAGACGCGTCTGTAGAGCGCAGGAATGATCAGCAGGGTGAGAATCGTGGAGGTGAACAGGCCTCCGATCACGACGGTGGCGAGGGGCCGCTGGACCTCGGCGCCCATGCTGGTCGCGACGGCCATGGGGAGAAAGCCGAGGCTGGCGACGAGCGCCGTCATCAGCACGGGCCTGAGTCGATCCATCGCACCGTGCATCACCGCCTGATCGGTCGGGAGCCCTTCCGCTTCGAGTTGCCGGATGTGGCTGAGCAGCACCACCCCATTGAGCACGGCAATGCCAAACAGGGCAATGAACCCGATGACTGCGGAAATGCTGAGCGGCAAGCCGCGGAGCCAGAGCGCTACGATGCCACCGGAGAGAGCTAAGGGAACATTGAGGAAAATCAGCAGCGCGGGACGCATCGCCCCGAAGAGGACCGAGAGCACCCCCAGAATCAGGAGGAGGGTGATGGGCACGACCACGACTAATCGGTTGGTGGCCTCCTGAAGGTGCTGAAACTGTCCGCCCCAGGTCAGTTCGTATCCTATTGGGAGCGACACCTCACGTGCCACCAGGCGCTGAGCCTCTGCGACAAAGCTCCCCAAGTCCCGCCCCCGGATGTTGTTCTCCACCACGATGCGCCGCTGCACATGCTCCCTGCTGATCTGAGCCGGTCCCGTGTCCACCAGGATCGCTGCGACGCGCGAGAGCGGGACGAGTTCACCATGGGAGGTTGGGATGAGCAGATGGCCCAAGGCCGCGGGATCGGCCGAGGCACTGTCGGCCAGGCGGACGACGAGTTCAAACCGCCGCGAGCCCTGGACCACGGTGCCGACGACATGTCCGACCCGCGTGGTTTGTACGAGGGTGAGCACCTCATCTGCCGTAAGCCCGTAGCGGGCGATCTGTTCCCGGTCCACGATCACTCGCAGCAGTGGAAGGCCTGCGACCTGCTCGACTTTGACGTCTGCTGCGCCCTGCACGGTTTCCAATACACGCGCCACAGCCTCGGCCTGCTTGGTGAGCACCTCCAGATCGGGACCGAAAATCTTGACCGCCAGATCGGAGCGTGTGCCCGCGATCAACTCGTTGAACCGCATCTCGATCGGCTGCGTAAAGCCGAGGCCGACGCCGGGAACGGCATCGAGAATCGCGGGACGCATCTTGGCGATCAAGTCCTCGCGCGTGCCGGCTGTCGTCCATTCGCCCTGCGGTTTGAGAATGACGAACACATCGGACATCTCCACTCCCATCACGTCGGTTGCCACCTCGGGGCTTCCGGTCCTGGTCACTACTTGCACCACTTCCGGGAATGTGCGAAGTACCCGTTCAACCTCCAGGGCATTTCTGACTGACTCGCTCAGCGACACGCTGGGCAATCGCCAGAGTTGGATCGCCATATCCCCTTCGTCGAGTCGAGGCACAAACTCGACGCCGAGCCACGCGCTCAGTCCAAGACTCATGACAAACAGCCCGACCGCCGGCGTGACGACCCAAGCCGGGCGCGCCGTTGCCCATCGGAGACAGGGTTCGTAGGCACGGCGCAGGATGCCGATCACATGCGTGTCCTCATGTCCCGGCTTCGCCCGCACGAACCAATAGGCGAGTAGGGGGGTGACGGTGATCGCGAGCAGGAGCGAGCCGGCCAGGGCCAGGATGACGGTCATCGCCATCGGGCGGAACATCTTTCCCTCGATCCCGGTGAGCGCCAGGATGGGCACATAGACGAGGATGATGATGCTGACGGCGAGGGTCATGGGGCGAAGGACCTCGCGGCCGGCAGCCTGGATTTCGCTCAGCCTGGCTTCTTGGGTCATGACGCCCTTCTTGGCTAATCGCCGGAGGATGTTATCGACCATCACCACCGAGCCGTCCACGAGCAACCCGAAATCAATCGCGCCGAGACTCATTAAGTTGCCGGAGAGGCCGGCCTGCATCATGCCGCTGAACGCGATCAACATCGACAAAGGAATGGCGGAGGCGACGATCACGCCGGCGCGGAGGTCGCCGAGAAAGAGGAACAGCACGGCGATGACGAGCAGTCCTCCTTCGAGCAGATTATTGCGCACGGTGCGCATCACCTTCGAGACCAGCAACGTCCGGTCGTAGTACGGTTCGATGGTCACACCAGGGGGGAGAGTCGCTTCGATTTCTTTCACTCTCGTTTTGACCCGCTCAACCACTTGCTGGGCATTCTCGCCCGCCAGCATTTGGACCATGCCGATGACGGTTTCGCCCTCTCCCATGGATGTCGCCGCGCCGATGCGGAGGGCCGATGCTTCTTTCACCTCTGCGAGATCGGCAATGTAGATCGGCACTCCCCCGGGGCCATGCGCGACCACAATCCTCGCAAGGTCGGTGACCTGTGTGGCCAAGGCTTCGCCACGAATGAGTAATTGTTCCCGCTGACGTTCGATGTAACCGCCGCCGGCGATGGCGTTGTTGCGTTCGAGCGCTTCGAACACCTGCCGAATCGAGAGTTTGAAGGAGAGGAGCTTCGCCGGATCCACCACGACTTGGAATTGTTGCGGTTCGCCTCCCCAAATATTCACTTCGACGACACCCGGCACCGCCCGCAGCCGCATCCCGATGTCCCACTCAAGGAAGGTTCTGAGTGCCATGGGGCTGTAGCCCTGCCCTTTCAACGTGAATTGATAGACTTCGCCCAACCCAGTCGTCAGCGGGCCGACAATCGGACGGCCATAGTCGACGGGGATGCGTTCCATCGCGCGGGTCAACCGTTCGGTGACCAACTGCCTCGCGCGGTAGATGTCTGTCTGATCCTCGAAGATTGCGGTGACCGCGGAGAGCCCGTAGCGAGACACAGAGCGGAGTTCACGGAGGGCCGGCAATCCGCTCAGCGAGGCCTCGATCGGAAAGGTGATGAACTGTTCCACTTCAACCGGGCCAAGCGCTGGTGAACGGGTGAGGATCTGGACCTGGACCGGCGTCAGATCCGGCATGGCATCGATAGTGAGGTGGGTCAGAGACCAGAGGCCGAGAGCGATCACGAGCATGACCGCCACCAGAGTGAAGAAACGGTAACGCAGGGAGAGGATGAACAACCGCTCCATCTTATCCTCCCTCTCCGGACCCGATATGTTCCTTCAGGAGCACATTCTTCAAATCGAAGACGCCGTCGATCACCACCTGCTCTCCCGCGGTCAGACCTTTTCGCACCTCGATCCAGCCCCCGCCCTCACGACCTGTTTCGATCGGCACGAAGGCATAGCCGGTGTCCCGCTGAACAAAGACACCATGCACATTGTTCACCATCGTCATGGCCGACAGGGGAACGGCCAAGGTCGGGGCGCTCGCGACGGTCAGTTGCACGTCGACATATTCTCGCGGCTTCAGGGCCTGCTGCTTGTTCACCACCTCGAGCCGCACTTGAATCGTGCGCGTGGTCTCATCCGCCACCGGAGCAAGATAGGTGATCGGAGCCGTGACCGGCTCACCGCCCTTAGGCAGGATCGTCCCCATATCGCCTTCTTTGAATTTTCGAGCCTGCTCGATCGGCAGATTGGCAAAGACCCAGACCCGGCTCGTGTCGACGACCTCGAACAGTTCGTTGCCAGAGGAGACGCCCTGTCCCCTCACCACATTTTGTGCGACCACGGTCCCGTCGATGGGGGATGTGAGGGTATAGAGATGTCCCTCTTGGTGACTTCCTTGCTCCAGTGCACGTAATTCTTTTACCGTCATGCCCATCGTCATCAGCTTTTCGCGAACATGCTGATAACGGGCTTGGGCCTCAAGGTAATGGCCTCGTTCTTCGACCAGTCGACGCTCCGTCACGATTTCATCGGCCCGTAGCTTCTCCGTCCGCCGGAACCCGCTCTCGGCCACATCTACCTGGGACTTCGTTACGAGATATTCCTGAACCAATTCATCCATGCGCAGACTCTCAATGGCGACCAGCGGCTGACCTCGTCGGACGCGATCGCCCAACTGGACATGGATGCGGTCGACTTGTCCATCGATCCGGGAGGAAATTTTGGCGACCTGCTTCAAGTCGAGCGCGACTTCACCGGGAGCCGTCACTATTTCTGGAACCACATGTGCGGCGACCGTCTCGGTGCGTAATCGATCACGCACGGCAGCAGGGGCCTGAATGGTGCCGGTGCGAGGAGCCCCTGGTTGTGGGCTCGCTTTCGGCGGTTGCGTCGGCTGTTCGCTCCCGCGATCGCCGCAGGCGGCGAGAAACAGGAACAGCGCGAGCAGGCAGGGTCCAGTCTGTGCGGTCCATCTGATGCTCATGGTCTGGCTCTTTCTGGATCGTTAGATCCCACCGACGGCACGTTCAAGCCGAGCGAGGGCGATGGAGAGGTCCGCGCGAGCCTGGACGTACTCAAGTAACGTTTGCCGGTACACGCGTTGGGAGTCGAGCAGGTCCAGGAGGCTGGCAATTCCCTGCTTGAAACTGATGCGTGCGACTCGCAGGGTCTGCTCCGCTTGCTTCAGCAAGCCCGTCTCGAATACTTGGAGTTGCTCGGTCGCGGTGCGGACATCCTGCACATGTTGGGTGATGGCTTGGGAGATTTCATTTTGGGCCCGTAGCCGCTCGGCTTCAGCGCGATGTCTGGCCCCGAGTGCCGTTTCGATCTCTCCTTGACGCCGGTACCAGAGTGGCAGAGGAACACTGAGCCCTGCGGTGACCGACTCATCCCCGGCCTCACGATGATAGTTGCCTTGCACCGTGACGTTTGGAACCCTGGACTCCTTTTCGAGCGTTGTACTGAACTCCGCCTGTTCGACGAGTTTGGTGAGCCGTCGGAGAGTCGGATGCTGTTCCATCGCGCGTGCAGAGAGCATCTCGAGATCAAGCCCCTGTTGGGGGGGCTCAAAATCTCCTTGGATCGAGAACTGTCTGCCCAAGGTGCCGGACGTCACCATATCAAGCTTGGCTCTCACGACCACCAGGGCATTCTGGGCTCGGGCGACGTCCTTCGTGGCTTTCTGGACCTCGACGGTGGCCTTCATCGTTTCAAAGACCGTGGCATCGCCAGCAGCGACACGGGCCTTCACGGTTCGTAACACCTCTTCCACCATCGTCAGGTTTTGACCGGCCAACTCCACCTCCCGCTGTGCGAACAGTACATGGTAAAAGGCGACTTTAGTTTCAGCGATCACATTGAGGCGTGTTTCGTCCACCGCGGCGTTGGCCCCTGCCGCTCCTGCATCCGCTGCCTGCTGTCTGGCGCGGCGTTTCCCTTGCCACTCCAGTGGCTGTTCGACCGTCACCGTCCGTTCAGTGATACTCACCCCCGTGCTGGGATCGCGAATGCTCCCGCGCCCGGCTACTGCTGAAATTGAAGGATTGAGGTAGGCTCCGGCTGTGACTTGCTGTCCGAGACTTTGCCGGACCGCGCCCTGGGCTCCTGCTACCGCGGGATTATGTTCGAGCGCGAGGGCAATGACCTCCGCCAGGGCATATTGTTGCGGGCCCTCGGCGTCAGCACTCGCCACGGTTCCGATGATGGCGAGGGTGCTTGCGCAGGTCATCAGTACAGACAACTGGTACCATCGATTCGACATCTGACACCTCCGTCTTTTCACATGCGTGATGCTCGGTTGAGACAGGCTGGATGGTCTCTTCGAGCCGGAGCCGTGGGCTCTCTGGAACTGGCTTGTCTCTGCCAGAGAGAGAACCTCCGCGCATGTTCCCAGCCTCGGGAGGCCGGGTTATGTGAACCACTTTGGTGGAATCGACTTAGACGGAGATTGCAGGGGGCGCTCGGCCGGAGAGATCGTGTGCGAGAAGCAGTAAAATGGGCGCGGGGAACATCGCCCGGTGCGTGAGGAAGCCGGGACGAATCAGCAGGGTGAGATCCAATTTCGCGAGAGCGGCATGGGACAGAGGCTGCTTGACCGACTGGTGATCCGGAGAGGAGGAGAGAAACGCGAATCCGATTTCCGGATGGCTCAAGAGGCCTGTTGCTGCGCCGAGAAATGGAAGAACCGACGGTTGAATCACCGGCGCGTCATGCGCGTGCGCGTGATGTCCGTACTCGCCATCCAGGTCTTGCGAGAAGACGGTGTGGAAGGCTCCGCCGTGGTCATGCCCGGCTATCCCATGTTGCTGATCCGCGTCTGGGTGGACATGGATCAACGGGATGGCCAGCATCCAGAGGATCAACCAGAAGACAGGAATGATGCGAAGCCGACGCACATTCAACCTCATCGCTGCAGTGAAACGCTCGATAACGACTGTGTGATCAGCCTACACCACATGGAACACCGGAACAAGTTTTGATATCACCCGTGATACGTCTCTTGTCACTTCCCTGACTCGCCACTATCCTTTCACAGGTACATGCGTTGCCGTCTGTACGCCGGCGCCATGTTCATAGACGAGATTGCCGCCGGTGTGGCCGGTTGCACTGATGGCGACCAGTCCGATCGCCGCCACCATAAAATACGCAACAAGGGCTCTCGTACTGAAACGATTACGAAGCAACAGCCGATAGAGTAACAAGACCGCCATAATGCCGAGCGTCACATAGGCTAGCGTTTCATGGGTCTCGATGAGGGCTTCGGCCACCCCGGCTTTCTCGGCGGCTCCTTCGGCCTGGCCCCCCGCAATCGCGGCGACGATGCCACCCAGGAGCCCTAATCCCAATAACCATTGCGCGGCCTCGCGGAGGCTGTCGCGGGTGAGGGCTGCACTGGCTAGATCAAAGAGGACGCTGGCGAAGAGCAGCGCGATCGGAAAATGGACGAGCATCGGATGAAATGGGATCGTCATAGCCTGGTCTCCTGTGTCATGGGGGCTGGCTGCGCGGGATCAGACCGGACTGTTCCGGCCTGATCCCGTTGGAATCACTGTCGCGCTTACTTCTTGTGGCTCCCTTCGTGCTTGGCTGCTTCCTTGTCCTCTGAGACCAAGCCTGATTGCGCGTCGACGGTATATTCCCGGCTCTCACCGCTGGTGCTGACCACGGTGACCTCGTATTCGGTCTTACCGTCCTCAGCTTCCAGTTCCGCTTCAATGACCCGGCCCGGGTACTTGTCCGTGACAGCTTTGATCGCCTGTTCCAGCGAGACTGCCGTCTTGGGGATGCTCTTGTGATCCTTGTCGGCGAGTGCCAGGCCGGCAAAGGCGGTAAGGGAAACTGCCACACGTGGGATGGGTCTGAATCGATTTCTTATAGAGCGTGACGGCTTCTTCCAGTTCGCCCTTCATCTGGCGTTCATAGGCCTGCTGGAACAGCTGCCAGGCTTCGCGTTTGTCTTCTTCGTGGCCTTCGCCTTGGATTAGAAAATCTTGTACATCCATGTGCGGCACCAAGAGCTGATGGCTTATGGCTAATAGCAGTTCGAAGCGTCCGAGTCCGTGCTATCAGCCATTCGCTATCAGCTATACGCTCCTATTCTTGTTTCAGCTTCTTCTTGATCAACTCTGCGCCGTAGCGTCCTGAGAGCAACATCGAGCCGAAGGCCGGGCCCATGCGGGGCGTGCCGTAGACGGCCGCCACGGCTAATCCGATGACGAAACAGTTGGGATAGACTTCGCCGGTGCGGTCCATGATTTCCTGCTCAGACTGCGCGACCCACATGGCCCCGTTGCCGGGGATGGCCTTGTGAAGGTTCCGCTTGTGCAGGAGCTCCACGACGATGGCATCGTGGCCTGTGGCATCCACAACGATCTTGCTTTCGAGCGCGATGGGGTCCACATGGATGATGTCGTGGCCGGCCATTTCTGCCGTCGTGCTATTGACCACCACCCCTTCCAGGACCGCATCACGCCGAATAATCAGGTCGACCACTCTGGTGAGGTTCATGATCTTGGCTCCGCCTCTGTAGGCCGCGGCGATTAGCGCGCCGGTGGCATGCGGGGGATCGACCATATACATGCCTTCGCATTCCGTGATCTTTTTGCAGGGCACGCCGATCTCTTCGAGGATTTCGTTGGCCGGTTCGCAGATCGTGGCCTTGTTCATGAGATAGCCGCCCGACCAGAAACCGCCGCCTAGGGCGAGGCTCTGCTCGACGATGACGGTCTTGAATCCCATCGCCGCGAGATCATGGGCGCAGATCAAGCCGGAAGGGCCGGCGCCGACGATGATGACATCGCTCTCGATGAGCTGGTCGAACTCTTTATAATATTCCCGCGCAATTTGGCGGGTTATGTCTCGTTCTCGTAGGGGGGCTGGTGTTGGTGGCTTTGGCATTGTGTCTTCTCCGTTCAACGGATGCTGAAAACGATCACCAACCTCGGGCCTCGTTGGATGACCGTTTTGAGCATCCTCGCTTGTTTTATCGATAGATCTCGGAGCCGGTTTTTTTAAACTCTTCGGCTTTTTCTTTCATGCCGATTTGAATCGCTTTGTGTTCGTCGACTTGTAATTGTGCGGCATAGTCCCGGACATCCTGCGTGATCTTCATCGAGCAGAAATGCGGCCCGCACATCGAACAGAAGTGCGAGACCTTCGCGGCATTGTCCGGCAAGGTTTCGTCGTGGAAGAGTTTGGCCGTGTCCGGATCGAGCGACAGGTTGAACTGATCTTCCCACCGAAATTCGAAGCGGGCTTTGGAAAGTGCGTTGTCCCTGATCTGCGCGCCGGGGTGGCCTTTGGCAAGATCCGCTGCATGTGCGGCGATCTTGTAGGTAATGACGCCGGTCTTCACATCTTCACGGTCGGGGAGACCCAGGTGTTCTTTGGGTGTCACATAGCAGAGCATCGCACAGCCGAACCAGCCGATCATGGCGGCCCCGATGCCGGAGGTGATGTGGTCGTAGCCCGGTGCAATGTCGGTCGTGAGAGGCCCCAGCGTGTAGAAGGGCGCTTCCTGGCAGGCCTTCAATTGTTTTTCCATGTTGACCTGGATCATGTGCATCGGCACATGGCCCGGGCCCTCGATCATGACTTGGACATCATGCTTCCAGGCAATCTTGGTCAGTTCGCCCAAGGTCTCCAGTTCAGCAAACTGTGCCTCATCGTTGGCGTCTGCAATGGAGCCCGGACGCAATCCATCGCCCAAGCTGAAGGACACGTCGTAGGCCTTCATGATCTCGCAGATTTCTTCGAAATGGGTGTAGGCAAAGTTCTCTTCATGATGAGCCAGGCACCATTTTGAGTGGATCGCTCCGCCGCGGGAGACGATGCCAGTCATGCGTTTAGCGGTCATCGGCACGTAGGCCAAGCGCACGCCAGCATGGATGGTGAAGTAATCGACGCCTTGTTCCGCCTGTTCGATCAAGGTGTCGCGAAACAGTTCCCAGGTCAGGTCTTCGGCTTTGCCGCCGACTTTTTCGAGCGCTTGATAGATCGGCACGGTGCCGATG
>SWDR01000031.1:18645-74858 GCA_005116815.1 Nitrospira sp. | reverse complement strand
TTGCTGATTCGTCCAATAAAAAAGCCGCACCTGAGGCTAGAGGGTGCGGCAAGATCAACGTCGTTCAGTTGTTCTCGCTTCCCTACGCTGGTATTACCCAGTTCAGGTTTTGAGGGTCGTCCGTTTGGGCGGACTCTCAGCCGTATGGCTCCCCTAGCTTCGACTGAGAATCGTATCGCCAGCCCCCCTCGTTGTCAACGGGGTATTAGGCCTACCGTGATCGAACCGAGTGGACCATTGGCAGTCTAGGACTTCCTTGCGGCGGCCGGTTTATTGATTGTGGGGGAGTCCTAACGTAGAATCAGCTCCTTACGTTCTTGAGTAGAGGAAACTGTGCAGACACTGACAACACTTCCGAAGCCGATCACATCGTACCAGCAACTGTCTGCGGAGGAACTGTTCCGCCGGACGGTTGAGGCGAAGCGTGTGCTCGGCGACCGGGTCATGATCCTGGGCCATAATTATCAACGGGACGAAGTCATCGAACATGCGGACTTCCGCGGGGATTCCCTCTTGCTTTCGAAGTTGGCAGCCGAGCGATCGGAGCGACCCTATATCGTCTTCTGCGGCGTGCACTTCATGGCCGAGACCGCCGATATCCTGAGCCGCTCCAAACAAACGGTGATCCTCCCAGACATGGCAGCGGGCTGCTCCATGGCGGACATGGCGGCCATCGAACAGGTCGATCAATGTTGGGAGACGCTGGGTCGCATCCTTCCCGTGGAAGAAACCGTCATGCCCGCGGTCTATGTGAACTCTGCTGCGGTGCTCAAAGCGTTTTGCGGGGAACATGGCGGGATTACCTGTACCTCTTCTAATGCGAGGGCGGTCATCGAATGGTCCTGGGCCAGGCGTGAAAAGATTCTCTTTTTCCCGGACGAGCATCTAGGTCGCAACACGGCCAACAAAATGGGGCTGCCGAAAGAAGAGATGATCGTCTGGGATCCCTTTCAACCTAACGGGGGCAACACACGCGAGGCGATTAAGCGAGCCAAGCTGATTCTCTGGAAGGGGCATTGCAGCGTCCATCAGATGTTCCAGCCCGTGCACATCGACAATTTCCGCAAGCAGTACCCGGACGGGAAGGTCATCGTCCATCCGGAATGTCACGAGGATGTCGTCAACAAGGCAGACCTATCCGGGTCCACAGAATTGATTATCCGCACGGTGACGGATGCACCGGCCGGAACAGTCTGGGCGGTGGGAACCGAATTGAATCTGGTCAACCGATTGAAGCGCGACCTGACCGATAAGAAAGTCTTCTTCCTTTCCTCTACCGTATGCCAATGCGCGACGATGTTCCGGATCGATGGCGCTCATCTCTGCTGGGCGATGGAGAACCTCGCCGACGGCCATGTGGTGAACCATATCGTCGTGCCGGACGATGAGAAGCAGTGGGCGAAGATTGCGTTGGACCGCATGATGGCCGTCAGCTAACGGGAGCGTGAAAAACGCCTCCAGCTGCGTTCTCGCACCGCTCAGATCCTCAACGTACCCTCCGGGTACGCCTCGGCCCTTCGCTCGCTGCGGCCTTGCTGGAAGACGTTTTTGACGCTCCCGCATCATAGCTATGGGCTGGTGCCTCGGCCGCCATTCCGGTATATTCCTACCCCTGACTCCAACCGCGCCTGAGATTTTCGAGAGAGAACAGAATAGGTTATGGACTACAAAGCAACGCTCAATCTTCCGAAGACCGATTTCCCTATGAAGGCGAACCTGCCGCAGCGGGAGCCTGAGTTGCTGGCCTCGTGGGAGCAGGAACGTCTGTATGAACAGATCCAGGAGGCGGGGGAAGGCCGGCCGCTTTATGTTCTGCACGATGGGCCTCCCTACGCCAATGGCCGGATTCATATCGGTCACGCGCTGAACAAGATCCTTAAAGACATCATCATCAAATCGAAGACGATGGCCGGCTTCCAGGTGCCCTATGTGCCGGGATGGGACTGCCATGGCCTGCCGATCGAACATCAGGTTCTCAAGGAACTTGGCGACAAGAAAAAGACGCTTGATACTCCGGCCATTCGCAAACTCTGCCGGGAATATGCGGAGAAGTTCTATACGATTCAGCGGGAAGAGTTTCAGCGGCTCGGTATCTTGGGCGATTGGCAACGACCCTATCTCACGATGAATCCGGGCTACGAGGCCACGATCATCCGCGAGTTCGGCAAGTTCGTGGAACGGGGTGGTGTCTATAAGGGACTGAAGCCGGTGCTCTGGTGCACGGCGGACCAGACAGCTCTGGCTGAGGCGGAAGTCGAATATGAAGACCACACCTCTCCCTCGGTCTATGTGAAGTTCCCGCTGGTCACGTCCCCCACGGTGCTGAGCAAGACCTTCCCTGGCATTTCGTTCCCCGGCGGTATCAAGCTGGTCTCCGTCGTGATCTGGACAACCACCCCCTGGACCCTCCCGGCCAATCAAGCGGTCTGTCTCCATGCCGATATCGACTATGCCTTCGTCCAGGTCGGCGACGAAGTACTGATCGTGGCGGAGAAGCTGGTCGAGAGCATGGCGAAGGCCTGCAAGCTCGAAGGAGCGCGCGTATTCGGGGTGAAGAAGGGGAAAGAAGGATTCGAAGGGATCGAGACGCAACGGCCCATGAGCACCGGCCTCTCGCCGATTCTACTCGGCGACTTCGTGACGCTTGAGCAGGGAACCGGCTGTGTCCATATTGCGCCGGGCCACGGCATGGAGGACTACATCCTGGTCCTGGAACACAATGCCAAGGCGTCAGCGGGAGAAAAGTTGGAGATCCTGGCGCCGGTCGACAACGGCGGACGCTTTACCGAGATCGTGAAGGAATTTGCCGGCCAACATGTGTTGAAGGCCAATCCAAAGATCGTGGAGTTTCTCCAGGCCAACGGACGGTTGCTGGGCCATGGCTCGCTGAACCATTCCTATCCCCATTGCTGGCGCTGCAAGAATCCCGTCATCTTCCGCGCCACCGAACAGTGGTTCGTGTCGATGGAAACGAACGATCTCAGGAAAGAAACGTTAGCGGAGATCGAACGGGTCCGCTGGATTCCCGCCTACGGCCGCGATCGGATCAATGGGATGATTCAGAATCGCCCCGATTGGTGTTTGTCGCGGCAGCGGGTCTGGGGTGTGCCGATCCCAGGTTTTACCTGTACCGGTTGCCGGTTTGTGCTAGCCGATCCGACGGTGATCGAGCATCTGGCGACCTTGATGGAAACCAAAGGGGCCGATGTCTGGTTCGAGCAATCGGCGGCCGATCTCCTGCCCAAGGGCACGGCCTGTTCGAAATGCGGCGGAAATGATTTCGAAAAGGAACGGGATATCCTCGACGTCTGGTTTGAGTCGGGTGTGAGCTACGCCGCCGTGCTGAAGCCGCGCAAATGGTGGCCGGCCGATCTCTATCTCGAAGGGTCGGATCAGCATCGGGGTTGGTTCCACAGTGCGTTGTTGGCCGGGGTCGTGACGGATCGCCGCGCGCCCTACAAGGCCGTGCTGACCCATGGTTTCGTCCTCGATGGGCAGGGCAAGAAGATGTCCAAGTCGGCGGGGAACGTCGTCGCGCCGCAGGACGTCATCAAACAGTCCGGCGCAGAAATTCTGCGGCTGTGGGTGTCGGCGCAGGATTATCGCGACGATCTCCGGATTTCTCCTGAAATCCTGACTCATATGATCGAGGCCTATCGAAAGATCAGGAATACCTGCCGTTTTCTGCTGAGTAATCTGTACGACTTCGATCCGGAGAAGGACCGCATCCCCTACGAGCAGTTGCCAGAGTTGGACCGTTGGGCCCTGCATCGGCTCAGCGAGCTGATCCCGCGTGTTCGGAAATCCTATGACGATTTCGAGTTTCACACGATCTTCCATGCGCTCAATAATTTCTGCTCGGTGGATCTGAGTTCCGTCTATCTCGATATTCTGAAAGATCGTCTCTATACGTTCCGGGCCGATTCGCCCGTGCGGCGTGGATCGCAGACGGTGCTGTTCGAGATTCTCATGGCCATGACGAAGCTGATGGCGCCGGTGTTGAGTTTTACGGCAGAAGAAATTTGGCGGACGCTGGCGACTCAGCCAGGCGGTAAACAGGGCGTGAGCAGCATTCACCTGAGTACATTCCCGGAGGTTCAGCCACAATGGCAGGATGCTGAGCTGGCCCAGCGGTGGGAGCGGCTGTTAGGCTATCGTACGCAGGTGCAGGGCGTGCTGGAGGGCAGTCGGCGGGATAAAGTGATCGGGTCATCACTGGAGGCGGCGGTGGAGCTTCGAGCCGATGCTGACGCCTACGAGTTTCTTCAGTCCTATCACAAGGATTTGACCACGCTCTTCATCGTCTCGCAAGTCACACTCATTGCCAGTGGCGAGGCCAAAGGCCCATTGGCGATTGTGGCGACAAAGTCTTCTTTCGGAAAATGCGAACGTTGCTGGAATTATCGTGATGCAGTAGGGAAGGATGTGAGCCATCCCACCCTCTGCGAGCGTTGTGTGGAGGCAGTACAGTAATGCAACGGCCCCTTCGCTATCTGCTCCTGGCCTTGCTCGCCGGCACGATCATCGTGACCGATCAGGCGACGAAACTCTCCATCGTCGAGTCGATGCGGCTGCATGAATCCATTCCGATTGTGCCCGACTTCTTCAGCCTGACCTATATTCGCAATCCCGGTGCGGCGTTCGGGTTGTTGGCCGGCAGCAGCAATGCGTTTCGTATGGTCTTCTTCGGAGTCACGTCGCTCTTCGCTCTGGGCCTCCTGGGAACGATCCTCTATCGGTTGCCGGAGAAGGATTGGATGGGGCAGCTGAGTATTGCCGGGATTCTTGGCGGGGCGATCGGGAACCTGATCGATCGATTACGCTATGGGGAAGTGATCGATTTTCTCGATGTCTATGTGAACTCCTACCATTGGCCGGCGTTCAACGTCGCCGATTCAGCGATCAGCGTGGGAGTCGTCTTCTTGATCATCCATTTCGCTTTCGAAAAGAAAGACGAAGCGCTCTTGTCTGAAGAACTCCCTCCCGCCTCATAGCGGCTGCTCAAAAAGTCCGTCCAGCAAGGCCGCAGGCGAGTCGAAACCGGAAGCGTACCCTCAGGGGTACGTTGAGGATTTCGATGAGCCGAGAACGACGCTGGCGGGCTGTTTCAGCAGCCGGTTAAAACCCGAAGATATAGAAGACGGCGATGCCCATGATGATTCTGTAATAGGCAAACGGTCGGAGGGTGTGGCGCTTGACGAAGGTGAGGAAGGCTGCGATCACGATCCAGGCGACGATGAACGACACGAGCATGCCGACTCCAAGTGCCAAGTAGTCCTCTTGCCGGAAGATATCCCGCGATTTCCACATTTGATAACAGGTTGCGGCGATCAGGGTCGGGAGCGCGAGAAAGAAGGAGTACTCTGTCGCGACTTTCCGGTCCAGTCCCACCAAGAGCCCTCCGATGATCGTGGACCCCGATCGGGACATGCCCGGGAGTAATGATGCGCACTGCGCCACACCGATCCAGAAGGCCGACGGCAGATCTACTTGTTCGAGCTGCTGAACCCGAACTTGGCTGCGGCGTGCTTCGACGGCGAGAATGATCAGCCCTCCAACGATGGAGGAGGCCGCCACGGTTTGAGGGGTGAAGAGATGGCTCTTGATCCAGCTATGGGTCAGGAAGCCGATGGCAGCTGCCGGTAAGAAGGCGAGGCCGAGTCCAAGCAGAAACCAGAGATTCCGGTGAGCCGCCCAGGATTTTTTCAGTATGGTCGTCCAAGGAGTTGTGCCGCGTGCCTTGATCATGGCGGCGGCGTCTTGTTGCTCCCGTCCGGCTTGTCCGACCATGGATGCGAGTTTGTGCCGTTCATAGGCGATGACGGCCAGAATGGCGCCAAGTTGGATCGAGATCTCGGCGCTGGCCGCGAGATCTCCCTCAAAGCCCAGGACATGGCCGACAAGAATTAAGTGGCCGGTCGAAGAGACGGGTAGAAACTCAGTCAACCCCTCCACGATACCCAAAATCGTCGCGAGCCCAGGACCCCATTCGTTCATGCATCGTCTTTCTGAGACAGGTTGTGAATCTTAGGCATATTCACAAAGTGGCGACAGTCCGTCAAGCAGGTCGATGAATCATCGCAGATCATTTTCGATGAGGTGCGGTGGCGGTGGATCCGTTAATCTGTTGACAAAGTGAGAGGCTTGGCATACACAGACATTGTACGTAGTTGAGGCTTGCGCGCCGCATATGCCACAGGTCTGATGGATGAGGCGCGCTGGCCGGCATCTGTGATCGATACCATGCTCAGTGGAAGGGGAGGTTCGTATGAAGTCAGGATGGATGGCGGTGGTTGTGATGGTCGGCGCAGTCGCAATGGTCGGTTGTGTCAGCCAAAAGAAATATGAAGAGGCGATGGTCGATGTCGATACGGCGAAGTCGGAGTTGGAGCGAACCAGGGCGCAGAAGAATGCGTTGGAACAACAAGTCAGGACGCTCAAGGATCTCAATGTAAAGTTTGGGAACGAAGCGCAGGTGGCGCATGATGAGCTTGAGCGGATTCAGCATGGCCGTGACAAGGAGCGCGGAAGTGTCGAGGGCCGGACCAAGGAACTTGAAGATCGCGCGAAGCAACTCGCCTTGCAGAACAAGGCGGTGCGTCATGAATACGAGGATGTGAAGCGGCACAACGATACGCTCAAGGCGCTGGTCGCCCGCTATCAGAAAGAGCTTAAGGATCAGTCCCGTTCTGTGACGGGGGGCCTCTCGCATGCCGTGCCGTCCCCGAGCGCCCCTTCCGTGGCCGCCCCTGTTCCCCCGGCGGTGAACGCGCCGCAGGCCATGGCTTCTTCCATGAACGTCAATAAGGCGTCTGTCGGCGACATGGTGCTTGTGCTCGGTCTTTCTAAAGATGTGGCGGACCGTATTGTGACGAATCGTCCGTACCGGGTGAAGGGCGAGTTAGTCGCGAAGAACGTGGTGCCCAAGGACACGTTCGATCTGATCAAGGATCGCATCAGCGTCAGCCCGTAATCGGAGCCCTCGTGACTCGAATTGCCAGGCCGTCCGCCTTATTGGTGGACGGCCTGTTTCTTTTTTTTGCACATAGAGGGGCCTTTCCGGCAGGTGATTCCCCCCTCGTCTTGTTGGTACAATGCCATCTACATAGGTGAGGGAACAGGAGAACGAGTCCATGCGTCGTGCCGTACTGATCGTTGGGGTTTTGGCTATCGGCTTAGCCATCGGAGGCTATGTCTTCTTTAACGGAGAGCGCAAAACGCCGGTCCGCTATCGGACCGCTACGGTTGAGCGTGGACCGGTAATTTCTCTCGTGACCGCGACGGGAACGATCAATCCGGTCGTTTCGGTCCAGGTCGGGACGCAGGTGTCTGGCATGATCAAGAGCCTGCATGCCGATTTCAATTCGGTGGTCAAAGCCGGCGATATTGTCGCCCTGATCGATCCGGAGCCCTTCAGAGCCCGCCGCGATCAAGCCGCCAGCAATCTTGAAATGTCGAAAGCGAATGTCGCAAGAGCCAAGACCGATTTGGCGCAACGCAAACGAGAACTCGATCGGGTGAAATCATTGGTGGCACAACAGTTCGTCTCCGAGAACGACGTCGACGTTGCGGCGACGAATTTCCAGGGGGCTGAGGCGCAGGTAAATGTGGCAGGGGCGCAAGTGAAGCAGGCCGAGGCCGCTCTGAATTCAGCCGAGCTAGAGTTGAAATATACCGTGATCCGGTCGCCGGTGAACGGGATCGTGGTGGCTAGAAATGTGGAAGTCGGTCAAACGATTGCGGCGAGTTTTGCCACACCGAATCTGTTCTTAATCGCACTCGATCTGACGAAGATGCAAGTCGATACCAACGTCAGCGAGTCGGATATCGGTGGGATTGCCGAAGGGAAAGAGGCGACGTTCACGGTCGATGCGTACCCGGGATATCAATTCGCAGGCACGATCCGTCAGGTTCGTCTTGCCCCGATCAATGTGCAGAATGTCGTGACCTACAACGTGGTCGTCGCAGTAGACAATCAGGATCTTCGACTGAAGCCTGGGATGACCGCGAATGTCTCCATCGTCGTTGCTCAGAGAGACTCCGTGCTCAAAGTGCCCAATGCCGCGTTGCGATTCACCCCTCCGACTGTGGGCCAGGCAGATCGCCCTGGGCAAGGGGGTAAGCCGGTGAAGGCGAAAGGGGCAGAGTCTTCAGGCGGAGCCGGTAGAGGAGGCATGCCGCCGACTCGCAAGGTCTGGAAGCAGGGGCCTGCGGGGGAGCTTGAATCCATTGTTGTGCAAACTGGTATTTCTGATGGGGTGGCCACGGAGATCATGTCGGAAGCGTTGGCTGAAAGTACGCAGGTCATTGTCGGGATCGAACGGCCTAAAGGCGAAAAGGGCGGTGGCGATTTGCCGCCTGGATTTGGGAGCGGCGGACAGAAGGGCTCCACGCGTACCAGAGGAATGTAATATGCGTGAAGCGTATCTCGTGAAGCGTCGTTCGGCACATACAATTCACTCACGCTGTGCGAGGGTTCGAGGTTCGATGTTCAAAGGTTTTGGAACTTCGAACCCAGAACTTCGAACGTCGGATCGCGCCATTCTCGCTCATCTTGCGCCTCACGTTTCACGCTTCACGTTTCACGAGAGCTGCTGATGGCCTCGCTGATCGAATGCGACGATGTGTGGAAGATCTATCGGGTCGGCGACGTGGATGTCCAGGCCTTGCGCGGTCTGAGCCTCACGATTGAGCAGGGTGAGTTCGTGGCTATCATGGGGTCGTCCGGTTCCGGTAAGTCTACGCTGATGAATATGCTGGGCTGCCTCGACCAACCCACGAAGGGTCACTATCGGTTGAATGGAGTCGAGGTCGGACGTCTCACGCCCGATGAATTAGCCGGGATTCGCAATCAGCAGATCGGGTTCGTGTTTCAGAGCTTCAATCTCATTCCTCGTACGAGCGCGCTCGAAAATGCGCAGCTTCCGTTGTTTTATCGAGGGCTCTCGCTCAAGGAGCAACGGGCGAAGGCTGCGGAGGCCTTGGCCAGGGTGGGGCTGCATGGCAGAGAAGACCATTACCCGACGCAGTTGTCAGGGGGGCAGCAGCAGCGTGTGGCCATTGCCCGGGCGTTGGTCACGTCGCCTTCATTGCTTCTGGCCGATGAGCCGACCGGTAACCTCGATACCCAGTCGAGCCAGGAGATCATGCGAATCCTGGAAACGCTCAACCGGGATGAAGGGATCACGATCATCCTAGTAACACATGAAGTGGATGTCGCAGCCTATGCTGCGCGCGAGATCGTGATCAAAGACGGGCAAATCTTGAGCGACCGCAAAACGAAGGCAGGGCCAATAGCCAGCCCGGTGGAGGTCTAGATGGCGGCGTTTGTCTGGCTCACGATCATGACGGCCTTGCGCATCCTGGGGCGCAACCGGATGCGTGCTGGTCTCACGATGCTGGGGATTGTCATCGGCGTGGCGGCGGTCATTGCGATGGTGAGCATCGGTGAGGGAGCCAAGCGGGCCGTGCAGGCGCAGATTGCGACAATGGGGACGAATGTCATTGTCATCTTTCCCGGGGTCACCTCTGCGAGTGGAGTCCGGGGAAGCCAGGGAAGCGCCATCACGCTCACCGTGTCTGACGCGTTGGAGCTGAAAAAGCGCATCCCATTGCTGGTCGATACCGGATGGTCCAGGCGGGATGTCATGCAAATTGTGTATGGGAACCGAAACTGGAACGGACCGATCAACGGCATCTCACCGAGTTATCTCACCATTCGAGACTGGTCCTTTACCAGTGGCGGCCCCTTCACCCAGACCGATTTGGATAGTGCGGCCCGCGTCGCGCTCGTCGGCCAAACGATTGTGGAGAATCTGTTTGACTCAGGCGAAGAGCCGGTGGGTGCGGTGATTCGCATTAAGAACGTGCCGTTTCGTGTCATCGGCGTGCTTGCGCCTAAAGGCCAGTCATCGCAAGGTTCCGACCAAGACGATGTGATCTTTATCCCTTTCAGCACGGCGGAGCGAAAGGTGTTCGGGACCTCGTTTATCGGGTCCGTCGCAGCGATGTTCGGTTCGACCGATCAAGTCGATGATTTGCCGATGGCGGCCGAGCAAATTCGAGAAGTGTTGCGTGCGCGGCACCGGCTTCAGGCAGAGCAAAACGACGATTTCACGATCAGGACGCAGGTCGATATTGGAAAGGTGCAGGAAGGGACCAGTGAGACCTTGACGATGATGCTCTTTGCGATTGCCTCCGTGTCCCTCTTGGTCGGGGGGATCGGTATCATGAACATCTTGCTCGTATCCGTGACGGAACGGACGAGAGAGATCGGGGTCCGTATGGCGGTCGGCGCCAAACGTTATCACATTGTGATGCAGTTCCTGATCGAGGCCATGACGTTGAGCCTGGTTGGCGGGGTGTTAGGTATCGTACTCGGGGTTGCCGGGGCGAAGTTGACGACGCTGATCGCCGGCTGGCCAACCATCATCTCCGGTAACGTCATCGTGATTTCGTTCTTCTTTTCACTCGTGGTCGGTCTCTTCTTCGGCCTGTATCCTGCGAATAAGGCTGCTCGTCTCAACCCCATCGAAGCGCTTCGGTACGAATAGTCATGCAAGGGTTTGGAGTCCGGTGACTCCTGTCCGGTAGTACTAGGCTGCGCGACTTGCTTCGCCCGATTCTGATGTCACCACACGCGCAATAGAGCGTGGAGGGGACTGTTCCTGATTGGAGAGGTCAACCGTAATCGGACTTCGGTAGGGGCTACCCATCTGGTCGTAGGTTAACGCGACGATCGGTTGATGGAGCCTGGCGGGATTTATGGTGGTGATCATTCCCTGCTCTTTCGTATTGAGCTCCACAAAACTGTAAACGGGGTAGATGCCAACCAATTTGATGAAGGCGGACACGAGCCCCAAGTCGAGACGTCCGAATTCTCCTTCTTGGAATAGCTGTTGAACTGCTGCGTGGGGCGGCAGCGGTCGGAGACCTCCGAATCCGGTCAGCAGCTCATCGTATCGATCTGCAATCATCACAATGCGACTCGCTTCTGCCGTGGATCCAGCCGACGCTTCGGAGGGATAGCCGTGCCCATCCGGGGCGACATGGTGTTCTGCCGCTATCTGGCGAACGGTCTGGGAAAACCCGCGTTGTGCTTCGATGGCAATGGCGCCGAGTCTTGGGTGATGACGAAAGGTTTCGAGGTCTTCACCGGAAAGAGGCGCAGAGGTTTGGAATAGGTGCCGGGGAAGTTGTAGCAGCCCGATGTCATGGAGGAGCGCGCCGGTCGCCAGCTCGTGGAGTTGCATCAAATCGTAGCCGAGTGATTGGCCGAGTATCATCGACAAGGTGCAGACGGCGAGACTATGGTTGTTGAACGAGGCATCGAGCTGCCGCCCCTGGCTCATCGCCATAAATGCCGCGTGGGTGCTGAGGGTTCGTGCGACGATGGTGATTTCCTGTATCGCATCGCTGATCAGTCCAGGGTTTGCGGTGCCTGCTTTGCTGATGTCGTCGAAGACGGTTTTAACCGATTGAGCCAGCTTGTCGCGCGCTTCTCGAGCCATCGTGAGTTCCTGGTTCAATGAACTCACTGAGCGGGGTCTGTCGTGGCTTGGGGGCGCTTGGGTGGAGGTCAGCAGGCCAATCGTGTGAAGGGTTTCTTCCTCAATTGGTAAAGACGTGACGTCGAGCCCTTTTGAGGTGTCGATATCCACGGTGCGGATGTTGGCGCGCCGCAAGCGCTCGATCTGGTCGACCGTTTGAACCAGAAACCGGTGTGTCAGGAAGGGGCTCCTGAACCAGGAACAGTCGATACCGGCCACATACATTCCAACCCGAAGTTGACGAAGAGGGATCTGCTTGCGCATGCCGTATCTATCCGTGACGAGGGAGCTGTTAGATGAAATCCAACAGCTCCTTATCGGTTCGCCATGCGCGAATCTTGAATGGATAGAGGCAGGGCCTTGTGTCGTATTTTCTCCTGAAAGCGTGGAGTTCTGTGGGCTTGGACGGATAGCAAGGCGTTAGGAATTACAGGCAGGGGCCAGGGATACTTCGATGCGGGGGTTGTCCTTATCGATGTGTTTATAGAGGTGCGTTTCAACGATGCGGTTGTCGTTGATCCCGAGTCCCTCACAGAGAGCATCCTGCGCAATCTTGAGTCCGCCATCGACGTCTCGCCGCAAGGCCGAGGTGAAATAGAACCGGATGGACAGGGCGAGCCACTCCGACTGGAATCGTGAAAGCAAGGAGGCTCGATCGGTAGACTGCGCCAACTTCAGCCAGACGAGCTGTCCAACGTGGGCCTTATAGGCGCGACCGACTGAGGAGAGCAAGCGCCGGCCGTTTACCGTGGCATATTGATGATTGATGCTTGGAGGCACAGGGAGCGTGAGCAGGATCGCATCATGGCTCGTCGTTGGTTGCGATAACGGGGGAGCAGGCATGGGAGGGCTGGGAGCCGTTTTTACAGAGGTCCGTGGGGCTGAGATCTTCTTGTCAGCGTTCCGGTAGGACGTGGTGCGAACGGTTCGAGGAGCGGATGCGCGTTGGGCCTGGCGGCGGAATGTGGGCATGGCCCAGTTTACAGGAGATTGACGATCTTGGACATGTTCTGCTCGTATCGCTCTTCCGATCTGGCGACAAAACGGCGCCAGTCGCTGGGATTCCAGATTTCCATACGATGGTACATGCCGACCAGCACGATTTCCTGGTCCTCATCCAACGGAATAAGCTTTCTGAGGCGGCCTGGAATCAAAATACGTCCGGCTTTGTCGATCTCCGATGTGCCGGATTCCGATACGATGTGGTGCATGAACAACCGGCTCTGTTCTTCGTCCAGCGAGGCCTTTGTCCGTTCAAGGACTTTTTCCCATTCCTTCATGGAGTAGAGGAACGTCGACTCTTCAGGGCCCTTGATGAAGACGACGGCCTGTCCTTCGGATTCGACCTGTTCACGGATCGGCGAGGGGACGATAAACCGTCCCTTTTCATCGACTTTGCATGAATATGAACCGGCAAACATCAATGAGTCCTATCCCTTACGAGGCTTGCGGCGTTCTGGTTCGATCGCGAATCCATTGCTCCAGATCCGAACGTACGAAGCGCCATTCTTTTCCAAGCTTGAAGGCGGGTATCTGGCGACTCCGTAGATACCGATAGAGCGTCCTGGTGGTGATCTTGAGGTATTGGCAGGTCTCCTCCGCCGTCATCAGCTCGCTCTTGGGCTCTTTGGCCATTGGAGAACCTGGTTCGATAGAGATGCATATGCCTCACGAGGCTTTGAATACTGTTGCCAGGGTAGGAAATATAGGGCGATCTGTCAAGCGAAAATACATGACAGTGTATGTCACAGACTGTCAGTGCCCTCCAATTCAAGAGGACCGGCTTCTTCCGGTTCTATGGCTTCCGAGAGGTCGCTTCCAAGGTCCTCACCCATTTCGTCTCCCATTTTTTTCATGAATCGCGCCATGCTCTGGGGATCGTTTTCATCGAGCCCGGCCAGATTGTCTGGCTCAGCCAGGGCTTCCAGCCGCGCCGCTTCTGATTTTGGAGAGGCAAACCGAGACAGCATTCGTTCCACTCGAGGGCTCAGGCAATGGGAGCAGGTTGGCGGGGCGTGATTAGTCAGGCTCAAGATAAGGACCGTGCTGCGCGTGTGACAGTCGAGACAGCGATATTCATAGAGCGGCATGGATCATAGTCCTATGTGTGTGAGGGCTGGGGGCCCCTGGTCGACCCGGAGGCGGTCCGGCACCAGGGCCGCATCGACTGTTCTGGCCAGGGTCAGAGCGAATACTGGTCCGCTGCCGGCTTGTCGTAGCGCTTTCGCACATTCGTTCAGCGTGGTGCCGGTGGTAAAGACGTCATCTACGAGGAGGATGCGCTTCTCCCTGAGGTCTTGTGGCTGGCGGACATCAAAGGCTTTCCGGAGATTGTTCAGCCGTGCCTGCCGCGTTAATGTGGTTTGCGGATCGGTGGCGGTAATCCTGATGAGGTTGGTGGCCGATACCGGGCGGTCCATGTGCCGGGCAAGCCGATCGGCCAACAGCAGGGACTGGTTAAACTCGCGCTCTCGTAAGCGGGCTGGGTGCAAGGGCACAGGGACGATCATGTCGACGTCGAGCTCACGAGGCAGGGCGCTGATCATGAGGCGTGCAAGTGGCTTGGCTAGGGTATGTTTACCTCGATATTTGAACGAACAGATAGCCTCCTGCAGTGGAGGGAGATAGGGGAAGAGGGTCCAGGCCCGTTGAAAGTTTGGCGGCCGTTTCTGGCAGTTGTGGCATTGATGGTTGGGTGTGTAGGTCGTGGCCGCTTCAGAGACAAAGGGCTGATCGCAGCGGGCACAAGCTGGTTGTCTGAGCGGGTGGATATTTTGCCAGCAGGCTGTACAGAAGAAGGGTACCGGATCGATGCTGAGTGGATGGCCACAGGCAAGGCATTCTACCGGCAGCACAAACCGGAGAGCCTGACGGCACCATCCGAAGAGCCGATCCTGTATGGCTTCACGTAACATCGCAGGGGAAGCGCTCCAATCAACCGGTATCGGCATCTCTTCTAGGAGAATGTGCGAGGCCTGTCAAGGTTGTTGCCCTGTAAATGGTTGTGATATACGAAGGCTGTAGGCTGTTGAGGTTGGGGATGGAGGCGTCGATCGCTGTGGTGCGGCTTGAGCAGGTATCGAAAATTTATGAACGCGGTGGGGATACTATCACTGGGCTCGATCGGGTTACGGTCGAGGTGGCGACGGGTGATTTCTGCGCATTTATCGGTCCCAGCGGCTGTGGGAAGAGTACGTTGCTCAACCTGGTAGCAGGATTAGATGTGCCGACCTCCGGGGAGATTCTCCTTGGAGGGAAGTCGGCCAGTCGATTTACCAGCGACGATTGGACGAGAGTCAGGCGGGAAACCGTCGGAATTATTTTTCAAGCGTTCCATTTGATTCCCGGGCTTACGGCCATGGAGAATGTCGCGTTTCCCTTGTTGCTCAGGGGCGAACGAGGAGCCTCGGTTCAATCGCGGGTCGAGGAAGTGCTCGAGTTGGTCTCGATGACCGCACGGCGGCACCATCGCCCCAGCGAACTTTCCGGTGGGGAGCAGCAGCGTGTGGCAATTGCGCGAGCGATCGTACATCGGCCTCAGATCATCCTTGCCGACGAGCCGACTGGGAATCTGGACTCCCAGCATGGAGCCGAGATCATCGCGCTCCTTCGTTCGCTCGTTGGGCATGTTCGTCAAACCATTTTATTGGTCACCCACAGCCAGGCGGCTGCAGAGGCCGCTGATTATGTGTGGGCTATGAAGGATGGGCAGCTCGTGACGAAAACGTCGCACGAGCCTGTCCCGGTAGGAGCGTAATGGATCTTTCGACCACGATTGCCGGCGTACGATTTCCCAGTTGTTTCATGAACGCCTCGGGGGCGCTCTGTGTGACGCGTGAAGAACTGTTGGCCCTTGGCCGATCTCGTGCCGGCGCCATCGTCACCAAGTCGATGACGGTTGAGCCCCGTGACGGCAATCCGTCGCCCCGGTACTATGGGTTTTCCGGCGGGTCCATTAACTCCATGGGTTTGCCGAATCTCGGGTACAAGGCCTATGCCGCGCTCATTCCAGAGTTGAAGGCCCTCGGCAAGCCGGTGATTGCCAGTGTGGCCGGTCTTTGCGAAGACGATTTCCCGACGATCGCGGCTGTCATCAATGCGGCCAAGCCGGACTTAATCGAAGTCAATCTCTCCTGCCCCAACATTCCCGGTAAACCCCAAATCGGTTATGACGCCGAAGCCTCAGAGCGATTGCTGAAGCGCGTTCGCAAAGTCATTACGGTTCCGATGGGTGTGAAACTACCGCCCTACTTCGATCCGGCCCATCATAAAGTCATGGGTGAGGTGATCGGCCGTTGCGGGGTCGATTTTCTCAACCTGATTAATTCGGTCGGCAACGGGCTGGTCGTGGACCCGGACCGCGAAGAGGTCGTCATCAAGCCGAAGGGCGGCTTTGGCGGACTGGGTGGAACGATCATCAAGCCGGTTGCGCTGGCCAACGTGCGGGCGTTTTGGAAGATCTTCGAAGGCCGCATCCCGATCATCGGGACCGGTGGGGTGGTCAATGGCGTGGATGCCTTCGAACATATTCTCTGCGGCGCGTCAGCTGTGCAGATCGGGACGGTCTTGGTTGAGGAAGGTATCGACGTGTTCGGTCGATTGGAACGGGAGCTGGTAGCACAGTGCGGCAAGAAGGGCTATACGAAGTTGGAGGATTGCAGAGGGAAACTGAAGGAATTGTAGGACTACTTCGCTCCGAACGTTCGGGCGAGGAGTCCGAGTTGCAGAGCCCGCCGGAGTAGCTGAGCCACATTTCTGACGTTCAACCGCCGCATCAAGTTGAATCGGTGCACTTCCACGGTGCGTACGCTGATCTCCAGCATCTCCGCAATTTCACGGTTCGTATGCCCGATCGACACCAGGCGAAGGATGTCACGCTGCCGGGGCGTGAGGAGATCGGCATCGATCTCTTCTTCTATCGGCTGGATTTTTCGGCTTAAAGCAGTTTTCGCGCCCATCAAGAACCTCTCATCGTCAACTCGTAGAAGTCTAGCAAAGGTCTATATTCCTGTAAACGAAACCACTCATTTGTGCAGGGCTTCCCTCTTGGCTCGAAGGATTCAATCCTGCTCCATTCCCACTTCGGTCATGATTCGTTCGCTGTCTCCTGAGCCAGGGACTTAGAGAATTATACCACTTATGCTCAATATCGCTTTGATCCGCTCCCATGGCCTCCAGCAGCCATTTCGAACCTTGCTCAGCATCGCTGGAGTCGCCCTGGGCGTGCTGGCTTCCGTGGCTATCGGGACGGCGAACGTTCAAGTGTTGAGGTCGTTTGAACAGGCCGTCACGACGGTGGCCGGTCCCTCTACATTGGAAATTGTGGGCAGTGATCTCGGTCTGGATGAATCTGTCATCTCGGCTGTTCGCATGGCCGAGGGGGTGGCAAGCGCTGCTCCAGTCATTGACGAAGCGGTCGTGGTTGCCCAGGGAGCACAGCGTGGGCATGTGTTGAAGGTCTTGGGTCTTGATCTTCTTGCGGAGGTTGGGACGCGCGGATTTCAGCTGACTCAGGCTGACACCGAGGTGGCGCTGGATACGCTCCTGGCTCCGGACGCGTTGTATCTTGGCCGTCAGGTTGCGGCTGACTGGAACCTGAGAGTCGGGAGTACCCTCGAGGTGATAGCGGGGGGGCGTCTTGTGCGGCTGCGGGTCGTTGGGCTTATTCACGACGAGGCGGGGCGTTCCTCCCTCTGGGATCGGTTGGCCATCATGGATATTGCTGCGGCGCAGCGGTTGTTCCAAGCGATCGGACGATTGGACCGGATCGAGTTGGTGACGCAGTCCGGCCAGTCGCTCGACGATGTCATGGCCTCTGTCCGAACGGTGCTCCCGCTCCATCTGGTTGTGCAACGGCTGGCTCAACGGACGAGGCAGCTCGAAAATATGGTGCGGGCCTTCCAACTGAACTTGACGGTCTTGAGCTGGGTTGGGCTGCTCGTCGGGATGTTCTTGATCTACAACACGATGGCCTTTGCTGTGGCGCAACGGCGGCGTGAGATCGGTATCTATCGCGCACTAGGCATGACGGAGCGGCGGGTCGCAGGCCTCTTTCTCATGGAGGCAGGGTTGCTTGGTCTCCTTGGCGGGCTCGTGGGAGGTCTTGGCGGGGTTTGGCTAGCCAGGGGGTTGGTGTCGCTCGTGAGCCGGACCATCTCAGATCTTTATGCGCCGGTCGTATCCGACGGGTCGATAATGTCGATGGACCTGTTGACGTTCGTGGCCGTGGCGAAGGGGGTGCTGCTCGGAACCGTGGTCTCGATGATAGGGGCCTTGGGTCCCAGTGTGGAAGCCGGTAGAACCGTGACGGTCCGTGCCTTGGCGCCAGGAGACTATGAATCAACGCGTCAAATGAGGGCAGGCTTGTTTGGGTGGACGAGCCTCGTATTGATGGTGCTGGGAGGCCTCTGCTCACTAATGGGCCCGATCGGAGGTCTGCCCCTCTTTGGATATGTCTCGACGCTCTGTCTTTTGGGAGCCCTCTCTTGTCTTGCGCCACTCTGTATCAAGGCCTTGGCCATGAGGCCTTCTGGAACAGAGAGCAAGACGATGGCGCTCGGCGGGAGTCTTAGGCTCATTGCTGCAGATCAGGCCGCGCGCCATCCTGGCCGAAATGCCGTGACCGTGTCGGCCTTGATGGTGGGACTATCGATCATGATCGGTGTGGCCGTGATGGTGCGCAGTTTTCGTGATACGGTCGAGGTCTGGGTGAACGAGACCGTCATGGCCGATCTGATCGTGGCCCCGCAATCATGGCCCCATGGGAAGCAATCTGGCCAGGCGTCACGCGCCCTCCCTGGAGGCTGGCGAGCAACCTTAGCGGCGATTGACGGCATTGCCGCTGTCGATACCTATCGGGAGGTGCATGTGGAGGTAGAAGGCCGTCCGGTTTCGCTGGTCTCACGAGATCTCAGGCTCCATGCGCAGCGCAGCCGATATCTGATGGTCCAAGGTGACTCAACTGTGGCCTTGCAGCGAGCCGCCGAGACCGGTGGCGTGCTCATGTCGGAAGTCTTGGCCAATCGATTAGGTCTTCGCGAGGGGGGCACAATTTCAATCACGACGCAGACTGGATCAATAAATCTGCCTGTCGAGGGGATCTTCTACGATTACGCGACCGACGGTGGAAAGATGGTGATGGATCGAGACTGGTATCAGAGGCAATGGCCGGAAGACCGGGTGACGGTATTCCCCATCTATCTGGCTTCCGGGGCCGATGTCGAGCTGGTACGGCAGTCGATTATCACGCAGATCTCCGGAATGGAGGGGGAGACGGTTCCACCGTCTGTGATCCGGAACCACGAGTTAAGGAAGGAGATTCTTGATATCTTCGACCGCACCTTTGTGCTCACCTATGTTCTCGAAGCCATTGCCGTACTGGTGGCGGTGCTCGGCATCATCAATACTCTGGTGACAGCCGTGTTGGAACGGCGGCGTGAGTTCGCTACCTTGCGAGCTCTCGGCGCCAGCGCGAGGCAGGTGGAGCGATTGGTCTTGTGGGAAGCAGCTTATCTCGGATTGATCGGGGCAGCGCTTGGCGTCGTTGGAGGCCTGCTGCTCGCGACGCTGCTCATCCATGTGATCAATAAACAGTCCTTTGGCTGGACGATTCAGATGACCGTTCCTGGCGGACTGATTCTGCAAGCAGTCGCGCTCGCCCTCACATCTGCGCTGGTGGCTGGCTATTGGCCTGCGCGCTGGGCGGCGAGGCAGCCGGTGGTGGAGGGGTTAAGAGAGGAATAGCGACCCCGTTCATTCCTGTGCTCGCGCAACGCGAGGCCTCAGAAGGCCCTCGTTGGACGCGCGCAGTGGAGTTCTTGCTTGCCTCTCCGCTTGATGGGGGGCAATACAGGTTGAGACGAAAAAGAACCAGATCGTTACTTTTTTGGAAAGGTGTGGGTAGAACTAGCTAGTCAGCTATAGCCGAGGTCGAGAGTGGTCGCAGATTTTTCTCTACTGAGGGATCGTGACCAGTAGTTTCGTCCCTCGTGGACGGGCTGAACGAATTTCCAAGTGCGCCCCGATTTGCCGCGCGCGTGATGCCATATTAATGATACCTGTCCCGCTTGCGGCCCCTTTCGTCTTGGCGAATCCTATTCCATCGTCATGGACTTCAAGCCGAGTCCCTTTCTTCCCCCACGTAAAGGTTGTCCTGCACGTCTTGGCGCGGGCATGTTTGACGACATTAATTAGTGCGTTTTTGGCGATATGGTAGAGATGGAATCGTTGCTGCCCCGAGAGGCCCGTTGTTGCGCGGGCTTTGAGCTCAAAGCCAAAACGAGTCGGCCCGAGTTCGTTCAGTAGGGCATTGAATTTGTGAAGTGCCTCTATAAACGCTGGCTCGGTCATAGATTCGACGTCTGCGTAACAGATGATCCCACGTACTTGGCCAATGAGTCCGTTCATTTCCTCGATCGCATCGGCAATTTTGGTGGAGGCCTGCACCGAAGATGTCGACACTAGGAGCTTTGCCATATCCAGCTGAAGGCCGATAGCGTAGAGGGTCTGTATAAGATTGTCGTGCAGATTCTCGCTCAAGCGTTCACGTTGGGAGACCGCCGCGCGTAGTTCTTGAACAAGTCGCTCACGTTCCTTGCAGTGTTTGCGAAGTTCCAGTTGCGCCACGACTTGACGGCTTAGCGTTGAGAGTGCCTGCCGTTGCTCCTGGCTTAATTCCTTTGGCGTCTGGCCAATGACGCACAGTGTGCCAAGCGTATATCCCTCTGCTGTGCGAAGCGGCGCGCCTGCGTAGAAACGAATGTGAGGTTCTCCCGTGACCAATGGATTGTCGACAAAACGCTCGTCTTCGCAGGCGTCGAAGATGGTGAAGAGATTCTGTTGAAGGATGGCGTGGCTACAAAATGCGATCTGGCGGGTTGTCTCACGTACCGTAAGCCCAACGGTGGACTTAAACCATTGGCGGGAGGAGTCGATCAGACTGATCAATGCGACGGGGGTCTGGCAGATATTGGAGGCCAGGGCGGTCAGGTCATCAAATTCTGGTTCCGGAGGCGTATCAAGAATGTCATACGACAGGAGAGCCTTTAGTCGAGCTGCTTCATCGTGGGGATTAGGAGCTTCTTTCATCGGCTTCCGATCATTAGCCCTGATGGTTCAATGCACGAGGGCTGGAGTTGCTAGAAATATTTTTCTGGTCTTTTAGCTTGCCACCGGTTGTTGATGGTCCACTTCGATCTTGAAACCCAAGTCTTCGATCATGCCCCAGACTTCTGGAGCTGGAGAGCCTGGCGTCGTGAGATAGTTGTTCACGAAGATGGAGTCGGCCGGGTAGAGGGCCAAGGGCTGGAGGCTACGGAGGTTATGTTCGCGGCCGCCTGCTACGCGGAGTTCGGTTCGTGGATGCAGGAACCGGAAGAGGCAGAGCACTTTTAAGCAGCGTTGAGGGGTCAGGTTGTCGCAGTTCTCCAGCGGCGTGCCTGTCGCCGGATGGAGCGTGTTGAGCGGAATCGAGTCCGGCTTGACGTCGATCAAGGCCATGGCCAGGTCGATGAGGTCTTCGTCCTTCTCTCCCATTCCGACGATCCCGCCTGAACAGATTTCCAGTCCTGCTGCCCGTGCGTTCTGGATGGTGTTGAGCCGGTCTTGGAATGTGTGCGTGGTGCAGATGGACGCATGAAAGGCTTCGCCCGTATTCAAATTGTGGTTCACGCGATCGACGCCCGCCGCCTTCAGCCGCTTGGCCTGTGGTTCGCTCATAAGGCCGAGTGAACAGCAAATTTGAATTGGAATCTCCTGCTTGATCGCGCGGACGGCTCCCGCGATTTCATCGATCTCCCGATCTAACGGACTCCGACCGCTGATGACGATGCAATAACGTTGGGCCTTCGAGGCGGCAGCCTGCCGGGCTCCGTCGATCATCTCTTGTTGCGGCAAGAGGTTATAGCGCTCGATCGGGGCAGTGGAGATCGCCGATTGAGAACAGTAGTGGCAGTCTTCCATGCAGGCCCCGCTCTTGGCGTTCTGCAGCATCTGGAGGCGAACAGTCTTGCCGAAATAGCGGGATCGGACGGTAAAGGCGGCTTGGAGGAGTTCCAGTAATCGCTCATCGGGACTATCGAGCACGGCCTGACATTCACTTCTGGTCAGCGTCTCGTCGCGCAAGGCTTTAGCTGCGAAATCCTGATAGTCGACCATGGGACACTCCATTATCTGATGAGGTTGAATTGATAGCGATGCGGATGGTCTGGGCCTGCATCACGCAGCCAGACTGCCGAAAACCTACACGGTTTCGAAGGGAGAAGCAATGCCTTGATAGGGAACAAGGGAGGCTGGAGAGGGGCTATTGTCTTGGCCTTGGACCGTTTGGCCGGCATTTGGCCAAGGCAGTGCTACGAACGTATTCCACGTCCCGCAGCGGTGGCAGCGTCCAGACCATTCGGTCGATTCTTGTTGGCAGGCGGTGCAGACGTAGGGCACGACCACTCGTTTCTTGAAATGCAGGGCTTTCTTCAGTTCAACGACGGCCTGTTCCATGTGCTGCTTGCGCAGATACAGATTGGCCATGATCTTATGGTAATCGACCAGCTGGTCCTGTATCCCTTCGACGGTTGAGAGGATGTCGAAGGCCTCGTCGGCCATTTCGAGCCGGTAATAGAGCTTGCCCAAATAAAATTGGAGGGCCGCGTTGCTCGGGTCCTGCTGGAGGGCTTCCTGATAGACCCGGATAATTTCGCTGGGTTCGCCCTGTTCGAGAAACAGCTCTTCGAGGCGGTGCAGGATGATGATGTTGCGGGTTCTGGCATAGACCTTCTTGAGGATCTCCACCGCGTCTTTCGTTTTGCCTTCCCGAATCAGGATTTCTCCAATGCCGATGTAGGCAGGCAGGAAGGTCCGGTCTTTTTTGATCGCGCCACGGAAATAGCGCCGTGCCTTATCGGGGTGGCCACGCTCCAGCAGTTGGCGTCCGACTTCGTAGGTGCAGCCGGTGAGGAGATGGGCTTCGGCTTTGCGTTCCGGCTCAGGTAGGTTAGCTTTCAGCAGGCGATGTTGGATCTCGAGCGCTTCGCTCCATTTTTCAAGCCGGATCAAGAGGTCGCGTTCGCGAATGAGCGCGGTGAGGTTATCCGGTTCGATCCTGAGCATTTTGTGCAGGGCCTGCAAGGCGTCTTCGTAGCGCTTGGCGCCTTCCAGATCTTTCGCGAGCTCCAGCAGGATTTCGATGTTGCGATCGTCGACGCGATTCGCCCGTTGATGTAGACGGATGGCTTCTGCGTAGTTACTCTCTGCACGATAAATGTTGCCTAGCCAGAGCAGCGAATCGACACGATTCGGATCCATGGCCAGGGCCTTTTCAAATAGGCCGATGGCTTCGACGATGCGTTTGGACATGAAGGCATGGGTGCCTTCACGATGGAGCGCATCGATCTTTTCCTTGCGGCGCAACAGGCGCGTGCTGCGCCAGTTGCCGATGGCATGGGCCGTTTGCCGCATGCCGACGGCCAAGGCGACGAGCACGGCGCCGACGGCCATGGAAAAGACGACGAGCGTGACCGGACTGAGTTCAAATTGGAGGGAGGGGCTGGTGCGGACCGCAACCGTGCCTGGATTCAACTCGCGAAAGTAGCTGTAGAGGAAGATTCCGATGCAGATGAGGAAGATAGTGGTAAGCAGTCGGAGCATCGATCTAGGCCTTTTTTTTCGCAGGAGCCTTTTTTGCCGGTGCTTTTTTCGCAGGAGGTTTCTTTGTCGATGCTTTCTTTGCCGACGCCTTTTTCGCCGGTACTTTTTTCAGTTTCTTCACGGGCTCTGGGTCGGCAACTGTCTGTACGACCGGCGGTTCGTCCGATACGGGGATGCGTTTTGCGTCGGCCCATAGCCGTTCGAGGGCGTAATGTCCCCGGACGTCCTGCCGGAAGATATGGGCAATGACGTCGCCGTAGTCCATCAGGACCCATTGCGAATTTCTCGCGCCTTCGACGCTGCGTGCTTTGGAGCCGGCGAGAGTGAGGATGCCGTTAATATGATCGGCGATGGCACTCGCTTGGCGATCCGAATCTGCAGAGCCGATGACGAGATAGTCGGCAACGGAGGTCAGAGGCGCGACCTGGAGGACGAGGACGTCGGTGGCCTTCTTATCGAACATGGCCTTGGCGATGGCGAGGGCCGTGGATCTAGCTGTTGGTACGATCGCGGTCCTCTTGGTATAGATGATGACGGAGTATATAAGATTCCACTGAAGGCGGCAACAGATTTACCACGGGCAACCCTTGGCGAATTCTTGTGCGAATGTCCGATGCAGAGATCGGGCAGGGCGGTAGTTTCAGGCAGGTGAGGCCCTGTGCCCCGAGCGGCGCCTCGATTCTGGCAATCCGCCCTGCATCCAGGTCCGCTAACGAAGAGATTGGAATTGGCGGAATCAGGCGGACGGTGGATAGTGACCGAAACGTGAGTCCCGGCCTGGAGAGAACGACGAATTGACAGAGTTCCAGCAATGTCTGGGGGTCGCGCCAGGTGGGAAAATCCAGAAAGGCATCGAGTCCGATTAAGAAAAAGAGCTGATTCTGTGCGCCATATTCTTGCTGCAGCAGGCGAATCGTATCGATGGAGTAGGACTTGCCAGGTCGACGGATTTCAATATCCGAGATGGCAAGAGAGGGGTCCGACGCTATCGCCAGGCGGACCATTTCATAACGGTCTTGGGCCGGGGCCAGGCTTCCACTCGGCTTATGGGGAGGTTGACTCGTGGGGATGAAGAGCACTTGGTCGAGCTCGAGGGCTTCGCGCGTTTGGCGCGCAATGGCCAAGTGACCGTTATGCACGGGGTTGAAACTGCCGCCTAGGAGACCGAGACGAAGGATGCCGGACTGCTGAGTGCTGGGTGTTGAGGCCTGAGATTCAGAATGTGAGGACATTATAGTTCAGCACTCAAGAAATAACCCTCCCGCAGGATGCTCAAAATGGCCGTCCAGCAAGGCCGCAGCGAGTGAAGGGCCGAGGCGTACCCTTGGGGTACGTTGAGGGTCTGAACGATGCGAGAACGAAGCTGGCATTCTGGAATCGTTCGGGAAACAGTTTCAGCTCCATTCCTTGCTCCTTGAAGACATTGCCAACACCGATCAACGGCCGAAATTCGATGACTACGACCAGCACTTTTTCGTGGTGCTGAAGATGTTGTCGCTCAATGAGCGCCAGGATGTGCTGGTCGAGCAAGTGAGCCTCGTGCTGGGCCGAAACTTTGTGCTGTCCTTCCAGGAAAACGGAACCGACGTTTTTCACTCGGTCAGGGAACGGCTCCGTGCCGGCAAGGGGCGGCTCCGGCAGGCCGGGGCCGACTATTTGCTCTATGCGCTCATCGACGCCATCGTCGACCAGTATTTTGCGGTGCTGGAAGCGGTCGGCGAGAAGATCGAGTCCTTACAGCACATCGTCGTGACGGACCCGACACCAGAAACGTTGCGGGAGATCCATGCGCTGAAACGGCAACTGCTCTTTCTCCGTCGCGCCGTATGGCCGCTTCGCGATGTCATGAATAATCTCTCCCGGTCGGAATGCCCGTTTCTGGAGCAGGGCACCAAGGTCTTCATCCGGGACGTGTATGACCATGTCGTGCAGATTATCGATACGATCGAAACACTTCGCGAAATGGTTTCAGCGAGTCTCGATATCTATCTCTCCAGCGTGAGTTACCGGCTGAATGCCGTGATGCGTGTGCTCACGGTCATCACGACCATCTTCATGCCCCTGAGTTTTATCGCCAGTATCTACGGCATGAACTTCGAGCATATGCCTGAATTGAAGTCGGAGTGGGGCTATCCCGCCGTGTTGGCTGTCATGGCTGTAGTGGGGGTGGGTATGCTGGTGGCCTTCAGGAGAAAGCGATGGATATGAGCCGCGCGAACAGACCTTACTCTTGTAGCTCCACCCGATCGACGAAATAGGCGGTTTCTCCGAAGCAGGTCGTGGGGAGGTAGCGATATTCTTTGTAGTGCAGGATCAATCGTTTGCCCATCATCTGTGCAAGTTGCGCCGCCACCTTCTCATCCCAGACTGAAAAGTCCCACAAGACCGGGGCCACGCCAGGCACCGTGGTCATGGCCAGCTCCCCTTCATGGGTCTTGCAGACCCAGCCCTTGTGGGAAAATTTCTGAATGTAGCCGGCTCGATTCCCGTCGGAATAGCTGTAGTTGAAGGCCACGAGCAGATAGGCTGCCCCCAGAAACAGGACCATCGTCAGCATGAGTTTCGGACGCCAGAGCTTCATGGGCAATCTCCTCAGTTCACGTACGAAGGTCGGCGAATAACCAGGGCGCCTCGGCCTTCCGTCGAGTCTCGTAGGTCGCGATGGCGGCCTCATGCTGCAATGTCAACCCGATGGCGTCGAGACCCCGATACAAACAGTCTTTTCGGAAGGGATCGATGTCGAAGCGGCAGATGGTGCCGTTCGGGGTCGTGACCGTCTGATTTCCCAGGTCCACTGTCAGTTGGTACCCTGGCGTCGCGAGGACGTCCTTCATCATGACGAGGACCTCGTCGGGTTTCAACTCGATGGGCAGAATGCCGTTTTGGAAGCAGTTGTTGTAGAAGATGTCGGCAAAACTCGAGGCGATGACGCAACGAAATCCCTGGTCGAGGAGCGCCCAGGGCGCATGTTCGCGCGACGATCCGCAGCCGAAGTTATCGCGCGTCAGGAGAATCGTGGCCCCCTGGAAACGCGGCTGATTCAAAAAGAATGCGGGATCCTGCGACCCGTCCTTCTGTTTGCGCCAATCGTAGAAGAGGCCTTCGCGGAGCCCGGTCCGTTTGATGGTCTTCAGAAACTGTTTCGGGATGATTTGATCGGTATCGACATTGACGCGGTCCAGCGGTGCGACCAGCCCTGTCATGGTGGTAAAGGCTTGCATAGGTCCTCTATTTCCAGGTTCGGATATCGACGAAATGTCCCTCGACGGCGGCCGCGACGGCCATGGCCGGAGAGACGAGATGGGTGCGGCCGCCAGCTCCTTGGCGACCTTCGAAATTTCGATTGCTGGTCGAGGCGCAACGTTCTCCCGGCTGTAGCACATCGGCGTTCATCGCCAGACACATACTGCAACCGGCTTCCCGCCACTCGAAGCCCGCGTCCTTGAACAGACGGTCGAGCCCTTCCTGTTCGGCCTGTTGTTTCACGAGGCCCGAGCCAGGCACCACCATCGCCCGGACTCCCGTGGCGACGCTTTTGCCCCTGGCCAATTGGGCTGCAAGGCGGAGGTCTTCGATGCGCGAGTTGGTGCAGGACCCGATGAAGACCGTATCGATCTTGATGTCGGTGATGGGCATGTTCGGGATGAGGCCCATATATTCCAATGCCCGCTCAGTCGACTGGCGCAGGTTGATATCGGTGATGGTCCGTGGGTCTGGTACCCGTTGATCGATGCCGGTGACCATCCCGGGGCTGGTGCCCCAGCTGACTTGCGGCGCGATGTCCTCGGCTTTCATCGTGACGGTCACATCGTATGCCGCGCCCGCATCGGTCTTGAAATGCTGCCAGGCTTGTACCGCCCGGTCGAACAGCATGCCCTTCGGAGCCAATGGACGGTCTTTGATATAAGCGACGGTTTTCTCGTCTGGCGCAACCATCCCAGCCCGTGCCCCGGCCTCGATCGACATGTTGCAGAGCGTCATGCGCCCTTCCATGCTGAGGGCGCGGATTGCCGAGCCGGTGTATTCGATGACATAGCCGGTTCCGCCGGCTGTGCCGATCTTGCCGATGATGGCGAGAATGACATCCTTGGCCGAACAGAGTTCCGACAACGTGCCGTCGACGCGGACTTCCATGGTCTTGGGTCGCTTTTGTACCAGACATTGGGTGGCCAGCACATGTTCCACTTCGCTGGTGCCGATGCCGAAGGCCAAGGCGCCGAAGGCGCCATGCGTCGAGGTATGGGAGTCGCCGCACACGATGGTCGTTCCTGGCAGGGTAAAACCCTGTTCGGGCCCGATCACATGCACCACACCCTGGCGGATGTCGTTCATGCCGAAGAGGGTGATCCCAAAGTCGCGGCAATTTTCCTCCAGCGTCCGGATCTGTATCGCGCTGAGAGGATCGGCTATCCCCACGCTCCGGTCGGTCGTCGGGACGTTATGATCCGGCACGGCCAACGTGGCGCTTGGGCGCCGGGGCCGTCGGCCAGACAGCTTGAGTCCTTCAAACGCCTGTGGCGAGGTGACTTCGTGGACCAGCTGGCGATCGATGTAGAGCAGGGTGGTGCTATCCGGTTCTGCCCGGACGACATGGGATTCCCATATTTTCTCGAATAACGTCTGAGCGGCCATGATTTCTCCTCAATGATCGGTCTCTCTCGACGGGTACCGCCGAAAGGATTCACATTATACAGAGTCCTACCAGGCTCTGTGCAAGAGCACCCGTCATATTCTTGTGTTGGGGCACGGGACGTGGTACCAACGCCCGATCGGAGGGAAAGAGACCCTCCCAACGGTGTGACCAGAGGATGCTGTCGTCATGACTCAGATGTGGACCGATCCCGTCGTGATCGAATGGACTCAACGGCTGCTGGACAGCCATCGGCATTGGACCGGCCGAGACTTGATCGAGCGTATCGGCGAGGCGGACGCCCAGGCCGATCGGCTGTTTCACAGCCCGCTCGTCGTCGTCTCGCATGGAGCAGAAGCGGATCCCCTCCTCAACTACGGCAACCAGGCGGCATTAGACCTATGGGCGATGACGTGGGACCAGCTCGTCCAGACGCCTTCGCGGCTCACCGCCGAACCAGTCAATCGTGCCGAACGAGAAGGCATGCTGGAGCAAGCCAGGGCTCAAGGCTATTTCGATAGCTATCGCGGGGTGAGGGTGACGTCAACCGGCCGCCGTTTTCTTGTCGAGAACGCCCTCATCTGGAATGTTGTGGATGCAGAGGGCAAGCCAGTCGGGCAGGCTGCGACGTTCTCGCAATGGACCTGGCTACCATAGCAGGATGCTGAAACAGGCCGCCAGCCAGAAAGCGCTGAGCGGTGAGTGATGAACGGTGAACGAAAAGTGATGTTCACGTCAGCGTTCATCGTTCAGAGCTCAAAGTGTTGATGATCGCTGCGGCCTAGCTGGACAGCCTGTTTGATCATCCTGCGGGAAGGTTGTTGGCAGCCTGCCTGGAGTGGTGAGCCCGCGATTGTTCGGAGCCGCAAGGCCGTAAGATATTCAGAGGCTGGTTAGGTCCAGAGTTCAATCGGGCTTCGATGGACGATGGCCCGGAGAATGTCGCTGGTGGTCAGGATACCGACCGGGTGGCGCGAGTTGTCGACGATGGGAATGGCACCGACATGTTCACTGAGCATGATCCGGGCAATCTCTTGGAGCTCTGTGATGGGGGTGGCGGACAGCACCTGATTGCTCATGACCTGTGCGAGTGTATGCCCGGCGGAGGCCCCCGGCGAGCCGGAAGATTCCAACTCATGTCTATAGGGCAACAGATCGCGGTCCGATACCAATCCGACCAGGGTGCCATGGATTGACGTCACGGGAAGGTGGTGGATCCCTTTGCGCTTCATGACCGTCCATGCCTCCAGGAGCGTACTGTCGGAGGGTAGCCATGTGACGGGCGAGGTCATCAAGTCCTGAGCCAAGAGCGCCGGCTTAGGGAGAGCATGTTGATGGGCCTGTTGCTGATAGGCTTGCTGAGCCAGGCGCGCCGAATGGTCGGCGCTCTGGTCCTCCTGCTCCGTTGAGCGATGCTCGCGATCAGCCGTGCTCGCGTGAATGGCCTGTGGGCGTGAGGCTACCGGGAGCGCAGGATGTATGCTGGCGATGCCACTGACCGCAGGGATGATTGCCATAGCTGACCTCGTAACGTCTTTATCGGAGGCTAGCGGTAAGTACTTAAGCCCAGAGGGTTAAACTGGCGATTTGTCGGGGATAGGAGGGGGGTCTCACAGGATGCTCAACCTGGCCGTCCAGCAAGGCCGCAGCGAGTGAAGGCCCGAGGCGTACCCTTGGGGTACGTTGAGGGTCTGAACGATGCGAGAACGATGCTGGCGGACCTTTTCAGCATCCTGCTAGAGAATCACCAAGTTGTCCCGATGGATGACTTCTTCATATTCTTGAGGCCCGAGTTGCTGCTGGATCTCGGTGGTTTTAAGCCCTTTGATCTTGAGGATCATATCGGACGAGAAGTTCACCAACCCCTTTGCGAATTCTTTGCCGTCCTGGTCGAGACAGCTGACGGCATCGCCCGCTTCGAATGGTCCGCTGGCATTGACGATGCCGGAAGCCAGGAGGCTCTTGCCTCGCCGGGCCAGCGCCTCAACGGCTCCTGGGTCGAGCGTCAAAGTTCCTCGCGGTCTGAGCGTAAAGGCGATCCAATGTTTGCGGCTGGTGAAGCGACGCTCTTTCGCAAGGAAGAGGCTGCCGCCGGGGCCGCCGGCCAATACGTGAGGGAGGAGGCCGGCTTCTTGCCCATTCAAGATCAACGTGGCCACGCCATACTCACTGACTTTCTTGGCAGCCCGGACCTTCGTCGCCATGCCCCCGGTTCCCTCGAATGAGCTGGAAGCCCCGGCTCGCTGCTCAATGTCTTCGGTAATGTCCTGAATCAATGGAATCAGCGTGGCTGACGGGTTTTTGCGTGGGTCCTCGGTAAACAGGCCGGCGATATCTGACAGGATGATCAGTAGCTCCGCATCGACCAGATGGGCGACCTCGGCGGCCAGCGTATCGTTGTCTCCCACACGGATTTCATCCACGGCGACCGTATCGTTTTCGTTGATGATGGGGATGACCCCGAATCCGATCAGCGCATTCAAAGTGTGGCGGGCATTGAGAAAACGCCGCCGGTCGGCAAGGTCGTGGTGCGTCAGGAGGATTTGCGCGACTTTGATGTCGAGCCGTTCAAACGATTTTTCGTAGGCCCACATGAGCCGGCTCTGGCCGACCGCCGCGGCTGCCTGTTTCACGGGGAGACTTTTGGGGTATTCCGTCAGACCCAACTTCTTGATGCCGGAGACAATCGCGCCGGAGGAGACAATTAGGACTTCACGGCCGCTCGATCGGAGTATCGCAATTTCATCCGCGAGCCGATCGATCTGTTCCGGGCGCAGTCCAGTCTCTCGGGATGCGATGAGACTGCTCCCGATTTTGATGACGATGCGGGTGGCCTGCTTTAGGAGCTGATCTCGCATGGCGTGGCTCGAAGCTGTGTAACCTGTTGCCCCACATAGTTGACGAGTTCCGTGAGCCCTTCTCTCGTGGCGGCAGAGATCTGAAGGCACGGGTAGCGATGGCGCTTGCAATATTTCTGCAACTCGCGCAGGCGCGCGCCATCTCCAGCTGCGTCGATTTTAGTCGCGACGACGGCAAAGGGGCGCGCAGTGATCGGCTCATCGTAGGCAGCCAATTCTTGACGCATGACCTTGAAGGTGTTGACCGGTTCTTCGGGGGCCCATTCCGACACGTCGATCAGATAGAGCAGGAACGATGTGCGCTCGATATGCCGGAGAAACCGGAGTCCCAGGCCCTTGCCCTCGTGAGCGCCTTCAATGATTCCTGGAATGTCTGCGACGGCGAAGCTGCCCTTTTCTCCCCAGCGCACGATTCCCAAATTCGGCACCAGCGTAGTGAAGGGATAGTCGGCAATCTTGGGTCGTGCGGCCGAAATGACGGAGATGAGCGTCGATTTCCCGGCATTGGGGAACCCGACCAGTCCGACGTCGGCCAACAGTTTGAGCTCAAGCCGGAGCGACCGGACTTCGCCTTCAGTGCCGAGTTCGAATTCCGTCGGTGTGCGATTGGTCGGAGTGGCGAAGTGGTTGTTGCCTCGTCCGCCATGGCCCCCATGTGCCGCCACAAACCGCTGTCCTGTGGCGACCAGGTCGGCCATGACCTCGTTGGTTTCATCGTTGAAGATGACGGTGCCGACGGGAAGGAGTACTACCACATCTTCGCCGCATCTTCCGGAGCAATTGGCAGCGCCTCCCTGGCGGCCGACCTCTGCTTCGTAGTGTTTTTGGTACCGGAGGTCGAGGAGTGTGGTCATGCGAGACGAGGCTTCGAACACGACGTTGCCGCCGTCGCCGCCGTCGCCGCCGTCAGGTCCGCCGCGCGGCACAAACTTTTCGCGCCGAAAACTGCATGAGCCGTCGCCGCCTCGGCCGGCTGTGATGCGAATGCGGACTTCATCGACAAACATCGGCGCACCGTTTCTTCAGTGTGAGAGCTGTGAGACCATTGCCTGCGAGGAGCATCCCGTTGCATGTACAGTCATGCCGGGAGTCCTCGCGGGTAACGAAGTTGTGACGAGAGAAGAGAGAAAGATGCGTTAGGAAACCGCAGGTATGGAGTCGGAATAGACACTGATCTTCTTCCGTCCACGGCCACGTTCGAACTTTACAATCCCCGTGATGAGGGCGAAGAGGGTATGGTCTTTACCGAGGCCCACGTTGAAGCCGGGGAAGAACTTCGTTCCTCGCTGACGGATCAGGATCGATCCGGCTTTCACGGTCTCGCCGCCGTAGGCTTTGACCCCGAGATATTGCGGATTGCTATCGCGCCCGTTTCTAGTTGATCCGCCGCCTTTATTTGTTGCCATGACTGATCCTCGTTAGGCTGTTTCGATACCGGTAATGCGCAGCTTGGTGAAACCCTGGCGATGGCCACGGGTCCTCCGATAGTTCTTGCGCCGTTGTTTCTTGAAAATGGTGATGGAACGCGTACGATCCTGGGCAATGATTTCGGCTTTGACGGTGGCCCCTTTGACCAACGGTTGCCCGACTTGCATGCCCTTTTCGCCGTGAACCAGTCGAACCTGGTCGAGGTCGATCGTCCCCCCGATCTCGCCGGGAAGGGATTCCACCTGGACCAACGATCCAGTTTCAACGCGATACTGCTTGCCGCCTGTCTCAATGATTGCGTACATAAACACCTGCCTCCGTTACAGAAGATGATTGTGTAACACAGGGGTCCGAAGGCTGTCAAGGTAAAGGCATGCCTTCCCCTGAGATTCCCTCCCGACTGGGTCAGTCTGACCCCCTCCTTCGGGCTACCCTATTCGTGGGCTATCCAGCTCAGGCCCCTGCGCGTATGCTGATGTTCTATTCTCGAGTCATTTCACGGATTGGAGATAACATTATGGCCGTAGCTCCGAAGTCTAGTCTTGCCAGACCGAACAGCACTCGATTCGTGCTTCGGCCCTATCGGCGCATCCCAATCTGGCGCGTGCTCTACTATCTCAGCGGAGATAGCGTCGGGAAGGGTATAGTGACTAATCTCTCTCAATCTGGCATGCGCATTCAAGGCGAACATGGAGTGAAGCCGGGCCTTTGTTTGGCGTTACGTCTCTCACTTGAGGAAGATGGCCCGACCATAGAAATCGAACTGGTCACGGTTCGCTGGGTCGATGGATGTGATTTCGGCGTGGATTTCATCCATATCAGTCCCTTCTCTGCGAAGCATATCGCCGCTGCCATGAGTCAGCAGATTCGTGTCCGTCAGATGCCGCGCTGAGAGCGTGCGGCATCCTTCATCGCCCTTTCCAAGCCTGGCTTGGCCCGCTTGCTTGACGCTCCTTCCGGCCCGCTGCTATATTCCGTTTTCGACTTGCTCGGACTCATCTCTGTATGGTTGCTACTTATGCTTGAGCCTCAAGGAAAAATTTGGATGGACGGGTCGTTCGTCAATTGGGCGGACGCGAATGTCCATGTCATGACCCATTCGCTTCATTACGGACTGGCTGCGTTCGAGGGCATTCGCTGTTACAAGGGGAAGTCCGGTTCCGCGATTTTCCGGCCGCAAGAGCATGTGGATCGGCTGTTCGATTCCGCCCATATCGGTATGATGCAGTTGCCCTTCGACAGGAAGCAGGTCGCAGAAGCCATCGTGGAGACGGTCAGGGTCAATAAGCTGGATGCTTGCTACATCCGTCCGCTCGTCTACATCGGGCATGGCGCGATGGGTGTTTATCCCGGCGATAATCCGATCAAGCTTGCGATCGCAGCCTGGACCTGGGGCGCCTATCTCGGGGACGATGCCCTGGCGAATGGGATGCGCGCCCGCGTGTCCTCGTTTACCCGGCATCACGTCAACGTCTCGATGACGAGAGGGAAGATTTCCGGCTACTACGTGAACTCGATTCTCGCGAAGCGAGAAGCCAAAGCCGACGGCTACGATGAAGCCATTCTTCTCGATACCGAGGGGTATGTCTCCGAAGGAACGGGAGAGAACATCTTCATCGTGCGGAAAGGGCGGATCAAAACTACGCCGCTCACCTCGATTCTCGATGGCATTACGAGAAGCTCCGTCATCGATTTGGCCCGCGAGAAGGGGATCCCCGTGGCCGAGGAGCGCTTCACGCGCGATGACATGTATATCGCCGATGAAGTGTTCGTGACCGGGACTGCGGCTGAGCTCACCCCTGTGCGGGAAATCGACAATCGCCGGATTGGAACAGGCAAGCCTGGGCCGATCACGCAAGCTCTGCAGAAGACCTTCTTTTCCATCGTGCGCGGGGAAGATTCCTCCCACGAGGCCTGGCTCACCCGCATCTAGATCTTCGAATTTTCAACAATGAGGCAGCGGTTGGTAGGCGTGCATGAGTGTTCGCCTATGCGTCAGTGCGACCGGTTTCGTGTGGGCAGCGTTCTGCTAGTGTCCGCTGGTGGAGGCGTCGCCTGGGGCGTGGGTCTCAGCGGCTGGGGCTGCCGGCGTTGTCGCCGGAGTTTCTGGAGCGGTCTGAGAGGTCTCTTTCTTTTTGAGGTCGATCACCGTGGAGGAAAACGTTCGCTCTCTGGCCATGATGGCGAGGCTCAACGAGGTGAGCATGAAGATCGCCGCGACGACGACGGTGAACTTGCTCAGGAAGTTGGCCGGGCCACGGCTTCCGAACACGGTCTGGCTGGAGCCGCCGAACGATGCGCCGATCTCAGCGCCCTTACCTGACTGTAAGAGGATGGCGCCGATCATAAGAAAGCAGATCATGACGTGAATGACGATAAGGAAAGTATACATGGCACTCCGATCCGTTAGGCCCGCTGTGTCTGAGCAATGCTGACGATTGTAGCAAAGGAGTCGGGGTTGAGACAAGCCCCGCCGACTAATGCGCCGTCGATCGCATCCGAGGCGAGGAGCGCCGAAATATTTTGAGGCGTGACGCTTCCACCATACAGGATTCTGATGGCCGATGCCGTGGCGTCTCCCCAGTTGGTCGTCACGAGCGTGCGGATCGAGCGGTGTACGGCCACGGCTTGTTCCGTGGTGGCCGCTCGTCCTGTGCCGATGGCCCAGACCGGTTCGTAGGCGATGGTGATGGTTGCAAGATCCTGTGCGGTGAACCCAGCCAGGCTGCCGGTCAGCTGAGTGGTGACGACCGATTCTGTCTGGCCTGCCTCTCGTTCAGCTAGCGACTCGCCCACACAGAGGATCGGGAATAGGCCCTGCGTGAGCGCCGCCCGGACTTTCTTTTGAATCGTCTCATCTCGTTCACCGAACAACGCGCGGCGTTCAGAATGGCCGACGATCACATAGCGGCATCCGAGATCGCGCAACATCGGAGCGGAGACTTCTCCCGTAAAGGCTCCCTGTGTCTCCCAATGGACATTTTGTGCGCCGAGATTGATCCATGAAGAGGGTCCTAAGGCCTTGCGGGCCGTTTCGAGGGACGTGAAGGGTGGCGCAAGGACTACGTCAGCGTTGGGGGCCACTGCGGGCAGTCGCGTCAGGAGGTCGCGAATGAAGTCGGCGGCCTCAGAGGCCGTCTTGTTCATCTTCCAGTTGCCGACGATGAGGGGTTTGCGCACTGGTGTCTCGATGTTGGTAGAGGGTGTGAGCGTCGCGATGAGCGGTTAGGCGACTCGATCCGGGAGGGCGGTGAGGCCCGGGAGTTGTTTGCCTTCGAGTAATTCCAGTGCGGCGCCGCCGCCGGTTGAAATAAACGACATATTCTCCGATTCGCCGGCTCGATGGACGGCCAGAGCCGTTTCGCCGCCGCCGACGATCGTGAGCGCGTAGGCATTGGCAACCGTGTGGGCCATGGCGAGCGTCCCGCGCGCGTAGGCGTCGATTTCAAAGACGCCCATCGGTCCGTTCCACAGAATGGTCTTTGCGTTCTGGACGACTTCGTTGAAGAGTTTGACGGAGGCTGGGCCAATGTCGAGGGCGTACCACCCCTTCGGAATCTCCTGAACCGGAACGATTTTGGATTCCGCCCCAAGCTCGCGGCTGGCCGCAACGACACAATCGACCGGCAGATAGAACTTCACGCCGCGGGAGAGGGCATGTTCCTCGATGCCTTTGGCAAAGTCCAACATGTCGTTTTCGACGAGGGAGTTGCCGATCTCCATTCCCTTTGCCTTGAGGAAGGTAAAGGCCATGCCGCCGCCGATGATGACTTTGTCGACGCGTTTCCCCAAATTCTCGATGACACCGATCTTTCCCGACACCTTCGCCCCGCCGAGCACGGCGACAAATGGCCGAACGGGGTTTTCGACCGCTCCCTCCAGATATTCGATTTCCTTCTTGAGGAGGAAGCCTGCCGCCGAAGCAGGAATGTATTTGGTGATGCCGACCGTGGAGGCATGGGCCCGGTGTGCGGCACCGAAGGCGTCGTTGATATAGACGTCGCCGAGGGACGCCAGCGCTTTCGAAAAGGCATCGTCGTTCTTTTCTTCACCCGGATGGAATCGGAGATTTTCAAGGAGCAGGACGTCTCCCGGCTTCATCTTGGCAACCAGTGCTTCCACTGCCGGACCGATACAGTCCGGTGCAAACAGAATCTCTTTGCCCATGAGCCGTCCCAGGCGTTTCGCGACCGGAGCCAGACTGTATTTGGGGTCGAACTTTCCGTTCGGCCGGCCCAGGTGCGAGCAGAGGATCACCTTGGCGCCGTCGTCGATGGCGCGATTGATGGTCGGCAGCGTCGAGCGAATGCGGGTATCGTCGGTGATTTGGTGCGCATCGTCCAGCGGGACATTGAAGTCGGCTCGGATGATGACGCGCTTGTCTCGCAGGACGACGTCGTCGATCGTTTGTTTGCGCAGATTCATAGCGGCTCCGTGAGGTCAGTCCTACCAGGCATCCCAGTCAGCGTCATACAACATCAGGCAGAGGCGGACGGCCCCAGCCAGACGCTTAGTGCCCTGTCGTTTTTGCCGCGATGACCTTGATCAGGTCTCGCACCCGGCATGAATAGCCCCACTCGTTGTCGTACCAGGCCGTCACCTTGACCATTCGCTTGTCGATGACCATCGTGAGCGGGGCATCGAGTGTGGCCGAATGGGGATCGCCCTTCTGGTCGATCGAGACGATGGGATCTTCAGAGTAATGCAGGATATCTTTCATCGGGCCGTTCGCCGCTTTCCGGAAGGCCGCATTGACGGACGCGAGATCGCAGTCTTTTTCGGTTTCGACGGTCAGGTCTACCAGCGAGACGTTCGGCGTGGGGACGCGGATTGCGAGGCCATCGATCTTGCCTTTGAGCTGCGGCAGCACGAGATGCAGCGCCTTCGCCGCGCCGGTGCTGGTCGGGATCATCGACATGCCGGCAGCGCGCCCGCGCCGCAAGTCTTTGTGGGGCAGGTCGAGCAATTGCTGGTCGTTGGTGTAGGAATGGATCGTGGTCATGACGCCATGCTTGATGCCGAAATTATCCAAGAGTACTTTGGCCATGGGAGCCAGACAGTTCGTCGTGCAGGAGGCGTTGGAGATGATGTGGTGCACCTTCGGATCGTAGGCGTCGTCGTTGACGCCCAGCACGAGGGTCACATCGGGGTTGGACGACGGCGCGGAAATAATGACGTGTTTGGCTCCGGCCGCGAGATGTTTTCCCGCGCCTTCGCGGTCGGTAAAACGCCCGGTCGATTCAATGACGATGTCGACTTCCAGATCCTTCCAGGGCAGATCTTTGGGATCCTTCATCGCCAGCACCTTAATGGGCTTGCCGTCGACGAAAATCTGATCGTCTTTGGCCTCGACGCTTCCCTGTAACGTCCCGTGGACCGAGTCGTATTTCAAGAGGTAGGCGAGCGTCTTCGCATCTGTGAGGTCGTTAATTGCGACAATGTGTAGGCTGGGATCACCGAGTGATGCCCGCAGGACGTTCCGTCCGATCCGCCCAAATCCATTGATCCCGATCCGAATAGCCATGACGAGTAGTTCCTCAATAAAAATGGGCCGGTCCCATCACCGGCCACAGTGATGGCGATAGTATCGACCACCCTAAGCCTTGTCAAGCCATACCAAAGCGGTAACTCCGCGCAGGATCACAGAAGTTTCTCTGTCAGTTGAACCGGGTCTCAGCAGAGCGGCGACGAGGTTTGCGGACCGCTGCCTTGCGTCTCTGTCACTGGGTTCGTTAGAGTTCGTCGATTCCAGCTTGAAACGTGCTCCCAGAGGTACCAGTGAATCTCTTCGAACAAACGACGAAGGTCTTAGAGTGGCCGAGATTGCTCGAGGCCCTTGCCGGTCACGCCCGCTCGACCATGGGGGCGGCGCGTTGTCGTGTGCGCGAATTGGCCGGCGATCTAGAGGATGCCGTCCAGCGCCAACAGGAAACGACGGAGATGGGGCGGCTGCAGGATGCAGGTGATGGTCTGCCGCCCTTGATGTTTCCTGATATTCGGGATCCACTCGCCCGGGCTCAAAAAGGGGCGGCGCTGGAGCTCCTCGAACTCCGGGACTGTGCCATCGTGCTGGAGCTATTGGAGGAGAGCGGCCGGTTTATCCTGCGGCACCAGCAGGATGCTCCTGCGTTGGGCGCTGTCGGGCAATCTCTGCAATCGGCAGGGGAGCTGCGCCCCGTGAAAAGCGCGCTGGATGCAGCCATCCACCAGGACGGTTCGATGAAAGAGTCGGCGACGCCGGAGTTGCGGCGCTTGACCCATCAGGCGCATGCGCTCAAACAGCAGATTAGGCATCAAGTGGATCAGATGCTTCACTCGCGCCGGTATGAAGAAATTTTACAGGAACAGTATTTTGCTCAGCGTGAAGGCCGCTATGTCATCCCGGTGAAAACCGATATGCGGGGGCGGGTGCCGGGGATCGTGCATGACGTCTCGGCCAGCGGGGCCACGGTCTTTATCGAGCCGCGCGAACTGGTCGAGCTGAACAATTCGATCAAAGTGGCGGATCTGGAGATCGAACGGGAAGTGCGGCGCATCCTCCGTGAGTTGTCTACCCTCGTCGCCGCACAAGCCGAGCTCATGCTGGCAGGGCTTGAGGCGTTGGCCGAGTTGGATGGGATTGCGGCGCGGGCCTCGTTTGGCCGCCAAGTGAAGGCGCAGCCTGTCGTGCTCAACGACGAAGGGCGCGTGACGCTACTGCAGGCCAGGCATCCCCTGCTCGTGTTGTCGAAAGGGGAGGTTGTCGCCAACGATATACTCTTGGATGAATCGATCCAGGTGCTCGTCATCTCCGGTCCCAATACGGGTGGGAAGACCGTGACGCTCAAGATCGTAGGGCTCTTTGCCCTGATGGTCCGTGCTGGACTGCACTTGCCTTGTGATGCAGAATCCGAGATGGCGTTCTTTCCCGATGTCTATGCCGATATCGGCGACGCCCAGGATCTGGCCCGAGACCTGTCCAGCTTTTCCGCGCATATGATCCAAATGATTCAGTTGCTCGATGAGGCGGATCGTCAGCGCAGCAGCGACGGAGAGTCCGAACCTCGGCAATGGTTAGTCCTCCTCGATGAACCGGTCACCTCGACCGATCCGACAGAAGGCGCGGCTCTGGCCGAAGCCTTGCTCTGCCGGTTGGCCACGTTGGGCATGAAAGTCGTCGCGACTACCCACTACGGATCGCTGAAGACCCTGGCCCATATTGTGCCGGGCTTTGCGAACGCCAGCGTCGAGTTTGACGTGGCGACGCTCTCACCCACCTATCGCCTCTTCATGGGGGTGCCGGGGGGATCGTCCGCGCTGGAGATTGCCGGCCGGTTGGGGATGGACCGGGCCTTGCTGGAAAAGGCGCGGCTGAAGCTCCATAAAGATGAGCGGGCCATGGAAACGATGTTGCACGATCTGCAAACGACGCAGCGGCAGTTGTCCGACGACCTCGCCCGCGCGGTCGAGGCTAGACGTGAAGCGGAGCAGGCGGAGCAGAGGGCCAAGGCTCAGTTGGCTCACCTGGAAGAGACAGAAAAGGAAGCGCAGAGGGGTCTCAAACGAAAACTCAGTGAACAGTTCAGCCGTGCGCGAGCGGAAGTACAGGCCACGGTCGATACCGTCAAGGGTGAGCAGAAGCTGATCAAAGCGAAAGCCGCGAAGCAACGACTGTTCGAGCTCGAGGCGCAGACAAGAGCCGAGCTGGCTCCGGCCGGCACCCCGATTCCGCTTGAGCAATTGGGAGTGGGAGATCAGGTCGAGATCAGCGGGCTTGGGATGACCGGCACACTCCTCGAAACAACGCAGGGAAAGAAACGCGTGAGGGTGAAGGTGGGGGCAGGAGAACTGCTCGCCACTGTGGCGAATCTCGTGGGCCTCGCACGAGGGCAAGCAGCACAGTCGAAGCCGGCGTCAGCACCATCGACCCCACGCCGGTTCCAGTCAGGAGGTGGGCTGGGGCTGGATGAACAGACGGTCGTAGATGTGCGAGGAAGGGCGGCGGATGAAGCCTTGGACCAGGTGGTGGCGGCATTGGATCGCGCGACGATGGCTGCCGTGCCGTTTCTCCGCATCATTCATGGCCATGGCACAGGGAAACTGAAAGCGTCCTTGCGAGACTATTTGAAGGACTCCCCCTATGTCGCAGGCACCCGCCCAGGCGATCGGGCAGAAGGCGGGGATGGGGTGACGATCGTAACCCTGCGCTAGGCGGATGCTGAAAAAGAGAGCGGGGTGGTTGGGACGATCCCTTTGCTCGCGCAGCGCGCGGTCGCGGACTCCCCTCGTTGGACGCGCGCAGTTGGGATCGTCCCAACCACCCCTAAGTGAGTGGTCGATCGTTGCGCCTCGCTGGACGGACTTTTTGAGCATCCTGCTAGAGGTTGTTGACAAGCTATCAGACCACTGAGGTAATGCTCATGCCAGAACAATCTCGGGCGCTCTCAGAAGTAGTCGCAGGCTGTTCAGAAAGACCGTTCAGCAAGGCCGCAGCGAGTGAAGGGCCGAGGCGTACCCTTGGGGTACGTTGAGGGTCTGAACGATGCGAGAACGAAGTTGGCGGACTTTTTCAACAGCCTGCTAGAGGTTTTCACGGACCTCTGCTAAAGTAGCAAAAGAGGGAGGATGCCCATGAGTCAGACCACAGAAACAGCGATCAAGTTGCTTGAACGTTTGCCGGAAGAGGCGCAGGTGCAGGTGCTCGAAGCATTGCGTCAACTTGTGGTCGAGGCGAACGATAACGAGCAATGGGACGAGCTGTTTGGCCGGAGTCAGAACTTTCTGGCGGCAGCTGCGCGCAAGGCCCGAGCGGAGGTGACCGCAGGGAACGCCACTCCAATGGATTTTGACAAGCTTTGACCTCCCATACGCTACCCAGCTTTTGGGAAGCGTACTATCGTCTTCCCGACCACATTCGTCAGGCCGCGCGCAAGGCGTTCTTCCTCTGGAAGCAATCTCCCATTCATCCCTCTCTCCACTTTAAGTGCGTCAACCAAGATGATCGAGTGTGGTCCGTCCGTATCACCCTGGGCTATCGTGCATTGGGGATCGTGGATGGGGATACCGTCACATGGCTTTGGATTGGCAGTCATCAGGACTATGAGCGAAAGCTCTGAACGCGGTATTCAGAATGATGGGGTTGTGCGCGGCTAGAGGGTCTTTCTTGCTCGCAGAACGTGCACTTCTCCAGTGTCGTTCATTCCTCGTACCTTCCCGTTCACAACTACGCGTCACGTGTCACGAGCGACGGTCTCTTCGAGATACGCTACCCGGCGATTGCCTGCCTGGTTTCATCCAGATGTTTTTGGAGATAGGTCATGAAGGGTGTTCCGCCTGTCCCGACGGCGGTGGGATTGCTTGCGTGGGATTGATGTTGCCGGTGAATGTAACTGTCGGCATAACCGATGTGGATGTCGCGGAACTGCGCGAGCAGATCGACGCAGCGGCAGTAGGCCGTCCAGAGATCGGGACGGCTGACTGTGCGATCGCGAACATAGCCGGAGAGCACCGGTCGGCCCTGCTGATCCTTGGTCTCTTCCAGAGCCTGGATGAATGTCCGGTGGCGCGGAGGCATGTAGTCGCGCATCTCTTGTAGGTACACGGTCAAAGGATCTGGCGCATGGGTGATGCCCAGTCCGGCATCGAGGCAGGGCACAATGGAGCTTTGGGCGCCGGTCTCGCCGCGGAACTGTTGCGGGTGTCCCTCATATGCCAAGACTCCTTCGTACCTGAGGCCGTTGGGGAGCGCAGGATTATTCTTCCAGGCGTGGATGTAGGGCCGCACGCGGTTGTAGTACACATAGGGATCGCAGCGTTCTTTCATCCTGAGCAAGGTGTCGCGCATCGCCTCTTGTGCCCGCGCCAGCGAGGCGAGCCCCTGCAACGTGTCATCTTCCTTATCCGAGATCGCGCCATTCACCGCCCGTACGAGTCCTGCGAGCCCCGGCCCTGCTTCCCGTTCGATTTGGATGTGTACGACGACAAACCATTCTTCGTCGAGCCCACCGAGAAAGTTCTGCAACAAGACCATGTTGTCGAGCTGAATTGGCTTGGCAGGATCGAGTCGCCGCCAGTTGTCGAGGGCATAGGAGGCGTAGGAGAGCACCGGCGGCCGGCCGAGGTACTTAGCGATCTGGTGCCAGGGTTGAGCCAGTTGGGGCGGCAAGGTATTGGCCGGTTGCTCCGGCACTTCCCAGACATAGGCATGGCCCGCAAACGAGAGGATTCGCATCGCGGCTCGATAGTCTTCGATCCGCCAGGAGGCAGGCACGGAGGGCAGCAGCGTGGGTTGCTCATCGATGAACCGCCGAACCATGCGGGCGCTGAGCAATTTCGGCAGCTCGTGCCCGAGCTGATTCAATGTGGGACAGTCGAGCAGTTGCTCTTGAGGGTCCCGTGGAAGAAACCCCTGTTCGGGCGTGATCTCGTAATCGGAGAGAACGAGGGGAACGGGCGTCGTCTGTTTCATACGCGCCTCCGGTTCTGTAGACCTCGGCACCTGGCTGGACTCCACCATATTATATATCGGATGCAGCGCGTTTGCTGATCGGGGGACGGAGGGAACGAGAGGGAGTGGCCAGGCTAGCGGGCCTCCTGTGCTCGTGCAACGTGCGGTCTCGTCTGTCTGGTTTTTCTGGTCGGATTTCCGGTCTGGCCAACCAGACAAACGAGACAGACCAGATGAAAAGGAAAGGCTGCGAATGTGCAATTCACTGTCTCAATTCAGGTCATACAGTGGTGGAGGCGTCTGACTCCTCTCTAAGTGATTGAGATTGAGACGATAGGGTACCGTTGAGCCCTATGGCCTCTAGGGCTTCAGGGTTTTCAAATCTTGCCTCCTCCGCCATTTTCCGATAAATAATGCGAGGTGTGAGTTTGCCAGGTCATTTCTTGACCTAGCATCTGGCTGCGATGAGCGCTTGGGAGACCATTGCTGGCCGGGCGTCTGATCAAACCATGTTCTTCATGAGCGTTTAGCATCGGCCTCTTGCTCGCCGGGTGGAACCGGTGCGACGTATCCAATGACAAGGAGGAGTACCCCAACGACAAGAAACGAGACGATCCGCGCGATCGTGCCGGAATTGGCCAGATCGACTAGGAACAGCTTGGCGACGACGATTCCGAGCAGCCCGGCGCCGATGAGCCACAGCTGCCGTTTCATGCGGCGCCCGGCCACGACCATGAGCACCAGCGCGGTGCTGGTCCAGAGGATGGAGAGTGTGGCCTGGACCAGCATGTCGTCGAGCAATCGGTCGAGACGGTAGGGAACATCCGCCCAATAATGGATACTGCGAAATGCGATTGCGTTGAGCCAAATGAATCCCAACACGGCGAGTACCTTGTCCAGAAACGCGGTGGTGCGATGATCTTTGATCGAACGTCTCCATGTTGCGAGCGCAAAGAGTGAGGCCGCGATCATGAGGTCGAGCGGGTTGAGGAGGGGCAGGTATGAAATCGGCGACATGGAGCCAGGCTCTTTTAGATTTGCGACGAGTGTCCACAGTCCGATTGCGCAAGCGACTGGAGTCAGAAGGAAGTCACGGTACAGTGGCCATCGCGTCTCAAGCGGCCAACGATTTCTGTGACAGGGGTGTAACGCGGCAATGAGAACTGCTGTCGATGGCAAGGCCAGTACGGCGGTGTGCCATGCATGACCAAGGTTCCAGGTTTCTGTCCAGTAGTGCAATTCCCAGGTCGCAAGGGCGATGGGAAGCCACAAGCCCATCGCATGGCGAGGTGTGGAGAGGACCTGTCTGCCTTCGCGTTCTTCATGGTAGAGGCCGTACATGGCACAGGCCCAAGCAAATGGCCATGCAGCCCAACCCTCATTCCCAAGCGGATGAGTGGCTTGCAGGACTTGCAAGCCTGCGGCAAGCGGCATCGCAATCCACAGGGTCAGTGCGTGCCAGCGCAGTGCAGGCCATGTGAGCCATCCTGCGGCGAGTTCGTATAGGAGACTGGACGCTCCCACAAAAGCCAGCGCGATCACGATGGCTCTTGTATCGGAGACATTCTCGTGGATCCACCCCAGTCCAGCCATAAACCAAAAAACCGTAGCCCACGTGAGCAGCACGTTGCTGATGGTGAGGACATCGGCTTGGCCGCGTTCCCGTAAATGGAATCGCAGGTAGCCTGCCACGTAACCCGCCAAGGCCAGGAGTAAACACTGGACGTAGCGCTTTTCGACGAGGAGCCATTCTGCTTCCCAGGTGGCAATACCGATCAGGACCACCCAACCTGCCGCAGTCCGAATGTCGATGCCGACATCGAAGCTGTCGCGGCGTTGACGATGCAGCGTCCAGAAGAGCACGCCTAACCCGGTGGGCCATGCGAGCCACCCGTTGTCGGCCAACGGATGAGCGACGCCGGCTGAGGCCTGTGCGAGGGCGGCGAGCATGAGCACAATGGGATGAACAGCAGACAAACAGCGCAGGGCAATCCAACGACTGCGCACTCCGATATGTTCGGTCACCGCAAACGTTGCCGAGAAGAAGAGGATGGCCACTCCAATGGCCCTCGCATCAGGCCATTGTTCATGAATCCACCCTAATCCGGCAGCGAACCAGAAGGCGGCAGCCCATAGAAGCAACAGGTTTCCCAGTGCGAGCGTATCGGTCTGGTCTCGCTCTCGTAAGTGGAATCGCAGGTAGCCAGTCACGGCACCGACCGCAGCCAGGAGCATGCAGTAGAGGTAGTGTTTTTCCTGGAAGAGCCAGCCTGCTTCCCAGGTCGCGATGCTGATGAGGATCAGCCAGCCTCCACCATCGCGTGCGTCGGCAGCCAGTTCGAAGCCGTCCCGCCGCTGACGGTGTAATGTCCAGAAGAGGATACCGAGCCCGGTGGGCCAGGCGAGCCACCCGTTGTCGGCTAGCGGATGGGCTACTCCAGTCGTGAGCTGGGCGAACGCGGCACATGCGAGGACGAGGGGATGGACGGAGGACAGGCCGCGCAGCATCGTCCAGCCGCTGCCTGCCCCGATGCGCTCGGTCGCTGCCAACGTTGCTGAGAAGAAAAGGATGGCCACGGCTGCCTGAGTCATGTGGGATACGCCGTGGTGGATCGCATCAAGACCGCCCAAGGACCACCATGCGGCACCCCAGAGCAGCATCGCGTTGCCGAGTACGCGCTCGTTTGCTGAAATCCGATCTGCCTCCTGGCGCATGAGCACGGCCGAGAGGATAGAGGCGCCGGCGATGATGGCGCAGCCCAGGACTGCGTCGTTGAACAACGGCGAACTGCGGTCATAGTGGCCATAATCGATGAAGAAATACAGGGCGCCGGCTATTTGGACGAGGAGGCCGAAGAGGCGCGCCAGCGCCGTTCCTTGACGCAACCCGACCCAGAGAATCGCCGCACCCTCGATCGTCCATAGCGCGAACGTCGTGTAGGCGCCGAACGCAAAGAAAATGGCCAGCGTGCCGAGTCCAACGGATAGGGCACAGTAGGTCTCACCCAGGAGGCGCATGTTCTCGCGTTTAATGACGAGGACGGCAAGTGTGCCGTAGAGGGCGCTCGTAATGGCAGCGCTCCAGGCCAGCCCGTACGGCATGCCTTCGACCAAGCCGGATTGCATGAAGGCGGTGGCGGCCGGTGTGCCAAACACGAGCGTGCCGTCGACAAATCCTTTCAACTCGGGCGGCTGGCGTGTGGCAAAGAGGATCGGAATAATCAGATAGATGCCGAAAAAAATCAGCACGAAGGGTTCCACGGTTGCGAACAGCTCCGGTCGGTAGTGGGACCATCCCCAGAAGAGGCCGATGGGGAAGGTAAACGCCCAACCGGTGAGGTTCAGTTCACGCCACGACTTGAACCAGCTCACCCCGAGAATGAAGATGCTGAGCAAGGTGTAATAGGAGAAGAGGAGGACATGGTTTCCGCTTCCGGTCGAGGCGAGGATCGGCGCCAGGAATGCACCCATGAGACCAAACACCGCGAGGGGTTTTGCGTCCTGCCTGACGGCGAGGACGGTTGTGGCAACGCCTAAGGCGACGAACAGCCCGAAGCCGGCCGCGGGGCTGATGAACCCGTACGTCTTCAACGCGAAGAAAATATCGATATAGGCCAACCCGCTCGCGCCACCTTGCAGAATCAACCCGTAGAGCCGTCGCGTTTCAAGGATCGTCCATCCGAATCTGAAGAGGAGGGCGGCGGCGATCGCGACACCGATGAGGCGGACTTCCGGCGGAAGGAGTCCATAGTCGTAGGCGAACTTGAGTAGGAAGCCGACGCCAAAGAATAGAATGACGACTCCGACCTTCGCCACGATGTTTCCGGAGACGAGGCGTGAAAACAGGGAAGGAGCCGTGACGGTGTCCGCCGCAATTGGCGCCGGTTCCTCGCTCGATGGTGCAGGCACGTGCTCCTCGGCCGGCCACCAGGTTTTTGGCGAGGAGACGGCCACAGATTCGGGCGTAGACTCGACCACCGAGGCAGCCTCAGGCTCGACCTCTGACTCTGTTCCCAGACTCGGAGGAGGCAGGGCATGTTCCTGTGGCATGTCCGGTACAGGGGATTCCTGTATCGGCTCAGGTTGAGGGGCTAGCGGCTGGGTAAGCGGCGCAGCCGGGCTGTGCTGGGGGATATCAGGTTGCGGCGCTGGCGCCACTGTGGCGCCACGCTTGAGTAGAGAGACTTCTTGTTCCAGCGTCTGCAATCGAGCGGTGAGCTGGGCGATGTAGGCACGGAGCTGTGCGTGAGTGCTGAGGTCGGGAATGTCCTCGGTCTGGATATGGGCGTTGCCGGATTGCTCGGCCTTATACCAGGGATCATCGTCGCGCTTGTGTGTGGTAATGAAATGTCCGATGAATATGCCGAGCGTACAGAGGAGTAGGGCGTTCCAGAACCCTCCGATCGCCCCGCCGACCATCAGCCCCATAATTCCTAAAATCGTTTTCATTGGAAGGTAGGATATCCGTGGTTTCCCCGCACAGGAAGTCTTTTTAGAAAATGCTACTTATCCCTAAACGAGTCGCACGGTGAGTGTATGTGGCAAGAGTGGCGTGTGGGAGATTGGTTGATGGACAGCCCTCACGTCCATCAATGGTCCGTATGAGTGCGCTGCTCTTTCAATAGCCTGCTAGAGGTGGTACTTCGCCATGCGGTACCGCAGCGTATTCCGCGTAATCTTGAGGAGCCTGCTTGCTTCTGAGATATTCCCGCCTGCTTGGTCCAGCGCTTCTTTTAACAGTTTCTTTTCCATCTCCTGAGCCGAAAGGCCGAAGGCGAGGAGTGAGGTCTTTTCGCCTTCTCCATTCGATCCCACCGGTGGGGTGTCTCGCACAGAGGCTGGGAGATGGTCCGGCTGGATCATCTCGTCTTTACAGGTGATGGTGAGCCCTTCGACCACGTTGTGCAGTTCCCTCACGTTGCCGGGCCAGTCGTGGCCATGCAAGATGGTCAGAGCTGCTGGCGTGATGCCCTTGATGCGGCAGCCATGGTCGCGGCGGGCGGTTTCCAGAAACGATGTCAGGATCGGTTCGATATCCTCAGGCCGCTCGCGGAGCGGCGGGATGCGCAGTTGGTAGACGTTTAGCCGATAGTAGAGGTCCAGACGGAAGCGCCCGGCTTTGATCTGGGCCGGCAAGTCTTCGTTTGTGGCGGCGATTACGCGAATATTGACGTGGATGCTGCGTGTGTCGCCCAGTGGATCGACCTGGCGGCTCTCTAGAACACGTAGGAGCTTTGCCTGTGCGGACGGACTCATCTCACCGATTTCGTCCAGAAAGAGCGTGCCGCCTTCGGCTTGTTGGAACCGTCCCGGTTTGCTGTGTTTCGCGTCTGTGAAGGCACCTTGGTGATAACCGAAGAGTTCCGATTCGAGGAGGTGCTCGGGAATGCCGGCGCAATTGAGCGCGACGAAGGGGCCATTAGATCGGGGGCTGGAGGCATGGATCCCATGGGCGAAGAGTTCTTTACCTGTGCCGCTGTCGCCGGTGATGAGGACGGTCGCATCGGTTTGGGCGTCGATGATGATCTGGTCCGGAATCTCGTCGGGCAGGACCACGCGAATCCGGCTGCGGAGATTCTCGACGCGTCTGACGCCGAGGTCTCTCAATATCCATTGGATATTATGGACGAGGCGCTCCTCGAAATATTCGCGGTTGCGGCCTTTGAGAGCGATTTCGTGGTAATGGACGATGGCGCAGCGCATAGTTTTCTAGCGGGATGCTGAAAAAGGTTGCCAGCGTCGTTCTCGGCTCGACACAATCCTCAACGTACCCTAGCGGGTACGCCTCCGGTATGTGTCTCGCCTGCGGCCTTGCTGGACAACCATTTTGAGCATCCCTGGTGCCTTCATGAAATGTGGGTATTCGATTCAAGAAAACGTTCTGCATCGATGGCTGCCATGCAGCCGGAGCCGGCGGCCGTGACGGCTTGGCGGTATTTCGAGTCTTGCACATCGCCGGCGGCGAAGATGCCCGGCACACTCGTGGCCGTTCCCTGTGTCGTGCGGATATACCCCTTTGCATCCATGTCGATTTGGCCGCTGAAGAGTGTGGTGTTGGGGCGGTGCCCGATTGCGACGAAGATCCCGGCGCAAGGCAGCTCTGTGACCTTGCCGGTCACGAGGTTCTTCACTCGCACGCCGGTCACCAGGTCGTTGCCAAGAATGTCCTCGACGGCGGAGTTCCAGAGAAACGAAATTTTTTCATTCTTCATCGCCCGGTCTTGCATGATTTTCGACGCTCGCAGTTTGTCGCGGCGATGGACGATCGTGACCTTGCTGGCGAACTTGGTGAGGAAGGTGGCTTCCTCCATGGCGCTGTCGCCGCCGCCGACGACCATCAGTTCTTTGCCCTTGAAGAAAAATCCATCGCAAGTCGCACAGGTGGAGACACCGTGCCCCGTGAGGCGCGCCTCGTTTTTCAGCCCGATCTGAATGGCCGATGCGCCGGTTGCAATGATGAGGCTCTTGGTCTGTACCGTTTGTTCGCCGTCGATCGTGAGTGCGAAGGGTCGCGGTGAGAGTGCAATGGCCGTGACATCGGCGGTTAAGAATTCCGTGCCGAATCTCGCCGCTTGTGCCCGCATCTCTTTCATCAAGTCCGGCCCCATGATGCCCTTGGCGAAGCCGGGATAGTTCTCGACCTCCGTCGTCGTGGTCAATTGTCCGCCGGATTGCCAGCCTTCGATGAGGAGAGGCGAGAGATTTGCCCTGGCTGCATAGATGGCGGCGGTGAGGCCCGCAGGCCCGGAGCCAATGATGACGACGTTTCGCATGATCGGAAACTTAACACAGGGGGCGACGGGAATGCACGATAGAGAGCGAGGCGTTAGGCGAGTATGCGAAGGCTTGTGAATAATTGGCCGACCTGTTTGCGGAGTGTCGGTCGAGGGAGGGTTCCATGTAAGACCTGGTCCGCTCTCCGGATCTTTTTCGCCAGTGGCATCTGGCTGTTGATGCGGCGGAGTGCCTCAGCGCGGGAGAGGCCGTTTCTTTTCTTGAGGCGCGAGATTTGGGTGTTGCGGTCGGCCGTGACGACGATGGTGTGATCGACTCGCTTGTCGATACCGGCTTCGAAGAGGAGCGGAACGTCGTAGATCACCACAGCGTGAGGATCTACGCGTGCGGCTTGTCTCGTCAATCTGACTTGCTCGCGCGCTACGCGGGGGTGAATGATGACTTCGAGCGCACGGCGTTTTGCCGGATGGCGAAAGACGATGGCTGCGAGTGCCTGGCGATTGAGGCTGCGATCGGGATTGAGGACGGCCTTTCCAAATAGCCTGACGATTTCGCGCCAAGCCGGTTTGCCTGGCCTCACGACGTCGCGGGCCAGCTGGTCGGCATCGATGACCACCGCGCCGCATTGTTCGAACATCCCGGCGACGGTGCTTTTACCGGTGGCGACGCCGCCTGTGAGGCCGACTAGGATCATGTGGCGGAGCATAACATGCGACTATGTGCCTCACAACAAACCCCGATTGACTTGTGGCTAGAGAGGCCTGTATGAGTTTCTGCATGAAACAGCTTATGTCGCTCAGTCTTATCGCGGTTCTTGGTTTGTCTGGCTTTGGATTGCTGTGGGCCGATGAGGGGCCCCCAATGGGTCCTCGGACCCTCGTGGTTGCACTCGACGGGACAGGCGATTTTGTCTCTTTGCAGGAAGCGGTCGATGCCGCCAAGAAAGGCGACACTGTCTTCGTCAAGGCAGGCGAATATCATCAGGACGTGACCATTCACAGTAAAGAGAAGATCAAGTTCGTCGGGGCAGGGGTCAATCAGGTGACCATTGCCGGGCGCGATATCGTGGTGGGTGCGTTGCATGTCGGTAAGTGGCCCTATGGGGCGACGGATATCGAGATCAGCGACATGACCATCAACGATCATGGCGGCCATGCGGTCGGTCTCTTTAACGGGCAGGGGCTGGTCCTCCGTCGGCTCAAGATCAACGGGATGTTGTTTAGCCAGCAGGTCCATGATGTACGGATCGAAGATTGCGACATCGGGGGGAGCGAGACGACCGGTGCGCAGTTTGCCGATTCAGAGGCGGTGATGATCGGGAATATCATTCACGACAACGATCATGGCGTATCGATTGCGGGGAAGTCGACGGTGCGGCTAGAGCGAAACGTGATCACCCGAAGTCTGTTTGAAGCCGTCGTGGTCAGCGGCCTTGCTCATGCCGTGATCGTGAGCAATACCCTGGTCAAGAATGGCGGCGGGGCCGCGTTTCTCGGGCAATCCCAAAGTGACGTCAGCGGCAACGTAGTCGGGCTGAATCGCGTGGGTTTTCTGATCGCCCCGTCCAGTCGGACCACGACCTCATTCAATGCGTTCTTCAATACGGAGGGCGACTATCTTCGTGTGGGTGAGCCAAACCAACCAGCTCCTGAGCTCAAGGCCCAGTCAGATATTACCGGGGACCCGTACTTTGTTGACCCGCTGCATGACGATTTTCGCCTGCGTCTTGACACGCCCCTCCTGAAGATCGGCCAATTCCCCTATCTCGGCGCGCTTGCGCCTGCCGCAACTTCTGCTCGTCGATCGACTGATAAATAGCATTGAATCAATAGGATAGATGCCTTCAGCAGAGCATGGATTTCCATGTGCTATGCTACTTGTACGCCATAAGTCAGATGGATGACGGATCTCTGGCGCAGGAATTGCTGATTCATTGTCAGAGAAACTGGAGGCGACCGTGGCAAGTTACCGACAAGAGCTTGAAAAGGGTGGATTTGACGGGATCCCGTCGCTCGACGATGTCGAATCAGGCAAACTGGTTGGTGCCGTCCTTCCCATGTCAGAAAAGGCGCAGATTCAAATGCGCAATAGCATCGAAGTGATCGATTACCTCCTCAATCAAGAGCGCGTCGTCTGGAGCTAACGACCACGCGCTCCATCGGCTGAATCCACAACCGACACGCCTCCATCTTGACAGACCTCTCGCGCCTTCGTACGCTCCTTGCCCTACATGTTCCCGTCATCACCAGGAGAGAGAATCATGGCACCTCTGTATCTGCTTCATCGGCGTTCTGTCGTTGCTCGACTCATGACCGCGGTGGCATTCGTGATGTTGATGCCTTGTATGGCGCCGGCTTCTGATGAATTGCCTAAAGAGACGGTTTTGCCTGTAGGGTTAGCGAATAAGGCGATCCAGGCTTCGTTGGAAGCCTGTAAAAAAGATGGTTATAAGGTCAGCGTGTCGGTCGTGGACCGAGCAGGGGTGCTGCGCGCCATGAGCCGCGCGGATGGAGCCGGGCCTCATACGGTCGATAGTAGCAGGAAGAAGGCTTATACCGCGGCCAGCCTTCGTCGTCCGACGACCGAGTTAGCTGAACTGATCAACAAGGTGCCAACGTTGCAAGCGCTTCGCGAGATGAACGATCAAGTCATCATCCTTGGAGGTGGGTTGCCAATTGAGATTGCCGGCGAGGTCGTTGGTGGAATCGGGGTCGGCGGGGCGCCAGGCGCCCATCTCGATGATGCCTGTGCTCAGGCGGGCCTGGATGCGATCGGCGCTGCGCCGAAAGTTCCTGCGGTAAAGTGAATAGGGAGTACTGGGCAGGTTGCGGAGTGAGCCTGCTGCTCTTTCTTGCCGCCTGCAATAGTGATATGCCAGCACCGGCTTCAGTCGAGTTTCCGGCAGATCAGGTGCGCCTGACGATCACGAGACTTGCCACTAACCCGTTTCTGTCCCGGCACGACCTTCATCTCGCGCTCGTCGGGCCTGGTGGCTGCTCCGTCGAGGAGGACCTGTTTCCCAATACCGGCTATGCGAGTCGCCGGAATCTCTATCGCACGCGAACAGGTCTCCTGTATGTGGTGGGCCAGTTCGATGCCCGCGTGATCGATTCTTTGCATTGCACAATCACACTCGCCGAGTTCCGCACTCTCGATCGCTACGTGACCTTCCTCGGCAGTTTCGACGAGAACGCGCAGAAGCAGTGGGCCTACTTTTCTGCCAGCCAGCGTTCAGAGCTCCCCTTTGAAAAACGGTAACAAGGCACTCCAGGGTGCGGAAGGAATGGGGTGAGGGGTTGCCTTGCCGAGATCCATTCGTCGGCCGCGAGCAAGTCGATAAAATGCTTGTGGTTTCAGGCGGTGGTGGTACGCTTTGATCTCATAGGGGACGGCGCATAGGCCCATGTATGTGGGCTCAGCGGAGGAACGATCCGGGAGGATGCTATGACGACGGTGGCGTTGAACCTGTCCAGCTCCAACTCCGCGCAGAGTGTGGCCGCTGCTCGAAAAGAACAGCGGGCCTACACGTTCAAAGTTGCGGTGAGTATGGCGCTCTATGCCTGCCTGTTCTTCGTGCTGGCTTTCTGTGGGCCCTACGTCTTGCCTGCCATCACGCTCCTCTCAGATGCGCCATTGACGGATCGCCAGGTTGCCGCGAGCCAGCTGCTGTTGCTGAGCGACACGGTGTGGGTTGCCATTCCTGTGTTTTTTCTGGGGGCTATTTTATTTAGCTTGCTGGTGACGCGTCGCATTGCCGATGCGCTTGAACGTTTGGGTCAGAGTGCCAGCGCCTGGGCATCCGGAATGGTATCGCATCGACTCCAGTTCCGGGAGGCAGATCGATTGACAGATCTGGCTCAGCTGCTCAATCAAGGCTGGAGCCACGTTGGGCAGGGGGTGGAGACGGTACGACAGGAATCGTCTCGCGCTCGGGCCGCTGTCGATTGCGCGACGAAGACTCTTGTGGCTCAGGGTATGGGAGGGTCGGAGGCGCTCCGCCAATTACAGACGACATCCGAGGCGTTGGATCGGATGCAAACTGCGTTGCGCCGATTTGAGATTGGACCACCTCACGAACGACGATCATGAATTTGACTCGGCACCCCCGCATGCAGAGCCCCGATGGCTTTACCTTGATCGAGTTGATGATCGTGGTGGCCATTCTGGGGATCCTGGTTTCTTTTGCCACCGTCTCGTACAGCCATTTTGTGACTAAGGCAAAGTCTGTTGAAGGTGAGATCGTGGTTCACGAGATCGAGCGGTTGGAGTATCTCTATCACACCTCGAATCATGGCTATACTGATAACCTGACCGATTTGGGGTTTGCCATGGCCGGGGCGTTGAAGTATTACACCCCGGAAGTACGGAAGGGCGCCGATACGGACAAAATCAGCTATCAGGTTCGTGCATTGCCGGTCATGGCGGCAGCGACTGACTCGTGGCTCCTGACGAGTTATCGTGATGGGGTCGTGCAGGTGGACCGAGTTCCCGTGAGCGAAATAGGCACGTTTGCGACGGTGCGATATCTGGGCAATGCGGGGACGATGTCGTCCGGTGAGGCCACGACCGCTTTTGTCGGTGGCGGGATCTCCGGCAATAACGAGCCTGAATGGTCCGGTGGTGGTCGCAGCTTGAAGTGCCAAGAATGTGGCCGTGTCGTGATCAATCAACGCAACTGAGACGTCGTGCGTAAGCCAATTAGGCTCCGGCAGATTTCTCCCCCTTCTTGGCAGCCATACGTCGTTATCCCACAGCAGGACGATAGCACCTATCACATTGCCTTCCCGAAGCCATTCTTCGCGTCAGTGCGCGCGTCGGTCTTTGAACGTGAGTTCAGAGACGGCGGATTTGTCCAGCTCGCCTTTGCCGAGCGCGACCAGCCGCTGATATTGCTCGTAGGTCGCTTGAGCCAATGGGAGTGTGACCCCTGCGGCCTTTGCTAAGGCCAGGGCGATGCCCGAGTCTTTGGCGGCATGAGCAGCCGAGAAGTAGCAGTCGTGGGCGCGGTTCTGCATATCCTCACCGTCCGTCTCCAAGACGCGCGACGCAGCTCCGGTCTGGGAGAAGATCTCCCTCACCATTGTTAGGTCGAGGCCCAGTGCGGCTCCAAGACCGAGCCCTTCTGCGAGCGCGGCCGTATTGCAGTTCATCACCATGTTGACGAGGGCTTTGACCTTCGCGGCTTCTCCTGCCGATCCGACATAGCGCAAGCGTGCGCTCAATTTGTTCAAGAGCGGCTTCACGGACTCGAACAGATCCTGCCGTCCGCCGCACATAAGATAGAGTGTGCCCTGACGGGCCTGTGTGATGCTGCTGGCCATGCAGGCTTCCAAGGTTCGGCCTCCACGTTGCGTCACCAGCGCGTCGATCTCGATATGCACATCGGGCGACAGTGTGGCGCAGTTGATGAAGAGCCGATCCTTGGCATACCGGAGAAGACTCTCTGTGCCGGTCGGGGCAAAGATCTGTCGCATCGCTGCATCGTCGGATACGACCGTGAAAATGATGTCGGCGAGTTCTGCGACTCGGGCAGGGGAGTGAGCTCCTTCACAGCCGAGTTCGGTCGCAAGGCTGGTGGCGGTGGTCTGGTCTCGATCGTATAGAGCGATCAGGATTTCCTGTTGATCCCTCAAACGTCTGGCCATGTTGGCCCCCATCCGGCCAACTCCCACGAAGCCGATTTTTGCCGTCGATTGACTCATCTCGCGTACCCTTTCGTTCGTGTTAGCATGCGGTCACTCCAAGGCACGAGTGCCGATTTGTCCTACGAGCCTATGGAAGATTTGGAAGGGAGGTTCCTGCATGCTGCAACCCATCGTGGGCTATCATTTGGACGAATATAACGATTGGGTGGCCGATCTTCAATGTGGCCATGGCCAACATGTGCGCCACCAGCCGCCGATGACCAATCGGCCCTGGGTCCTCACCGAGGAGGGCCGCAGCCAACATCTCGGGGAGGTTCTAAATTGCAAGAAGTGCGACGAAGCTGCGGCGTAATCTACTCGATGGTCGACATATTCGGGGACGGTTCTGCTGTCATGTCGAGGCCTGGTTGGGCCCAGGGTTGCAGCTGTGGGCCCTCATATCGGTAGCCGCCTGTGATGGGATCGCTGGCCAGTAACAGCGGGGTGTCGAGGTCGAGCACCTCGAAGCCGCCAAGTCCCAGGACCATGCTGAACGAACAGCCCATCGCCACTCGTGTTTCCACCATCCCGCCGATCATCAGTTTGAGGCCGGAGGCTTTGGTGAAGGAGGCAATCTCCAGGGCTTCGACCACGCCTGTCTTCATGATCTTGATGTTGATGTAGTCCGCTGCGACACGGGCGACGATTTCTTGCGCGTCCGCGAGCGAGCGGACCGATTCATCCGCCGCGACGGGAATGCCGGTCTCCCGACGGATCGCCGCCATACTGTCGAGGTCATCCCGTACGACCGGCTGTTCAAGCAGCACCATTGCCCCGCCGAATGCCTTCACTCCTCGTACAAAGGTCAGACAATCCTGCATCGAGAAACCCTGGTTCCCATCGCCGATGAACGAGATGCCTGGGAGCGCGCGGTGCACGGCTGCGAGCCGTCGAATATCTTCCTCGACATCCTTGCCGACCTTCATTTTGAAGAGGCGAAATCCCTTCTCGTACCATCCGCGCGCGAGGGCGACGGTCTTGTCGAGATCGGCGATAGGAATGGTGATGTCGGTCTCTCTCGCTCTCACATCCGCGCCACCCCAGAGCTTCCACATCGGGATGTGCAATGCGCGGCAATAGGCATCGATCACAGCGGTTTCAAGCCCACAGCGGGCGGCGGGATGAGCCGGCGCCTGTCCAGATAGATCCTGCCCGATCTGTTTGTAGTCTGAGGCTGAACGGCCAATAGTTGCCCTGCTGAGTTGGAGCAGGGAGGTCAGGCAGCTTGCACGAGTTTCTCCTCCGACTTCCGGGAACGGCGCC
>SWDR01000031.1:5237-18545 GCA_005116815.1 Nitrospira sp. | reverse complement strand
CCAAGCTGTCAAAGTGATCGTGGTGACTGGAAGGGGAAGTCTCGAATCTGCTGAAGAGGCCATGCGGTTGGGAGCCGTGGCCTATCTCCTCAAACCATTCAATCTTCTCGAGGTCCTGGAATTAGTGCAGCAGGGAGTCAAGACCAGTGCTGCTGAGTTGGCATTGCGGTTGCCGATGATTACGAGAGCTGTTTCGCCAAGGTAATTGCGGATCCCCTTCTCCCCGTTCCTTCCCATTCGCAACTCTCGTTCAACCTCACGGCTTCCTTGTCGCTGCCCGCAAGTCTATTCCTTTGTGTAAACGTGGATCGGCTTTCTGCGAGAGGCTGTTTCATTGCTCTGTTTCGAATACGAAGCGGGGTTGCTACAATGCGGCCTGATGAAACCGGCCAGTCAGATGAACCATCACGCAAACATCTAGATCCATGGCGAGTCAGTCACATCGACCAACGCTACTTCAACGGCTTCCCGATCGGGTGGCGGGTCTCTTGCGAGAGATTGGGCAACTCGGAGACGAATGGGGCTGTCGGGTCTATGTCGTGGGCGGCGTGGTTCGGGATCTGTTGCTGGGGCATGTGACCCTGGATCTCGATCTGACGGTTGAAGGAGATGGTGTTGCCTTCGCTCGACTGGTTGCAGACCGCTATCGCGCCGGGATTGCGGTATTCGAACGGTTTGCGACGGCGAGGCTGGTCTTTCCTGACGGACTCAAGATGGATATCGCGACGACCAGGCGAGAGTCCTATGCACAGCCGGCAGAGCTGCCGACGGTTCAGCCTGCGTCGATCGAAGAGGATCTCTACCGGCGGGACTTCACCATCAATGCCATCGCGCTGCAGCTGAATCCCGGACAGTTCGGACGGCTGCTCGACGCCTATGGAGGGCAGCGCGATCTTCGTGCGCGCACGATCCGCGTGCTCCATGCAGGCAGCTTTCAGGACGATCCCACGCGCATCTTCAGAGCGGTCCGGTTCGAACAACGGCTCAAGTTCCGCCTTGAGCGTAAGACGAGTCGCTTGCTTGCGCAGGCGGCCTCCACGAATCTGATCCAGCAACTCTCCGGTCCACGATTGCAGAACGAAATCTTGTTGCTGCTCGCCGAGCGCGATCCGGTGCGAGTGATGGCGCGGTTGTCGCAGTTGAGGTTGCTCCGGTTTCTTCATCGCCGTTTGAGCTACACGACGAAGGTGAAGCGAGTGGTGATGGCCGTTCCCAAGGCACTCGCCTGGTGGACGCGTCGATTCCCGGATCGCGAGATCGACAAGCCGATCGTCTATTTCATGGCTCTCTCGAGCGAGTCGAGCCAGGCTGTGGTGGCGACGATGAGCAAGCGGCTTGCGCTGTCACGGGAACAGGCCAGGAAGGCGAGTGCCGGCGGAACGTTGGTCGATCGTGTCCTAAAGAAACTGATCGATGAGAGAACCGTACGCCCGTCGCAGGTCTATCGCCTCTTGGTCGATCTCCCGGATGAGACGCTCGTCCTGGTTCTGGCAAAGCAGATGAGTCTGCAGCAAACGGCGATATTGAGCCGTCTGAAGAGACAACTTGTGGCCTATATGAAGGATCGAACGATCAAGACGGCACTCATGGGGCGAGATCTTCAGTCCATGGGACTGACGCCAGGACCGCAGTACGGGACGATCTTGGGGAAATTGTTAGATGCGCGCATCGATGGGACGATCACAACGGAGGTGGACGAACGTGCGCTAGCCTGCAAGCTGCTAAAAAAGGGACTCTTGTCGTTCGTGAAACGTGAAACGTGAAACGTTTGGATCTGGAAACGAACGACGCTTCACGAGATACGCGTCACGGGTGTTGGACTCGTTGCCTGAGAACAGGCTGTTCAAAAAGACCGCCAGCAAGGCCGCAGGCGGAGCAAGAACCGGAGGCGTACCCTTGGGGTACGTTGAGGATTCTTGCGAGCCGAGAACGCCGCTGACGGGCGTTTTCAACGGCCTGTCAATTCAGTGAGGTGATCGAAAGCGATACTTCGTTCGGCAGCAGCAGCGTCACATTCGCCTGGTGCGTGGGATCCGGCTGAATAAGCGCAAACAAGGGCACTGGTTGTGGCACCGTGCTCGGCGGTAAGGCCAGCAGAACTGGAAAGTCGAGCAGGGGCGATACGGTTGTCAGACTGGCCAGGCGCAGGCGAAAGGCCATGAGAATGTCGCGCAACCGGTTCGTTTGATCTGCTTCAGGGAGTGCGTGGGTGGTGACAATGCCCACTTCCCAGAGCGGTCGGGTGATCGTGACCGGGAAGGTGATACCGAGTTGCAGGGCGGTCGGCGTCACGTCGATCAAGGTTCCGGCTTGAATGGCCGCGTCTCGGTCGCGAATGGCCGGAGGCAGGACCGTCCCCTCTATCAACTCTTGCCCATCGACCGGCTCGAGCGAGAGCGGTTCTTGAGCCTCGTGCGGTTCATGCTGCGCGGACGGAGCCTCTGCGGATTCTTCCACGATAGAGGGAGTAGTGCTGACGGCGTCTGTGGGAGGCAAGGCCTTCACAATCCCGTCGTAGACGGCTCGGGCGGCAGCAGACCAGGACTCATCGAAGGGGCGGCCGGCAAAGGCCGCATCGGCAGCTTTCTTCTCGTCGTGGGTCAGGGCTTTGGGTGATGGTGTGTTAGTCATACTCATACCATAAGCCGCTTTGAGGGGATGTCAAGGGGGCGCGCGTTTCAGGCGGAGGTTGACGCGAGTATTTCGACGCCGCAGGCCGTTGGGAGGCACACCAGGCGAGACTGTTTCAATGCAGGGGGCAAGGTGAAGCCCGGCGAAGTCCCATGCTATAGTCGCCGCCATGGCACGAATCGACTTCTATCGGGTGCTGGGGGTCTCGCGAGACGCGTCCGACGACGCGATCAAGAAGGCGTACCGGAAGCTGGTCTTTCAGCACCATCCTGATCGCCACCCCGAGAGCACGCAGGCGGAAGCCAAGATCCGTGAGCTCAATGCGGCGTATGAAATCATTGGCGACCCGGAGAAGCGGCGGAACTACGATCGACTCAATTGGGGGGATGAAACCACCCGGGATGAAGCGATCGATCCAGCCGTTATTCTCGACGAGATGGAGCTCAAGCTCTTCGATGAAGGGCGCAAGGAAATCTTTGCGGTCTTGATGAAAGACGTGAAACGAATCAAGGCGGAGCTGGCCGTCATTCGCGAACGGACCGTGGCGGATCAAGGGTACGACACGTTCAAGGAACCGGTTATTCGGGAGCGGGCGTCGGAGGTGATGGACGAGCTGATCACGCCTGACATGGAGGGGCGCAAGCAGCGGCTCGTCGAGGTGGCCACGGAGATGCTGCTGTCCCAAGGGGTGGCGAATCGTGGCGACGAGGGAGGTGTGAGATCGTTACGCGGTCAGCTCGAGGACGTGTTTCGCAAAGGACGCATCAAGGGCTTTGCCAGCGCGCTCGAATTGTTCTACGAAAGGCGTTAGACGGACAACGCGGAAGGCCGGTCTGGAAAACCGTTCACGCGTCACTCATCACGTTTCACGTCTTCGAAAGTGGCCCTGCCGCCCACTTGCCCGCCTGCATGACCCCGACAATCCGGCTGCGGTCGCGGAGCAGGTCGATCCGACGGATCGGATTGCCTTCGATCAGCAGAAGATCAGCGACTTTCCCCTTCTCGATGGTTCCCACCTGGTCCTGAATGCCGATTAAACGCGCGGCGGCGGAAGTCGAGGCGAGAATGGCTTGCATCGGGCTCATGCCGAAGGCGACCATCCGTTCGAGCTCCTGGGCGTTCTCGCCATGAAAGTTAAAGGGCGTTCCCGCGTCGGTGCCCATCGCAATTTGGATGCCGTCCCGCAGGGCGTTCTTGAAGCTGACGGCATGACGTTTCGTCATCGACTTGGCCTTGTCGCGCGCGCTGTCCGGCACCCCGCACCCAAGGCGGCAGGCAGCGGTGGTGGCCAGCGCGGAGAGGGTCGGGACCATGAAGACGCCCTGTTCGCGCATCATGCTGGCGGCTTCTTCGTCCATGAGGGTGGCATGCTCGATTGAATGGACTCCGGCGCGCACGGCATTTTTCATCCCCGACGATCCATGGGCATGCGCGGCGACTTTCCGCCCCGCTTGCCCGGCTTCTTCCACGGCGGCCCTGAGTTCTTCTACTGTCATTTGGGCCTGGTCCGGCGAGGTGCCGGGCGTGAGGACGCCGCCAGAGGCAATGACTTTAATGACGCCGGCTCCGGCTGCGATTTGTGCGCGGACGACGGCACGGACTTGTTCGACTCCTTGCACTTCCTGACCGATAAACCTGGCATGGCCGCCGATCATGCAAATGGCCAGGCCCGCTCCGACGATGCGGGGACCTGGCACGAGGCCCGTATCGATGGCCTGCTTCAACGTGAAGATGGCATGGTCTCGCGACCCGACGTCGCGTACGGTGGTCACCCCTGCCTCCAAGGTCTGGTGCGCCGCCCGGCTGGACTTGAGCAATGTCAGTGCGGGCGTCTCGTTCGCGATCGCCTCGACGACATCCGGCTCGGCTCCGAGGCAGAAGTGGACGTGGCAGTCGATCAATCCTGGCAAGAGGGTCAGGCCCCGGCCATCGATCTTGGTCGCGCCGCGTGGGATCGCAAGCTCTCGATCCGGCCCGACGGCGGCAATGGTCTTCCCTCGAATAATCACCGTGGCCCGTTCGATCGTTCGACCGGTCCCGTCGATGACGCGCACTGAGCGAATGGCAAAGGATTTCATCATGGTATATCGATGGGGATGGTGATGATGATGCCGCCCATCACATCGCCGACTTTGTAGTCGCGGCGCGGGCTGTTGGGATGTTCGTTGTGACAGGTTACGCAGGATTGGGCGACCGCGAGGTCCGGATAGACCGTTTGATAGTAGCGGCCACCGTCGAGCCTGACGAACCCCCCGAAGGGCTTTGAGGGATCTTTGGTGACGGTGTCGAGCCCTTTTCGCTCGAAGTCCGTCGTTGCACCATTCCAGACGTAGATCGGCGTCATGCTGGCGAGCCGGAAGGAGAACTTGAGATCCTTTTGTGCGACCAGCCGCCCGGACTCCAAGAGAAATTGTGCAGGAAGGGGCACGCCTTTTTCGTCTCGCCAATGCTCGATCGCGACCGCGAGTCCGGCCTTGTGGAGTTTATCCACGACGTTTTCCGTGTAGTTTTTCCGGTTGGCTTCGATCAAGGCGTGGATGTACGACGCGGCCTTTTCCGGCGGAACGAGATCGGACTTCATCTGATTGGCCAATGTCAGGGCAAAGACCCAGTAGGTGATGACGGCGACAAAAGCAAAGGACCCGCCACCGAGTACCCAGAGTAATGGTTTGTTATCCATGTGATCGATGTCCTTTGCCGTTAAAACGCCTTGCGGTTATAGACTCGTGCCGCAGCCCGGAGCGCAATCCCCGGAGTGGACAGCCACCCGCCGCGAATACAGATCTCTTCCAACGCATTGAGCAGGGTTAAGACGTGTGCTTCGGTCGAGGATTCGCCCATGAAGCCGATACGCCAGACCTTTCCTGTGAGAGGACCGAGCCCTCCGCCGATTTCAATGCCATACATCGAGAGCAGATCCCTTCGTATCTCCGCTTCAGGCATAGAAGAGGGGACTGTGACACAGGTCAACATCGGGAGTCGATATCCTGTGGGGGGGAGGGGCTGAAGTCCAAGCTCAATCAAGCCCGCGGTCACGGCGTCGCTATTGAGTTGATGGCGCGCGAAGCGAGCCGGCAATCCTTCTTCGTCGACGAGGCGCAACGCTTCCCGTAGCGCATAGAGCATGGAGATCGGGGCCGTGTGATGGTAGGCCCTCTTGCCTTCAGCCCAGTAGTCCGCGATCAACGACAGATCCAGGTACCAACTCTGGCAGGGCGTGCGCCGGGCTTTGATCGCGGCCAATGCGCGTTCGCTGAGGGTGAAAGGCGACAGGCCTGGTGGACAACTCAGACATTTCTGTGTGCCGCTATAACAGACATCGATGCCCCAACGATCCACCTCGACCGGGGCGCCTCCTAACGAGGTCACGGCATCGACGAGAAACAGGCTGTCATGCTCGCGGCAGAGGCGGGCGATGGGCTCCAGCGGCTGCCAGGCGCCGGTCGAGGTTTCGGCATGGACGATGGCCACCGCCTTCACCGGGCCGGATTGGCGGAGTGCTTGCTCGATGGCCGCTGGTTCGATGATCTGCCCCCAGGGGGCCTCCACGCGAATGGCCTTGCCGCCGCAACGCTCGACGATGGTGGCCCATCTTGTGCCGAATACACCATTGACCCCGACGATCACGGTATCGCCCGGCTCAACGATATTCACCATCGACGCTTCCATCCCGGCTGAGCCGGTGCCGGAGACTGCGATGGTGAAGCGGTTCTTGGTCTGAAAGACGCCGCGCAACAGGGTTTGGATATCGTTCATGATTCCGAGAAAGGCCGGATCCAGATGGCCGACCAGAGGAGTCGAGAGCGCGCGGAGGACTCGCGGATGCACCATGCTGGGTCCTGGGCCAAGGAGCAACCGGCGCGGGGGGGTAAAGTTCTGAAGGGGCATCACACTCCGAATCTAGTTCATGGGTCTATTTGGGTTGTCTTGTTTGTTTGGTTAAACCAGACTAACTGGATAAGCCGATGAACCAAATAACCAGATAGACCAGATCAGCCAGATGAACCAGACAGACCGGAGTATAGCGGACTTCAATCGTGTTCGGCCACGGGTATTCTGATGGGTCTATTGCGTGGTCTAGTCACATTGAGGGGTTTCGAGTCGGAAAATCAGCATGTTATAGTTCGAACCATGATGGAGACAGATACGGTGCCCCACAACGAGTCGCTCCCGCCACAATCCTGGTGGCGAGCCACGGATGCGCCGCCGCCGGTCGGAATCTACCCCGGACGATTTTCGCCAAAAATCACGCTGTTGGCAGCCATATTTCTCGTGGGGGCCTTGGCCATGGTGGTGTGGCTGTCCGCATCCTCATCCAAGCTGGAGCGGGTCGAGGCTCCAGAGCAAGCGCTGAGTCTGATGGTCAGCCGGACGATGGATGTTCACGAAGGACTCAAGCGTGCGAGGCCATGGGAGCAATGGCTTTTTACCTGGGCCTCCGGCGATCGCGAGGCTGAGCAGACCCATGCGATTGAATGGTATCGAGAATTGGCCAGGGTCTCTGCCGATCCGGTCGTGCCGCTTCAGTTAGCCATTCTTCAAGCTGAGGCTGGCCATGTGTCGCAGGCGCTCCTCTCCGCGCACGACTGGGCCGAAGCGGAGGATCCGCTGCCTCAGTTTGCCGATCTGGTGATGGCCGCCTATGGTGAAGGACCGGTTCATGATGCGGACCGGTATGTTGCGTGGCAAGCCGAGCTGGCAGAGCTGTTGCCTGCCGGCTGGTTTTACGATCGCCTGGCCGAAGGGTTGGCTCGCCGTGCCAACGACCACGCGCTCGTGGTCAGGATTCAGGAACAGGCTGCGTTCCGCGTCGACCGTCAATTTGTCCGGTCGCAGCGTGTCACGCTTGTCGAGCTCAGCGCGCTGGTTCTCGGGACGGTAGCCTTAGTCCTCATCTGGCTGAGGCGGAAGGAGCCGTCCAGTTTTGTCAGGCTCCATGAACCGGGCGTGCCGCCGCCCTGGCCAGGCGGAATCGGTGCGGCAGTGTTGTTGCGCGGTGGCGCGATCGGTGCGATATTCACGGCGCTATTTTTGGTCTATGCGCCGCCCGACAATGCGTCGCTTCGGGCCTTGGCCATTCCGATGACGAATCTGCCGTTACTCTTTTTGGCCCATCGCCACCTCTTCCGTCCGGCCGGGATGACGTTCGACGAAGGGTTTGGGCTGGAGATCGGATGGTCCCGTGCCGGACGTCTGGCGACTGCGGTCTTGGCGGTGGTGGCTGCCGGGTTGTGGGGCGAGTGGGTGATGGATTGGTTGTCGGAACCGCTCCATCTGACGAGTCATTGGGCTGAATGGTTCGACGCAGATCTTGTCTGGGCCTCACCGACGCTAACGGCGATCAGCTTGGTCGAGTATGTGATCTTTGCGCCCGTGTTTGAAGAACTCGCGTTTCGCGGGCTCCTGTTCGCGATTCTACGCCGGAGGTTCCGCTTCCTGCCTGCCGCATTGATCAGTGCGAGCATCTTTGCCATCGCTCATGGTTATGGATTGGTCGGCTTCATCAGTGTGCTCTGGAGTGGTCTGCTCTGGGCCTGGATGTATGAAAAGACGGGGAGTCTTTTGCCAGGGATGTTGGCGCATGCGATCAATAATCTACTCGTGTGTCTTGCTGTGATGGCGTTGCTACGGTAGCGGGCGATGAAACTGGCCTCCAACGTCGTTCTCAACTCAACCCAATCCTCAACGTACCCTACGGGTACGCCTCCGGTTGGGTTTCGTCTGCGGCCTAGTTGGAGAACCAGTTTGATCGTCCGCAAGATACACAATAGGTGAAGTTTCTATGTCAGAGTTTGCAGAGTTTCATAGAGGTCTGAGTGCCGAAATTTGTAGCCGAGCTGAGCCAGAAGCTTGGCGTTGCTGATGCGTTTGCCTGTTGAGTGGTCTTCTTTTGTCTGTGTTCCTGCCACGCCCCATCGTTGTTGTGCCGTGGCGCAGATCTCGCTCCATGTGTGGGGTTGGCCGTCCATTACGTCAAGCGATTGCCGAGCGAGCGTTGTGCTCCGATCCGGCACCCATCACGCATCACCCATCACTCATTACCTGGTTACGACAAGAATGCGGTCTCGATCAACGAGGCGCACAGCAGGCGATCGAGTATGTCTTGGCGGGAATCGCGGTGCTCGGAACGGTCCCGACCCAACAGACGATCGTGGCGGAGCGGTTCTTCGATGAAAGCGGCGGGATGCAGCTCGTGTTGCACACGCCATTCGGCGGGCGGATCAACCGGGCTTGGGGCCTCGCCTTGCGGAAGCGTTTCTGCGTGACCTTCGATTTCGAACTGCAAGCGGCGGCGACCGACAACGGGATCGTGATCTCGCTGGGCGAGAAGCACAGTTTCCCGCTCGATTCGGTGTTCGGCTTCCTGCATAGCCAGACGCTTCGCGAGATCCTGTTGCCAGCCGTGCTCCAAGCCCCCATGTTCATGACCCGCTGGCGCTGGAATGTCAGCCGTGCCTTGCTGTTGCTGCGGTTCTCTCATGGAAAAAAAGTGCCCCCGCAGATTCAACGGATGAAGGCGGAGGATCTGCTCGGCGCCGTCTTCCCCGATGCCATCGCCTGTCAGGACAATATTGTTGGGGAGCGAACACGCCAGATTCCGGATCATCCGCTCGTGGACGAAACCCTGCGGGATTGTTTCACGGAGGCGATGGACCTCGACGGGTTGACGGCAATCCTCAAGCAGATTGAATCAGGGGCCATTCGTTGTGTGGCGGTCGATACGCCGATCCCCTCGCCGTTCTCGCACGAGATTTTGAATGCCAATCCCTATGCGTTTCTCGACGATGCGCCGCTGGAAGAGCGGCGGGCGCGGGCTGTGGAGATGCGGCGCACGCTGCCGGCTCAGTTGGCGGGCGAGGTCGGGGCGTTGGATCCAGCGGCCATTGAGGAAGTGCAGCGCGAATCCTGGCCCGTCGTGCGCGATCCGGATGAATTGCACGATGCCTTGCTCACCTTGGTTTGGGTGCCAGTCGAAGAACTCAAGGACTGGGCGATTCATCTGCCACGATTGATAGAGGAAGGGCGGGCAATTGAGCTGGTGGCTCGGGGCGAGGGGCGAGAGGCAAGGGGATGGGTCGCGAAGGAACATCAGGCTCAGGTCGAAACAGCACTGGCGGGAGGCGATGAGACGACGCTCGACGCCATCGTGCTCGGCTGGATGGAAAGTATCGGGCCGACGACGGCCACGGAACTTGGAGCGAGATTGCATCTTCCGTCCGAGGCGGTCTCTCATTCCCTGCTTCGCCTCGAAGCATCCGGCCAAGTCCTCCGCGGCCAATTCCGACCGCGCGCAGCACTCAGCACTCAGGACTCAGCACTGTCGGGCGCGGGAGCGCCCGAGTGGTGCCATCGCCGGTTACTGGCCCGCATCCATCGATTGACGATCGGCAGGTTGAGGAAGGAAATCGAGCCGGTGACGGCGGCTGAGTTCATGTCCTTTCTCTTGCGGTGGCAACATGTGGCGCCTGGGGCTCGCCTGCATGGAGAGGCGGGGCTGGCTGACGTGATCGCGCAGTTGGCCGGTTTCGAAGCGGCCGCCTCGGCCTGGGAATCACAGCTGCTTCGAGCGCGGTTGGCGAAATATGAGCCGGAGTATCTGGACCGGCTCTGTCTGAGCGGAGCCGTCAGTTGGGGCCGGTTGTCTCCTCATCCGCGGTTGGCCCAGGGCAGCGATCTGGACCGACGTCGGATCGTCCCGACGAGTGTGGCGCCGATCGGTGTCTTTCCACGTGAGGAGAGCGAGTGGTTGATGGAAGCCTTCCACGCTGACGCCGCCTTGGCCGGGCCTGACCCCTTTGTCCAGTTGAGTGCCGTGGCGCAAGACCTACGCCGCTCCTTGTCTGAGCGAGGGGCCAGCTTCTTTGCCGATCTCGTGCGAATGACCAACCATCTTCCGACGGAAGTGGAAGAAGGGCTGTGGGAACTCGTGGCCACCGGCCTGGTCACGGCCGATGGGTTCGATAATCTTCGCGCGCTCATGGATCCGCGTCGCCGTCGAGCAGAAGGACGAGGACGGTCTCGCAGGCCTCGTCATTCCGCCGGGCGGTGGTCGCTCTTGAGGCAAGCTGGCAGCTATCAGCCTTCAGCTATCAGCGCTCAGCGCATGGTGTCCGGCGCATCACCCGTCACTCATCACGCATCACCTCGTATCGAGTCCGTTGCGCGCCAACTCCTTCGTCGTTATGGCGTGGTGTTCCGCGATCTGCTGGCCCGTGAATCGTTGGTTCAATCCTGGCGCGATCTGCTGGTGCAATATCGGCGCATGGAGCTGCAAGGCGAGATCCGAGGGGGGCGTTTCGTGTCGGGATTTGTCGGGGAGCAATTTGCCTTGCCGGAGGCGGTCCAGTCGATGCGGGCGTTACGCCAGACCGGCTTCGGACTGGCCCAGGAGGTCAAGCTGTCTGCCTGCGACCCGCTGAATTTGGCCGGCGTGATTCTCCCGGGACCGAGGATCCCGGCTGTCCCGACGAACATGCTGGTGTTCAAAGACGGGACGATCGTGCGAACGGTCATCGGCCGGGGAGGCGAAGACCGATCGATTGGCCTCGCGCAGGTCCTGCGCTAGCCCGATGTGCGCAGAGCGAGGGTTATTTCACGGCTGGCGCAGGGGCGCCGGCACAGAGCACGTTCCATTGCGCGGCCAGATTCGCACTTCCCCCGCCCCATCCCAAAAAAGTTCCCGTATGGTCGACGTCAGCTCCTGACCCTTCCCATTTCAGGTCTTTCGCGTCACCCTTGACGCGGAATCGAGGCAGGCCCTTGCCCGCGCCGTCTTCCCAGATGCCGACGTAGCTGTAGGTCCCGCCATCGATGGCGGTCAGCCGACCGGCGAGACAATCCGCGCTGGCGCGATAGAGCGGACGAAAGCCGATCCATCCCGACTGAACCTGCTCTTTCGGGCAGTACTTGTCGCGCGGCTTGTACGTCGTGCACCATTTCGCCGCATCGTCGGGAGAGATTTTGGCTTCAGCCGTCGCTGCGGCTGTGCCGATTCCTGATTTGGCCGTGACTTGTGGATTCAGACATTTGGGGAGATTGCAGATTGGCAGGTATTCGGGATTCCCACTCGATACCGGAGGAACGGAGATGAGGAAGAGGCCTAGAAAGATTGAGGCGCAGAGCCAGGCGATATTGAGGATGGATGAGAGTCTGAGTTGTTGCATGGGCCTCCCTGCCGATAGAAGGTGGGGTGCGAGGTGGGGCCCACTGTAATCGCCGCCTATTTCCCTGTCAACAGAATCGACAGGCTAGGCAGGAATAGCGAGCAGGGGGCAGCGTGCCCCACGGACCACCCGTTCGGTGGTGCTGCCGCGAAGCAGGTCGAACAGGCTGTTGTGGCCTTCCGTCATCATCACGATCAGGTCTACGTCGAATTCCGCTCCAGCCGCCAGGATCCATTCGACCGGATCGCCCTTCGCGGCGAGGGTCTCCCACGACCAGCCTGGGCGCTCAGGCTTGGTGAATTTCGGAAGATCGGCTTCTTTCCCAAGATGCACCAGTTCGAATAAGACATGCTCGCTGCCCAACGCACTCGCCAGCTCTGCAGCAAGATCGATGGCCGGTTGCGGGTTCGGCGTATGGACGATGGGGATCAAGACGCGGGTGAGGTTGATCTTGCCCGTTTCCGTTGAGACGAACCCTTCGACGCCGGTCGGGACAAAAAGCGTTTTGGTGTGAGTCTTGCGCGATAAGGGCTCGGCCACGGCCTTGTGCGTGAGTCGCGCGAAGCCTTCGCGTTGGTGCGTCGACAGTACGAGCAGATCGGTGGGGTGGGCCACCAATTGCTGGAGGATGGCGTCTGTAGCATGGTCTGCGACGGCGCGGACTCGTTTGATCTGGATCCCCAATTTCACGACATCGTCTTTCGAGCTGCCTTCCGGCAAGACGCCCCATCGAGCGAGGAGCGGCCGGATGCGAGGGAAGTCTTCGAAGTCTTTGCGTCCGATGGCGGGGTCGACATGCATCATCGTCAGCTCGCCTTGTACGAGGCAGGTGAGTTTGAGGGCATGGGCGAATGCCGCTGAGTCTTTGGCTGAGAAATCCGTGGGATTAAAAATTTGTCGAAATGGGAGCATCGGTCGAGTATTCCTTGTTCAATGTTTAGCGAGCCAGCATCCGTACCTGTTGGACCTGGGTGTCTCGATCGGATGTGGTGAGCGCCTCGAAGTTCGTCTGGGCCTTGCGGTGAAAGGCGGCCTGCTGGTCGTCCGGTAATCCCAGAAGGGCGCCAAGCGCTGTCACATATTCCCCCCGCCCTCGTGCCAGATCCTGCTCCACATTCGCCTCGTTCAGGGCCAGAAAGGCCGTGAGTTTATGTTCGGGATGCAGGAGCCCGTCTTCATTCCACCAGGTGCGGCCGGACGTCGTCCCTGTCACATTGGAGGTGGTATCGGTCGTTTCCTTAACCGTGGCTTTGAGTGTGCAGCCGGAAGCCAACAGCAGCAGTACCGGAAATAGGGCCCAAGCAGTACGTTGTGTCATCGCGGTCCCTCCTCTGTGGGCATGGAGTCGATGGTTTTGTCGCAGATCGTATTCGTTATATATAGCACAAGAGCGCTGGCGTACTAAAGTTCAACCTAGTGAGCGCCGATAGGAGAAGTACGCGGCAAGTCGCACCTATTGTAACGAATCGAGGAGTGGCATCATGTCGATCCAAGCGCTGACCCAAGTCGATCC
>SWDR01000031.1:0-5137 GCA_005116815.1 Nitrospira sp. | reverse complement strand
GTGACGGGATAGGGGACTCGCTCCGGCCATTTGCCGACGAACCGCCCGTTCGTAAAACTGAAGATGCTGCCCCAGATCCGGTCGAGGTGGACGGGAACGACAGGGACGGTTCGTCCCTTGACGATGCGTTCGAAGCCTCGTCGGAACGGCAAGAGTGTCCCGGTTCTTGTGATCTGGCCTTCAGGGAAGATGCAGACGATTTCGCCGTCGTCCAGCGCCTGTCCCGCGCTGCGCAGCGCCTGGAGGATCACGCGGGGGCCTCCTGCCGACGAGATCGGGATGACCTTCATGGCCGTCATCAACCGTTTCAAGATCGGATGTGTCGCATAGGCGGCATCGACGACAAATCGAATGGGCCGATCGACGGCAGCCATGAGCAAGAATCCATCGACGAACGACATATGGTTCGGGACGAGGAGCGCACCGCCCGTTTGCGGGACATGGTCCTGGCCGACGATACGGAGGCGATAGAACGTGTTCGTGAAGATCACGAGCACCAGCCGAAGAAAGGCATCGGGCAAGAGCCAGAGGGCCCAGGCTGTCCCTCCAATGGTGAAGCAAGCGGTGGCGAGAAAAATGCTGCTCGTCGAGAGTCCCGCATGAGCCAGGGAGCCGCCGGCGAGGGAGCCCAGCAGGATGCCGGTGAAGACGCAGGTGTTGGAGAACGAGATGACGGCGCCGCGCCGATCGGGCGGCGATTTCCATTGAAGAATGGCGTTGAGCGGCACAAAGACGAAGGCGCTGGAGACTCCGAGGAGTCCCATCACCAGAAATGTGCCGAGCAATAACGGCGTCAACGCGCCGAGTAGGGCAAGCGCGAGAAATACTCCCGTCGCTCCTAGGGGAATCAGTCCGTACTCCACCCGGTTTTGAGAGAGTCGTCCGACCAACATGGCACCGAGCCCGATACCGACCGATAAGACCGTGAGCGGAAGTCCTGAGAGGGCATCGGAGAGATGGAGGACGGCTTTGGCATAGACGAGCACGTTTTGGGCGAAGAGGCTGGCGATCGTCCAGAAGAAGATTTCCCCAGGAATGGCCAGACGCAGCATCCGCTCTGATTGGATCGCGGCCCAGGCGCCTCGGATCGTCGAACCGACGCCGCCGGTTGCACGTGCAGGGGAGACGTGGGGAATGGCAAAGGCTGCGATCAGTCCAATGAGCGACAGGGCGGCCAAGGCGAGAGGCGCGAGCCAGAGTTGGTCGCCGGCTGCTTGTAAGAGAAATCCTCCGGCTGCCGTGCCTAGCAAGATGGCGGCAAAGGTCCACATCTCCAAGAGGCCGTTGCCGGCCGCAAGCCGTTCATGCGGAATCAATTCGGGGAGGACGCCGTATTTCGACGGGCTGAAGAGCGCACTGTGCACGCCCATTCCGCACAAGACGATCAAGGGCAGGATTCCCCCATCAGGGTTCAGCCAGAGCGCCGCGGTGCCGGCACTCATGAGGAAGACCTCGACGATTTTGATCGCGATGATGACGGTGCGTTTGCTCAGACGATCGGCCAGGGTGCCGCCCACCAGCGACAGCAAGACCAGCGGCAAGGTGAAGATGATGAAGGTCAGCGCCGTTTGCGTCTGTGCTGCAGTCTCCAGCTCAGGGCCTGGAGCCATCTGTGCGGTCGCCTGCCGGATCGCCAGCAGGGCGACCATCAGCTTCCAGGCGTTGTCGTTGAACGCGCCGCAAAATTGCGCGATGAGGAGGCCGCGGAGGGGATGCTTCTCGTTCTGGGTCATGAGGTGCGTGAGCACGTGTCTCGTGGATGTTGCGGTAAATATGGAGGAACCGAGAACAAAGGTCAAAGAAAACTAAGAGTGCCGAGCGTCCGTCTGTCTTGGAACCGGCAGACCTTCCAGCTCCATGATCCTTAACGCGTTGGTGGTGGGGCAGGGGCCAGGGCGGAGCTTGTAGTCGAATTGGAGTGTGCCTGCTGCCACCGTCTCTTGAAAGTGGAGGTTGCGCAATCCCGGCACGGTCTTGTCGAGATCGGTCAACTCCAGATCGTGGGTGGTGACCAAGCCGAATCCGTGGCTCTCCGAGAGGCCCGTGATGAAGGCGCGGCTCCCGATCAATCGCTCACGATTATTGGTCCCCTTGAAGATTTCATCGATTAAGAAGAGCACCGGAGCTCTGGTTCGATCCGTTGCTGCGTCAAGCAGGCTTTTCAACCGCTTCACTTCCGCATAGAAATACGAGAGGCCTTCTTCAAGCGAGTCATCCACCCGGATGCAGCAGGCGAGTCGCAGCCAGGTCCATTCGAAATGGCTGGCGCAGACCGGCGCGCCGGCTTGTGCGAGACAGAGGTTAATGCCCAGCGTACGTAGAAACGTGCTTTTCCCGGACATGTTGGATCCGGTGACGAGGAGGACCTGCCCGAGTCCCTGGAGGGACACATCGTTGGCCACGCGCGCGGCGGCGGAGAGAAGGGGATGCCCGAGCTGCCGAGCCGCGCAGGATGCGGGCGCTCCGTCTTTCCGATCGGCGGCTTGGAGCGCGGTGGGCCAGATGTAGGTCGGGTGCAGGTAGGCGAAGGTGGCCAATGCGGCAGCCGCTTCGACTTCCGCCAGTCGATCCAGCCACAGAGGGAGATGATCTCGGATCTGATCCTGGATCTGGCCCAACCTCCTGGCAAACCAGAGGTCCCAGGGGCAGAGGGCATTTGCAATCAGGTGCACGACCGGGTGAGCTTTGACGCTGATGGCATGAAGCGTTCGTGCAGCCTGCCGAATCAGACGTACGGGCGCCGTGGCGCTGTTCGCGAGCGGAGCCCAGGTGTGCGAGAGGGCTGAAGAAGAGCGTCCCGCGTGGCGGTCGATGTACCCAAAGACCGCGCCGAGTTTTTCCACTTCATGGTGCAACCCCACCGCATGTTCGAGCAGTTCTTCCCCTTGATCCGTGAAGAAATACAGGAGGGCGTAGAGTCCGAAGGAGAACATCCAGTAGCTGGGCAACCAATCCATGAGCGCGGCGAATCCAAGCACCGCAGTGATTGCAGCGAGAACGGTCTGGACTGGCAGAATGAGGTGCAGCTGGGGAATCTCCAGGCGATGTTGCAGCACGGCAGCCAGGCGATGGCCGTCGATCTCCTGTTCACCGAGCAAGCGGGCTTCCAGTGCCAATCGGTCTCGAAACAATGGCCGTGCCGTGAGTTCGCGGACCAAGGCTTGGCGTTCTACCCACGCGTCCGGGGCAGGTGGCTGTGAGAGAAGCCAGGCCGCCAATCGCTCGCGGCCCGGCGAGGAGACGGTGGTGTTGAGCAGTTGAAACAACGAATGGGGGCCGACGAGGTCGAGGTCGTTCGCGTAGAGATGATGGGCCGGCCCGGCGAAGGTTTGTGCCGGGAGTTGGTCCCAATCGAGGCGGAGGCGAGCGACATGTGTCTGCTTGATCCGTTGCCATTCCCGAAGCCGGTGAATCCGCTGTTCCAGCCTGGTATGATAGCTCGCGACGATCAGAAAGAGGGCGAGGAATCCACCGAGCGTCAGATTGCCGGTCTGGTACCAGCCGAGTCTGTAGAGCGTAATCGTGCAGAGCAGCGCCGTGACGAACAGGACGACACGCCAGCGGGTAAAGGTGGCACTGGTTCGAAGACCTGTCTGGAGCAACTGATCGGTTCGTCGAAGCAGCCGCTGTAATGTCTGCTCTCGTACTGGCGCTTCTGTGTGGTGCTGATTCTGTTGCATGGTCGCTTCGACCTTACTGGATGGGCCTGCCTCCGTCAATGACAGGATAGGATTCAATGGCACAGAACTGGATAGACGTTACAATTCAAGCAGATATCGACGCGGGAGAACTCCTGGGCGCGCTGTCGGATCCTTTTGTACAGGGGGCCTGGCAGGATGGTCCTACGATGCATCTCTACTGGCCGAGCGACCGGTGGAGTGCCGATCATGTGGCGGCGCTTCGGGCGGTCTTGCAACAGTTTGGTGAGGCCGCTGCCGAGGTGCTGGTGCAATCGATGCCGGATCAGGATTGGAACCGGCAGTGGGCTCAGTCGGTCCGGCCGATCAGGATCGGTCGGCGGATCGTCATCCGGCCGAGTTGGGAGCAGGCGGTGCTGCAGCCACATGATATTGAGATTGTGCTCGATCCCAAACAGGCCTTCGGGACCGGACACCATGCGACGACGCGGATGTTACTCGAATGGCTGGAAGAACTCGTGCACGGTGGCGAGTCCGTGCTGGATGTGGGGTCAGGTAGCGGGATTCTGGCGATGGTCGCACTGCGCCTCGGGGCTGCTTCCGCGCTCGAAGTGGAATGCGATCCGGTCGCGGTGGACTGTGCGCGAGACTATGCACAAGAGAACGGGTTTGGGCATGAACTGCAGTTGGTCTGTGGGACGTTGAGCGATGTCGCCGGATCATCTCGCCCCCATCTTGTGCTGGCGAATCTCGACCGTCAGACGCTCTTGTTGCTCTGCGATGAACTGGCGGAATACGCAACTCATGGTGCGCGGCTCTTGCTGTCCGGCATTCTGCTCGATCAAGAGCAGGAGATCCTCGAGGCGTTTTCCAACGCCGGCGCCATGTTTTCTCAACGGCGCGAGCAAGAGGGTTGGGTCGCGTTGGAACTCTTGATGGGGGAATCCTGCGAAGGAGCCAGCCGATGACCGCAGCCGGACGACCGTCCTTTCCTCATGTGCATCAGATCAACGTCTCTGACGGCGGTGTGCCGAAGAAGCCGATTCGTGAAGCGAAGCTGACGGAACGGGGGGTTGAGGGCGACCGGCAACGAAATCTCAAAGTGCATGGTGGGCCTGATCGGGCCGTCTGTCTCTATTCGCTCGAATTGCTTGAACGGCTTCAGCGCGAAGGTCACCCGATTCACGCTGGGTCGTCGGGGGAGAATCTGACGCTCGCGGGGGTGGACTGGGAGATCATTCAGCCTGGTGTGCGATTGTCCATTGGACCGGCAGTTCAGTTGGAAGTGATGAGCTACACGGTTCCCTGTAGCCACAACGCGCCATGGTTTCTGGATGGGGACTATCAGCGTATCTCGCAGAAAAAGCATCCAGGCTGGAGCCGTGTCTATGCCAAGGTGCTGCGTGAGGGGCTGGTGAGGCCTGGTGATGCCGTCAGGGTCGAAGCCGGCGTCGTCAAGACGAAGGCTACGCGCAAGGACGCCTAGCCTTCAATCTTGA
>SWDR01000030.1:33455-37346 GCA_005116815.1 Nitrospira sp. | reverse complement strand
CTGCTGACGGTATACGCATTTTTCGGCCTCAACTTGATCCTGTTTTTTGTGGCGATGACGAGCCACCTCTCTCCTCAGTGGGCCGCCCGCACATTCTTCGTCTGGCTGTCCGTGTTCAATCTATTCGTCGTATCGGTGTTCTGGAGTTTCATGGCCGATCTGTTTACGCCGGCGCAGGGCGTCAGGCTGTTCGGCGTGATCGCTGCCGGCGGCAGTATTGGTGCGATGGTCGGTCCGCTTCTCACGACCGGACTCACCTACGTCATTCCAGTTTCTGCATTACTGCTCATCTCGGTTGGATTTCTGGTGGCCTGCGGGTTCTGTATTTATCGGCTGGATCGATGGGCGATGGCGCGATCTTCGGGTCAGATCAGTCGGCAGGGTGAACCGATTGGCGGGAGCCTTTGGGCAGGAGTCAGGTTGGCGCTCTCGTCGCCCTATCTTCTGGGCATCTGTCTCTATCTGTTTTTCCTGACGACGACCGCGACGTTCTTGTATCTGGAGCAAATGCGGCTGGTGAGTGAGCAGATTCCCTCCCCGCAAGGGCGCACCCGTTTGTTTGCGCTCATCGATTTGGTGGTGAACGTGCTGACGTTCCTCGTTCAGATGACCGTCACGAGCCGTATGATCGGTCGGTTTGGGTTGGTGTCGGCGCTTGTCGTGCTTCCTGTTGCGAGCGCCCTGGGATTTGGTCTGATTGCCGTCATGCCGTTTCTTGTCACCTTTGTACTCTTTACCATCGTGCGGCGAGTCGGGGAATATGCCATCGCCAAGCCCGCTCGCGAGGTGTTGTTTACGGTGGTGAGTCGGGAGGAGAAATATAAGGCGAAGAACTTTATCGATACCGCAGTCTCACGCGGAGGCGATGCGACGACGGGGTGGATGGTGAGCGGGGTGAAAGCCTTGGGTGTCGCGGCGGGGCAGATGGCCTGGGTTCTGGTCCCACTGGCTCTGTTCTGGGGATGGGTCGGCTGGCGCGTCGCCCGTGAAGAAGAGCGTCTAAGACTTCTGAAGATCTCGGGCGGTTCGGCATAGTCTTGTTTACTGTCAGAAAAAACGCATGGTATAGTCGCTCGTTCGTTCTGCCGCATGGATCGTGTTGGGTCACGTTTTACGTCTCACGAGGTTTAAAATGCCTGAAGTCCCGGTTAAACTGTACATCGATAAGATATTGAAAGAATGTCGTAATACTGTTCGTCATCTCGCGTTGCTCTCCGGCCCTGTGAAAGAGAAGGCGTTACGGGCCATGGCGGATCGATTGGCGGCTGACGAAGACATCATTCTGGCGGCAAACGAGAAAGATGTGGATGCGGTCGGGAAGTCATTTGAAGCCGACGTCATGAAAGATCGGATGAAAGCGGCCGTCGCCCGTTTGCGTATGACGGCGGACGATATCAAGGACATGGTGGAGCGCCTCCGCATGATCGCGGACTTGCCGGACCCGGTTGGTGCCGTGACGTCTCGTTGGGAACGACCGGACGGACTGCAAGTCAGCCGTGTGCGTGTTCCGATCGGGGTGATCGGCGTCATCTCAGAACTGAGTCCGCTCATTACGGTGGAGTCGATTGCGCTCTGTTTCAAATCGGGCAATCTCTGCGTGTTTCGTGGCGCGCCGGAATGGGGACTGACGCAACTGGCGATCGGGACGGGACTGCGCGAAGCGGCGGAAGCGAACGGGGTGCCGGCCGGCGCATGGATCATCATCGACCGTCCTGAAAAAGAGGTGGCGGTCGAGCTGATCCGGTCCGGCAAGAGTCTCGATGCGATTATCCCGCGTGGCGGGGCCGGCCTTCGCAAAGCCGTGGTCGAACAGGCCAAGATGCCGGTGCTCTGCAACGATGGCGGGCTCACCTATATGTATGTGGATGCCGACACCGATATGCCGATGGCGCAAAACGTGGCGATTAGCTCCAAAGTGCAGAAGGCCATTGCGTCGAACTCGATGGATACGCTGCTGGTGCAACAGGTCATCGGGCGACAGTTTCTCCCGCCACTGATCAATCGCCTGCTCGAAGAGTTCAAGGTCGAGGTCCGAGCCTGTCCCAAGACGATGGCCTTGATGGGGCAAATGGCGATGACCGGACATGCCTCCATCATTCCGGCCAAGGAGGAAGATTGGCAGACGCAATTCCAGGGACCGGTGTTGGCGGTCAAAATGGTGGCGAACCTGGATGAGGCTTTGGCGCATATCGTGGCGCATGGCCCCTGCCTCACCGCTGTGATCGCCACGACGAGTTATGAGTCGGCCATGCGGTTCACGCGCGAAGTGGATGCCAGTGCCGTCTTCGTGAATGCCTCGTCCAGGCTCAATGCCGGCGACAGCTTCGGAATGGGCGCCGATATCGGGCTCAGCGGCTCGCGTCTCCATGCCAAGGGGCCGATTGGACTTGAGCAATTGACCTGCGAAAAGTATGTGTCGTTCGGCTCAGGTCAGTTGCGTTTCCCGCACCCGGTGCCGGAGACGTATTTTGACGCCATCATGCTGAAGAGGCCGTAGTTCGTGAAGCGTGAAGGGTGAAGCGTGCCTCGTGAATCGAGCGACGAGATACGAACGACGCTTCACGCACTAGAAGCCCACCTGGCTTGGTGGGGTCTCCGGCAGTTCACGTCGGACGGGGCCTATTTTCAGTGGCAGCGGGAGACGCTCTCTTCCGAAAACCTCACCACATTACATCGGCAGGTGGAGCAGAAGCGTCGTGGATCTGCTGCCGACGAGATCGCATTCTACGATGCCACGGCCCATCCGAATATCCTGCCGGTTCTGTATAGTCAGCGGTACGACTATTATCTCGCCATCGGTCTTCGCGTCGCGGATCGCATCGGTGAGGCCCGGACCATATTGGATGTGGGCTGTGGGGTCGGCATCCTCACGACGTTCTACGCGAGGCAGCATCCCGACAAGACTTTCGTCGGAATCGATCGCTCACCGGTCTCGATTCTCCGCGCGCAAGAACGAGCGCAGGCACTGGGCCAGACCAATGTGCGGTTCGACTGTCTCGATCTCGAGCACATCGCGTCCAATCCCTCCTATGATCTGATCCTTGCCACGCATGCCCTGGTGCAAGCGGAACAGGACCCTGGTCTTCCCAGCCGCAGTTGGAACAGCTTCGAGCGTGTCAGAGAGAGTCCGCAGCAGGCAGATTTTGAGGGGAGAACGGGGATCGGCGTGAGGCTCGATTGCCTGAGCGCACGGCTCTCGATCAATGGGCGGATGATCCTCTTTGAGAAAACCCGGCAGCTGGCGAGGCGAATCCCGTTGCAACGGGCGGTGGCGGCACGAGGGTTTGACCTGATCGAGCAGCCGGAATTGATTCGCTACCGGCTCGTCGAAGAAGTTGCCGACGATGGCCCCCTGTATCTGTTGGGGAGGGGAATATCGCATCCCCTTCGTTGGGATGAAACGCCAGAGCCAGACGAAGGTTGTCCGTTCGATCCAACGAAGCTGGAATCAGGCTCAGCCGATCCTGAAGCGCCGCTCTATGAGAACCATTGGCCTTCTGCGCAGATCGTCTGGGAACAATTGCGCGAGAAGAAGGTCCTTCAGGAGACGACGTGGCAGGAGCCGGATGGCCGTCAACTGCATGTCGAGCTCGGACAGGCAGCGGAGGGGATCTATCTCTATTGTGCCAACACGTTGGATCAACGCCAGTTGGTGCTTGTTGGACCAACCAGCAGGGTCATGCTGGAGTCGTACTATAGAGAGATTGCCAGCGGCGAGCCCTAGCAGGATGCTGAAAAAGTCCGCCAGCGGCGTTCTCACCTCGAAAGCATCCTCAACGTAGCCTAAAGGCTACGCCTCCGGTGCTTTCATCGGCTGCGGCCTTGCTGGACGGCCTTTTTGAGCATCCTGCTGGATAATCTTCCCGTTTTAATGCAAGTCTCACAGCCCTT
>SWDR01000030.1:7134-33355 GCA_005116815.1 Nitrospira sp. | reverse complement strand
GCGCGGTGTTGCTGAGAGCGGTGGGTGAGCCGAAGTCGTTCAGGATCGGGGGGCCGGTGTCCGAACGCTATGCTTGATGGCGAGCACGATGAGATTGTTGTCGCGGATTGCATAGATAATCCGATAGTCGCCATCGCGGACTCGATAGAGATGGTCTTCGCCTTCGAGCGTGGTGACGCCTGGGGGGCGCGGATGATTCTTGATGGCATTGAGCCATTTTACGAGGGCCTTCCGAAGCGGCTTCTCAACGGCTCTGAGTTGTTGCTCGGCTGGTGGGGCAAGGAGAATGGTGGAGATCATCTTGTGCTATCAGAGTCCTAATTCTTTCAGGATCGCATCGAGCGACTGAGCGCCCTTCTTGTTGGCCTGGGCTAACGCGGCTCGGGCATCGACAAGATCGATACGGTTTTCGAGCGCTTCCAGGAGTCGCAGGTCTTCGATGGGCACGACTGCGGCGACCGCTCGGCCACGTCGGCGCAACAGCACACGTTCGCTGCTGAATGCGGCGCGGTTGATCGCATCGGCAAATGCTTCGCGCTCTTTATTGCCCTCTGGATTACCCATCACGCTCCTCCTGATGCATCCTGCTGTCGGATGGACAGATTCTTCGAATGATGCAAGCTGTACAGGGGGCATGAAGCGAAGTCAACCGACGAAAGCCGGTCGCCGGCCCTATTCCAATTTTTTTGTAATTGGGGTATGAAGAGGGGGTGGCGATTGCATCGCGGTCCCACATGACTCATCCACATATCAGAGGAGAGACTCCATGGCTAAGGGCATGACGCAGAAGAAAAATACCAAGAAGAAACCTGCCACGACGGTGAAGGAAAAGCGCGCCGCCAAGGTTGCCAAGAAGAAGTAAGACCGTCTGTGTTTCGGCCGTTCTGGCCGAAGCCTCACCCGCTGCGCCCATCGACGTGCGTTAGCCGTATGCCTCGCACGTTGATGGTTGCGCGTTGGGCATCATCCCTTCAGTACAGAATCCTGTCTTTACAGCGGCACGAGGCAAGGCGTCAGTTGTCATGAAGTGTATGCTGCCGTCTGAATGAAGGAACAGTCGGGCCGGGAAGTGCCTGTCGAGGGATGACCATTGGACCTCATGCCCTGGAAGGTCTGAGCGAGTCGATGCCTCGATTACTTTTTCCGGTAGACGTTCAGTCCGACTTTTTCTTCGCGGTCAGGAATGGTCACATTTCCCTCTGTTGAGGCGATGATGATCGTCTTCCCAGACGCCGAGGGTCCGAACTCTTTGGAGAGGTCGACTTTGATGGTCAATATGGTTCCTGCAATGGTCATCTCGACGTTTTTCATGCGGTGGCCTTTCAGTGATAGATGAAGCAAGAGTCCGCGCTGTCAGAATAATGGTGCATCCTGTACCGTGGACTGGGGAGGAAGTCAATCGAGGAACGCGAGGACGGGCGCGAGGCGCGGGAAAGGCGAGACAAGCGAGATAGCAGAAAATCGTGTTAGACCTGAGCCAAAGTATGATGTTCGAAGTTTACAGTTGCGAGAATCTGACTTCGAACCTTCTCTCGTCTCGCCCATCCCGCTCGTCCCGCCTGTCTCGCGCCCCGCTGTCACCCTCCCGCAAACACCGGTCGAAATCCGGCATTGGTTAAGATGCGGAAGACGGTGTCCCGTTGATCCCCCTGCACTTCGATCCGGCCCTCCTTCACCGTGCCTCCGGCGCCACAGGATTTCTGCATGTCTTTCGCAAGGGTCTCTTTCTCGGCCAGACTGATGCCGGTGAAGCCGGTGACGACCGTCACGGTCTTCCCGCCCCGGTGCGCGGTTTGGCGAATGATATCCACCCGCCCACGGTTTTTTTTTGGTGAGGGCGGCGCAGCGTCGACTGTTGTGACAGGGGGCTTGCCTGCTGGAGTCAGAGGAAGGTTCAGGCTCTTCAGGGTCGCAAACGGGCTTTCCCATGGGATGGGTTCACCACTGATAGGCAGGCGTTTCTTGTCTTTCATCGCGACACCCGCATTATCGTCCAGATGGGGTGGCAGGCTGTTTCAATAGCGTCAACTCCAGTTGCACCGTATGCTCTCCATTCGCCATCCAGATCTGTCCTTCTTGAATGGTGCATTGCAGTTGCATGCTGGGCATGGCCAGTTGAGCTAAGGCACGGCTCCCGTCGAGCGGAAGATTCATCACGGTCAGATTCGTCAACCGCGCAAGTGTGGCTAGATTTTTCTCCCACCATTGATCGGCGCCACGACCGCCATAGGTATAGAGGTAGACCTGTTGTGCGCGGCCGCAAGCCTGGCGAATGGATTTTTCATCCGGCTGGCCCACCTCGATCCAGAGATCGATGGCGCCGGTCAAATCCTTGAGCCAGAGTGCGGGCTCCTCTTCGGTGCTCACCCCCCGGCCAAACGACAAGGCCTCATGCCCATGGAGGGCAAAGGCCAGCAGCCGTACCATCATGCGCTCGTCGGTTTCGGATGGATGGCGCGCCAGGGTCAGCGAATGGTCCCCATAGTACTGGCGGTCCATGTCGGAGATCTGCAGCGTCGCTTTATAAATAGTGGCGTTCGAGGCCATGGAGTGGTGGATCCTCTGTGTATTGAATGATGTACGTCGCGGGAGTCGGTACCCGTCGTTCACATATCTTTATACGCGATATACCAGCCTTCAACCCGCTCCCGTGCCCAGGGCGTTTTTCGGAGAAAGGTGAGGCTGGACTTCACGCTAGGATCGTGGAGAAAGCACCGGATCGGAACGCGTTTTCCCATCTCCTCCCAGCCATACTTCTCGACCAGTTCCTTGATGATGGTTTCGAGCGTGATCCCATGCAAGGGATCGCGGGGGTGAGAGATGGGGGGTGGCTGGCTCATGGGCGAAGGTTAGACGTTGAAGCGGAAGTGCATGACGTCGCCATTCTGGACCACGTATTCCTTGCCTTCCAGCCGCATCTTCCCTTTTTCCTTCGCACCCGCTTCGCCCTTGCAGGCGATGAAGTCGTCGTAACCAATCACTTCCGCGCGAATGAAGCCCTTCTCGAAGTCGCCATGGATCACCCCGGCGGCTTGTGGGGCCGTATCGCCGATATGAATGGTCCAGGCACGGACTTCTTTCACGCCCGCGGTAAAGTAGGTCTGCAGGCCCAACAATTGGTAGGCTGCGCGAATGAGACGGTTGAGCCCCGGCTCGGCCATGCCGGCATCGGTCAGGAATTCTAGTTTCTCTTCGTCCGACAGCCCGGAGATTTCCGACTCCAGTGCGGCGCAAATGGCCACGACTGGCGCCCCTTCACGTGCGGCGAATTCTTCCATACGGGTGAGGAGGGGATTATTCGCAAATCCCTTTTCGGCCACGTTGGCCACGTACATGACAGGCTTGATGGTCAGCAGGCACAAGGGTTTCAGTAACGCCATCTGCGCCGCATCCAGCTTCATCGTGCGGGCCGGCTTGCCCTGGTTCAAGCAGATCGCGACTTGTTCCAGGATTTCGCCCAGCTTCACCGCATCTTTGTTCCCGGCTCGTATGAGCTTGAGGTTGCGCTCCTGGGATTTCTCTACGGTGGTAAGGTCTGCCAGTGCCAACTCCGTAATGATGGTCGCAATGTCGGAAATCGGATCGACCTTGCCGGCTACGTGCACCACGTTATCGTCTTCGAAACAGCGCACGACGTTGACGATCCCGTCGGTTTCACGAATGTTGGCGAGGAACTGGTTGCCTAAGCCTTCACCCTTCGAGGCTCCGGCGACCAGGCCTGCGATGTCGACAAACTCGGTGGTGGCATATTGCATTCTCTGCGGCTTGACGATATCGGCCAGCGCCTGCATTCGCGCATCCGGCACTTCCACGATGCCGACGTTCGGCTCGATGGTGCAGAAGGGGTAGTTGTCTGCTGCGATCCCCGACTTGGTCAGCGCATTGAAGAGGGTCGACTTGCCCACGTTGGGTAGTCCGACGATTCCGCATTTCACACTCATGATCATTCCTTCACGTTAAGGGCGATGCTGTTCGAGTCGTACCGTTTCCAACGAGCCTGTAAGGCTAGGGGGGAAGGAAAAGCGGGTCGCGCATTCTACTGTTTCAGAGGCGGTCTGGTCCAGCCCTCCGTGCCAGAAGGAAGAGAAGAGCTGATGGCAGATGGGCTGGGGCGCAAGGAGCTGATGGCCTATAGCGTATGGCAAGAGCGGGACGCGTCGTTCGTAAAGCGTGAAGGGTCTATCGTGGGAGGGCGGAGCGAATTGCGCATGGCGTATAGCACGGGCAAAGACAGTCCGGTTGGTACCCCTATGGGGATGCTATCGGCCAGAAGCCATGCGCCACAGGGTCGTTTCTTCGGACGAGAAACGAACAAGGATAAAGGGGGAGGTCTCTTAGGCCGCGACAGGTTTATGCGCACGCATTGTGCGGTGCACACCGCTCTTGAGGACAATTTCGCAAATGTGATCAAGACGCTCGATATGTTCGTAGGCGGCCCAGGGATCGGTCGCCACCGCACAGACGCCATGGTTGGCCTGCCCCACGATATCGAACGCCAGAGCCCCGTCCTTCCCGATGTCGAAGCATTCAGCCGTCACGTCTGCCAATTCACGCGATAGGGCCGGCAAGGCAGGCACCGTTGGCCCCACCCTGGTGTAGCGCGAGATTTCAGGGAACTCGGCACTGATTGCCTGTAGGTCGCAGCCGGCATAGATGGCCGCCACGATGTGTGTGGCATGGACATGCACAACGGTTCGAGTTTTTTTCGTATCGCGCTGTAAGTTCCAGTGCATCCAGAGTTCACCGGATGGTTGCTGCCCTTCTTGGACCTTGGGAATCAGTGCGCCGGTCAGCGGATCGGACACGAGTTGAATCCGCACGACATGCTCAGGATGCACAATGGTCTTCCGCCACCCCGAGGGGGTAATGTAGAGATATTTCCCCTCGCGCTTCCGCATGCTGATGTTTCCGTCTCTTGTCGTAATCCAGCCCCGCTCATACACGCGCCGCATGACGTCGCCGATTGCTGTCAGCATGGTTGCTCCATAGGTAGGTGTGTCTATAGAGGGTATCGGTCGATTCTGTCCTGTTCTTGAGTACGGCAGAATTTAAGAGCACGAGGGGATTATGGTTCCGGGTAGCTGCTCGTGCGTCAAATACCCTTCGCGAGACCATCACGTTGGCCAGCGCAGTGATTGACCACAGTTTCGGGGAGGCGTACCATCACAACCTGACCGTTCCATCACATCCGCATGGGAGGAGGCTCTCGTGGAGAATCACGTTGAAGATCAGCCGGTTCTCAATCATATTCAGCACCTTGTCGCGGAGGAACATCGGCTATACGAGCAAGGGGCACTCCCCAAAGCCGCTCGGAAGCGCCTCGCGAACGTTCAGGTGGAGCTGGATCAATGCTGGGACCTCTTGCGCCAGCGGCGTGCCCTGCGTGATGTCGGGCTTGATCCGGATGAAGCAGAAGTGCGTCCGCCGCAAGTCGTCGAGAACTATGAGCAGTAAGGATTCGTCGGCCGTGCGTGGACGAGAGTCTCTGTGTGCCACTCCTCAGATGTGATTGATTGACCAGTTTGGCCACCAAGCCACCAGGCCACATGCCAGAACAACGACCTACCGACCGGTGGTTCCGGGGTTTCCTCCATAGACGCAACATGAACGCAGGGATTGTCCGCCTACATACAATACGTGCCTGTAAGGTGCGGACATGATCGGCCCACCGTTGGTGAGTTGGATCGAGGCCGGCCAGACCTGCTCTGCGCGCTGGCGATCGGAATGGGGATCCCCACCTCCTGCACGCGTGGTCACCGCCAATGACAGCATGACGGCTGACGCCGCCTATCGGCTGGCCTGCGAGGGGACCGCGCTGCTCTGGCGGGGCGACTTCCAGAATGCCCGACAGTTGTTGAATGCCATGGCGCGGCGAGTCGATCGCCATCCTCCCAAGCCTGGCTCGTCTCCGGCTGAGGGATTTCATCTCTATCGCCAGGCCCAGTCCCTTCGCGCCCGCGTCTTGGGAATGCTGCTCGTGGCGCTCGAAGAGGACTATGAGGTGTGTCTGCGCCGTGCGCCTGATCTGCGTCTCGCCTGCACGGAAGCCTATGGGCCTGCTGACGGGCGCGCGCTGGTGTCGTTGCGCGAATTGCTGGGACTGGTGGGCGCGCACGAGTGGAGAAAGAAGGGCCTGGTGATTCCCGCGATCGGCGGCCGCATTCACCCGCACTATGGCGTGTTTTCGCCTGTCCGCAGCGAATATGTGGGGCTGGTCGCTGAGACGCCATTGCCGTCACAGACGCGCGCCTTCGATATCGGAACCGGGACCGGCGTATTGGCGGCCGTGTTGGCGAAGCGCGGCGTTGCGCATGTCGTGGCCACCGATTGCGATCCTCGCGCGTTGGCCTGTGCCCGTGAGAATCTTGCACGGCTTGGACTCACGGCCAAAGTGGACGTTGTGCAGGCCGATCTCTTTCCTGAAGGCCGGGCTTCGCTCGTGGTCTGTAACCCGCCCTGGGTCCCGGCGAGGCCCAGCTCTCCGATCGAACAGGCGATCTACGATCCCGAGAGCCGTATGTTACGCGGGTTTCTCAATGGCCTGGCCGCCCATCTGGAGCCGGGAGGAGAAGCCTGGCTGTTGCTCTCGAACCTAGCCGAGCATCTGGGATTGAGGACGAGGGAAGAGCTCCTGTCCGCCGTTCAGATAGCGGGCCTCCGAGTGATCGGCAAGATTAGTGTCCGTCCGACCCATCCACGTGCCTCTGACTCGACAGACCCGCTCAGCGTAGCCCGAGCGGCGGAACTCACCACCCTCTGGCGACTTGGAGTTCTCTCAGGTGTGGCTCCGTTGAAGGGGTAACGAACATCATGGCCGTCGGGACAGTATTGTTGCGGCTAACTCATGGATTGAATGGCGCGAATCCTACGATCGAGAGGTTGGTTCCTGCTAGTGCATCATCGTTTCTGCCTGTATGAATCTATTCCATTCCTGCGATCAAATTGTAGTAGCACTGTCTAATCTCTTAGACAGTTAAGTCTTGCGTGACTGGACCGAAAGAGACTGTACGGATGGCCGGTCCAGCCGTAGGCATTGGCTCGTGCTTTCCAATGTCTATGGTTTCGTTCTTATTGAGCACAGCTGGAGATCGTGCCGGTCTCTGGCAAGGAGTTACGATGGCACTCGCTGAAGTGAAGGAAAGTTATAGTCGTTGTTGTGTCAGTCCTAAGTTTTTCGATCTCTTCTATGAGAACTTTCTGGCGAGTCATCCCACGATTGCACCCATGTTTGCCAAGACGGACATGGCGAAACAGAAGTCGCTCTTGCGCCAGGGCGTCTCGATGATGTTCATGGATCTTGGCGGGAATGGCGTGGGGAAAACGGGTATCGATCGCATTGCCGAGAGCCACAGCAAGAAGAAGATGAACATCGATCCCAACCTCTATGACTACTGGATCAATTCGCTGGTGCAGACGGTCAAGGCATGTGATACGAATATGACGCCCGAGCTTGAGACGGATTGGCGAAAAACACTACGGAGTGGTGTCGACCGGATCGCGTCGCAGTATAATAAGTAAGCCGATGAATGGAATGACGACTGGGAGTGGTTCGCCGCCACTCCCAGTGATCAGGTTGCGCATCTGTGGAGCGTTCTTGCCGCCGAGGCAGATCGGTTGCCAAGTCTGAATCGTTACACGTCTATGCAGACATATCGTCTGTGAGATATCGCGAATCGTGTTCCTGCATTCATCGCGTCAATACTATTTGTGAGAAACGTCTTGTCCTGTTACAGTGAAGGGCGAGCCTCTCTCTGCAAGCTTCATCAGCCGCATAGTGAAGTGTGGGCAAGGCATTCTGATGCCGTGAAGGACTTCGTGTGGTCGAGGCGTTCTGGCCACACTGCCAGGAGCCGCTGAACGTCAGCTTCGAGTGGAATGGAGTGGGGAAGAGAGTTGGCGGTGGAGATGGTGCGTGTCTCGCCGCCCTACGGTGTTGAATGTGTCGCGGAGGGGTAGATGTTGAAACGGCTATTGGTTCTGTGTGTCGCGGTGTGTCTTTCAGTCCTCTTTGTGCTGAATGCCGGAGCAGGAAATCCCGATGTTGAATTGAAGATCAAGGTCAACAAAGATGGATTTAGTGATGCGACTGGACGCCTGATCGATGCACCCTTCCATGTCAAGAAGGGTGCATCCGTGCGTGTCACATTTCTTTTTGACGAGAAGACTTCTGAGGTCTTGCGCGATCTCATGCGCGCCGCTGAGGAACAACATGGATTTGTACATGCATTTGCCCTGCATAACGGCAAGGAAATCGTTGCGGAAACGAAGGAGCTCGGTCTCAAAAATAGGCAGGCCACGCTTGAATTTATTGCCGGAGACAAGGGTGCGCAGAACTATAAGATTTATTGCACGCTGATGTGTTTTGGCATGGAGCACTTACACGATCTGACGATCGAGGTGGGCTGACGTGTCTGTTCAGCGCGCCGTGCTTGAGTTCGATTTATAGATCCTTCCATTCTGCAGGCCCTCGAACAGGAGTCTCTCGCAATCGCCGGATTTCCTTTCCCCATGCCTCATCGCGCCCGCGTCCATCTCGACGGATGAGAGCGAGGTATACGCTCACGCAGAAACCCCGCGCCGGGTTTCTGTCGGTCCTTGCCTTCATCCCATTCCTATTCCAGTCCCTGTTATCCCATTGCGGCCCAGATTTTCTGAGCGTTCTCACCGGTAAACGTCATGTCATCCTGTGCCGTAGAGCTGCGTTCGAAGTAGAGGTGTAGTAATCCCCCTCCAAGGTGAGCCTCTCGAACAAGGTCGAGATTGATCGCCACTTCACCGCTTCGTTCTTCATCCTGCACTTTCACGAACTTCATCACACGCACCTCCTTGGCTGTTGTAAGGATTGTCTCTGTTCGAGAGATCGAACCGTCTCGCCTCTGTGAGCACGCTCAGCGTGAAAATATTCTGCCAGCAAGTCTGAGTCAAGGTGGGAAGTGGGTGTGCCATCTCAAGGCTAGAGCAGCCCGCTTTCTAGCTCTTGCAAATAGATAAATTCTGGCGCTTTCACACCGGCCTGTCGTCTGATTTCTATGAGCTCCTGGGACTCGAAGAAACGACGGGCGTTGTCCAGCGAGGACCAGGCTGAGAAGTGGACGATGCGGTTGGCCTCGTTGTCATATCGGAGCAATTGGTAGCTGATCTCTCCTGCGCGTTTTCTGATGCTTGCTGCTTGGTCGAATACGGTTTTCCATGCCGGATAGGCTTCGACTTCATGAATGATCAAGACATGTGACATGTACGCTCCAAGTGTTAGTGGTCGGGGTAGTCCCGTCAAGAGGTTCGTCGGAGTTTGCCTGGTAATAGGGGCGGGGAGTCTCCGTCTCAGGGTCGCCAGTCTACATCGAAACAGAAGGCGTACGCATCTCGTAATCGGAGCTGTGCGTCTCGGCCCGGTAGGGTGTCGATCGTTCCCTGTTGCTGCGAAGGGGGCGCTTGACAAGAAAGTGTTCCTATCTATATAGTATGGACTCCTGAACAATAAATAATTCACGATGTCAGAGGGAGGCCGGGATGGATACGGTGAAGGTGTTCGATGTGTGGGTGGAGGTGCCGGGAAAGACCCTGCATTTCGATGTCATGACCGGCGACCAAGCGACGGCGCTCAGGTTGGCCAGTGAGTATGTGCAGGCGCAGGGATATGCGGCGGTCTCCGTGACGGCGGAGGAATGTCGGTTGTGTCACCAGGAGCCGCTGGTCATGTTTACGGAGCATCAGCAGCGGGAGTATCGACAGTTGGGCGGATTTATCGTGCCGTTATCGGCATAGGAGAGGAGGTGTGAGATGGGCAAACAGCTTCCCCTGCAGGGAGAGAAGTCGACCGTCGATCATATTACGGTCGGACTGACCAAGATCGCGACGGCCCTACGAAGCCAAGCCTGGGAAGGCGGTACGACGCGAAAGCTCACGCCGACGCAAGGGCAAATCCTTGGATTTCTGGCTGATCGCGCGGCACAACCCGTTCGGCTGAATGACGTCGCGACAGAGTTTTGTTTGACGGCGGCTACGGCCAGCGAAGCGGTCATGACTCTCGTTGAGAAGAAGCTCGTGCACAAATCCCGATCGGCGGAAGATCACCGGGTACTCGTCATCACGCTCACGGCAGCAGGCAGACGAGAAGCACAGCTCGTCACAGGATGGACCCAGGTTGTCCAAGCCGGCGTGAAGAGCCTCACGCCCGACGAGCAAGCGGTGTTGCTACGGGGGCTCACCAAGGTGATTCACTCCCTGCAAGAGCAAGGGGCGATTTCGGTCGTACGGATGTGTGCCGGCTGCACCTATTTTCAACCCCATGTCCACAGTGATGCCGCGAAACCGCATCATTGTGGATTGATGGATAAGGCGATCGGTGAAGGCCAGTTGCGGCTCGATTGTCCTGAATTCATGCCGGGGGGCGAATTTGAACAAGTGCGTCGGTGGGAGAGGTTTCTGGGGAGTGGGGAGGGGCGTTAAGCCCTATTTATTATCAATATAAGGAGGACAGTCATGAAGCAGCGGAATGTGGTGAGCCTGGTGGTCATGAGTCTGGTACTGATGGCTGGATCGGTGCAGGCGGCCGATGGAGCCAAGGGGAAGTCGTTGTATGACCGGTTGGGTGGCAAGACGGCGATCACGGCAGTCGTGGAGACGTTCGTGGGCAACGTTGGAGGCGATAAGCGCATCAACGGATATTTCGGGAGCACGGATCTCACGAAGCTCAAGATGCATCTGGTGAATCAGATTTGTGAGGCCAGCGGTGGACCATGCAAATATACCGGGCGGACGATGAAGCAGACGCACGACGGGATGGGAGTGCACGATGCGGCGTTTGGCGCGCTGGTCGAAGATTTGGTTGCTGCGTTGGATCATCACAAGGTCGGCAAGACAGAGAAGGATGAACTCCTGGGCGTGCTTGGTCCGATGAAGAGCGATATCGTCGAGAAAAAGTAGTCTTCACTTGGCGGGGGCACCACGATGTGGCGCCCCCGCACCAGTGCGTGGTTTGCATCTGCTGGTGAGGTGAATCGTTACTGTCGCAAAACAATATTATTCACACATGCAATATGTCGATACAGCATTAGGAGGCCGACAATGAACGCCAGACCGACGATTCCCGGGTATACCTATGGTGGTGCAGCAGTACCGTCTGCGCCGATCTCGCTGGACGAGTTCGAGTTGTTGAAGAAGACGGTATTATTTACGGACGACGATGTGAAGGCTCTGCAACAGTCCAAGGCGGTGGTACAGGGGCAGGTCGAGGCGATTCTCGACGTCTGGTATGGATTTGTCGGGTCGAATCCCCATCTGCTGCAGACCTTTACCCGCCTGTCCGATGCTCAGCCGGATATGGATTATTTGGGAGCTGTGAGGAAGAGGTTCAGTCAATGGATTCTGGATACGGCGAGTGGGCAGTATGACCAAGCCTGGTTGGACTATCAATTTGAAATCGGCCGCCGGCATCATCGTACAGGTAAGAATGCCACTGACCATGTGGCTGCTGTTCCACACATTCCTTTCCGGTATATTCCCGCCTTGCTCTATCCCGTGACGGCCACGCTTCGACCCTTTCTGGCCAAGCAGGGCCACAGTCAGGCCGAAGTGGGTGCGATGCATCAAGCGTGGATCAAGTCCGTGTTGCTGCAGGTGATTCTCTGGAGTCATCCCTATGTGAAAGAAGGCGACTACTAGTGGCCTGAGTGTATCTAGGTATTTCGATCCGGTTAGCGCAGAGCCCTCAGGGGTTGCGTTAACCGGATGGAATGAGAGCCAATGTGATCGGCAGGAGAGGGACGTCGATCGTTTCGCGAGTGAAAAGCCACGTCGCGCCGAACGACTCCCGAGTCGAATGGTAGGGTCGACCGCTGCAGGAGGCAGGAGTCCAAATGGGGAAGAGTCTACAGGTTGGGTCGGTTCATGAACTATGGCGGTATCCCGTGAAGTCGATGCTAGGAGAGAAATTGGACAGGGCAACCGTGACTGAGCGAGGCGTGCAGGGCGACCGAGTATTGGCGTTGATCGACATCGAAACGGGACATGTCGTGAGCGCGAAGAACCCCCTGCGTTGGCCCAGCATGTTCACGTTTCAGGCTCGTATCGTTTCTGGAGCCTCGATGCACGTGGACGTCACGCTGGCCGATGGACAGGTTCTATCGGAATCCACGAGCGATATGGATGCCATTCTGTCGGAACGGCTTGGACGAAAAGTCCGGTTCACCAGCATCCCTCCTACCCATCCCGTGCTCGAACAATACTCCCCCAACCTGGAAAGCCTGCCGGGTCGGGACAGTGAGACGACGGTGAAGATTTCCCCTTCTTCATTCTTTGATGAAGCGCCAGTCCATCTTTTGACGACATCCACACTTCAAGCTCTCCAATTGCGCTGCCCGAATGGACGTTTTGACACGCAGCGGTTCCGGCCGAATGTGGTCATTGATACGGGGATTTCGGTACCAGGATTTCTGGAAAACGACTGGAAGGGGCGTATTGTGACGATCGGTACCCAGGTTCGTTTGGCGGTCACCAGCCTCTGTGCTCGCTGTGTGATGACGACGCTGCCTCAACAGGGCTTGCCTCAAGATCTCGCGATTCTTCGGACGGTCGTTCAGCATAATCGGGGTATGGTAGGTGTGTTGGCAACAGTTGTTATGCCTGGACCTGTCTGTGAGGGGGATACGGTGTGTCTAGAGGAGTAGGTTGACCTTGCTCTTCCTCCGTCGGTCAGCGCACATATGACGGAGGTTCATTTCTGTAGTCAGGCGCTCTCCTCAAGGACCTCTGCAACTCTGGCCTGCAAGACTGGAAGTAGCTCTCGCTCGAACCAGGGATTCCGGCGTAGCCAGATGTTGTTGCGCGGGCTTGGGTGGGGCAAGGGAACGACGTTCGGCCAATGCTCACGCCATGACAGCACTGTGTCGGTGACCGATGCGCCGGCATTGGGCAGGTGGTAGGTTTGTGCATATTGGCCAATGACGAGGGTGAGTTTCAGGTTCTTGAGATGCCGTACGAGCTGCTCACGCCATGCCGGCGCACATTCAGGCCGTGGGGGAAGATCTCCCGATTTGCCAGTGCCTGGAAAACAAAATCCCATAGGAAGGATGGCGACATGTCGCGGGTCGTAGAAGATTTCTGGGGACAGGCCCAACCACTCGCGAAGCCGGTCGCCGCTGGCATCAGCGAAGGGCACGCCGGATTCATGAACTTTCCGGCCAGGCGCTTGTCCAGCGATCAGGATACGGGCGCGGGGGTGTAGCTGGAGGATCGGTCGTGGACCGAGCGGCAGATGCGCGGCGCAAAGGGTGCAGTTTCGAACCTCTGCAAGTAGTGATGTGATTGACGCCATCGATGATCCTTTGAGCGGGTGAAATATGAGGCCCGCTGCGGCCAATCCCAGGAACAGCATGAGGCAGGTTCAAGAATCTGTCATGGGGAATTGTACTGCAATGTCGAAAACGTATTTATCATTCTACCGTATGCGGTCTGTCTGGTTCGTGTGGTGTCGCAGTGTGTCATGTAATCGAAAGCAACTAGCCAAACAAACCAGATGAACCGCGGTTAGGGTTTGTGTTTGAGCAAGTCCGTGAGGTGGGAGAAGGGCGTGAAGGTCGAAGGACGATCCTGTTCATGGCTCGGTGGTGCCTCACCGGGCGCGTCTGCCACGCGATAGCGCTGGTGCTCATTGTCGTGGCAGTAGAGGCAGAGCAACTCCCAGTTGCTTCCATCTGGCGGATTGTTGTCGTGGTTATGGTCCTTGTGATGGACCGTGAGCTGGTGGAGTTTCTTGCCGTCAAATTCGCGGCCGCAATGCGCACAGATCCAGGGAAACAGTTTGAGCGCTCGCTCTCGATGGCTCTGGTCCTGATGAGACTGGTTGCCCCGTGTCATGCAAGCTCCGGGAGGATGGACCCTTGTTACTGAGAGATTCTACAGGAAATGTTGGGCGAATGCTTGCCACTCGCCGCGAAGTGAGGCAGGTATCATTCCTGTCCTCATGGTCGTTCATCCTGCTCAATGGCTTCGAACAGGCTTCCCACAGGATGTGTCACAGACTTTGGGTATAACACCCACTTGATCAGATGGCGGGTGAGATAACCCGGGCATCCTTTCGAGCCTAGCAGGGGAGCATGACGGTTCCAGCTCGTGATCGAGATGTCAGTCACTGCCGGCAAAGTCAGAAACCATTGAGCCAAGGCCTCGTTGCTGGGTGCCTGTTCGACTGCGTGGATAAACTGTTGGTGCGAAATCTTGAATTGGCGCAGAAAGCTTCCATCGATGCCGAGCGAGCTTCCCAAGGCTAGACGGTACACAAATGGCAACTGCTTGGAACGAGATGCACGGACTTTTGCGGCGAAGCGGGGCAACCAGCAACAACCTGCAAGCTGGTCTGTCGGGCGTGGAAGTGTCATCGTGGAAAGCATACGCAACAGAGACAAAACATGGGAGCATTGTACTGGCTCAGGTAGGTCTGGTCCATAGAGGGTAGACGGACCAGTTCTCCGCTTCCCGTTGCAGAAGGGGACCGGTCATGTGCCCTGTTATGGCATCACCGGAACCTGCCTCAGCGTAAAGACCCCCACATTCCTCGTAATGATCACCTGCCCGGTTCGATTCAAGCGAGACACCTCTTGAAAGAGCTCATTCCAGGTGAACTGCGGGTAGCGAGCCACGAGGGACTCGAACTCGCATTCCTCAGCGCCGTGCAGGCATTCGAAAATGCGGTCGGTAATAGGTTTTTGTCCTGCCATCTGAATAGCTCCTTGTTCCGCTGTGCGCGTGGCCTGAGGCATACGCAGAGCGATATCGGCGGTGGAACGGCGGAGACTGGAGAATCGATCGCGTGAGAAAGGATTAGGAAGCGCGAGGGATGAGACAGTCGGCGTGGTGAAAACGCCTGGATTCATGCTACGAGCGAAATGTCCGCGCGTCAAGCTGCCGTATTGAGGTGATCGCTTGCATCGAACCACTCAGAGTAGATAAACCAAAAGGATAAGACGAATCTAATAGTCCAGCTGCACCAGCTTCCCGCCATGCAGGGTAACAAGTAGGAGTGTAAGACCTAGCTCCGCGTCTTTTCTGATCGGTCTGCCAAGATCACTTGCCCAGTAGTTGCTTGATCATATCTTCCATGCCATCAGCCCACACCTGGTATCCATGCTCATTTGGGTGCACGAAATCCGGCATGAGGTCTTGAGAGAGGCGCCCTCTGACGTCGAGAAAGTGTCGGCTGAGGTCCATGAAAAATATATGCTGGTTGTCGGCGTAGGCACGGAGGTGGTCATTGACCGTCCCATTGATACGACGGATCGGGTCATCGGCTGAGGCCGTACGCGGAAACAGGCCGAGCAAGAGAATCTTGGTTGCTGGAAGGCGGGTGCGCAAAGTTGTGAGAATCGCATGGACGCCAGCGGCGGTCTCCTCTGGAGGATCATGATGCGCGCCGGTGTTGTTAGTCCCGATCATCAGGACTGCCAGCTTGGGACTCATCCCATCGATCTCGCCGTGGTCGAGCCGCCACAACACATGCTCCGTGCGATCACTATTAAATCCCAAGTTCACGGCACGGCGATGCCCATAATAGGTGTCCCACACGCGGCGTCCCTCATTGCCCCATCCCTGGGTAATCGAGTCTCCGATCATGACAAGGTCGATGTTGCCCTGACGGATGCGCGCGAGTGCATGCTCATGTTGGGTCATCCACCAGGCGTCGGTCTGTGGGATGGGAGCCACTGCTGCGGGTGTGCGATCGCGGACCAGTGAGAGGGGGGATAGGGCAAGCGTGATTCCCAAGATGACGAGGAGAAGCAGGAGATAGCGGATGGGTGTCGTGCGTCGGTTTCTGATACTCATTCTTCATCAACCGTAATATTCATAGGGGATCGTACCGATCCAGTCAGCGACTTCATCTGCCCAGATAGCTGCGCCAGCTTGCTGCCCGATCAACGTGACGGTCTCGCCAACTTCTACTGGTGGGATGTCGGTGACATCCACCATGGTCATATCCATACACACGAGACCGACGATCGGGGCGCGACGACCCTGAATCAACACCGATCCGCGATTGGAGAGCTGCCGACTATACCCGTCGGCATACCCGATAGGCAGTACCGCGATTCGCGTCGGCCTGCTTGCGGTAAATGTCCTGTTGTAACTGACCGTTCCGCCCCGTGGAATGGTCCGTATGTGGGCAATGGTGGTACGCAGTGAAAGGACCTGTTGAAGGTCAGGAGCGGGTATTGCGGCTGGCAGGGTTTGGTACCCGTAGAGCATGATGCCGGGACGCACGAGTGAGTAATGGGATGCAGAAAACCGGACGATGGCAGCACTGTTGGCTGTATGTACCAGCGGGAGGGAAAGGCCACGCCGCCTGACCTGTTCCAGGATGGCCTGAAATACGCCAAGCTGTCGCTCTGTGAAGGAGGTATCCGTTCCGTCTGCGTCGGCAAGATGTGTCATTAAGCCCTCGACGTGAAGCGCACCACGCAAGAGAGGGTTGTCGAGGAGCGGGCGCAATTCATCCGGCGAAAAACCCAACCGCCCCATGCCGGTTTCGATCTTAAGGTGAATCTGGTAGGGGGATGGCTGCGAATTGGCTGCTTGTGCCAAGGCAGGCAGGATCAATCCATTGCTGATAACTGGGGTCAGCCGGTGCGCGACCAGATCTGCCAGTTGCTGGTCGAAGAGTGCTCCCAGCACGACGATGGGAGTCGAGACGCCGGCTTGACGGAGTGTGATCCCCTCCTCAAGCGAGGCGACGGCAAATCGTCCGATCCCCTTGCGTGCAAGGGCGTGAGCGATCTCAACGGCTCCATGCCCATAGGCGTTGGCCTTGACGATGGCCATGACCTCGCAGCCGGGAGAGAGATAACCTTGGATGCACGAGAGATTGTGGGCGAGTGCCGAGAGATTGACGGTGGCGTAGGTGGGTAGCAAGGTCGAAGCCGCAGTCACACTTCCATGATTTCTTGTTCTTTTTTCTTCACCACGTCGTCGACCTTTTGAATGTATTGGTCGGTCAGTTTTTGGGTGTCGGCTTCAGCTTTTCGCAAATCGTCTTCCGTCAACTTGGCATCCTTTTGCAGTTTCTTCAATTCTTCGTTGCCATCTCGACGAAACCCTCGCACCACGACTTTGGTATCTTCGCCGTGCTTTTTGCAGACCTTGCCGAGTTCCTTGCGGCGTTCTTCGGTGAGCGGAGGAAGGGGAATGCGAATGATTTTTCCGTCGTTTGACGGGGTCACGCCGAGGTTCGATCCTGCCAGGGCCTTTTCGATTTCCTTGATCAGGTTCGGTTCCCACGGTTGGATTGTGATGAGGCGCGCTTCGGGAGTCGAAATGTTAGCCACCTGCTTCAGCGGGGTCATGGTGCCGTAGTAGTCGACACGGACACCGTCGAAGAGGGCGACAGAGGCTCGTCCTGTCCGTAGTCCAGCCAAGTCGCGCTTCAGATATTCCAGTGCGGACTCCATCTTTTCCATGACTTTTTGGTGGATAACGGCAGGATTCGACATGCGAGACTCCCTGGAATATTAGCGGCGATCGGGCGTGACAACTGTTCCGATCGCTTCGCCAGTGGCGACGCGTTTGAAGTTGCCTTGTTCTTTCAGGTTGAACACGATCAGCGGAAGATTGTTGTCCATGCAGAGGCTGATGGCCGTCGCGTCCATGACTTTCAAATTCTGATTCAAGATCGCGAGAAATGAAATGGTCTGATACTTTGTGGCCGTGGGATTCTTCACGGGATCGGCATCGTAAATGCCGTCGACTTTTGTCCCCTTCATGATGACCTGGGCTCCGATTTCCATCGCTCTGAGCGCTGCGGCGGTATCGGTGGAGAAGTATGGATTACCCGTGCCGCCTGCAAAGATCACGACACGTTTTTTCTCAAGGTGGCGAATGGCCCGGCGGCGGATATAGCCCTCTGCCAGTTGACGCATTTCGATCGCAGATTGGACGCGCGTCATGATGCCGATACGCTCGAGTGCATTTTGCAGGGCCAACGCATTGAGGACGGTTGCGAGCATCCCCATATAGTCGGCGGAGGCTCGTTCCATGCCGGATGCGCTGGCGGCAATACCGCGGAAGATATTGCCGCCGCCGATGACCACTGCGACTTCGATGTCGAGGGCCACGACGGAGGCAATTTCCGTGGCAAGACCTTCAAGGATAGAAGGTTGGATGCCGTAGCCCTGCTCACCGGCCAACATCTCTCCGCTGACTTTGAGGAGGATGCGCCGATAGTTGGCAGAACTCATGCTTCGCCTAATTGATACCGGGTGAAGCGGCGGATGTTCATGTTCTCGCCGATTTTGGAGATCTTCAAGGCCAGAAGATCTTTGATCGTGACGGCGGTGTCTTTGACGAAGGTTTGTTCGATGAGACAGCTCTCCTGGAAAAACTTCTCCAGCTTGCCTTCGACGATCTTCGGCCAAGCCGCCGGGGGCTTGCCCATTTCTTTGGCCTGTCCCTCATAAATCGATCGCTCTTTCGCGATCAGCTCGGCGGGAATATCTTCCCGTTTGACGTAGGAGGGCTTCCCGGCCGCCACCTGGAGGGCCAAGTCGTTGACGAAAGATTTAAACTCTTCGTTCCGAGCCACGAAGTCGGTTTCGCAATTGACTTCGATGAGCACGCCGATTTTTCCACCCATGTGGATATACGAGTGGATGAGGCCCTGGTTGGTCTCACGGCCTGACTTTTTGAGTGCCGCAGCCAAGCCTTTTTGCCGCAGGTAATCCACGGCTTTCTCGATATCGTCGCCGTTCTCGGTGAGCGCTTTCTGACAGTCGAGGAAACCGGCGCCGGTCTTTTCTCTCAGTTCTTTGACAAGCTGACTTGATCCAGCCATACGTGACGGTCCTTTTCAGTAAACAGTGAGTGCCGTAGTTGACCTATGTTATGCCGGACGTTATGAAGCCGGCGTGCTTGCGAGGCTCATGGCTGCTGGTTTGCCGCCGGCCGCAGGCGCTGGTTTAAAGTCCGCTTCTTCGCGCTGTGCACGTATATTGGCGCCCTCGATACAGGCGTTGGCAATAAGGGACGTGATGAGCTTGATGGAGCGAATGGCGTCGTCGTTTCCAGGAATTGGATAGGTGATATGATCCGGATCGCAGTTCGAGTCCAGGATCGCGATCATCGGAATCTCCAGTCGCTTCGCTTCCTGCACGGCAAGGTGTTCGATGCGGGTGTCGAGCACGAAGACGGCTCCGGGGACGCCGCGCATGTCTTTGATGCCGCTCAGATACTTCTGAAGCTTGACGATCTCTTTCTGCATCTTCATGATTTCTTTTTTCTTCAAGCCGTATTGGCTGGGATCCGCGAGCTTGGTCTCCAGCTTCTTCATCTTGTCGATGCTCTTCCGGATCGTCTGGAAGTTCGTGAGCATTCCACCGAGCCAACGTTGGTTGACGAAGAACATGTTGGCGCGCAGGGCTTCTTCTTGGAGGATCTCGGCAGCCTGCCGCTTGGTCCCGACAAACAGGACCGACTGGCCGGCGGCGACGGTGTCGCGGACGAAGGCATAGGCCTGCTCCATACGAGCCAATGTTTGCTGAAGGTCGATGATGTAGATGCCGTTACGTTCGCCAAAGAGGAACTTCTTCATCTTTGGGTTCCACCGATTCGTCTGGTGTCCGAAATGGACACCCGCTTCTAGCAATTCCTTGATCGAAACCACTCCCATGCCTTCACCTCCCCTCAAGACTTGCAGAGCACCCGCTGACGCAGATGAGGGGGACTGGCCCCCTTATTCTCAAGTCGAGCGACGTCCATGACGCCGATATGAATTTGATACGGTTCCTCAACGCACGAAATTATGCGAGAAGGAGACAGTCTCCTGACTACTAAAGCCTTGGCACGCTAGCATAATGACGTTGCGTTTGCAAGACGACATGGTGGAATTATGCCCTAGGATCGATAGCTTGCGTTAATACGGACATAATCGAACGACAGGTCGGTCGTCCACATGTGGGATCGGTGACGACCGTTGCCTAACCCCACAGAAATCGTAAATTCTTTCTGACGGAAAACCTTCGCGATACGGCGTTCGGCCACGAGTCCGAGTCCCATTCCGCTCTGGACCATCTGGACCTCGTCAAACCACACATTCAGTTTTGAGGGGATAATCGGAACTCCGGCCCGGCCGATCGCGGCCATCACCCGACCCCAATTGGCATCCTCTCCAAAGAGGGCGGTTTTTACCAAGTTTGACGTGGCAATGGTTTGGGCAACTTGCCTGGCTTGTGCCACGGTGGCTGCGCCGGTGACCTCAATTTTTACAACTTTGGTAACCCCCTCGCCGTCGCGGCAGATCGCCAGCGCCAGCGCCTGGCAGGCTTCTGTCAGGAGTTGCAGAAACTGACGAAAGGCAGGGGTGCCTTCCTTGATGGTGCGGTTCTCTGCCATGCCGTTCGCCAAGCAGAGGACCGTATCGTTCGTGCTCGTGTCTCCATCGACCGAGATGCAATTAAACGATTCGTTGGCCGCCAACGTGAGGGCCCGTTGGAGAGCGCTCCTCGTGATCGAAGCATCCGTGGTGAAATAACCTAGCATCGTGGCCATATTGGGATGGATCATGCCAGAGCCCTTGGCCATCCCGCCGATGGTAATCAAGCGACCGCCGATGGTGTCTTGAAGGGCAATCGATTTCGGACGCAGATCAGTCGTCATGATCGCTCGTGCGGCGTCTGGGCCTCCACGATCGCTGAGCTGGCTGAATACGTTCGGGATTCCCTTCACGATTCGATTGAGCGGCAAGACACGTCCGATTACGCCGGTCGATCCGACGAAGATCTGGTGCGAGGGGACTCCTACGTGTCGTGCGACCAGGGCCGCAGTTTTTTTTGCGGCAGCCAACCCCTTGGCGCCGGTACAAGCGTTGGCGTTACCGCTGTTGACGAGAATGGCTCGCCCGACTCCTTTGCGTAAATGTAGACGGTCGACGATGACCGGCGCTGCGACCACTTGATTCAGCGTAAAGACACCGGCAATGGGGCCGCTCTGCTCTGAGACGACCAGCGCGAGATCGAGTAGGCCAGGCTTTTTGATGCCGCAATGGATGCCTGCGGCGCGGAATCCCTGTGGTGCGGTGATTCCGCGTCGCGGAGATGTGGCAGATGTCTTCTTGGTTGTCATGGTGAAAGACCGTCCTGGTCTGTATGAGTTAGGGATAGGCTGCGGGAGCCGTCAATCCTGTTTCCTCCGGGAAGCCGGACATGAGATTCATCGCTTGAATGGCTTGCCCTGCGGCACCCTTCACCAGATTATCCAGCGCGGCCACCGTAATGACTGAACCGGAACGGGGGTCGAGATAGATGCCGATGTCACAATAGTTGGAGCCTTTGATGTAGCGAGGATTCGGCATGATGTCCTCCTGGACTCTGACGAATCGCTCACCTTTGTAAAAGTCTCGATACAGCATGCGCAGATTGTCCAGCGCCATCGGGTTCTTCAGTTTGCAGTAGGCGGTGCTCAAGATGCCGCGGTTCATCGGGACGAGGTGCGGAGTGAATGTCACGATCGGTTGTGTGGCCCCTGCTCCCGCCGTCGACGAGGCCCGTTGAAGTAATCTGCCGAGTTCCTGTTCGATCTCCGGGATGTGGCGATGCTGCCCGATTTTATAGGGCTCTAGCGATTCATGGGCTTCCGGAAAATGATAGGGGAGAGCCGGGCTTCGCCCTGCGCCTGAAATGCCGGATTTCGCATCGATGACCACGGTGTTCGGTTGCACGAGGTCGTGGGCAAAGAGCGGGGCCAACTGTAGGATCGCGGCAGTCGGATAACAGCCTGGCGAGGCCACCAACTTGGTCTTGGCGATGGCGGCTCGGTGTAATTCAGGAAGTCCGTAGACCGCATCCTTCAGGAGGCTCGCATAGGTATGCGGCGTGCGATACCACTGCTCATAGACGGCTGAATCTCTCAGGCGATAGTCGGCGCTGAGGTCGACCACCAGTTTGCCTGTTTGAAGACAGGCGGAGACTGGCTCTAATGACTTGGTATGGGGAAGCGCTAAAAAGACTGCGTCGACCTGATTTGCCAAGGCTTCGGGCGAGAGCGCTTGAAATGAAAGAGATACGAGCCCTGCCAGACTGGGGAAGACGGAGGCCACGGGGGTTCCCGCGGATTTTTCCGATGTGACGGCGTGCAGCTCGAAATACGGGTGGAGGGCTGCCAGGCGGACGAGCTCCGCGCCGGCATATCCACTGGCCCCTGCAATTGCGACACGTATCTTTTTCATCGCTCTCACCTACGGCGCACTCCATAGACACAAAAAAAGGGAAGGCATGGAGCCTTCCCTTTTTCTGACTGTGGCTCCGATGTTTATCTCTTCGAGTACTGGAACTTCTTTCTTGCGCCCTTCTGTCCGTACTTCTTCCGCTCTTTGACGCGCGAGTCGCGTGTCAGCAAGCCTTCCTTCTTCAGAGGCGTACGGAGGGGGAGATTCAGCACCACCAAAGCACGCGCGATGGCATGACGGAGGGCGCCGGCTTGTCCGACTTCTCCGCCGCCATGTACCGTGGCTTTAATCGAATATTGCCCGACGACCCCGCCGATTTCGAGTGGGAACTGGATGATCTGCCGCAAGGTCAGGCGTGGGAATGCCTTCTCAATCGGTTGATCGTTGATCGTAATGTCGCCTGCCGTCCCGGTGACCCAGGCTCTGGCGACTGCGCACTTGCGTCGTCCGGTTGCATATTGAGTTGCTGCTGCCATGCTACAACGTCTCCTTCTTCACTCTCGGTGATGATTGATTACAGGGTAATCGGTTCCGGTCCTTGGGCCTGGTGCGGATGAACGGGTCCGACATAGACGCGGAGTTTCTTGGCCATGCCATTTCCCAATGGGGTCTTCGGCAACATGCCTTCGATCGCTTTGGTCAAGAGGATCGTGGGGTCTTTTCGGAAGACATGCTGTGCCGATTCTGTCTTGAGTCCGCCCGGGAACCCGGTATGGTGGCGATAGAGCTTCGTGGTCATTTTGTCGCCGGTCATGTGGATCTTCTCGGCGTTGATGATCACGATATGGTCGCCCATGTCGACATTGGGGGTAAAGGTCGGCCGGTGTTTGCCGCGTAACATACCTGCCACGCGGGCTGCCAGGCGGCCCAGTGTTTTCCCTTCTGCATCCACGAGATACCACTTCTCCTGTACGTCTAAAGGCTTTTGTTGGTAGGTCGACATTGTGTGTTCGTGCTCCTTCGCTAACGAGTGAATCAGGTTTCCTGTACTTCCGGTGTGCCGATATTCTTCGATTCGAGTTTTGCGAGCCAGGCGTCGAGATTGGTGGTGCTCCGCCTGGTCAATACGTCCTGGGTGATGTAGATCGGGCAATGAGCGCGCAACGCCAGGGAAATCGCATCGCTGGGTCTGGCGTCGATCGTCCGCTCCACGCCTTTGTTGGAGACATAGACGGTCGCATAATAGGTGCTGCTTTTCACGTCGGCAATGACGACACGCTGAATCGTGACGCTCAAGTGTTCTGCAAAGCTCTTGATCAAATCATGGCTCATGGGGCGTGGCGTGATCATGGCATCGAGCGCGAGTTTAATGGCATTGCCTTCTGCAGCCCCGACCCAGATCGGGAATGTATCGAGGGAGCCGTCCTGTCTTGCCAGCACGACGATTCTGGTGTCGGTGTTGGCCTCCTCGAGAATACGGTCTACCCGGTATTCAATCAGGCTCTGCTCTTTGGGTGGATTGACGGTGCTCATATATCTATCGGGTGTCCTTGGATCAGGAGTCCAGTTTGCCAAAATCTTCCGGCTTAAGATTTTCCAGCCACTGTTCAAGTTCCTCGGAGCTCTGTTTCGTAATGACGCTGTCATTGGCAAATACCGGCGCATTGGACCGAAGGGCGAGTGCAATCGCATCGCTGGGTCTGGCATCGACGGTATATTCAGAATCTTCGTACATCAAGTGAATCTTGGCAAAGTAGGTATGCTCAGACAGATCCGTAATGACGACACTAATGACTTTTGCATTATACGCATCGAGAAACGACTTCATGAAGTCGTGTGTCATCGGTCGGGGAGGCGTGACATTTTCCATCGCCATACTGATGGCCCCGGCTTCTGATTTTCCGACCCAAATGGGGAGCATGTCGGAATGTTCTTCGTCGCGTAGCACCACGATATAGGCATTATTGTAGGGGTCGAACATCAACCCCTTGATGTGCATCTGTGTAATCACGACAAACCCGTTCCTCTTCCTCGCCTTTATAAGGTCGTGAGGAGATGCTGATCATCCACATGGATGGATCAAGAAGGAAGCAACTTAGCATTTCCGAAACAGGCCTGTCAACGAAGCCTGCGAGATCGCTGGAGAAAATCAGATGAAATTCGCCAGCACGGACAAAGGGGAGGCGCCGGAGCCCGTTGAGTAGCTGTGAGGCTTAGGCTTGTGGGCGAAAGTTTTGATCGATCTTTGCGGTGTCAATCTGTTCGCCGAGCTTCAGGAACGCTTTCATCTGTTTTTTGACGAGTTCTCTGCCGCTTTCTTCGCCCAGGTTGACCTGATACTCGTTGATGACCATGACCCGCATGCCTTCCCACTTTTTCCAGCAGGGTTTGCAGACCTTGGCTTTGATCTCGGTTTCGAGCTTTCCCATAAAGAGGGTGTCGGTGATGGCTTCTCCTGCCTGTCCGCACGTGACGCACTGAACGTCTGCCATAATCTAAGGATCCTCCTGCACATATGTATGAGTGGGTAGAAGCGTCAGTGTAGCACTGCGTTCATGTGTAAGAAAAGAGGGGAGATTGATTGACCCGCAGATGGCTTCGTGTTAAGAATGTGCGGCGTTTTCTGTGTGAATTGAATATGGTCTATGCCCGGATGGCGGAACTGGCAGACGCGCCGGACTCAAAATCCGGTTCTCGTAAGAGAGTGGGAGTTCAACCCTCCCTCTGGGCACCATATATAGATATAGTATAGTTGCAGCCGTACAGGAGCCTTGAGTGTTTTTATTGCGGGGCAATCCTTCTCTAGTGCTTCAATCAATGCTAAATTACTCACGATTATGCCTCTTGACATGTCTGGATTGGTGGCCTATAGTCCGCGCCGTACTAGCGATGAAACAGCATAAACCTGATCATGTTGGTCCCATCTTGTTTGTCCGTCATTTCACTTCATTCTCTAATCTCACCAAGGAGGCAGCACATGCGTAAAGTGTTGGCACTAGGAACGGCAATTCTTTTTGTCGGTTCCGTGGGTGTGTCAATCGCTCAGGAGCGCTTGCAATCTAACCAATCAGGGTTGGGCGTGGGCGAAGGAGTCGGCGATGTGTCGGGGTCGAGCACCCGAGTGACCACGTTCGATCGGAGCAGCTTCCTCGATCGTTTGTCACAGGCCGAGACGATCTATGGCCGCGTCATCGGCCTCGATCTTCCGGCGAAGAAGATGCATCTTGAGGGCGGCGGAAGCTCTCATGATGAGGGTCGTGCAGGTGGTGGCGCCATGAACTACCGCACGGTGTACTTTGATGACAAAACCAACTTCGACCAGATTCGTATTCTTGAGACTGGCGACGATGTGACCATTCAGGCGTTCGAGGAAACGAGCGCGGCGCAGCCATTCGGCACCGGCCGTAAGATCGTCCGAGAGATCACCGTCATGCGTGGCAATGAGCGCCTCGCCGGTTTCGGCGGACTCGGGCAGCGCCCGAACCCTGGGACTGAGCGTGGGATTAATACGACCAGCGCTTCCACCACCGGTGGTATCGGTGGCGCCGTGTTGCCAGGGAAGATCGATTCCGGTATCACCAGCCCGGTTGGTGAATATACCGGTGCGGCTCCTTGCTGGCAGTGCGAACCGCAGCCGGGATGGGGCAACGCAGTTGGTAACAAGTCAGACTACGGGACGGACTATTCCAAGCCAAACTTGGTCAAGGGTCTGAACTAAGTCGCAATACATTGTGTGACTCTGTGGGAAGGGGCAGCGTTTCGCTGCCCCTTCTTTTTTTGTCTGCCTTGGCTGCCATGAAGCGTAGTGCTTGCGGCGTTGCCGACTCCTTGTTAGGATTTGTGTCCTGCTGTGCAAGCAGGATGGTTTGAACAGATGCGGAGGAGAGACCTGTGGCTGGAGATGAAGAGAAAGGCACGATTGTGACGGATCAACCGTATGCCGAGTTGGATTTACGAGGAGTGATTTGCCCCTATAACTTCGTCAAGACGAAGTTGAAGTTGGAAACGATGGAACAGGGACAGATTCTTTCGGTCTTGTTGGATGATGGTGACCCGATTCAGAATGTTCCTCGCAGC
>SWDR01000030.1:4032-7034 GCA_005116815.1 Nitrospira sp. | reverse complement strand
CTTCAAGGAACTGTTTCATTCGAGTTGGGATCGTTGGCTGGATGATGAGCTCGGATTAGACGGGCCACAGCATGCCCGCTGGCGGCTGATCCTCGCCGGGGCCTCCCTCGACGATCTCCAGCAGTTTACCGCCGCTCTCGCCGGGGACTTTGTCGACCTGGATGAGCTGGAACGTCAATGTCGATCCAACGCTCTGGAGGGCGCCTTTCGAGATTGGGTTGCGGCAACCCATAGCCGTGCGGCCACCATCCTTGCGGCACAAGATCGACCCAAACGGCGTAAAGCGGAACAGATGCTCGCCGCTGCGGTGCAGTTGCTGGCACTCTTGCTTGAGCAGGGGCCGTTAGGGCTCGATGACTTGGCTCCTGATGAACGGGCTGTCCTGGAGAAAGATCTGGGAAAGCCGCCTGCCGGATGGGACGAGGATACATTTCAACAGACGGCATCGATTATCAGACTCGCGCAACAACTGCTGACGGTGAACCAGACCTACTTTCAAGAGGTGGTCACGCTTGTCCGGCCATTTCTGGATCAGGTCCGCCAGGGATTTCACACCTCCGGGTGGATCGCGTTCGACGGGTTGCTGGCTCGGGCCAAAACCCTCTTGCGCGACCATCCGGCTGTCCGATCCAGGATCAAGCAGACCTATCGTGCGATTCTGGTCGATGAGTTTCAGGATACGGATCCGGTCCAGTACGAGATCATCCTCTACCTCGGAGAGCGGGCTGGCAGCCATCAGACTGCATGGCAAGACATCGACTTGGAGCCGGGGAAATTGTTTATCGTGGGGGATCCCAAACAATCGATCTATGCCTTTCGCCGGGCCGACATCGAAGCCTTCGAACGGGTCGTGGAGAAAATTCGAGCGGGTGGGGGAGGCGTCTATTCGCTGGTCACGAACTTTCGCAGCGACGGGGCTGTGCTCGATGTGGTGAACAATGTCTTCGACCGGCTCTTTCATGCGACGGAACATGTTCAACCGGCCAATGAACGGCTGGCCGCAAGGCCTCTACGAAAGCCGGAAGTCTCCGTCTCGGGGGCGCAACTTCGACTGGTCACGCCGGGAGAGGATGAAGAGGAATTCGATGTGCAGACTGCAACCAGGGCGGAGGCGGAAGCGCTGGCGCGTTGGTTGAAGGAGGAACTCTTCGTCGGCACAACCGTGACAGATCGCGATCGCCGCGAAGGCCCGCTCCAACCGGGCCACATTGCCCTGATCTTCAGAAAGTTGACCCAGGCACAGGTCTATCTGGATGCCCTTCGCCGCTACGACATTGCCTATATCACCGACGGGGAAAAACATTTCTATCGGCGTCAGGAAATTATCGATGTGGTCAACCTCCTCCGGGTCATCGACAACCCGCACGATACGATTGCGCTCGTCGGGGTTTTACGCTCACCCCTGGGCGGCATGGCGGACGGCGATCTCCTGGCTCTCCAACAGGTAGAGGGGTTGGACTATCAGCAACGAGAACGGCTGTCAGGCTGGAACCATCCCCAGGCGAAGATGGTGACGCAGCTCTATGAGCGATTGGCCGATTTGCATCGGCTCGCGCCTGTGCGGTCTGTACCTGACGCCATCGATTTGATCTTCGAACGATTGCCGGTTCTCGAGTTGGCCGCGGCATCGCTTCACGGTGAGCAAGCCGTGGCCAATTTACGAAAGACCAGAGATATGGCCGAAGCATTGGCCGATCGTCCCCATCTGACGTTGACCGGGTTCGTCGACTTGATGATGACCAGGGTGGATGAACAGCCCGATGAGGCAGAGAGCGCGTTGGCCGAGGAATCACTCGATGCCGTTCGAGTGCTGACCATTCATAAGGCCAAAGGATTGGAATTTCCTGTGGTCATTCTTCCCGGCCTGCACCAGGGTTCCAAGAATCTCCGCAAGGGACCGTCCATCCATCATGATTGGTCGAGTCGTTGTTATAGCCTGCAGATGGGAGGCCAGTCGAATCTCGGAATGGCGGCGCGGGAAGAGGCAGAGCAGAGACGATTGCTCTATGTCGGGATGACCAGGGCGCGCGATCTGCTCGTGTTATCAGGAGGGCAGACCGGCAAGCCGGGGCATGATACGGTCCTTTCTCTGCTGGGTGAGGTCTTATCGGATGAGCCGACGTCACCGATGGATGGCCAGATTTGCATCGGAACGAGCCGCCTCACGCGTGTCATCACAGAGGCCACGGTGGCCACGAGACGGCATAAGCCGGAACCACGATTGGCGGTCGCACCTGCTCCCGCCCTTGGCCCGATTCTGATTCGTCGCCAGGCGAGGCTGATCGAGTGGGAGCAACGTCGAATGACGCCGCGACGACTGACTCCGTCTGGTCTGGTAGGTAGCAAGCCCGAGACCCAGTTGCATCGGACGGTCTCTACGCGTGATGCTGATCTGGCCCGCTTGATCGGAGTCTGTGCTCATGCGGTGCTCGAACAGTGGGATTTCACCAGGCCTCGTTTCGAAGTCGGCGTGGTGATTGAACAGGCCTGTCGTCGTTATGCCGCACAGAATCATCCTGAATTGATGGCTGCCGCGGTGGAGGATCTCACCGGTCTTTTTGAACACTTTTTGTCATCAGAGCCCTACGCGAGGCTGCAACGTGCGACGGTGCTGGGACGAGAGGTTCCTTTCGTCATGCCTGTGGGAGAGGATCAGCTGATGGAAGGGGTGATCGACGTGATTTACAAACTTGACGACCGGATCTGGATTGCCGACTATAAGACGGATGATGTGGCAGCGGCTGACGTCCCGGCCAGAGCCGATCGTTATCGGCCCCAGGCGGAACGGTATTCGCGTGCCGTCGCACGTGCGCTAGGATTGTCGTCTCTTTCGTTTCAGTTTATCTTTTTACGGCCAGCTGTCGCGGTGAATGTCTAGCGGCTGCGGAAGCACTCGGTGTATGCGAAGCAACGACCAAAATACTCCGAATGGCACCGCGGTCCAAATAACCACAGGATGCTCAAAAAGGCCGTCCAGCAAGGCCGCAGCGAGCGAAGAGGCG
>SWDR01000030.1:0-3932 GCA_005116815.1 Nitrospira sp. | reverse complement strand
GTCTCTTTCGTTTCAGTTTATATTTTTACGGCCAGCTGTCGCGGTGAATGTCTAGGAGGAGGTTGCCGATGAACGCCAGATTCGTTCCTGTCATTGCCCTATGGTTCCTCGCCGCTTGCACGAGTCCATTGCCCAAGCCGCTCACGGTGTTGCAGGCTCCGGCAGGAGTCTCTCCTGCCTTGGCCACGCAATTGGATCAAGGCAACGCTCTGTTCGCATCCCAGAAGTGGGCCGAGGCTGAGCAGATCTACCGTCAAGTCATCGCCTCCCAGCCGACGTTGGCCGAAGCACATTATAACTTAGCCTCTGCGCTGCATCGTGCGGGCAAGACCGTCGAAGCCAAAAAGCATTACATGGAAGCAGCGAACCTCGCTCCGGGGAATAAAGTGATCTGGGATGCTCCCCCGCTTCGTGCGAGCAGTTTCAACGATGATCTCAATAAGAAATCCTATCTGGATCCTAAGCCCTATTAGCCATCGAGAGGAATTTCTGCAATGGCTCCCTCTCGACAGACCTTGACTGTTTCTTCGGAAGAATTCGAGGCCTGGATCCAGGAGGCGCTCGCTGAATTACCGCCGCCATTTGCATCGCTCGCCGACGAAGTCTCCATCGTGGTCGAGGACGAGCCTTCAGTCGAAGCGCTGAAGGCTCTTGAATTGGAATCGGAAGAGAGGAGGTCGGGCTCAAGCAGGCGACGGTGGAGGAGTTGACGGCGGTACTGAGTCAGCGAGAAGCCGCGATCCAGACGATGAAGGGGCTCTTCAGCGCGAAGGTGCGAGGCGGGATCATTCCGATCGCGTCACGGATAGAGGGAGCCTTGTATTATCGTCGTCCTGACGCCATGCGGCTGCGCGGATTCACCGCGATCGGCAGCGAACTCTTCGAATTCGTGCAGACGGGCGATCAGTATACGTTGCGGTTGCCGACGATGCGCCGTGTGCTCTCCGGTAGTCCCTCCGATATGAGCGAGATGGGCAAGCTGGCCAGGCCCTTTCAATTGAGCGTCTGGGCGATGGGTGGCCTGTTGGGTACCGGGACGATCGCGAAGGACGAGACGGCGGTCCTGGTGGCAGACGGGGATCGTGACCGGCTGGATGTGTCCGGGCCTTCTTCCAACGGCGCACAAGCCATACGCCGGCGGCTCTGGTTTGAACGGCAGACATGGCTCGTCGTGCGGGAAGATCGGCTGACGGAGTCCGGTGCCGTGGAAGCCACGATTCAGTATGAGGACTTTCGTGCGATCGGCGAAGGTGACGCGACGCCTGCGGCAGGCGCTGGGCGGTTGTTGCGACCCTTTAAAATTTCGCTGGAAGATGGCAACGGAAAAGGAAGCGTACAGGTCACGTTTCATGAGATGGTTCCGAATCAGCCGCTTCCCGCATCCGATCTCCCTCAGGTTTCGCTTCGATGAAAGTCCTCGCTGTCGAAACGGCCACCTCCTGGCAGAGTGTGGCGATTCTCGAAGACTCGCGCGTCCTGGCCTGTCACGAGCAGGATGCGGCCGGGTCGCATGCCAAACTGCTGTTGCCGACGATCGACCGGTTGTTTCGTGAGACCGGTCTCTCGCTCAAGCAATTGGACGGGCTTGTTGTATCGATCGGTCCTGGGTCTTTTACGGGACTGCGCGTCGGCCTCGCGACGCTCCTCGGGTTCCGGACGATCAGTCAGCTGCCGTTGGCGGTCGTGCCGACACTTGAAGGCCTGGCCTGGAATCTGAGAGGCAGCTCGGCGCTCCTCTGTCCCGTGCTCAATAGTCGACGCGGGGAACTCTACTGGGCGCAGTTTCGCTGGACCGGTGAACATCGATTGGAGCGAGTGGTTCCGGAGCAGGTGGGCACACCCGTCATGTTGGGGAGCAGCCTCACAGAGTCGGCGCTCCTCTTTGGAGAAGGCTGGACGACGGAAGCCCCGGCTATTCGTGCCTCGATATCTCACACGATTACGGTGACTGAAGCTCCTGAGGATGCCATGAAACCTTCAGCTGTCTCGATTGGCTTGGCGGGTATCGAGCGGCTCCGGCGCGGTGAACGGGCAGGAATCGGTATCAGCCCGCTCTATGTACAGCGCACCGCAGCGGAATTGAAGTATGAGGAATCCGGCGGCATCTCGCCGGTGGCACTCCGTCAGGAGCGCGTCGCGAAGAAAATGACGGCTCGTGCGGAGGCGGTACGGGCTCAGTCGGGGAATCGGCGGGCGGCGCGAGGAAAAGGGAAGAGCGGGTTGTGACGATGCGGCTTGGTGAGCAGGGTGAATGGGTGATCGAGCCGGCGACCGCCGAGGCGCTGCCGGACATTCTCCACATTGAAGAAGCTTGCTTCTCGGCCCCCTGGACGCGCAAAATGTTGGAGGCCGAACTGAGCGGTAATCCTTTTGCACATTTTTTGTTGGCCAAGCAGGTCACGTCCGGCGAAAGTGGTTCCGCTTCGATTATCGGATATCTTTGTTTCTGGGTCGTCTTTGAGGAAGTACGGCTGATGAACCTGGCGGTCATCGAGTCGATGCGGCACAAGGGCATCGCACGAGCCTTGGTGTCACGAGCGTTAGAGCTCGGGGCTGCACAGGCGGCCTCGCGCGCACTACTTGAAGTGCGGGCCTCGAACCAGGCTGCGCATGCACTTTATCGAAGTCTTGGATTTCGCGACGTGTCGACCCGGCCAACCTACTACAGCAATCCCATAGAAGATGCGTTACTGATGGAACTGGATCCGATTATGTCGGCGCCTATCCGATTGGCGCAAGAGTCCGGTCATGAGGGGGGACATACCAGGCCGTTGTAGTCATTTCATAACCAGGAGGTGCGACATGCTGACAGACAGTATGATTGCGGAGCAACTGCGCCGGTCCAGCCACGAATTTCGTACCGTGGAAGAGGCACATCATCGCTTAGACCTGGAATTGATCGATCTGCAAAAGCGGCATGTCCTGACTCCGGCCGAGGAACAATCGAAGAAGCATCTGCAAAAAGAGAAGTTGGCGAAGAAAGACAAGATGGCCGAGCTGATGCGTGTCTATCGAGAGCACGATTTGCAGGCCGCTCCACGTTGAGGAGCATCGTTGTGGGGCTGAGATCAGCCAGCAACCGGAACCGGAGTCATGGCACAGATCCTCAATCCCCTGGCCGCACATATCCAGACGATCAAGAAGCGGTTGATCATCATCGGGGCCACCATGCTCGTGGCCCTGATGGTGTCCTTTGCCTTTTCCAGCGAGATGGTCGCCTGGTTGAATCGTCCCTTTCCCAACCAGCTGGTGTTCTACGGACCGACGGAAGCGCTCTTCGCCTCGATTAAAGTGTCGTTTCTGGCGGCGCTCCTGGCGAGCCTGCCGGTGATCTTCTATCAATGCTGGAAGTTTATTGAGCCGGCGCTGCTCCCCAAGGAGCAGCGCTGGGGCTTTCCGCTGTTCGCGCTGGCCGGGGCGTTGTTTGCGCTCGGATTGGTTTTTTGCAATCTCGTCATTCTTCCTCTGGTCATCGACTTTTTCGTCAGTTTCGGCATGGATCACGACGTCACTCCGCTCCTGAGTGTTGGGACCTACATCGATTTCAACGTGAAGTTTCTGCTGATCTTCGGTTGCGCGTTTGAGCTGCCGCTGGTGCTCACCATCCTAGCGCGGCTCGGCGTAGTGACCGGGGCGACCCTCGCGAAGTACCGGAAGCATGCGATCATGGCAGCCTTGATCCTGTCGGCCGTCGTCACGCCCGATGCGACCCTCTTTACCATGCTCTTGATGGCCGTCCCCTTGATGGTGTTGTATGAGATAGGCATTCTTGGCGCACGGATCTTCGGACGGGGAGGCCCGACCGAAGTCAGCTTGCCGCTCGATCCTGATTTGCCGATAGGGCCGGCCGGCCACCGTGTCCGCTAGCAGGATGCTGAAAACGTCCGCCAGCATCGTTCCCTGCCTTCGCCGAAGCGGCTTCGCGCAGGCAG
>SWDR01000003.1:147460-180541 GCA_005116815.1 Nitrospira sp. | reverse complement strand
CTCATGACCGACGGTGGTTCCGTCGTCACGCTCACCTATCTTGGCGCGGAACGGGTCGTGCCCCATTACAATGTGATGGGTGTCGCCAAGGCCGCCCTTGAAGCCACTGTCCGGTATCTGGCCCACGACCTCGGCCCCAAGAACATTCGGGTGAACGCCATCTCCGCCGGTCCGATCAAGACGCTTGCGGCTCGCGGAGTCTCCGGCATCAGCAAGATGGTCGATCACCACAAAGAATTTGCCCCGCTACGCCGTGCAACCGAGCAAGGCGAAGTCGGCGATACAGCATTGTTCCTGGTTAGCCCGCTAGGGCGTGGAATTACCGGAGAAGTGATCTACGTCGATGGCGGGTATCATATCTTGGGGTCACTCGCGTCACCGGACTGACGGCTGTTGAAAAAGGCTTCCAGCGGCGTTCTCACATCGTAAAGGCCCTCAACGTACCCAAAGGGTACGCCTCGGCCCTTCACTCGCTGCGGCCTTGCTGGACAGCCTGTTTGAACAGCCGTTAGCGTGAAGGGGCATTCGTATATCGTCTCTCGCTTTCATGGCCCGCGGTTCACGCTTCACGAGGTACGCTTCACGGCTTTCACTGCGGTTACTCCAGCGTCCGCCTGAGTGTTTTCAGCTTCCCTCGTTTCGTCTTACTCTCCAACCGCCGCTGCTTCGATCCCTTCGTTGGCTTCGTCGCTCTGCGCTTTTTTCGCGGAATCGCCACGCTCTGAATAAGTTCGAGTAGCCGAGCAAGTGCATCCTCTCGATTCTGCTCTTGACTCCGATGCTGCTGGGCTTTGATCGTAATCACTCCATCAGCTGAAATCCGATTGTCTCTGAGCTTCAGCAGTTCTTCTTTGTAGAAGGGGGGCAGTGAGGAGGCCGCAATATCGAACTGCAAATGAATCGCGGAAGAAACCTTATTGACGTTCTGGCCGCCGGCGCCCTGCGATCGCATCGCATGGATGTCGATTTCAGAATCGGGGATGATGACGTGTGATGAGATGTGCAGCATAGAGGTTACTTAAAAATCTGACCCCTTGAGCATATTTCTGACATTTGGGCTGATCTCATTTTTTGGTTTTCTGTCACGATCCGCAGTATCCTCGGCGGCTGCGATGTCGTCGGGATCATCGACGGATTCAAGTGGCTCATGGAGGGGAACACGAGTCGGGTGCGCCCCCTTTCCATCGAAGAAGTCAGTCGCATTCATTTTCGAGGCGGGTCGTATCTGGGCACCTCACGGGCGAATCCAACGAAGAAGGCAGAATCGCTTGCCACCGTCTTGTCTTGCTTAACGAAACTTGGCATCACGCGATTGGTGACGATCGGCGGAGACGATACGGCCTTTTCATCGCTCAAGTTGGAAGAACAGGCGGCAGGGCATGTGCAAATTGTGCATGTGCCGAAGACCATCGACAACGATCTCGATCTTCCCGCCGGCATTCCGACGTTCGGCTTTCAAACAGCCCGGCACGTTGCTGTCGAGATCGTCAAGAATCTCATGGTGGATGCTCATACCACGGCGCGCTGGTATTTCGCCGTGACCATGGGGCGCAAAGCCGGTCATTTGGCGCTTGGAATCGGCAAGGCGGCCGGCGCCACCCTCACTGTCATCCCTGAGGAATTTACGGAACGGCCTGTGAGGCTTCAGCGCCTGGTGGATCTCGTGATCGGGACGATGATCAAGCGTCTGAGCGGAGGGCGCTCAGACGGGGTGGTCGTGCTGGCGGAAGGGCTGATCGAGATGCTCGACCCGCAAGACCTGGGTGGGTTGGATCATGTCGAGCGGGATGAACATGGCCACCTGCGATTGGCCGACGTGGATATCGGCGATGTGCTTCGGCGTGAAGTGGCCAAGGGCATGAAGGCCTTGGGCCTGGCCACGACGATCGTCGCCAAGAATGTCGGGTATGAGTTGCGCTGCGCGGACCCGATTCCGTTCGATATGGAATACACCCGCGATCTCGGCTATTGTGCGGCGCAGTTCCTGCTCGACGGAGGCACGGCGGCCATGGTCTCGATTCAGGATGGGCGGTTTACGCCGATCCTGTTCAATCAGATGCTCGATCCCGTGAGTGGTAGGGCGAAAGTGCGGATGGTGGATATCACGGCGCAGTCGTATCAGATTGCGCGCCAGTATATGATCCGTCTGTCCGACAAGGACCTCAAGGATCCGGTCACGCTGGGCTGCTACGCGGGCCTCGCGGGGCTGTCGCCGGAAGTCTTTCAACGCCGGTTTCAGCCTGTTGTCTGACATGCAACCAACAGTCAATTGAAAGGATAGGCACCATGAATGTGCTCGTGGCGACGGATGGATCGAAGTTTGGGACATGGGGATTGAACTGGGTGGCCAAGCTCCCGTTCGTGGTGCCGCCGAAAGTCACGGCGCTGCATGTGGTGGATATCGCCTCGCTCCGTGCGCCGTTTCTTTCGCAGCCGGTCATGGCGGGAATGGAGCGGTACATCCAGGAAGAAGCTCAGCGCATGGACGCGCGCTCGGCAAAAGCCCTCAAGGAGGCCAAACTGCAGTTGGCGACGCTGAAGCTCAAGGGCGCGGTGCGCAAGGAACAAGGAGCGATCGCCCAGACGATTTTGAAGCGCGCCCCCAAACGGGACGGCCTCCTGGTCGTGGGCAGCCAGGGCCTCGATGCCCTCGACCGTTTTATGCTCGGCAGCGTGTCGACGAATCTCATCCATCATGCGACCTGTCCCGTGCTCGTCGTGAAAGACGCAGCGGTACCGCTGCGTCGGATTACCTTGGCGACCGATGGATCGGCCGCATCGGCCAAAGCCCTCGCGTTTGTGGTGAAGAACTTTCAACCGGATACGTCGACCGGCAAGGGCGGTCATGTGCCGATTCACGTGACCGTGATCCATGCGATGCCCTTCATCAAGTACCCGGAGCTGAAGACGGCAGGCCGCCATCTGGTCGAGCAGAACGTGCGGAAGCTGGTCAAGGCTGGGTTTACGGCTGAGGCGGTCTATCAGCTCGGGAAGCCGGCAGAAGAGATTATGAAGGTGGCATCCAAGCATCAGGCCGATCTGATCGTGATGGGGGCCAAAGGGTTGGGCGCCATCGCGCGCTTCCTGTTGGGCAGTGTCTCGACCAGGGTGGTCCAACATAGTTCCTGTTCGGTTCTTGTCGTCAGATAGTCTCGCAGCGCTACTCGTGTATCTCGTCAGGTGAGGGAGTGGTCGGCATGAGTTCCCTAAAGGCCATTCCTCCGTCTCCACTTACACCTATGCTCTGGCACTTGCTCTCGCCAGGTGAAGTGGCCACACATCTCTCGGTCGATCCTGACGCCGGTCTCACCAGTGAGGAGGCTGCGCGTCGGATCGTTCAGTATGGTCCGAACGACATCCGTGAACGACCTCCACGCCCGCTCTGGCGCATGTTCCTCGATCAATTCACCGACTTCATGATCCTCGTCTTGATCGGGGCGGCGATCATCTCCGGAATCATCGGCGAACCCCCCGATGCGATCGCCATCGTCGTGATCGTGCTGCTGAACGGGGTGATCGGTTTTGTTCAGGAATATCGGGCGGAGCGAGCGGTCGCGGCGCTGAAATTGCTCGCGGCTGCTACGGCGTTGGTCAGGCGGGGCGGCCAGGTGACAGAGATTTCCGCCTTGCGGCTTGTGCCCGGCGATGTCGTGTTGCTGGAGGCCGGCAACGTGATGCCTGCCGATATCCGACTGATCGAAACGGTCCAACTGAAAGTGGATGAGTCGCCGCTGACCGGGGAGTCGGTCCCGGTTGAAAAACGGACGGCTTCGTTGGAAGAAGCCGAGACATCGCTTGGCGACCGGGTGAACCTCGCCTACAAAGGGACCAGCGTGACCTATGGCCGTGGCACCGGCCTGGTGGTCGCAACCGGCATGCAGACCGAGTTAGGCAGGATCGCGTCGATGCTGGGGAGTGAAGAGGTCGTGAAGACGCCGCTCCAGAAACGGCTGGCACAATTCGGGCAGCGGCTGGCCCTCGTCGCACTGGCGATCTGTGCCATCGTGTTTGCTGTCGGCGTGTTGCGCGGGGAGTCGATGGTGTTGATGTTTTTAACGGCGGTGAGTCTGGCGGTCGCGGCGATTCCTGAAGCGCTCCCAGCCGTGGTGACGGTGTCGCTGGCGTTAGGCGCTCGTCGGTTGGTGCAGAAACATGCGCTGATTCGCAGATTGCCGGCAGTGGAGACGCTGGGGTCCGTTACCTACATCTGTTCGGACAAGACGGGCACCCTCACTCAGAACAAGATGCATGTGGAGCAACTTTTTGTGAGCGGCCAGCCGAAAAGCGGTTCCGAGGGCGGGGAGCAATCCTGGCGCTGGTTGATGAAGGCCATGGCGCTCAGTAACGATGCAACCAGACACGACGATGGCCATCTGATCGGTGATCCGACGGAAGTGGCGCTCTTTCAAGGCGCAGAAGAGAGGGGCTACGGGAAGGCCGAGCTATTGGTGCAGGCGCCGCGGGTGGCGGAGCTGCCGTTCGATTCAGACCGCAAATGCATGACGACTCTGCATCGGGAGGGCTCGGAGGTCGTGGCCTTCACCAAGGGGGCGCCCGAGCAGATCGTGGCCTTGTGCGATGGGCAGTTGACCGGCGATGCTAGAACCGCACTCGATACGGCGGCAATCTTAGCGCAAGCCGAACAGATGGCGGCGGAGGGCTTGCGTGTCTTGGCCCTGGCCTACCGGATCTGGCCGGATGTGCCGGAGGCGCTTGCACCTGACAGCGTCGAGCGAGGGCTGACCTTTCTCGGTCTGGTTGGATTGATGGATCCTCCACGGGAGGAAGCGAGGTCCGCGGTGGCCCTGTGCAAATCGGCGGGCATTACACCGGTGATGATTACCGGCGATCACCCCGCGACGGCCCGCGCCATTGCCTTGCGCCTCGGTATCATCGAGAACCACGATGCGGTGTTGACGGGGCAGGAGCTGGCGAAGTTGCCGCTGGATGAGTACGAGGCGCGAGTGGAGGGTATCCGGGTCTATGCGCGGGTGTCGCCGGAGCAGAAGATCACGATTGTGAAGGGACTCCAAGATCAGGGTGAGTTCGTCGCGATGACGGGCGATGGCGTGAACGATGCTCCCGCGCTTCAGCGCGCCGACATTGGGATTGCCATGGGGCTGACCGGCACCGATGTGGCGCGCGAATCGGCGCATATGATCTTGCTCGATGATAATTTTGCCACGATCGTGACGGCCGTGGAGGAAGGACGGCGGATTTTCGACAACATCCGCAAGTTCATCAAGTACGCGCTGTCGTGTAACACCGCAGAGGTCTGGACGATCTTTCTCGCGCCGTTTCTGGGCATGCCGATTCCCCTGCTGCCGATCCACATTCTCTGGATCAACCTCGTCACCGACGGGTTGCCGGGGTTGGCTCTGGCGGTGGAGCCGGAAGAACAAGGTCTCATGAAGCGGCCGCCCAGACCTCCGCGCGAAAGCCTCTTCGCGGATGGGATGTGGCAGGACATTCTGTGGATCGGCCTGCTCATGGGGGGCGTGACACTTGTCACCCAGGCCTGGGCCTATCGCACGGGACATGCCCATTGGCAGACGATGGTCTTCACGGTCCTGACGTTGTCGCAGATGGGCAACGTGCTCGCCCTTCGATCGGAGCGTGCGTCGTTCTTCCAGCTAGGCCCTTGGAGCAATCTCCCGCTGCTGGGCGCGGTGGCGCTGACTTTTGTGCTGCAGATGGCGACGATCTATATCCCGGCCTTGAATCCGATCTTCAAGACGGAGCCGCTCGATTTCGAAGAGCTGCTGCTGTGCCTGGCACTCTCGTCGATCGTATTCATCGCGGTGGAGATCGAAAAGTGGTGCATCCGGCGGGGCTGGTTGCGGTGGAATTCAAAAGATCGAGCGAGCAACGGAATGCTGAGCTCTGAACGATGAACGCAGAAGGGATCAAGATATCCTTGCTCATCGTTTATCGATCACCGTTCAGCGCTTTCCAGCTTACGTGGCGGTTGATTTTTTACAGGGAGAACGTGGCGCATGTCGGAACAGCAGGTTGAACCTCATGTTTTTGTCATTATCGGTGGCACTGGCGATCTGACACGCCGGAAGCTCCTGCCGGCGCTGTATCATCTGCGGGATCAAGGAATTCTGGAAACTCGGAATACGCTGATCGTTGGCGCGGCTTTGCCAGAGATGGGGGAGGAGGGGTTTCGGCTCTGGGCCTTCGAAGGCCTGCAGCAAGCAGGCTGGCGTAATGAAACGGAGTTACGCGCCTGGTGCGAAGAATGTCTGCATTACCAGACTGTGCATGAAGGAAGCGCTCAAGATTATGAGGCCTTGGCCGTATACATTCGAGGGTTGGAGCGTCAGCACACGATGCCGGAGAACCGGGTGTTTTACCTCGCGTTGCCACCGGACACCGTGCCTATCGCCATGGAACGGCTGGACCAGGCGGGATTGCTCAAGAGTCACGGGTGGGTCCGCGTCGTGTTCGAAAAACCATTTGGCCACGACTTTCTCTCAGCCCGGAAACTGAATACGACCCTGCATCAATATATCGAGGAATCCCAGATCTACCGCATCGATCATTATCTCGGCAAAGAGACAGTGCAGAATCTCCTGGCCTTCCGCTTTGCGAATCCGATTTTTGAATCGCTCTGGAAACGCGACACCATTGAGAACGTACAGATTACCGTGGCCGAAGATCTCGGCGTCGAGCATCGCGGGGCCTACTACCAGCAAGCCGGGGCGTTCCGCGATATGGTGCAGAACCATTTGACTCAACTGATGACGGTTGTCGCGATGGAAGTGCCGGTCTCGTTCGATGCCGCGGCGATCCAGAACGAAAAACTGAAAGTGCTCCATTCCATTGCGCCGATCACGCAGCAGGATGTCGTCTTTGGCCAATACACGTCCTGGCAGATTGCCGACCAGACGATTCCTGGCTATCGCGAGGAACGAGGGGTCCCGAAGGATTCGACCACGGAGACCTATGTGGCGCTGAAAGCGGAGATTCACAACTGGCGATGGAAGGGCGTGCCGTTCTATCTGAGGACGGGCAAACGCTTCCCGCGCAAAATGACCCAGATCGCGGTGACCTTTCGTGAAGCCCCCACCCAAGTATTCCGGTCCCTCGATCCAGGGAGCATTGCCCCCAATATGCTGCTGATCACGCTTCAGCCCAGTGAAGGATTCTCACTCTGCTTTTCCGTGAAGAGTCCCGGGAGGCCGTTCCAACTGAGCGACCATGCGCTGCAGTTCGACTACCAACAAGCGTTCGGCCAGTTGCCTGAAGCCTATGAGACGCTCCTTCGCGACGTGATGATCGGCGACCAGACCCTCTTTGTCAGCGCGGACTTCACCGAAACGGCCTGGCGCCTCTATGACCCGCTGTTGACCGGCGAGAAATCCGTCCATTTCTACAGCGCCGGTAGCTGGGGTCCGAGGGAAGCGGATGCGTTGCTGGAGAAGAATGGGCATCGGTGGGCTTTGGGTTGGTAGCGGGGGAGGGAGGGTCGAGGGTTTCGGAGCTTAGAACCCGGAACTTCGAACCACACACTTCACCTCGCGTTTCACACGCCACCGTCGGTGCTGCTGAGATGGGCGATGATGAGTCTTGCGTCGGCGATCGGGTCTGTGGTGAAGGGGGCTTGGTGTTGCCGGGTGACAGGGGTGCTTAATCGCTCAGCTGCCTGGCGAATGGGGAGCGGGAAAGATTCGTCCTGCTGAATGTGGAGGAGATGTGCCATCGCATCCCCGCGCCATCGTGGACGAGGAAGTCTGGCTAGCCAGGCGGTAGTGGCGAGGGCCACGGCTCGTCTGGCGCAGACGCGCACCTTTCCGTCGTTGCGGTCCTGCTGAGCAGCCTCGGCTGCCGCAAGTTCCTGTTCAATGAGTGCTGCTGGTGTCATTAGGCAAGATCCTCCGATGGCTGACATCCTGTGCAAAGACCCGCTGGCCATTGTGAGCAATTGCAGATATGATCCGCAAGCCGTCATCGTATACTCGGGAGGGTTCGTGGGCGGTTTGTCTGGCTCATCTGGTTTATTCGGTCCAATCACATACACGAGACAAACTAACGAGAGCAACCACTCGGCTTAACGTATTAAGAGGAGCATGAAAAATGGCAGCCAAGATCATTAAAAAGAAAAAAGTGAAGGCCGCGGTGAAGAAGACAGTGGGAAAGAAGAAGGCCACGCCGGTTCGCCGGGCGAAGAAGTCCAAGGCGGCATCCTCCGCAGTTTTGATTTTGTCCGGTTCCACGCCGCTCCGTCGGAGGAAGGCAGCCGAAACCTTGGCCGAAACCCTCAAGGTCGATTTGTTCCGGGTGGATCTGTCGGCGGTGGTCAGCAAATACATTGGCGAAACCGAGAAGAATCTGAACAATGTATTCGATAAAGCCGCCGCGAGTGGCTCGATCCTCTTTTTCGATGAGGCGGACGCGCTGTTTGGGTCACGCACCAAGGTCAAAGATTCCCATGATCGCTATGCGAACGCGGAGACGGCCCACCTCCTCCTGCGTATCGAGAACCACACCGGAATCGTGATCCTCACCAGCAATGGAAAGAAGCGCATCGAGGAGGCCTTCTCACCTCAGACTCCGGTGGTCGTCATGGTGGCCACGACGAAGGCCGAGGGGACAAAAAAGAAGTAGGAGGAAGGACACCCACGTTGGTCCTGTGCTCCCGGAACGCGCGCCCTGAGAAGGGCCTCGTTCGACGGGCGCACTTAGCCCAACATGGGTGCCCTTCCAAGAGAGGCGACCCAAGCAAACGTGAAAGAGAAGAGGGGGCCAGACCATGCTTCTGTGCTCGCGCAACGCGCGCTCGTCACCGTCGTTCGTCTTTCGTGAAGCGTGAAATGTCCGAATCCGAAACGAGATACGCTTCACGAGGAACGTTTCACGAGACTCAGGAAAACGCGCGCAGTGGAGTTCTCGCCAGTCGTCTCCCATCAGGGTCTATAGCCATTCCATTTCTAGCCGGGACTCAACTGAGTTTTATCCCAGATTGAAGGGGACATGAAGAGCCATCGGACAGATTTGAGGAGTATCGCTCGTCGTGCCATGGTCGAACGCGACCTCTTGCCTGATTTTTCTTCCGCGGCGATGGCTGAGCTGTCCCGCATACAGACTGCCGCTACCGACTCGCATGCGAACCTGCGTGATTTAACGGGACTGCTCTGGGCCTCGATCGACAACGACGATTCCCGGGATCTCGATCAACTGACCGTAGCCGAACTGCGTGCGGATCGGTCTGTGAAGATCCTGGTTGCGATTGCCGACGTGGATGCGCTGGTCAAGAAGGACTCCGCCCTGGACGGTCATGCCAAGCACAATACGACCTCAGTCTATACGTCCGGCGACATGTTCCCCATGCTGCCGGAAAAGCTGTCGACCGACCTCACCTCTCTCGGTGAAGGGCAAGACCGCTTGGCGATCGTTGTGGAAATGACGATTGCGGAAGATGGAGTGGTTCGCAGTTCGACTCTCTTTCGAGCCCTGGTCCACAATCACGCGAAGCTAGCTTATAACGGCGTTGCTGCTTGGCTCGCAGGGGAGGCCCCAGCACCTGAGCGGGTCACGGCTGTTTCCGGTCTCGACGCGCAACTTCGGCTCCAGGATCAGGTCGCGCAGCGGCTGAAAGTGCGGCGGCATCAGCAGGGAGCCTTGAGTCTTGAAACGATTGAGGCCCGAGCCGTGTTCGATGGTGAGCTGTTGACCGATCTCAGGGTTGAGCAGAAGAATCGCGCAAAAGAACTGATCGAAGACTTTATGATCGCCGCGAATCAGGCGACGGTGTCCTATCTCAGGGGAAAGGGCGTGCCTTCTTTCCGCCGGATTCTGCGCTCTCCAGAACGGTGGCTGAGAATTGTCGAGGTTGCGGCCCGCTGGGGTGAGCCGTTACCTCCTGAGCCGGACGCGAGTGCGCTGGAAGGGTTTCTCGTGAAGCGACGAAAGGCCGATCCCCTCACCTTTCCCGATCTCTCCCTGGCCATCGTGAAACTCATTGGTCGAGGCGAATATGTGTTGGATCAGTCGAAGGATGGTGCGCCGGAACATTTTGGGCTTGCGGTGAGGGGCTATACCCATTCCACGGCTCCTAACCGACGCTTCCCCGATCTCATCACCCAACGGTTGGTCAAAGCGGCGCTGGCCGGCGCGCCAACGCCCTACAAGCTGGAAGAATTGAAGTATCTGGCCGGCCATTGTACCGAGAAAGAAGACGATGCAGAAAAAGTCGAGCGGCGGCTTCGCAAATCTGCCGCCGCCCTCTTGCTCGAATCACGGATCGGGCAGCGCTTCGATGCCATTGTCACGGGCGCCTCAGAGAGCGGCACGTGGGTTCGGCTCCTTGAGCCGCCGGTCGAAGGAAGAGTCGTGACCGGCACGAGCGGCCTCGACGTCGGAGACAAGGTGCGAGTAGAACTCATCAGCACGGATGTCGAACGGGGCTATATCGACTTCGTCAGGGTCTGAGGGGGGGCGGGGGCTGATGATCTTCTGTGCTCGCGCAACGCGCGGCCTTCACCGTCGTTCGTCTTTCGTGAAGCGTCCGAATCCGAAACGAGATACGCTTCACGAGGGACGTTTCACGAGACTCAGGAAAACGCGCGCAGTGGAAGATCAATCAGCCCCCATCATTGAAAAGGTAACGAGCGAGCTTGGAGGGAGCCATTAGATGGGGCCGAGTCCTCACTTCGCGAGGACGCATTTCTCGTAGAGATCTTTCAGCTTGCCCGTTGGATCGTAACGAGTTTTGAGCTGGCGGTAGGTGGGTTCGTGGTACAACTGCCAAAATTCTTCACGCGAATAGAACGAGTTTGAGTAGAGAGATTTCTTGCCTCCCAATTCGCGAACCTTGGATTCGATTTTCCTGTTGAAGTAGCCTTCCTCGTGGTCGCTTCTGACTGCGTCCCAGAACCCGAAGTTGACGTACAGTGTTTTTTGGTTCATGGGATACAACGGATATGAAACCGCCGGATCGTAGGCCGCGACCGGACAGACCCACACAGGCTTGATCCCGATCTCTTGATTGAAGAACCGCGCAAAGGCCGGTGCATGCTCAATCGGAATCTCCACGTCCTGAATCACGGCTTCTTGCCGACCTGTAATGATTCTGGCCACGAACTGCGCGATGCGTGAGTGATTGAACCGTTTGCGCAGTTTCCAATAGGTCGTGGAGTTCAGGTGCTTTTTCCCCCATAACCAGCGCACGAGCGGATGCTGTGCGAGGAAATGTTTTGAGCACCAAAACCAATCGGTGTCCCATCGCCAGAGATAGTCGTGCGTCGTAAGGTAGTCGACCGGTTTGCGGGGGATCGATCGATAGTAGATGTGCCGATCGGTGTAATCGCTGAGCCATTCGGCTTGGTCGACGAACGTACCGGTCGTGATATAGAACTCCTGTTCATCGAACAGCATGCCATCGACAAAATCAACTTGCCTGTCCTTGCAAGCCCGCCCCAGCGCCTGGAAATAGGTGTCGAGGTTCGAGTAGCGCTCGTGCCGTAGTGTGACGAATTTTCTGACAGGTACGAGCTGCACCTTCACTGTGAGCGCATAGCCCAGCGTGCCATAGGAATTAGCGAAGCCGAAGAACAAATCCCTGTGCTCGTTGTCTTTGGTGGCCACTGCGACTGTCCCATCGGGCAGGAGCACGTCAATTTCCAGAATCGTTTCGTGGACAAACCCATACTTGAACGAGGAGGATTCGATGCCGATCCCTGCCGTCGCTCCGCCGATGGTAATCGATTTCAGTTGAGGGACGACGGCGGGCATGAGCTGGAACGGCAGGGTTTCACGGACGAGGTCCTCGTAGGTCGTCATGCCTTCGACTTCTGCGCAGCGTTCTTTCTCGTCAATATGGATGACGTGATTGAAGTGGCGCAGATCCAGCCTGTGCCGCGGCTCAGCGGTACGCTGCCGGAACAGATTCGATGTGGACTTTTCGAGGGCGAGGGATTCAGTCCTGTTCGACGCGCGAAGAGTCTTGATCAACGACTCCCGTTTGCGGACATGGTCTTCATGCGAGATCATGGCCATTACCGCACGGTTTCGTAGCCGCCGATCAGCCCGCGCTTCGACATCACGATTTGCCAGAGGTGGATGGTCCTGGCGCGGAATGCTCCCGCGAGGGAGAGCAGATAGTAGCGCCACATACGGGAGAAGCGCTCATCGAATGTGGATTGCCATTGCCGCCGATGCTCGTCGACATTGCTCTGCCATGCCAGGAGGGTGCGGTCATAGTCAGGCCCGAAATTATGCCAGTCCTCCATGACGAAGAGTCCGTCCATTGCGGCGCTCAGCTGCGCGACGGAGGGGAGCATGCCGCCTGGGAAGATGTATTTGTCGAACCAGGGATCGCCGGTGGTGACGGAGGCATTGTTTCCGATGCTGTGGAGCAAAAATAGGCCATGCGGTTTGACGGTCCTGTGGGCCACTTCCATGAGGGTGCGGTAATTTTTATATCCCACATGTTCGCAGATCCCGATGGCGGCAACCTTGTCGAACTCCCCCGTCGCTTCACGGTAGTCCATGAGTCTGATGTCCACGGGAAGTCCCGCACACCAGCGCCGCGCGTAGGCGACTTGCTGCTCGGAAATGTTATAGGCGACGACCGAGCACCCATAGTTGGAGGCCGCGAAATGGGCAAAGCCTCCCCAGCCGCATCCCAGCTCTAAGATACGTTCACCTTTCTTGAGCTGCAGCTTCCGGCAGATGAGATCTAACTTGTGCTCCTGTGCCTCTGCTAGGTCCTTCGTCCCCCTCCAGTAGGCACAGGTATATTGCATGTGGGGGCCCAGCATCTGTTCATAGAACTCGTTGCTGAGGTCGTAGTGCTGGTGGGCCACTCTGGTTGAGCGCCGCTGATTCTGCATGTTGAACAGACGAGCTTTGAGGGCGTTCAGGATGAGGCGCTTATCGCGTACGGCCTTGTCGAGCTGGGCCAGGTGGAATTTGAAGAAGAACTCGTCGAGCTGGTTGGCATCCCACCAGCCCTCTATGTAGGACTCGCCGAGTCCCAGCGAACCTTCGGTCAGGATGCGGTCGTAGAATCGATCGTGGTGTACCTGGATATCTCCCGGTTGAGACCCATTCACGTGCACATGGGCTTTCTCGAGCAACGCTTGAACAACGTGCTGTCGATTCATGGAGTGGACCCTCTTTCCCCCACAAGTGAGTGAGTTGATTCGGGCAGATCGCGGCTCGTGCGTAGTATGGGCCAGGATGGGGGACGACACAACAGGCGTTGTTGCCGCGAGGAGTCTCGCTACAAGATGGAGGGATGTTCCGTCGCGAGGATGGCGGCTTTGATGTGTGCCGGCGGCGTTCGCAGGTCCCAGACGATCCCGAACCAGGAGAGGACTCTCAAGACGTAATAGGAGAAGTCCACTTCCCACCATAGCCAGCCCTGATTGACCGACGATTGGTAGTAATGGTGGTTATTGTGCCAGCCTTCTCCACAGCAGAGCACCGCCAGGATGAAACTGTTCTTGCTCCCATCGCGGGAGTTGTATCGAACCCGGCCGACGATGTGCGTCAGGGAATTGATAAAGAATGTGCAATGATAGAGGATGGTGGTGGACACGAAGAAGCCCCAGACCAGGCCCGGGAACCCCCACAGCGCATACATCGCCAGCGCGTACAACGTTGGCGGAATGACGTGAAAACGGTTGAGGAAACGCAGTTCAGGATATTTTGCCAAGTCCCTCACGACCGTGAAGTCGGTCTCGACATATTCGTCGGACAACAGCCATCCGACATGGGAATACCAGAACCCTCGTTGCAACGGGGAATGGCGATCTTCTGCACGGTCCGAGTGTTTATGGTGGTGCCGATGGTGTGAGGCCCACCAGAGCACACCTTTCTGTGCAGAGGTCATGGCCAAAAATGCCAGGAGAAACTGGAAGGCCCGGCTGGTCTTGTAGGAGCGGTGCGAGAAATAGCGGTGATACCCTGCCGTGATGGCGACCATTCTCAGATAGTAGCTTCCCAGGGCCAGCGCGACCCACTCCACGCTGACTCCGGTCTGAATGACCCAGAGGCACATCAGGTGGATGGTGAGGAAGGGGATGGCACCCTTCCATTGGAGCTGTTTCGCGGTCACATCCTGATCGAGGGAACCGACGGAGTCGCACGACAGTCTATTCATACAGAGAGCTCATCGTTGATCTTCATCCTCGAACTCAATCGTGGTTTGCAAGAAGCGGGACCATTCTACGCGATTCGCATCGGCTGAGGAAGCAAAAAAATGTCTTATAACGAGAAAATGGTTGTTGCGTCATTTTGCGGTACGTAGCAGGGGATCTGGCCGAACAAGGCTGCCTGGTCCAACGAAATAGACGAGAACGATAGAGATCAGAGGAAATGAGCCGGTCTTCAGGCCGCACAGTCGCTATTGGGGCGGCGCGTCCGGCGACGGCTCCGGCGTCTCAAGGCTGGTGCGGCCCAATGTGCCGTTGCGGTAGTCCAACAGGAGAATCCTCGCCGCCTTGTCCCGGTCCAGCCCGCCGCCGCTCCTGGTCAGCAGGCAGCCGCGCTTTTTGGCGATGGCGTCGATGACGTCAGAACTCGTCAGCCCCTCTGTCGTAAAGCCGTAGCGAGCCGTGAGCCTGGCGGGATAACGCGCCAGCAGGATGGTCGCGAGGAATCCGGCGACGGCTTCGTCGTCAACGACCTTGTGTCCCACGGCGTTGACCGTCGCGAGCAGCAGGCCGACGTTCGGATCTTTGATCGTGCCCCACAACAGGCCCGGTGAATCGGTGATGGCCATATGGTCGTTCAGTTTGTGACGCTGTTGCACTTTGGTCACTGCCGGTTCGTCGCCTACGCGAGCGATACGGCGATTGAGGAGCCGGTTCATCAGGGTCGATTTTCCGACGTTGGGGATTCCCATGATCAGCATACGGAGGGGCTTGACGCTGCTGTTGCGATGGGGCGCGAGCGTCTGACAGAGCTGGGGGATCTTGGCCGCGTCGCCCGCCTGACTGCACGAGAGGGCCACGGCGCTGACATCCGGTTGCCGGTTATAGAGGTTGAGCCAGGCCTGTGTGACGGCGGGATCGGCAAGGTCGGCTTTGTTGAGAACTTTCAGGCAGGGACGCTGGCGGACCAGGCGCAGTTCTTCGATCAGCGGGTTGACGCTGGCGTCCGGTATTCGCGCGTCCAGCACCTCGACGATGACATCGATCACCTCCATCGTCTTGGCCGCTTCTTTGCGCGCGGCATTCATGTGACCGGGGAACCATTGTATGGACATGGATAGCGGGCTTTCTGATAAAAGATACAGACTATGTCGCGTGGACTATCATATATGTGATGACCCTGCTGGGGTAAGAGAGAAATGTGACGATCGGGGCTTTCGTCGCGATCACTATCGGGTTGGAGTCTATCCAGGCACTTGTTCTTTAGGAGGTCATGTTATGGACCGTCAATTCAGACAGCGTCTCATTCTTACGATACTCACGGTCCTCTGGCTGGCGCTCTCGCCGGAGAGCCATGCGGTGGTGCAGATTCTTCCGGAGGTGTCACTCACGGTCGATGGCCGGGCTGTTCACGATCATGCATCCGTCGTCTCAGATCCCACCGTGAAAGAGATTCTGGCGGCGTTCGACCGTGCCGAAGCCGCCGTGCAGAAAGAGGATATGGCGCCGCTGCTGCAATTCTACGCCAAGGGCTACAACTACCATGGCTTGAAACCGGTGGATGTGCGCCGGATCTGGGGCGAGGTGTTCACCCATTATCGCGAATTGTCCTCCACCCATCTTTTTTCAGAGGTGAAGCTGTTCCGGTCAGGATCTCAGTTGCGTGCGGAAATCACCTGCACCGGAGGCCTCTACGGTATGGAGGAGAAGGGCGGCACGCGGATCACGTTGGATAGTTGGTTTCGCGAGGTCCACTATCTGGTGCATGAGGACGGGGCGTGGCGCTTTCTCGGGAACGCGGGCGCTGCGCCGAGCACAGCGCCTTTCACGTCTAGCCCTCACCATCCGCTCTTCTAGCAGGATGCTGAAACATCTGCCAGAAGGAGAGGGATGACCCGGTAAGTCCCCTGTGCTCGCGCAACGCGCGGTCTCAGAAGACCCACGTTGGACGCGCGCAGTGGGGGACTCATCCGGGAGATGGACGGGGGTATGACGATGAAGTCTCATGTCTCCCATACGTTGGGCAAGGAGCGCATGGAAATGGGCGGGGCGGGCGGCAGTGTCACCATTATCCGCAAGGATAAGAAGGTGATGTGGCAGCTGATGGGGGATATGTATATGGAGATGCCCCTGGATCAGTCGAATGCGTCCGATCTTAGCGCGATGGATGTGGAACAGACGACCGTCGGGGAAGAAACGATCAACGGGATCAAGACCACCAAATCCAAGGTCATTGCGACGAAGAAGGACGGGTCGAAGTTCGGTGGATTTTTTTGGACGACCAAGGATGGCATCACGGTGAAGATGGATCTCCTGTCCAAGGAAGGTGACAAGAAAATGCGCATGGCGAGCGAATTGACCAACCTGAAGATCGAGAAGCAGGATCCGGCGCTGTTCGAGATTCCCGCCGGCTATACCAAGAACGACATGGGAGCCATGATGGGGCAGGGCGGCATGCCGAACATGCAAGAGATGATGAAAGGCGCGGAGCAGGAGCCGGCGAAAGGCCAAAGTCGGAGCAGAGACAAAGCTAAGAGCAAGAGCGCGGAAAGCGAAGAGACGATCGATGTGAACAAGATGCTGAAAGGCCTGTTGGGCCGATAACGGAGGATCGTACGATGATTCTGCTCAGACTGTTCTGCGGTGCATTGCTGCTTCTCGCTCTGACGGCTCCCTCCGTCCGTGCGGACGATATCTGTGTGGGCGATGACGAAGAGAAGGCTGCCAAGGCGCAGGTCGCCGCCCTGAATAAAGTTGAAAAGACGGGTTCCCCGGCTGAACTGTTTGTGGCGTATCAGGCTCTTGCTGGCAACGACTGTATCGATCGATACGATAAGAATGCTCAGGTCAGGGCGAAGGCGAACCTTCCGAAACTGGGTCGGGATTTGGCCAAGGCGGCCGAGGCGAAGGGGCTATTCTATTCCAGTGAGCCGGTGCGGGCCGACGGGCGGACATCGGCCTTCCGGTATTTTGAGGCCATGGGAGAATACCCCGAGGCCAACCGGGTGATGCTGAAGGCCGCGCAGGTCAAACCGGACGATATGGCGGTATTCAAGGCGGCTTGGACTGTCGACAATGGCCGCTATGGTCCCCGTGATCCCAAGTCGGGCGAGCGACAACCCTATGTCTTGCCTTCGGCCTATCGTCAGGAGCTTGAAAAAATTGCTTCGGCCAATGCCGACCGGTTCATGAAGGCCGAGGAAAAGGATGCCCAGGGACTGTCTGGTGGGGCGGCGGAGGTTGCGAAGGCGACCATGGGTTCGCTTGAGAATTTGAGAAAGGCTGCCGACTGGATGAAGTTTTTGCCGAACGGCGACAAGCCAGCCAAGGTCAGGGCCGAGCAACGAGGGGATACCGTCATGGCGCGGCCTGACCCGATGTTCACCCAGATGAATGCCAAGGTGTATTACGACTTCGCGGACTCTGTGAAGGCGAAGGAGAAGGCCGCACAGCTCGACAAGAAGATGGACGCGTCTGGGCGTGCTGCGGAGAAGTCAGGCGAGAAACTGAAAAACTCCATCACGCAACAGAGCGAAAAGGATCAGAAGAAGTTCAAGGATAAGAAAGCCGACCTCGAGAAAGAGCTCGGCTTCTGACCACTTGCGATCCCGTGCATTTCCGGTTTCCTGGTCTCGGCCGCTTGCAGGGCCGACTCCCCATCTTCCTGACGTGGTCGCAAGCGGAGGCACCCTCTAAACTAGTGCTCGCGAACGATCCTGGGCAGACCCAATGCGACGGGAGAGCAATCGTTGGCCTAGGCATCGGCATTCCACGACGTCCATAAGCAGCAGAGTCTGTCGATCAATCGTAATGACCAACGGTCGTATCGTCCCTAAGACGCCCGCCTGCTAGGCTTGTTCTTCTCTTACTGTGAGGAGTAGGATCGGCTCAGCTGTAAATCAATAGTTTTCATGTATAGGGGGATCGCACCATGGCAGATCGGTCAATGAATGTGTTTGGTGTCATCGCCTTGTTGGGGATGATGGTTGGCGGTTGTGCAAGCGAGGGGACGATGGGGTCCACGGGTACGACGGCGTCATCTGCTCCGACGACGGGCATCGGACGTGTTGCCTCTGGCGCGGTGGAAGATACGTCGAATGCCTGTATGGCGCGTATCCCCAATGATGCAAGCGCAGGCCAGAAGATGTTGGCGGAAGAAAGCTGCCGTCGCGATCAAGCCGCTCGGCGATAAGTCAGTTCAGATCGTGGCGCTGGGAGGCGGCTGGACGGTCGTCTCCTAGCGCGCGACCTCGCTGGAGGCTCTAACGATTTGACGCATGTTCCAGTGCTCCTCTTTCCCTTCCCTGTCTCCGTCATGTCTTTGCTCTCTTATCCCGATCCTCTTCCCCCTATTCTTTGTCGCTGGAAGGATGGCTCTGCAATAATGAAAGATGAGAACGTGATGGTGCAGGAGATGCTGCTGCCGATGAGGACAGTTCCCTTAAGTTGTCGCGCCAACCGTTCTGGCTTTGTGAGGCACAGTCTCGCGATAACGGTCTTGTCCCTCATGCTGGGGGCCTGTACGGGAGTGAATGTGAACGGTGATCTGCCGACGGTCGCATCGGTGGACCTCTCTCGCTATGCGGGCACTTGGTATGAAATTGCGCGGCTCCCGATGTGGTTTCAGCGTCACTGCGTAGACTCCAAGGCGGTCTACTCCATCCGTCCGGATGGGGTAGTCGGTGTGCATAATGAATGTGTGACGGATACCGGCGGATTCGAGCAGGCAGAGGGAGTCGCGACGGTGGTTGATCCCAAGACGAACGCGCGACTCACGGTGGTATTCGACAACTGGTTCGCACGGCTGTTCGGTCCATCACGTGACGGGAATTATTGGATTCTGGATCTCGATCAGGAGTATTGGGCCGCGCTGGTGGGCACTCCGGATCGTCGATACCTCTGGATTCTATCCCGGGCTCCTCAGCTAGACGAGGCCAGCTATCGACGCCTGGTCGAACGGGCTCAACAGTTGGGTTACCCTGTGTCGGATCTCATCGCAGCTCGTCGTCCCGCTTCTTCGTGATAACTTGAAATCATAGATCTGGCAGGCATCAGGAGCCTGGTCATCATGGAGAATCACGTATGTCTTTGACCACCTATAATAATGTGTCGGTTCCTTCGTTCATGTATGGCACGGCGTGGAAAAAAGAGGCCACGACGCAATTGGTGCAGCTCGCCGTGGCGGCTGGTTTCACGGCCATCGACACGGCCAATCAACTGATTCATTATCAGGAAGCCCTGGTGGGAGAGGCGTTGTTGGCTCTCGCGCAGCAAGGGGTTGCGCGAGACCGTCTCTTTCTCCAGACCAAGTTTACCTCGACGAATGGTCAGGATCATCGGACTCCCTACGATGCCTCAGCTGATCTCACGACTCAAGTGATGCAGTCTTTCGACAGCTCATTGGCTCACCTACACACCGACTATCTCGACTCCTATGTCTTGCATGGGCCGTATCAGCGGCAGGGTTTGGGCGCGGCGGACCGTGAGGTCTGGGCTGCCATCGAAGGGCTCTATCGGTCGGGGAAAACGAAAATGATCGGCATCAGCAATGTCACGGCTGAGCAACTTGCTCAGCTCTGTGCCGAGGCTGCCGTGAAGCCAATGATGGTGCAGAACCGCTGTTATGCCGCGCTCGGATGGGACAAGGAGGTGCGGGAGATCTGCCGGTCCCAGAACATCATCTATCAAGGGTTTTCGTTGTTGACCGCAAACCAAGGCATTTTTGCCGAACCAGCCATCCGGGCTATCGCCAGACGGTTAGGGGCTGGGCTGGCCCAGGTGATCTTTCGGTTTGCGATGCAGGTCGGGATGCTCCCGTTGACGGGCACCACGAATCCGCAGCATATGAAAGAAGACCTGCAAGCTGAACAGTTCACCTTGACGGGCGAAGATATGCAGGTGATCGAAACGATTGGGATGTAAACGCGAGGCTTACGAGGGGAGTTCTGTCAACCGCAGGGTGTAGAGGTACTGGTAGAGCCCTTTACGGTCGATGAGCTCGGCATGGGTGCCGGTCTCAACGAGGTGACCCTTATTGAGCACGAGGATGCGGTCGGCTCGCTGGATGGTCGTCAAGCGATGGGCGATCACAAAGGTCGTTCGGCCTTTCATGAGTTGCTCCAGCGCTTCCTGGACAAGCCGCTCCGACTCACTGTCGAGGGCGGAGGTCGCTTCATCTAGCAACAAAATCCGTGGATTTTTCACAATGGCCCTGGCGATGGCGATGCGTTGCCGCTGTCCGCCTGAGACATTGATCCCTTTTTCTCCCACGACGGTCTGATACTGATCCGGGAAACTCATGATGAAGTCGTGGGCATGGGCCGCACGACTCGCCGCGATGACTTCCTCTTCAGTCGCCTCCCTGTTGCCATAGCGAATATTATCGAGAATCGTCCCGCCGAACAGGATCGTCTCTTGCGGAACCAGCGCGATCTGTCGATACCAGCTATCCATGGTGACTTGGCGAAGATCCTGTCCGTCGATCGTGATGCGCCCTTCCGTGGGATCGTAGAAGCGGTGGAGCAAGTTCATCACGGTCGTTTTCCCTGCGCCGGTGGGACCGACGATGGCAACGAGTTCGCCCGGCTTGGCCTCGAACGAAATATCCGTTAAGACCGGTTGCCGTGGGTCGTAGGCAAAGCCGATGTGCTCCGCCCGGATATGTCCTGAGACGGAGGACAGCGACGTGGCCGTGGGGGAGTCGCTCACTTCAGAATGAGTGTCCAGAATTTCGAATACCCGTTGTGTGGCGCCCTGCGCTTCCCTGATCTGTGCGAACACACGGGCGGCGGAACTGAACGGACCGATCAGGATGCCGGCAAAGAGGACGAAGGCGAAGAGATCGCCAGGAGATACGGTTCCGTCGATGACTTGGAGTCCCCCATACCATAAGACCGCGGCGGCGGCGGAGAAGGTGAGGAGGCTGATGACGGGGACGAATACCGCCATGATGTTTGCCCGTTGCATCGTCAACGATAAGGTCTGTTCGACTTGTGTGGAAAACCTGGCTTCTTCTCGTTCTGTTTGCACGAAGGACTTTACGATGCGAATGCCGGAGATCACTTCTTCGATCAAGGTGCTCAAGGCTGCAGTCTGGTCTTGAATCGAGGTCGAGAGGGATTTCAGTCTGCGGCCGAAAAATTTCGCCACGAGGACGAGTAATGGGAGCAGGACCAGGATCAACAGGCACAGCCTCCAGTTCATCATCAGTAAGAACGTGATGCCTCCAATGAAGGTCACGAGCTGTTTTGCGCTGTCGATTGGCGTTTCCGTGACGACGGATTGGATGACCGTGACGTCGTTCATGAGTCGTGACAGAAGTTCGCCGGTGCGCCGACGGGCAAAGAAGCTGACGGAGAGGGTGTGCAGATGTTTAAAGAGGTGTTGGCGGAAGTTGGCGACGATGCGTTGGGAAATCCAGGCGGTCAGATAGCTGTGGCCCATCGAGCAGAGGCCTTGCAGGAGGACGAGCCCGAGAAAGAGGGAGATCAGCTCCGTCATTCTAGACTGGTCGTGCTGGACGGTAATGACGTCCCATAACGTGCCGGCTAACCGCAGCAAGGCCAGATTGATCGCGGCGACCACCATGACCAGCAGGCCTGCGATGGCCATACGGGAGAGGTAGGGCTTCAGGAACGGGAGAAATCGTGAGAAGGTGGACATGTTGAGGGACGATGGTAGAGGGGCGGCTGCGAATACATCACGAAAGAACGGCAGAGGTGACGTCTTAAGGTCCCTGGAAGAGTCGATCGCTACAGCTGTGCGATCGACTCGATCAGGTTCTTATTGACGGCCACGAACTCCGAGCGATCCTTATCATCGATCACCACGTCGGTGAGGCTGATAAAGAGGCGTTGCTCTTCGTTGATCGCATCGGACACACGATGTCTCATGGGAGGAATGAGGAAGTCGCCAACGTAGACGCAGTTCACAGTCCGGACGCGGATGCGAACCTTCTTGCCTTCGGGCACCGACCCCTCCTCCCCGTTCTCGGGTGAGCCTAGCTCTTACGACGTTCGAATTTTTGACGCCGGCGAAGCTTCTTGTACTTGTGCTTGCGCATTTTCTTACGGCGTTTTTTCAAAACACTGGACATGCGTTCTCTCCTGCGAAGGGGGGAGTGTAGAAGTTTCCGTCTCAAATTGCAAGGCCATGAGCGGATTTAATTGATCATGATCGCGGCGGAGGCACTGTAGGGGCCGCTTGACCTGCCTGATACCCATTCCTATACTGCACGCATGATGTACCCACACAAATTTTCACTGCTCCCCGTATTGCTCTTAATCGGTTTGATCGTCTTGGTCGGCGTCGGCTGTAGCGGCAAGACCATTCAATATCCGGAAGATCACGAACGGTACCTCCTGATCGATCGGGCGGTGGAATCGCTTCGCCAAGCCTATGTGAAGAAAGATGCGTCGGGATTGGCGGCAGTCATGATGCCGCTCGAACAGCTCGAGCGGCTACAGGAAGAGGCTCGAGGTGATTTCGAGACGTATAGTGCCATGACGTTGGACTTCTCGCTCGAACGCATCATGATTGAAGGGGACGACATCGACGTCTTCGTGCATTGGCAGGGCCTGTGGAAGAAAGATGCGGACGATCCCGGCCTCCGGCAGCGAGGCCACACGCGATTGCAGTGGGTCGGGACGAAGTCGGTTCTGTTACGTGGAGTTCAAGGCGATTCTCCCTTCGGGATGAAAGCGCGACAGGCCACGACCGATTCCACTCATACTCCCAAGAAGAAATAATCTATGACATCTCGTCGATCGCGTGCGCCAGTGGAGGCCGATTTCCTGGTCATCGGGAGCGGTGTGGCCGGTCTCCGCGCGGCATTGGAGCTCAGCCGTTCCGGCCGTGTCATGGTGCTGACGAAGGGCCATCCGCTGCAGAGCAGTTCGATCCACGCGCAGGGCGGGGTGGCGGTGGCGATGAGCGAAGAGGACGATGTGGCGATCCATTTGACCGACACGCTCAAAGCTGGGCATGGGCTCTGCCGAAAAGAAGCGGTGCGGGTCCTCGTCGAAGAAGGCCCTGCGCGGATTCAAGAGTTGATCGGGTGGGGGGCTAAGTTCGACAAGGTGGGTGGGAAGTTCGCCTTCGCTCGTGAGGCAGCCCACAGCCGAAGCCGCATCCTGCGTGCGCGGGGGGACGCGACAGGGAATGAGATGGTGCGCGTGTTGATTGCCGAGGTGAATCGGCAGAAGCAGATCCAGCGGTTGGACCATCACTTTACCGTAGATCTCGTGGTCGACGGTGGGCGCTGTTGCGGGGCGGTGGTGCTGGATGAAGGATCTGGCCGTCAGTTTGTGTTGCCGGCCCGTGCGATTGTGTTGACCACCGGCGGGGCCGGGCAGATCTATGCGCGGACGACCAATCCTGCCAATGCCACCGGTGATGGCATGGCCATGGCGTTGCGTGCTGGCGCGGTGCTGCAAGATATGGAGTTCGTGCAATTCCATCCCACGGCCCTGTATTTGCCGTCGAGCCCGCCATTTTTGCTGTCGGAAGCGATGCGAGGCGAGGGCGCGCAGCTTCGCAATAATAAGGGTGCACTGTTTATGCAACGCTACCACCCGATGGGGGCCTTGGCGCCGAGAGATATCGTATCGCGGGCGATCCTGGCAGAGATGGCCGCGACGAAAGCGCGCCATGTCTATCTTGATGTCACTCATTTGGGTGCAGAGTTCGTGAAGCGGCGCTTCCCGACGATCTATGCGACTTGCCTGCGCTACGATATCGATATCACGGAGGAATGGATCCCGGTATCTCCCAGCGCGCATTACATGATGGGCGGAGTCTGGACCGATCTGAACGGTGCGACGACGGTTCCGGGGCTCTTCGCCGCCGGAGAGGTGGCTTGTAGCGGTGTGCACGGAGCGAATCGTCTTGCGAGTAATTCCTTGCTCGAAGGATTGGTGTTTGGTGCGCGCGCGGCCACGGCAGCCGTGGCCTTTGCAGGCGGACATGATATTCCCAAACTCTCGTCTCAGGAAGCCGCGATTCGAGCGGGCCAATTTGGCACATTGGATGATGCGGAAAAGTTGCGAAGCTCATTGCGGCGAACGATGTGGGGCCAAGTCGGTGTGATTCGCTCTGGCGAGTCGCTCATCCGGGCCTGTGCGCAATTGTCGAGGTGGGCCCAACTTGTGGCTCAGCCGTTTGCCAGCCGGGCTGCGTTAGAAGTGAAGAACATGGTGCAGGTGGCGCAATGCGTCGCGGAAGCGGCGCTGTGGCGCGAGAACAGCGTCGGGGCCCATTACCGGTCAGATTGTCCGGAGGCCAAGCGGGCCGGTTGGCAGCAACACAGTCGCCTCTCCAGCGGGGAAGTGGTCAGCGGGAAGACTCTTCAGAAGAAGTCGCGGGGGCTGCTATTGTCTCTGCGGGGGCGTATCGGCTGACCGGACGTTCCAGGATCACACCATCACGCACAAGAAATGTGCGGTAGTACCCAAGCACCTTCCTGACATATCGCCTGGTTTCATCATACGGGGGCAGTGCCTGGTAGTGCTCGACGGCATGCTCTCCTGCATTGTAGGCAGCCAGGGCCAGCGGTAAATTTCCATGAAAGCGGTCGAGCAGCTGGCGTAAGTATTTCGTTCCTCCGCCCACATTATCATCAGGGTCATACATATCTCGCACATCCAGTCGCAGGGCGGTCTGTGGCATCAGTTGCATGAGGCCGATGGCCCCGGCGCGAGACACAGCCCGTGGATCAAAATTTGACTCGGCTTTGATGACGGCTCGGATCAGCGCGGGATGGAGTTGATGTTGTGAGGAGTAGCGGCGGATGACTGGTTCGAGCTCTCGTTCGGACAAGATGTCGTGGAAGCGGTTGGATTTGGATTCGATCTCAATCTTCCGGTAGCGAGCATCGGAGGGGACATTGGTGAGCGAGATCGAGCCGTCCCGTCCGACATATTGATAAATTTCTGCCGTGGCAACCGGTACGGAGCAGGTCAGCGAGCCGATTCCCGCGATAGCCGTCGTGGTGAGGCCAATAGCCGCGTGGCGTCCGAGAGATGTCATGAGTCGAGAAAATGTGTTGTGCATGGTTGCAACGATATCAGTCCGCTCCTGGCTGTCAAGAAAATGCAGATCTTGTGCCCGGAGGCGAAGCGCAAATACTGTAGGAAAACAACGGGGTCTGTGCGAGGGGCGAATGGCTACGGTTCTAAAAAACGCGCTCGGCTAGCAATAAATTGTCTGTGGAGTTGTTGGGTGAGAGGTCCTGGGGTTCCATTTCCAATCGGATGCCGGTCCACCGTCGTGACCGGCATCACCTCCATGGTTGTGTTGGTGAGAAAACACTCGTCTGCCTGGGTGAGCGTCTCGATTCCAAAATGCCCCTCGTCGATGGGGATCTGGGCTTCTCGCGCGAGGCCGAGCAACATGTCGCGCGTAATGCCGTCCAGTAGGCCACAGTCGAGTGCCGGGGTGCAGAGCCGACCTGCCCGGACGAAAAAGAGATTGCTGACGGTACATTCCGTCAAGTGTGATTCCCAATTGAGCAGAATACTGTCGAAGGCGCCGGCCGCGATGGCTTCCCGCTTGGCCAAAATATTGTTCAGAAAGTTTGTGGCTTTGATCTGGGGCGAAAGCGCGCTGGGCAAGTTTCGCCTCGTTTGGGCGACGATCAGGCTCACGCCGGTTCGGTATTGTTCTGTCTGGGGAGGGTGAAGCGGCTTTGTCATGATGACCACGGTGGGAGTTGGACAAAGGGCCGGATCGAGACCGATGTCACCGGGACCTCGTGAGATGGTGATGCGAAGGTATGCATCGGTGCGTTCATGTCCGACGTCATTCCGCGTCATGGCCTCGTGGAGGAGCGTTGGCCACTTGTGATCAGGTATTGGAATCGTCAGGCCGATCGCGTCTGCCGAGCGGCGAAGCCGGGCGAGATGTTGATCCCGCATGAAGATCTTGCTCCCGTAGGAGCGAATTGTTTCATAGACGCCATCACCGTAGAGGAAACCATGGTCGAAGACGGAGACGACGGCTTCCTGTTCTGTCACGAACCGATCGTTCAGGTAAATCCACATAGTTAGGTCCGTTGCAATGCTTTGAAAAAGGCCTGAGCCTTCTGAATCGTTTCCTCGTATTCTTTGGCCGGATCGGAATCGGCGACAATCCCGGCACCGACTTGTAAATAGCCCTTTCCCTCGCACCATACCAAAGTTCGAATGATGATGTTGAGGTCGAGATCGCCGTTCCAGCCGATATAGCCGAAGGATCCGGTATAGGGGCCGCGGCGTACCGGTTCCAGCTCCTCGATAATCTCCATGCAGCGGATCTTCGGCACGCCCGTGATTGTACCCCCGGGGAATAGCGCTTGAATGAGATCGAAGGGTGTGGCGTCAGACCGCAAGGTGCCGCTGACGTTGGACACGATGTGGCTGACGTGGGAGTACTGCTCAATCGCCATGAATTCATCGACCTGCACGCTGCCGAATTGGCAGACGCGGCCCAGATCGTTGCGCTCGAGATCGACGAGCATGAGATGTTCCGCACGTTCCTTCTCATTCGCGAGTAATTCGTCGATGAGTCGTTGATCGTCACGATCGTCGAGTCCACGCGGTCTGGTTCCGGCAATCGGACGCGTATCGGCCTGCCGGTTGTGGAGCCGGACCAGCCGTTCGGGCGAGGAGCTGATCAAGGTAACGTCATCGAAGTGTATGAGCCCTGAGAACGGCGAGGGGTTGACGGCTTGCAGCCGTCGATAGAGTTCCTGCTCGTAGGCCTGTCGGTCGGTGCCATCGTTGTAGGTGTTGGGAGGTTGCAGGGTAAATCGATGCGACAGGTTGGCCTGGTAGATATCTCCCGAGGAAATATATGCTTGGCAGTGCCGGACTCGATTGAGGTAAGCATCTCGCGTTTGGTCCGGATGAAAGGCCATCTGATCGAATGATGGGAGATCCGCGAGAGGAGCGGGTTGTCCACTCAATCTGACTTCCCATTCGGCTAGCCGGTCTAAGCCCTCGCGATAGAGGGTCTCTCGTGATTCCCCTAAAAATCGTTCCATGGGCGGACAGAAGATAATGTGCAGACGGGCAGTCTGGTGATCTACCGCGGTGACGAGGTCGTATAGACCGAACTGTAGGTAGGGGATCGGTAGATCCTCTTTGGCCATGGAGGGAAGCACTTCAAAGTCGCGCACCAGGTCGTAACTGAAGTAGCCGATGGCTCCACCAAGAAATGAGGGCAGACCTGGAGGAGGTGCGATCTGGGGGCCATCGAACAGTCGACGAAGGCCATCGAAAGGGTTGTTCGATACATATTCGATAGCTTCCTCGGTTCGAAGGTGGGCCTGCCCTTGTTGGCCGGTCAGCACCGAGAAGGGGTTGCTTCCTAGAAATGAATAGTGGTTTTCTCTGTCCGTCCCTTTTCCGCTATCGAGCAGAAATGAGGGCTGTGAGGACGATGCAATCGACCGGTACAGATCGAAGGCTGTCCTTCCGTGGTTCTCCAGCGTGAGGATGAGGGGCTGCGGAGGACCGATCAGGAACGATGGTTGGGAGAAACGAGTCATGGGTGACGATATATCGCTTTACAAATCGGGCGCCACCCACTATACCCGACTGTCCCTGCTGTGTCATGGCGCGGGGTCGGCTTGACAAATTTAGGATGATTCTGCTTGAATTGCGCGCCCGCCATCGGCAGAGTCCTTGCGTTATGGATCGCATAACGAACTCTCCTCCGTGGGTACGACATGCCTCCTTCACAAGATCCATTGTACGCGGGGCTTGGCCAAGCGGTCCGGATCGGAACCGATCTGCTCGCGTCGCTGATTGTCGGGGGAGGATTGGGTTGGGTGGCTGACACCTACCTCTTCGGTTCCACCCCCTGGGGAATGGTCGTGGGGCTCGTGCTGGGCGTCGTGGCCGGGATCAGGAATGCGTACCGGTCGGCGCAGCAGTGGCCGAAGACATAACGACTGTGTAATAGGAAAGTACGAAAGCGCCATGGAAGAAAGTCCGCTTCATCCGTTCGAGCTGCACAACTGGATACCGATTTCGCTAGGCGGATTGGATATTTCCATCAATAAAGCCGTGGTCATCATGTGGGTGGTCGTCTCGCTGGTGGCGGTGCTCATGGTCATGGCGGGATCGGCGCGCAAGCTGGTACCAGGTAAGTTACAGAGCATGGCGGAGATGATGGTGGATTTCATCCGCGGCATCATCATGGATACGATGGGCAAAGAGGGCATGCGATTTTTCCCCCTCATCGCCACTCTCTTCCTCTTCATTCTCTTCTGTAATCTCATCGGCTTGATCCCCGGCAGTTACACGGTGACGAGTCAGATTGTCGTGACCGCCGTATTTGCCTGCCTGGTCTATGGACTCAGCCTCGTCATGGGATTTTTGTTGCACGGGGTGAAGTTCCTGGGCATTCTCGTTCCGCCCGGCACGCCGGCCTGGTTGCTGCCGTTGATGATTCCGATTGAGTTGATCAGTCAATTGGCGCGGCCCATTTCGTTGGCCGTTCGGTTGTTTGCGAATATGACGGCTGGCCACGTGATTCTCGGGGTTCTGTTCGGCTTGGCCATCAGTGGCGGGTTGTTGATCGGATGGTTGCCCTTTGCGTTTACGATCGCGATGAACGGGTTGGAAGTCGGTATCGCGTTCATTCAAGCCTATATTTTTACCGTGTTGACCTGCGTCTATTTGGGAGACGCATTCCACTTACACGGCCACGATGAGCACGCGCACTAGCGCGTGTTAGTTCAGACAAGGGAGGAGTAGGACACAATGGATTCAGCAGCAGCAGCATTGTTGGGCATGGGGTTGGCGGCGGCAGGGTTTGCCGGAGCCGGCGTGGGTATCGGCTACATCTTCGGGAAGATGATCGAAGCGGTGGCGCGCCAGCCGGAAGCGGAAGCCCGTGTCGGAAAGTATATGTGGATCGGGTTTGCGCTGGTGGAAGCCATCGCGCTGTACGGCCTGGTCATCGCGTTCATCATCATGGGCCTCCGGAAATAAACGGGCTACAGGGGTATAGGGATCAAGGGGATAGCAGAACCTGCTACCCCTTATACCCGTACCCTTCTACCCCAGGGAGTTGATATGCCGCAGTTTGAATCTCACTTTTTTTCTTCCCTGATTTTCTGGGAAGTCCTGTCGTTCGGGATTCTCTTTTTCGTGCTCTACAAGTTTGCCTTTCCCGGCATCTTGGGCGTGCTGGAAGAGCGGGAAAAGAAAATTAAGGACAGTCTCGATCAAGCCGAGCGTCACCGGTCAGAGGCCGAACGGAAGCTCAAGGAGTATGAGGCCAAGCTCAATACTGCGGCGAAAGAAGCAGAAGCTATTCTCGCTGCCGCGAAAGAGCGGGCACAGCGGCTGATGGAAGAAAATGAGCAGCGGTTGACGACCGAAGCCGAGCGGATCAAGGGTGATGCGACGCGCGAGATCGATCATGAGCGCCGTAAGGCGATTCAGGATATTCGGGCTCAAACGACGGACTTGGCCTTGATGGTGGCGGAGAAGGTGGTGCAGCGCAGTTTGACGGATGCCGACCATCGGAAATTCGCAGACGAGGCGCTCGAGGCCCTGTCGAAATCCTACCAGCGGTAAGTTTTGATCAGGCGGGGTCAGCCTAGGCTGGTCCCGCCCGGTCTGTATCCATCCAAATCCACACAGACGAAGCGGAATCCAGCCTGGCGCAGCCTGTCGCTGATTCGTGCTCGCAGGTCCGGTTGATTCAGCCTGGAGAACTCCTCTGGGCCGACTTCGATTCGCGCCACCTCGCCATGTTCCCGCACGCGTACATGGCGAAATCCCTCAACCTGTAAAATTTCTTCAGCCTGTTCGACTCGGCGGAGTTTGTCGATCGTGATCGGGGTGCCGCGAGGAACTCTGGATGAGAGACAGGCAGCGGCCGGTTTATCCCAATTCGAGAGTCCCAGGAGCCTGGCAAGCGCCCGTACATCCGCCTTTGAAAAGGCCGCCTCGACCAGCGGACTGCGAACTCCCCACTCGCGTGCGGCTGTGATGCCTGGCCGATCGTCCCCGAGATCGTCGAGATTCGTTCCATCCGCAATCCACTTGCTTTGACGTGGTTCACGCAGCCCCTCCATCAATTGATAGAGGTCTGTTTTGCAATGGAAGCAGCGGGTGGCATCGTTCTGTACGAAGGCTGGAATCTTGAGTTGATCGGTGTGGACGAGCTCATGCCGCGCCCCAATCTCTGAGGCCATCTGCCTCGCACCGTTGAGTTCGATCTCGGGAAATGTTGGCGAGACGGCGGTGATCCCTAGCGCGCGTGCGCCGAGCTGCTCATGGGCGATTTTCAGGACGATGGTGCTGTCGATCCCGCCGGAGTACGCGACCAGGACGGACTGCATGTCCGAGATCACCTGGCGGAGTCTGTCGAGTTTGCCTTGGAGGGGTTCGGTCGCCATGGATGCCTGGCCTTTGGAGTCGATGTAGGGTCGACTAGTTTTTGACTTTTGCTTTGGCGAGATTCCCCACCACGACTAAGGCGTAGCGCTTGGGGTCCAGATACTGTTTGGCGACGCGCTGCACGTCTTCCTTCGTGACCCGTTCTATCCACTTCGGGTAGTCCGAAAAATATTCGAATCCCAGGCCATAGAACTCCACTTGAGCGAGCACCTGCGCAAGTTTTGCCGTGGAATCGAGCCGGAGCGGGAAGCTGCCGACCAAGAACGATTTGGCTTCAGCCAATTCCTGGTCCGACACCGGCGTGTCACGAATCGATTTGATTTCGGACAGGACGCCGGTAATGGCTTGGTTGGTCGTCTCTGTTTTGGTTTGAAGGTTGACCCAGAACGAACCGGGCATCAGTCGGGCGTCGAAGTGGCTCATGATCCCATAGGCCAGCCCCTGCTTGTCGCGAATCGAATCCATCAGGCGGGAGGAAAATCCCCCGGCTCCCAGGATGTAATTCATGACCGTCACAGAATAGAAGTCCGGGTGAGCGCGCGACAGACCTCCATGCCCAAGTACGATGGTGGATTGGGTGAGGTCTTTCTCGATGAGTTGAACCGTTCTGCGCTCGACCGGGGAGGGCTTCTTCGTATTTCGTGCCGTCGAGGCCACTTTTTTCCAGGCGCTAAAGTGGGTCTGGACTAATGCCGTGGCTTGTTCAAGGGTGATGTCGCCCACGACCGTTACGATGACTTGGGAGGGAGAATATTCCCGCCCATAAAAGCTCTGTACGTCTGCGAGGGTGATCTTGCTGAGTGTCTCTTCCGTGCCGGTGACGGGCCAGCGATAGGGGTGTCCATGGAAGACCAGCTGGTTGAAGGCCTTCATGGCGATATGGCCTGGGTCGTCGTTGTCGCTGGCCATCTCGCCCAGGAGTTGAGTGCGAATCCGTTCGAACTCCTGTTTATGGAACGCGGGATGTTGCAGCATGTCGGCGAGCAGGGTAAAGCCGAGGTCGACGTCTTTTTTGAGGACGCGGGCAGAGGCGGTCGTGAAGTCCTCAGCGGCCTTGGCTTCCAGCGCTCCTCCGACAAAATCGATTTGTTCTGCCTGCTGTTTTGATGTCCGGGTCGTCGTTCCTTCGTCCAGAAGGCTGGCGACGAGGTTTGCGAGTCCTGCTTTGTCGGGAGGGTCCTGCGCAGAGCCGGCTTTGATCAATGCATGGATCTCAATGATAGGGAGAAAATGCTGTTCCAGAACCAGCACGGTGATCCCGTTCGAGGTCACAAACTTTGTCGGGACGATCTCAGCCGCGACGGAGACGCCCGATGCCCAGAGCACGGCGCAGCATCCCATCCCAAGAATCAGAGTTGTCTGGCGCCACAGCGCAGTCGCCCGTTGTCTGATCATCGACGTCATTTAGGGTCGTCCCTGTTGTGCGGCGGTGGTGGGCGCCTCTGGTTGTTTGGGCGGCACCGGAATCAACGTGCCGACGGTCCGATTATCTTCCGTCAAGTACTGGCGGGCGACACGTTGGATGTCTTTCACCGTCACAGCCCGGATCCGTTCCACAAATTGATCGATCTTTCGCCAGCCGGCGCCGACGGACTCCGCTTGCCCCAGCAGCATGGCATGCCGGAAGTTGGAGTCCTGTTCGAAGACATGGGTGGCTTCAACCTGATTCTTGGCTCGTTGGAGTTCCAGTTCTGTCGGTGGATCGGTCTGGAGGCGTTTGATCTCCCGATGAAGGGCTTCTTCGACGATCTCAGGTTTCTGGCCAGGGCTCACGAGGGCGTAAAAATAGAAAAGGCCTGGATCGGTCTGGAGCAGGCTGTATTCTGCCCCGACGGCCAGCGATGACTTCTGTTCGTATACGAGGCTTTGGTAGAGGCGTGAACTTTTTCCATGCGAGAGAATCGAGTCGAGAATGTCGAGGGCATACGAGTCTTCGCTCGTAAAATTCGGCACGCGATAACCCATCATGACGAAGGGGACTTGGGCATCTCGCTTGAGCAGAAAGCGGCGTTCACCTTTTTGCTCCGATTCCATCGTAGCGATGGGTTTGGGTTCCGGCCCTCGTGGAATCGGCTCGAACAGCTGTTTGATGATAGGGAGTAGGCTGTCGGCCTTGATGTCGCCCACGACGACGAGGGTCGCATTGTTGGGCGAGTAGTAGGTGTCGTAATGTCGTTGCAGGTCGTCCAGGGTCATCGCATCCAGATCGCCGAACCAGCCGATGACCGGCCAATGGTAGGGATGGCTGAGATAGGCCTGGGCAAAGAGCGCTTCGACGAGTGCACCTTGGGGATCGTCTTCTGAGCGAAGACGCCGTTCTTCCTTCACCACCTCCCGCTCCGTTTTCAACTCGCTCATTTCGAGTACGAGCCCCTGCATGCGATCAGCTTCAAGCTCCAGGGCCAGTTCGACGCGGTCGGCTGCGAGATTCTCGAAATAGGCGGTGAAGTCCTGGCTCGTGAAGGCGTTATCCATGCCTCCGTTCTTGCGAATGAGACGGGAGAAGGTGCCTTTCGGGTATTTGACGGTACCCTTGAACATCATATGTTCCAGCATGTGGGAGAGGCCTGCACGGCCCATGA
>SWDR01000003.1:120862-147360 GCA_005116815.1 Nitrospira sp. | reverse complement strand
TGTTCCAGCATGTGGGAAAGGCCTGCACGGCCCATGACTTCGTTGCGTGAACCCACTTTGTACCAGACTTGCACGGTGGCAACCGGAGCCTTGGGCACTTCGACTAAGAGGACTTTCATCCCATTGGAGAGGATGAACTCTCGAGGCTCCGTGGCGATGGCGGGCGATGTGAAGGCGAAGAGGAGACTGCTCGCGGCGATCAGCCAGGATAGTTGCATCATGTGTCGGGAATAGGGCCAGGTCATAGTTGGATGGAATACACAGCGCATGCTAGCAACGGGGTTCAATTTGTGTCAAGGCGCGTCCTGCATACTCGGGTGAAAGATTGCCCAATTGGCCGCAGGCGCCTAGCACATCACGGCCGCGGCTCTTGCGGATGAAGGCGTCAATGCCGCCATGTGTGAGTATCGCCTGAAATGCGAACACGTTCCGGTCGGTCGGCCGTCGGAAGGGATTGCCCGGAAACTCGTTAAAGGGAATCAGGTTCACCTTGCAGCGGAGCCCCTTGAGCAGTTTCACCAGGCGATGGGCGTCCTCGTCGCGGTCGTTCACGCCGGCGAGCAACACATATTCAAATGTCAGTCGTCTGGTCGGGGCGAGCGGATAGCGTCGGCAGGCGGCCATGAGGGTCTTGAGCGAGGCGATTTGGCTGGCCGCCGGCATCAATTGTTGGCGTTGCTCTTCCGTCGTGCCGTTCAATGAGATGGCGAGGTTCACCCCGAGCGCGGCCACATCCTTCAACCGTGCGGCGAGTCCCGCAGTCGATACGGTAATGCGGCGCGGCGACCAGCCCAGCCCCCATGATTTGTTCGTGAGGCAATGGATGGCGGTGGAGAGCGCGTCAATATTGGCAAGCGGCTCCCCCATTCCCATGAAGACGAGGTTGGTCAGGCGTTCGGTGCCGGTCAAATGGTCCTGAGATGTCAGCACCTGATCGACGATCTCATGTGCCTTGAGGTTTCGCTTCAGTCCCATGGTGCCGGTGAGGCAGAAACCGCAATCCAGCATGCAGCCCACTTGGGTCGAGACGCAAAGCGTGAGTCGATCCTCGTCAGGAATGAGCACCGTTTCGATGCGGAGCGCGTCGTCCAATGTAAGGAGAAGCTTGCGCGTATGGTCGGTCGATTCAAGCACGGCGCAGTCTTGTGTGCGCGAAATCGTGGCGACCTCGGCCAGTTGTTCTCGATCGTTCTGGGAGAGATCGGTCATCTGTGCGATGCTGCGGGCGCGTCGTTGATAGAGCCAGCGGAGAATCTGACCGGTTCGGTAGCGGTGCCATCCGAATGGCTGCAGGAGCCGGTCGAGACCGTCTTCTGTCAGGGACAAGAGATTGGTCGGTGCGGGCCTCGATGGGAGGGCGTGGTTCTCATGCTGCATCATGGCACCCTACCATAGCCTTAAAAAGTGGAACAAGGTAGAGGGTTAAGATAGCTCTGCTGGCAACGGGGAAAGGACGCTGTTATATATGATAGGAGTTGAGGGGGAGGCCACGCGTGCGCACCGGTACATATCAATTGACTCTACGAAATCTATTCCTTGTCGCGAACATTGGCCTCTGTGGGGTTGCGCTGTCCTCGGGCCAGGCATTTGCGGGCCTTGTCCCTCCGTCAGCATTGAGTGACGGTGCAGTCTGTGAGGGGGCAGAAGAATGCTTCCATGCAGCCGCGCTGCCGAAGGAACGGCTCGGTAAGGTCCTGAACAAAGAACAAGTGGTGTTGCTGAAGCTGGAGCGGCTCCAGCAGCTGATGGAGCGATTCCCTGCTACGATCTGGGCGAAGCGCGCAGGATTGTTATCCGGGGTGCTGCTTCTTGAGCGAAATCCTGCCGTGGCCATGCAGTTTCTCCGCGCGGCACAGCGAGACGTCCCGCTGTTAGACGACTATATCCGGCTTTGGATCGGAGAGGCGTTGCTGAATCTTGGAGACGCCAAACTTGCCGCTGCGATGTTCGAAACCCTTTCCCTGACGGCACCGGATTCGCCGTTGTTGGTGAAGGCCGCCTATCGGGCCGGAGAAGCGTGGTATCAAGCCTCGAGTTGTCACGAAGCGACGGCCTGGATTGCCAAAGCGGTGGCGATGAGCATGAAGGAATTGGAGGCTCCCCAGGCGTTGCTTCGGCAAGGCGCTTGTCAACTGCGAGAGAATAATATTGCCGAGGGTCGTGAAAGCCTTACGCAGTTGTGGACCCGGTTTGCGGCCAGTGGAGAAGCGAAAGAGGCGGAGGCGCTGCTGGCGTCGAATCTTGGTGGCGAGCCTTGGGTCGTTCAGTCGAACGAGCGGCTCGCTCGGGCGCAGGTGTATCTTGGGCAAGCGTTCCATGCCGAGGCGATTGAGGAACTTCGAAAGTTTCTTGCGGCTGATCCACAGTCGCCGCGGCGCACCGAAGCAAAGCTGAAGCTTGGGATTGCACAGGTTCGGCTGAAGCAGTACGACCAAGCCCGAGAGACGTTTCGTGCGCTGGTGAAAGACGGCGCGGCTGAATCGTCTGAAGCCTCCGTGTGGCTCGCCCGCGTCTATCTTCGCCAAGGTCAGGGGGACAAATTGCTCGATCTTGCTCGGACCATGCCCGCATCGTTGTCCGCAGAGCAGAAAGGCCAGGTCACGCTCTTCGCCGGCATTTGGCTGGAGGATCAGGGCCGCTTCGACGAGGCGATTGCGCGTTATCGGCAGGTGGCGAAGGCCGGAGAGCCGGCGTCTCAGCGGGCTGAGGGGCAGTGGCGTGTAGGCTGGGGGTATTACCGGATGGCGCGCTATCGTGAGGCGTCCGACCAGTTGCATGCGCTCGTGGATCAGCACGACGGCGATTTCGAACCGCAGGCGCTCTATTGGATGGGGCGGGCGGCTGAGCTGAGCCAGCAGCCTCAGGCTCGCGATGCCTATGTGAGGCTCTGCCAACGATACGTCTATACCTATTATTGCCAACTGGCTCGCGAGCGGATTGATATTCCGTTGTTGGAGTCTCCTGCCGCAGAATCAGTCTCGACCGCCGTTGCGGTAGACGGCGGCATATCCGGAGGTGGTGAGGCCGCACGTTCGGTGTCTGCCAGGGCCGAAATCGAGCAGCAGCCTGCCTATCGACGCGCCATCGAGCTGAAGACGTTGGGGTTGGACTCGGATGCCGCGCGAGAATTGGCGGGATTGACGGAGCGGTATAGTCGAGATCCCGACCTTCTCATGGTGCTCTCGACATTGTTGAACGAGGCTGGTGCCTATCACCATGCCCTCCGACTCGCGCGGGCCAAGTTCCGGGATAAGCTGGAGCGTACCGGAGGCGCGGTCGATCCATCGCTGTGGCAGGTGGCCTATCCGACCGGTCTTCTGTCTACGATCAAGGGGCAGGGGGCCAAAGGCGTCGATCCATTTTTGGTCGCGGCGATCATACGAGAGGAGAGTCAGTACGATTGGCGGGCGGTATCGCGGGTCGGTGCAATCGGCTTGATGCAGGTGATGCCGGGTACGGCAAATGCTGTTGCCCAGCGACTGGGGCTTCCCGCAGTTGGACGGGATGACCTCTTTGACCAGGAAACGAATATTCGCCTTGGTGTTCGCTACATCGAACAACTGCTCGAACAGTTCTCCGGGAACGTGGCCTATACGATTGCCTCATACAATGCCGGGCCAATTGCGGTTGGGAATTGGATTGCGCTGCACCGTGGGCGAAGTCAGGATGAATTCGTTGAATTGATCCCCTATCAGGAGACGCGGCAGTATGTGAAGCGTGTTCTGCGGAGTTATCGAGAATATGCTCGGCTGGGCAGGGCTTCCTAGGGGCGGTTTCTTGACAAGATTTAGACAAGTTTCTATAGTGCGCCACAACCTGTAGGGGCTAATTTTAAGGAGGGGACTGAGGGAATGGCACTCGATCGATTGGACGCGCTTGAAGACCGTATTAAAGACCTTGTGAAGCTGATCCAAGAATTGAAGAAGAAGAATGCGGCTGCTGAAGAAGAGTTAAAGATTGTTCGGCAGCGACTTGCGGAGAAGGATGATTCGAATCGGCGCTGGGAGCAAGAGCGTATCGATATCAAGTCCCGTATCGAAAAAGTCCTCGGCGACGTTGAGTTGTTGGAGTGCTTTGAAGAACGCAAGGAGGTGGCCCTTGACGAAGACCATTGATGTGGAAATCTATGGCCAACGGTTCGCGATTCGCGGGGAGGCGGACGAGGGGTATATTCGGCGGCTCGCGAGTTTTGTCGATAGCCAGATGCGTAGTCTCGCGGAGGGAATGAATACGACGACTCCGTCGAAACTCGCCGTGTTGACGGCGATCAACCTGGCCCATCAGTTATTCGAAGTTGAACGGAAGCGGGCGCAGGGTGATGCGGATGTCGAGCGGCGGATGACGTCGCTTATGGAATCGATCGAGGAGCAGGTGCCGACCTCGCTTTTTCGCTAGATTCAACTTGCAAAGGGTAACCCCCTTTGATATCGTAAATTAAATTGTTGGGACGTCGTGGAGTTGACGGTCGGGATACAATCAGGTCATGCTCAAACCGGTTTCGTGATCCGGGAAGATGATGCAGTCGCTGCGGAATAGATGTGGGTTCTTGATGCTGGTGAAATTGAGACAAGTCGTATCTGTTCAAGGGTTCGTCCTCCTCATGTATAACCTTCTAGAAATGTTTGGCAAATTCATGGAGTTCCTGTTGCCGTCGGGCAGTGCGGTACATGGAGGGAGTCTTCGACTGCTTCCCGTTCGCGCACTCGATCCTCTCAAGCGGATGAGGGGATGGCAACGTAGCGGAACCTCATGGAATCTGTCCGGCATGGGACGTACTCGTTCGCTCAAGCCATCAAGATCTTCATCCCCGTGGAGTCCGTTCTCGGAGTGAGTCTGTAGACCGCGTGTTGGGCTATCCTCTTTCGTTCAGCTAATCCTCCACTGCGCCCCCACATCAAGATAGAACCGTCGACCAACCTTGTATCAAGACGAGGCTGAGAAGCCGGGTGTTTCTCGTCTCGGGACTGTAGGGGGGTGAGTCAAATTACTACTTCAATTTTTGCCTATCTGTTGACAGGACTCGTTGGAGGATTGCTCGGAATCGGGCTGTTCGAACTGATTCGTCGTTCTTCTGGCGCGACGAAGAAGGCGCAAGAAGAGGAGCAGGCCCGCCAGTCTGTGCAGAATGCCCAGCGGGAGGCGGACAATATTGTCAAAGAAGCCAAGCTGGAAGCGAAAGATCTTCTGCTGCAGTCGAAATCCGAACTCGAGAAAGAGCAGAAGGCCAAGATGGCCGAGCTGGCCGTTGTCGAAAAACGTTTGATTCAGCGCGATGAAACCATCGAGAAACGAATCAGCGCGATCGACAAGCGAGAAAGCGATACGCAGAAACGAGATCTGGAGTTGCTGAAGCGGGAAGAAAAGCTGACGGTAAAAGAGTCGGCTTGTGCTCGAGCGGAGAAGGAGCATTGTGAGGCACTGGAACGTGTCGCGGGCATGACATCCGACGAAGCGAAGAAGCAGCTCATCCATGAAATGGAAAGTCAGGCTCGGCTGGAGGCTGTCGGGCTTGCGAAGCGGATCTTAGAAGAGGCCCGGGAAAATGCGGAACGGGAAGCGCGTGAGATCATTACCTGCTCAATTCAACGGGTGGTGCGTGATTACGTGTCCGAGTCCACGATTTCCGTGGTCCAGATCCCGAACGACGCGATGAAGGGGCGGATCATTGGACGGGAAGGGCGCAATATCCGTGCGATCGAAGCTGCGACGGGGATCGACTTAATCATCGATGAGACCCCAGAAGCGGTGATTATCTCCGGCTTCGATCCGTTGCGTCGGGAAATTGCCAAGGTGTCGCTCGAACGGCTCATGCATGACGGGCGCATCCATCCGACGCGGATCGAGGAGATCGTTGAGAAAGTCAAAGTCGATATCGATAAGCTGATGTATGAAGAGGCCGAGAAAATCATTTTTGAGTTAGGCCTCTCCGATTTTCATCCTGAGTTGATCAAAGTGCTTGGCCGGCTCAAGTACCGGACGAGTTATGGACAGAACAACCTCTATCATGCGCGTGAAGCGGCCTATATCTGCGGCATCATGGCGTCGGAGCTCGGCCTCGATGTGAAGTTGGCAAGACGAGGGGCGCTGCTCCACGATATCGGGAAAGCCGTCAGTCACGAAGAAGAGGGCCCCCATGCCATGTTGGGCGCCGAGATCGCCAAGAAGTATGGCGAGAGTGAGAAGATTATCAATGCCATCGCAGGGCACCACGAACAAGTGGAGCCGATCTGTCCCGAGTCCGTCTTGGTGGCTGCGGCCGAAGCGTTGTCTGCTGCCAGACCTGGGGCGAGACGTGAGGCCTTGGAGACTTACGTGAAGCGGTTGGAGAAGTTGGAGTCGCTTGCCACGACGATCAAAGGGGTGCAGAAAGCCTATGCCATCCAGGCAGGCCGGGAGATTCGCGTCATCGTTCGACAGGAAGATATTACCGATGCCGAGTCATTCCAACTGTCGCGGGACCTGGCGAAGAAGATCGAGCAGGAGTTGACCTATCCAGGCACGATTCGTGTGACTGTCATTCGAGAGAGCCGGTATGTGGAGTATGCGAAGTGAAGGTTCTCTTCATCGGCGATATTTTTGGAGAACCCGGGCGCCGTGCGGTGGCCCGGGCCGTTCCCAGACTGGTCGCTCAGCGGCAGATTGATATTGTTATTGGTAATGGTGAAAACGCGGCCGCCGGGTTTGGCATCACGCCTGATTTGGCTGAAGAGTTGTTCGATCTCGGGCTTGCAGTGATTACGACCGGGAATCATGCCTGGGATAAGAAGGAAATTCTCGACTATTTTCCCCGTGAGCCGCGTTTGCTTCGGCCTGCCAACTATCCGAGCGGTGTGCCGGGGTATGGCAGTGTGGTGGTCGAATCTGCCGGTGGGGAGCAGCTCGGCGTCATGCAGCTGATGGGGCGGGCCTATATGCCGACGTTGGATTGCCCGTTTCAGGTTGCCAAAAAAGAGCTGGCCGGATTGAAGAAGCGAGTGGCTGCCGTGATTGTGGATATGCATGCAGAGGCCACATCTGAAAAAATGGCGATGGGGCATTATCTGGACGGCGAGGTCGTGGCCGTGGTCGGGACCCATACGCATGTGCAAACAGCGGACGATCAGATTTTCCCGAAGGGGACGGCCTATATGACGGACATCGGCATGACCGGCCCCCTCCATTCCGTGATCGGGGTAAAGAAGGAATTGGCGATCGAAAAATTTCTGACCGGGATGCCGAGGCGCTTCGAAGTGGCCTCCGGACCCTCCGTGTTTTGTGCGGTTCTGATCGAGCTTGATGCGCGTCTCGGGAAGGCTCTTTCGATCGAACGCATTCGCATCATCGATTAAAGGAGTCTCACCACGAGCTCTCCCGGTTTCCCTGATCTCTACTCTCAGCCCACTCCTCCGAAACAGGTCTTTACAGTTTCGGAGTTGACGGGACTACTCCGCACCTCCATCGAAGAACAATTCTCGGACATCTGGCTGGAAGGTGAACTCTCCAATCTTCGTGCTCCCGGGTCGGGACATGTCTATTGCACACTGAAGGACAAGACGAGCCAGATTCGCGCGGTGTTGTTTCGGTCCAGCGCGATTCGGCTGCGCTTTGCCTTGCAAGAGGGGATGCAGGTGGTCGTGCGGGGGCGGCTCACGGTGTACGAACCGCGTGGTGAATACCAGATTGTCCTCGATACAGTGGAGCCGAAGGGTGTCGGCGCGCTTCAGTTGGCATTTGAACAGTTGAAAGAGCGACTGGCCGAAGAGGGGTTGTTCGACCAGGACAGAAAGAAGCCTCTTCCGGCGTTTCCCGGGACTGTGGGTGTCGTCACCTCGCTGACCGGCGCAGCCATACGGGATATTCTTGCCGTGCTTCGACGCCGCTGGCCGACGATTCACATTTTGATCGCTCCAGTTCAAGTTCAGGGGGAGAGCGCCGGACGTCAAGTTGCCGAGGCGCTCGCTGCATTGAACGAATGGGGTTCCGTGGACGTCATCATTGTCGGGCGGGGCGGAGGGTCGATGGAGGACCTCTGGAGTTTCAACGAAGAGATCGTCGTGCGTGCAATTGCGGCTTCCCATGTGCCAGTTGTGTCGGCGGTCGGGCATGAAATCGATGTGACGTTGTCCGACTTTGTGGCCGATCTCCGTGCGCCGACTCCGTCGGCGGCAGCCGAGGCGGTTGTTCCAGTCTTGGCAGAGATCGTGGAGCGATTACGCGAGCTGACCGTCCGTATGGGACAGATGATGCTCCGGCATTGCGCGTTTGAGCGGCAGCGTCTCGATGCCGGCATTCGAGGGGTGACGGATGTCCGTTTCCGTCTCCAGGCAGCGGCGCAACGGACAGATGATATGGTGGATCGGTTACGCGAGATGCTCCAGCGCCTGCTCACGTCAGGGCGGGAACGGGTGCATGAAGCCCAGCGCGATCTATCCGGTCTCAATCCTATTCTCGCAATCAAGCAAGGGTTGGCAACCGTCCCGCAATTTTCACAGCGCCTGGAGGGGCAGATGGGCGTGGTCTTGACGCAACATCGTCATCGCGTCCATGCCCTGCTGGCGCAGCTCCATACGCTTAGTCCGTTGGCAGTACTTGGACGCGGGTACAGTATCCTTCAGACTGTGCCGGCTGGGAAGATTCTCCACCGAGCGAACGATGTGGAAGTTGGCCAGGAGTTAGAGGCGCAATTGGCAAGTGGGCGACTGAGTTGCACGGTCACGCGGGTGTTCGACGATTCCGCAGTTTGAAATTGCAAGGTGGTCGAGTATAATGGCGCTCTACATCGGTGAAAGAATAACGAGGCGTACTGTGGCAGCGGTAAAGTTTGAACAGGCAATGGCGCGGTTGGAAGCCATTGTCGGCGAGTTGGAGAAAAGCGATCTTCCCTTGGACGAATCGCTCAGGATTTTCGAAGAAGGCATTCGTCTCTCCAAGAATTGCCTCAAGATTCTGGAAGAAGCCGAACATAAAGTAGAAGTGCTCGTGCAGGATAAGAACGGCAGGAAACGAATCCACGCCTTCTCCCCAGACGACGAAACCGATGAGCCGTCCTCCTAGGTTCCCTGGTAGGGCTCCTCTATCCGCCTCCATTCTGTCGTATTGCTTCCATAAGTAACTATGGCGACCACTCCTCGTGTTCACAAAGAACGGTTGGACCGCGTGTTGCTGGTGCAGGGCTTGGTGCCGAGCCGGGAGGCCGCGGCTCGAGCAGTCTTGGCGGGCGGAGTTTCCGTTGATGGGATCATGGTGGATAAGCCTGCGAAGCTGGTGCCGCTGGATGCGCGGATTGAAGTCGTGCAGCCTGCGTTATTCGTCAGTCGATCAGGCGACAAATTGGCCGCGGCCCTTGACGCATTTCACCTCGATCCAGCCGGGGCAATTGGCATGGACGTCGGCTGTTCGACCGGCGGGTTCACCGATTGTTTATTGCAGCGCGGCGCGACCCGTATCTACGCCATCGATGTGGGGTATGGACAGTTCGAGTGGAAGCTTCGTCAAGATTCTCGTGTTGTCTTGCTCGAACGGACTAATATTCGGTATGTTGACCGTGCCGCAGTTCCTGAGCCGATCGATCTGGCGGTCATCGATGTATCCTTTATCTCCCTGACCCTAGTCTTGCCAGCCGTTGTGCGCCTGCTCAGCAGATCCGCGGCGATTGTCGCGTTGGTCAAGCCACAGTTTGAAGTCGGCAAGGGGCAGGTAGGGCGCGGCGGAATCGTGCGGGATGATGCACAACGCGAGGCAGTGACTGAAAAAGTGATTGCTTGTGCGACGCAGTTGGGTCTTCAGTTGAAAGGCGTGCTCGATTCTCCTGTTATAGGACGAAAAGGGAATCGGGAAATTCTTGTTGGCTTTCGTATGGACGATCACAGCATGACAGGGACTGCGGGAGATAGAGGATGACGACGATTCATTGGCGATGGGGGCATGCATGAAGGTACTCGTGACGGGAGGTGCCGGCTTTATTGGTTCCCATGTGGTCGACCGTCTTGTCCAAGAAGGACATGAGGTTGTGGTGGTGGACAATCTATCCACAGGAAAGCGGAGAAACCTCAATCGTGCTGCTCGTTTCTGTAAGATGGATATCCAGAGCTGGCGGCTCGAGCGAGTGTTTCGCAATGAGCGGCCCCATATCGTCATGCACCTTGCCGCACAGATGGACGTCAGGAAATCTGTGGAAGATCCGGTCTTCGATGCCCAGGTGAATATTCTTGGAATGCTGAATGTCTTGCAGCAAGCAGTCAGGCACGGTGTGCGGAAGGTGGTGTTCTCTTCTTCGGGTGGAGCGATCTATGGTGAGCAGGAGATCTACCCCGCTTCTGAGTCCCACGTTACGCGGCCGCTATCGCCCTACGGCATCAGCAAGTTGTGCGGGGAGCAATACCTCTCATACTACCAACGGGTGAGCGGGCTTCAAGTGGTGAACTTGCGCTACGCGAATGTCTATGGCCCTCGTCAGGATCCTGATGGAGAGGCTGGGGTGGTAGCGATCTTTATTCAGAAATTGCTGAACAACGAACAAGCGATTATTTATGGAAATGGACGGCAAACAAGAGACTTCGTCTATGTTGAAGATGTTGTTGAGGCAAATCTTGCGGTGATGAGTCAGGAAATACAAGGAACGTATAATGTTGGCACAGGGCAAGAAACGTCAATCAACGATTTGTTGAGGCTTCTCATTACGCATACGAATTCAACCTGCAAGGAAGTTCATGGGCCAGCCAGAAAGGGCGAGCAGGCACGGAGCGTCATTGATTCCATGAAGCTCCGTCAGGAATTGTCTTGGGAGCCGAGAACAGAACTCAGCGAAGGGCTCAAGCGTACCGTCGAATATTTCCGTGATCGTATGGGCTAGCAGCAGCTTGGCCGTTCAGGATTAATTAGCCCCAACGCATCGCCCCCGGAGCTAGTATCGAGGAACGGTTCCATCCACCTGGGTCGACCAGGCATCGATTCCACCCACTAGATTTTTTACTGTACTGAACCCTTGTTGGAGTAGAAAGTTCGTTGCATCGGCGCTTCTCATCCCATGGTGGCAGATGGCGATGATCTCCGAGTCACGGCTTAACTGAGCCAGTGATTGAGGAAGTGTTCCAAGAGGAATGAGGGTTGATCCTTCAATCTTTGCAAGGGAGTATTCCCAGTCTTCCCGCACATCGACCAGTACCAGCTTGTCGCCCTTATCAAGTCTTGCTTTCAGCTCTTTTGGGGAAATGGCAAAGCCCATGAGTAGCCTCCTTAAATTGCGGGCATCATATGTGAGGGGTGAAAAGGCTGTCAATGATCAAGGTATTTGTTTTCTTGGGTACTGCTGGGGTTGTTAGTGAGGCGGTAAGCCGATGATATTTGAGCAAGGGTGATAAGTAACTGTACATTTTTGTGATTTCGTCGTCTTTATGTGGTCTAGACGACACGATTTGAGGGAGATGAATAGTGTGATTTGCACGATTGATAAACGCAACATATTGATAAAGCTGTAAAAGTAAGTATCTTCCTGAATGGCTGGTCCGGAAATTGCGTTACCAGGCCATCAGTAGTGAGGGAGATATAGTTGGAGAGGGAGGAGAAAGGTATTTTTCAAAGGGCGCTTCTCCTATGAAAAAGGTCTTAACGAAGGTTCTCATTGTTTTGGTGACAACGGCAAGTCAGAAAGAAGCGGTAAGGATCGGGGAGAAAATGGTGAATGCCAGACTGGCTGCCTGTGCGAATGTCATCCCCGGTATCAAGTCGATCTATCGGTGGAAGGGAAAAGTTATCAAATCAGGAGAGACACTCCTGATGCTGAAATCCACAGAGCTTCGGTACCAAGCACTCGAGAAGTCGATTAAGGCGATGCACAGTTATGAAACCCCTGAGATCGTGGCGTTGGAGATCGGAGCAGGCCTCGATCAGTATATGAATTGGGTGCGGGGAGAGACTCATATCTAATTGCTTATATTGAGCATTCTGTCATATTAAATGTGAGGGGTTGACCGAAGCAACCTGGATAGGTACACTCGCGGAGGACTATCTTGGACAGCTGGGGGAGCCCATTCAGCAGGGGGTGAATGGTTATGGGGCAAGTAAACGGTACAGAAAATAGCGATGCCTATACTGTCGTAATCTTTCGTGGCTCAACAGCCAAGCCTCTCCGGTTTAGTTTCCCACGCAAATTTGTCAGTAAGCTGTTGATTGTCGGAGCAATTCTCATATTAGCCGACATCCTGATCATTTCACATTATGTGATCAGAACTGGTGAGGTCTGGGAGCTCTCAGCGTTCCGCGCAGAAGCGATGAGCGCACGGGAGCAGACAGCCGCCTTCTCTGGAGCCGTGGATGATCTGAAGAAGCGCTTAACAGGCATGAAGGAGGTCAATCAGCGACTTCGTGTCATGTTGGGCATCGAGGCTCCCAAGACAGGTGATGTTGCGAATGGTCGGGGAGGTGAGGACGGGCCTCTGCCAGAGGGGAACACTGTTCTCCAGACTGAGAAAGCTTTTAAGACTGAAGACGGGGGGGGGCATCCCAGTTCGACAGAGTCTAGCCAGTCTACTCCTGGGACTCAAACGAGCCATTCTGTCGATTCGAATGGTCTCACCGAGCAGGAGATGATCGCCTCAATTAAGGATGGCATTGACTGGTTATCGAAAGAAGCTACGACCCAGGAGCAATTCCTTCAAGAACTCTCTTTAGCAGCTGAGCAGAAGTCTTCCAGGTGGGCAGCAACCCCCTCTATATGGCCGGTTAAAGGATGGGTCACTTCTGGATTCGGGCCGAGGGTTTCCCCATTTACTGAAAAGCCTGCTTGGCACGATGGGCTGGATATTGGCGCTGCGGCCAATGCCCCTGTCCAGGCTCCGGCTCAGGGACGGATCACAACAGTCGGTTTCGATCCTAAGCTGGGCAACCTTGTGAAAATCGACCATGGTTTTGGTATCGAAACCCTCTATGGCCATCTCGCTAAGTCTTTGGTTAAAGAAGGGCAACGGGTCAAGCGTGGCGAAGTTGTTGGTTTAGTCGGTAGCAGCGGGTTAGCCACGGGACCTCATTTGCATTACATGGTTAAGGTCCATGGGCAGACGTTCGATCCGGTAAAGTATATTCTCGAATAGTTCGGTCGGTTTCCCATCCCAATCAGTGGTCTTGTTATTTGCCGAATGGGTTTTGACAAGGCCACATCTAATGCAGTCGTCAGACCCCACGTAATCCCCGGCTCGCTCAATTGCCTATGTTATACTCTCGCGCCTGTAAGGTGATGAAGGCACGAGAGGACTTGTTTTATGACAGACATCGAGATCAATCGATCGGTGAAGGCACGTCCGATTCAGGATGTCGCTGGTCAACTTGGCCTCCGAGAGAGCGAATTACTTCCGTTTGGACGGCTGAAGGCTAAGGTCTCACTCGATGCACTCGATCGGCTCAGATCTGCTCCCCTGGGTCGGTATGTACTGGTCACTGCCATAAACCCCACTCCGCTTGGGGAGGGCAAGACGACCACTTCCATCGGCCTTGCCATGGGCCTCTCCCGTCTCGGGCATCGAACGGCCGTCACACTTCGACAGCCTTCGTTGGGGCCGGTATTCGGGATCAAAGGTGGAGGAACCGGGGGAGGGCGAGCACAGGTTCTTCCGATGGAGGACATCAACCTCCACCTGACTGGCGATGCCCATGCAGTATCTGCCAGTCACAACCTCCTCTCAGCATTTCTCGATAATCATCTATTTCATGGGAATGAACTCCATGTAGATCCGAATCGAATCACCTGGCCTCGGACATTGGGGATCAGCGATCGGGCACTCAGAAAGATCTCGTTGGGTGAGGGGGGTGTCGGACGCTCGGGCGAATTTGTCATTACCGAAGCGTCAGAGGTCATGGCGATGCTCGCGTTAGCCTCGAGCCAAGCAGACTTACGACAGAGGCTCGGGCAGGTCATCGTCGGGTTTACAACGAGTGGGAAACCTATACGGGCGGAAGAGCTTGGCTGTGCCGGGTCCATGGCTGTCTTGCTCAGGGAAGCGTTATTGCCGAACTTGGTTCAGACCTTGGAGGGAACGCCGGCGTTTGTCCATGCGGGTCCCTTTGGCAATATCGCCCATGGGAATTGTTCGATTCTTTCCGATGCTATCGCGCTTCGTTGTGCGGATTATGTCGTCACGGAGGCTGGATTTGGGAGCGATCTTGGTGCGGAAAAATTCTTCAACATCAAGTGTCGCCTCTCTGGATTCAAGCCTGCAGCGGCTGTGGTCGTGGCGACGCTACGGGCACTCAAACTTCACGGGGGTGGTGGAACGGTCAAGGTTGGCATGCCCCTTCCAGCAGGGCTGACCGGACCGAATCAAGAGGCCTTGGTCAAAGGCTTCGCGAACTTGGAGCAGCACATTGCGAATGTGAAAGCCCATGGAATTCCGGTGGTGGTGGCGGTCAATGCGTTTGTCGATGATCCGGTGGCGGAGCTGGAATGGGTTCGAGCACGGTCCCGGGAGGTTGGCGCGGTCGATGCCGCAGTTTCGACCCATTGGGCCGATGGCGGAAAAGGAGCTGAGGATTTAGCTAGGGCAGTGGCCAAGGCCACAGAGCAGCCGTCCACGTTTAAACATCTCTATGACATCGCCTGGCCGATTAAGAAGAAAATCCAGACCATTGCCACGCAGATGTACGGAGCCTCAGACGTGTCGTTCGATGCAGCAGCCGAACGAGAGATCGAACTGGCCCAGCAGATTGGACTGGATCAGTTGCCTATCTGTATGGCTAAGACACCGCTATCCCTGTCGCACGATCCTGCGTTGAAGGGTCGCCCTTCCGGCTTTACGCTGCCGATCAAGGAGGTGCGAATGCTCGCGGGGGCTGGGTTTCTCACCGCGGTCTGTTCTGGCATTCAACTGATGCCGGGGTTGCCGAAGAAGCCGGCAGGCGAACGGATTGGAATTGATCCAGCGACTGGGGAGATCGTGGGGCTGTCCTGAGGGCTAGCGATGCTTCAGGTATTGAAAGAATTCTGAATCTGGACTCACTACCAGGGTGGACTTGTCTTTGAAGGCTTTCTTGTAGGCTTCCATCGATCTGGTAAATTCAAAGAACTTTGGATCCTGCCGATAGGCGTCGGCGTAGACTTTGAAAGCCTTCGCATCCCCTGCGCCTCGAAGCTCCTCAGATTCTTTATAGGCCTGCGCGAGAATGATCTCACGGTCTTTCTCTGCTTCAGAGCGAATCTTTTGCGCTTCCTCGGCGCCTTCTGCGCGGTACTGCTTCGCTTGTCGTTCCCGTTCAGCCTGCATTCTGGCAAACACGGCCTTTTCGTTCTGCTCAGGAAGATCGGCGCGTTTGATCCTCACATCCTGAATCTCGATCCCATAGGCGGAGGCCTTCTCATTCGATCGTTGAGTCACGATTGCCATGAGGTCATGACGACCGGTCGCGACGATTTCAAGGAGATCATGGCGTCCGAGTTCGACCCGGAGTTCCGAGTAAATAATGTCGTGCAGCCGTTGGTAGGCTCCCCGTTGGCTCTGAAAGTTCTGATAAACCTTCAGAGGGTCGACAATTCTCCATTTGGCGTAGTTGTCAAGCAGGAGGGTCTTCTTATCTTGCGTGATTACATCTTGGGGGTCCGAGTCGTAATCTAATAAGCGCTTGTCGAAGTACGTGACCTCTTGAATAAACGGCACTTTCAGATAGAGGCCCGGCTCTGTGATATTGCGCTTGGGTTTTCCCAGTTCGACCACAATCGCATTCTGAGTGATGTCCACGATGAAGAGTGGTGAAGCTCCCAGGATAAAGAGCCCAACGACGACCACCAGGAGTGCGATGATGAATCCCTGTTTGGTCATGGTTTCTGCTCCTCAGCTGCGGCACCGGATTTGGCTTTGAGCCGTTCGAGTGGAAGGTAGGGCAACACACGATCTCCGCCCTTGCCATCGATGATGACTTTCTCGATGTTCGGCAGAATCTCTTCCATCGTTTCGATGTAGAGCCGCTTGCTGATGATGTCTTTGGCCTGGTTATATTCTCTCAAGGTGGCCGTGAACCGGTTAGCCTCACCCTGGGCACGGTTCAGTCGCGCCTGAGCATAGCCCTTGGCCTGGTTTACTACCTGCGCAGCCTCACCTTTGGCTTTGGGGAGAATGTCGTTGCGATAGCTCTGTGACTGGTTGATCAGTTTCTCCCGATCTTCCTTCGCGTTTGTCACGTCCTTGAATGCTGCGGCCACGGCTTCGGGAGGATCGACATCTTGAAGTTGGATGGCTGCGACCTGGACGCCGCCGTGGTATTGGTCGAGAATTGATTGGAGGAGAACCAAGGTATCTTGTTGAATCTGGGCTTTGCCGGTGGTCAAGGCCTCGTCGATCTTGCTCTTGCCGACCACTTCTCGCATTGAGGCTTCAGCCGCTTTGCCGATCGTCTCATGGATTTCTGCGACGCTGAAGAGATAGTTCGCAGATTCTTTGATCTTGTATTGGACGATAAACTCAATGGCGAGAATGTTCATGTCGCCGGTGAGCATCAAGGCTTCCTGTGCCAGCATTTGCTGACGGCCTTGGCGATCCGTGCGGAAGCCGACTTCGATACGATGGAGTTTTTCAACTTTTGGTTGCAGGACGGTTTCGATCAGAGGGATCTTCCCATGGGGGCCTGGTCCGACGGTCCGGACAGGAACGCCGAACCGCTTCACGACGCCCTCCTCATCAGGGGCGACGATAAACGCGCTTTGCCAGGCAAGGAAGACGACCAAGGCGGCGAGGGCAACGTTTCTGAATCCGCTCGAGGGCATCAGATTTTTGAATTGCGATTGGGCCTGCTTGAGGGCGTCCTCAAGCGGGTCGCTCTTTTTGCTCCAAGGATCTTTTGGGTCCCAAACCATGTGAGGTATGTATCCAGTGATGGTGGAGACTGAACTCTATCGGCGTCACCTTAGCAGACTGCCAGAAGTTTACGCAATCAGGATCATCCCCGCTTGATCCATCATGAATTCTTGATGTATAAGGAGCTATGCCTACTCTGTCAGGGAAGAATCGAGCCAAAACAGCCGAGCTCTGTCATGCGCTGGCGGATGAGACCAGGCTGGAGATTCTCGATCAGCTCAAGGAGGGCGAGCGTTGCGTCTGTGAATTGACGGATGCCCTTCAGACTGGGCAGTCGCGTCTGTCTTTTCACTTAAAGGTGTTGAAGGACGCGAGCTTGATTCTCGATCGGCCGGAAGGCCGTTGGATCTATTACGCCATCAACTCAGAAGCGGTTGAGGAGCTTGAAGAGCTTGTTGGTTCGCTTAAGGCCACGAGGAGAACCGTTCGCCCGAGCTCACGTTGTTAGCTTTTCTTGATTAACTGATCAATTATTCTTGATGATTCACTCGTGGGGAGGATGGAGACTGAGCTGATGAACACGCAGTCGGTAGCCGAAAAGCAGCTGAATCCTTTTGAGCGCTATCTGACGATTTGGGTCGCGCTCTGCATGATCGTGGGCATCCTGCTCGGGCAGGCGGCACCGGACCTTGTCCAATCATTGCGGGCGATGGAGCTCGGTCAAGGCAGCCATATCAACTTGCCGATTGCCATCTTGATCTGGCTGATGATCGTGCCGATGATGATGAAGGTCGATTTCGCCTCGATTCGCCATGTCGGGACACGTCCGACCGGACTGTTCATCACCCTGTTCGTCAATTGGGTGGTTAAACCGTTTTCGATGGCATTCTTTGCCTGGCTCTTCTTTCGTATCGTGTTTGCCGCATGGATCACGCCGGCTGAAGCCGATCAGTACATTGCAGGGACGATCATTCTAGCTGCGGCCCCCTGCACCGCGATGGTCTTTGTGTGGAGTTATCTGACGGACGGGGACCCTGCCTATACGCTGGTCCAGGTGTCCGTGAACAATCTCATCATGCTCCTGTTGTTTGCGCCGATTGTTGGGCTACTGGTGAGCGGCGCCTCCTCCTTGTCCGTTCCCTTCGATGTCCTGCTCTACTCGGTCCTGGCGTTCATCGTGATTCCGTTGGCGATCGGATGGGGACTCCGGACTTGGCTCGTGCGCCAACAGGGACAGCGGTGGGTTGACGGCGTGCTCCTGCCAAAATTTGCTCCGGTCACCATTATGGCCTTGCTCCTCACCCTGGTCTTCATCTTCGCCTTCCAGTCGCAGAACATCATGGGCAAGACGGTTCATGTGGCCTTGATTGCCGTGCCGATTCTGCTTCAAGTGTATGTGAACGCATCGTTGGCCTATGGGCTCATGCATCGATTTCATGTGCCTTACGCGATTGCAGCGCCTGGTGCGTTGATCGGGGCCAGCAACTTTTTCGAATTGGCGGTGGCGACGGCCATTGCACTGTTCGGTCCCGAGTCCGGCGCAGCCTTAGCAACCGTGGTGGGCGTGTTGGTAGAAGTGCCGGTTATGTTGTCGGTCTGTGGGGTCTGTAATCGAACCAGGCATTGGTTCAGGCCCGATGTGGCAGCATGAATGAACGGATCCTATTCCTCTGCACCGGCAACTCGGCTCGAAGTCAAATGGCCGAGGGGTGGTTGCGGCATTTGGCGGGCGATCGCTATGAGGTCTTCAGCGCGGGGACCCATCCGGTCGGTCTGAATCCAGGGTCGGTTGAAGCCATGGCTGAGGGTGGAATCGATATTTCACAACATCGGTCGAAGAATGCCGCGGAGTATCTCTCTCAACCATTCGACGCTGTGATTACAGTGTGCGACCGCGCCAAAGAGAGTTGTCCCCGTTGGTCCGGAGCTGTCCGGCTGCTCCATTGGAGGTTCGATGACCCGGCAGCCCTGTCCGATACGTCTGAGCGCCGGCAAGATTTTCGTCGAGTCCGCGACGAGATTGCTTGGTCGATTCGTCAGTTTCTGACCTTGGAGGTGGAGTAAGTACCTGTTCAGATTCCCGTCGGATCACCGAACGGGTTGTTCTCGAACCTGTCGCTCTAACTCGGCGATTCGTGTTTCCATCCGCTTGATTACTTCCAGTAGGGAATCCTGTGTCTCTGGTGATGAGGGGGGCGGGCTCATTGAGGGTATGGAGGCAGGGGGGCTGATCGCTGGCGACGGATCGAGTGGTCGTGCGGCGGGTGAACGATTGGCCTGTTCAAGTTCCGCGATTCTCCGTTTCAAGTCGGCAATGGCCTCTGCCCTCGGCTTTCCACCGGGCGTCTGTTGCATGGCTTCCTCGATTTCTGCCAATCGTGCTCGAACATCCGGATGAACCGTCAGATAGGCCTGGTAGGCGAGGGCCAGCGTCCGTTCAGGGTATCGGAGAAGACTGCCGGAACGAGGTGTCACCTGGTAGTTCGGGTCATCGAAGAACACCGCAAAGTCCTGTTCGCCGACCGAGATCCATGGAGAGGTTTGCACGTACCCTAATGTTTCTCGCACGTCGCTCAATCGATCAGTCGCGCCGACATCAGACGGCGCGATTCGCACGGGATGCCGGAAGTTGGATACCGAGATCGCGAGGACCTTGTTGCGCACGGATAGGGTACCGGAGGTCACCTCGACCAGAGGTCCTTGGGGATTTCTCGTTCGAAGAAACACAACGATTTCTTCCGGTGTTGCTCTTGCCAGAGCTTCTTGAATCGCCGGCACGAGCCGATCGAGATCGGCGTTGTCGAACAGGCGAGGCGTTTCCGGTGTGCCGAGAAACGAACTGAGCAGCCCCACTTTCATGCGAGCGGAGATCGATGCGAGCAACAATCTGACCTGATCTGCCGTTAAGGCAACAGGATGCGAGTATTCCATGAGTTCGGACGAAAAGGTGACATTGCTCGCAGATTCAAGGCGAACCACGACCTCGTTCGTTTCGACGATGGTTCTGGGCGGTACATGTGCGGTTGCACAACCAGTCGTGAAGGCCAACAGGATGGAGAGCCACAAGAGAGACATCGCTGCTCCTTGATACCGGTGAACTACGCCATGTGGGGTACTCTGCGTCACGCGCGATTTGTCGGCACAAAGCTCACGGTGTCTTTGATGCCGGGCATCTCGCCCACCTTACGAATGCCGGCTTTGGTCCCTTTGTAATAGGGGATCGTCGTTGCCGGGTCTACATAGTCGGTCGTCAGGCTATTCAGCCAGCCTCTGGGATGCTCAAATAACATGAACAGGTGTCCGGGTCTGTTGGCATCGGTGATCACGGCCATCGCTGTGACAGTTCCGTATGGATTGAACAGCTCGAGGAGGTCCCCGTTGGTGATGCCAAGCCCGTCTGCATCCTGCGGATGAATCTCCACATAAGGCAGTGGTTCCCGGCCGATCACAAGCGGTTTGCGCATGTCGTCATAGAGGGTTTGCCACCCAGGGTTGGCGCGGCCATTGTTGATCCAGAACGGATAGCGAGGATCGTTCATGAGTTGTTGGATCTGCGAGGGAAATCCCGGCCATGATGCCGGGATGAATGTAAATTTTCCACCATCCTCATAGAGCCGTGTCGTGCCTATTGGTAGACCGTGACTGATCTTCGTCACCGGAGTTTGTACGCCGTTGGTGCCGAGCGTGCGCAGCATGGCGTAGGTCGTCTCGCCATAGTCTTCCTGTGCGCCCTGTACGCCGACTGACGCCGCACGGAAGACTTCCTCATCGGTCCTCCAATCAAACCCTGCGAATCGATCGGCCATGTCAGTCTTACCCTCGGCACGATACAGCGATTCGATCTTCTTCGCCATCAGAGCCATGATTTTCCAATCCGGTTCTGCAACGCCAGGCGCATCCATGAACTTCTGGTAGAGCCGCAACCGGCGTTCGCCATTGATGGACGTGAGATTCATTTCACCCCATTGGGCGGCCGGAAGAACGAGATGGGCATATTTGGCGGTTTCAACGGGATAGATATCCTGGACGATCAAAAACAATCCCCCTGCTTCAAACGCCTTCAGGATAGCCGCCGCTTTCTCTTGTGTCGTCGCTCCCGTCGCCTGATTCAAGGCGTCATTGACGAGCGCTGTGCGCCGCCCCATCGAAAGCCTGAACTGTTGAGCGTTCAGCGTGCCGCCGACAGGATTGCATCCCCCGACCCAGAAGACTTTCGAGCCTCCGCCTTTGATCGCCACTTCGTCGACATTTACGGGAGGCCGCTTCCCCGGATAGGCTGGCCGGCTATAACCCTCTTGGTGTCCTCCGAGGCGACCGCATCCACTGCCTGGCTTTCCAAGGTTACCGGTCAACAGTGCCAGGTCTACCACCGAGGCGACGTTTTCATAATTCTTCAGCCCCCAGATAAGACCTTTCTCGTATAGGATCATCGTCCGCCGTCTGGCTGTGCCGGTCTTCGGTTTCGCAATCCATTCAGCCGCCTGGATCAGCTGAGCTTTCGCGATCCCGGTGATGCGTACGGCGTCCTCAAGGTCCTGCGTCAAGTTCTTGGCTTGAAACGCATCGAAGTTGTCGGTTCGGTTTGCGATAAAGGCCTGATCGTGCCATCCCTGCTCGTAGACGATTCGTGAGAGGGCATTCAGCAGTGCAATGTCGGTCCCGTTATTGATCTGGAGATGCAGCACGTTGTCCTTGCCAGCCACCGATTCAGCGATGGCCACGGTGGACGTCCGTCGCGGGTCCACGATAATCATTTTCCCTGGCTGGTGCGGTTCCCCTGGCAACAGACGCTGCTTTTCGGCCATGGTTGCGCCGGAGAGATTTGGGAGCATATGTTCCAGGAAGTAAATGGATTGAGTCTCGTACGAGTTGGCACCGATCAAAAAGATGGTATCCGCCAATTCGGCATCGAGATAGGCTGAGGGCAAAGCGGCGACGCCTGCATCGCCTGAAGCGAAGACTTCACTATTGTAGGCTGGCCTGTTATGGATCGATGCCATCTGCGTGCCGATGCCGGTAAAGAAAAACTTTCCGACAGCCCAATTGTTCTCGAATCCCCCGCCGCCTCCGCCATGATCGAAGAATTTCATGGCGATCGCATCCGGGCCCCAGGTATCTAGGGAGGCTTTGATGACATGAGCGCCGAGTGCGATCGCGTCTTCCCAGGTCGTCGGTAGCTGGCTGCCGCCTCGATAGATGAGTGGATAGGCCAGCCGGTCCGCGGTGGGACGATCCCGGCTATAGAGGACCGAACCGTGGGTACCGCCGCGGATGGAATGGTTCCCGCGATTCACGACACAGTCCGAATCAGGGAGTACCACGACATGATAGCGGCGACCGTCGCGCTCGGTGACCAGGCTATGCATGGAGGAGGAGATCCACTTGCCGGACCGCTCGGCTTGCTGCTTTGTGAAGTCCGTATGCAACGCATTTTGATGAGGCTTCGGTCCGCCTTCCTGCCCCTGCGGCCATTTGAAGACTCGATACCCGCATCCTACGATGCAGTAGGAGCACACGGTGGTGAACTGTTGTGCGTTGGTGGGAGGTACCGGGACTCGGTCCTCGCCATGATGGGTTGTACTCATAATGATGCTCCTTCTCTCCTATCTCGCGTCTGGTGAGGCCAGCACGTTTGCCTGTCGTCCATAGATCAACCCCTTGACCCCGACCGCGTAGATATTGCCGTGGGCATCTACGTCAAGGTCGAGCTGTGGCAAATTGTCCGTGGCTTGGCCGATGACGATAAGACCGCCTTTTGCCGCATCGAACATGGCGTAGTGGAGCGGACAATGGTACGCCCCGGTCTCGGATCGATAGGTCAACGTTCCGCCCATGTGCGTGCAATAGTGGCTGAACGCCACAATGTCCTGGTCGGGCCCTGCGCCGTTGACTGCTCTCCGGCCTAGTTTTAGTAGGCTGATCGGCGAAGATTGGTCCGGATAGGTCAGCGCCAGGGGCTTTCCAACCGGTAACTCCGTCAGGTTTGCCAGTCTCGTTCGTGGATAGGGCAAGAAGTTACGCTGTGACCGAGCCGCCGCAGGATGAGCCAGTTCCAGCGGTGCAGCCGTAGCAATGGTTGCGGGTCGTGATTTGACGTCGGTTCAGTAGGGCCGGATCGAAGTCGCGGATATGGGCGGGTGCCCCATGATCGACGGGGAGATCCAGCATTTGATTGAAGTCGCAGTCGTAGAGCTTCCCATCCCAGCTCACGGAGATCGTGTAGCGGCACATGACGCCGGCTGCGGCAGCGGGGTTGAAGGCGTTGGCTAACCGTTCCATATACTGCTCGTAGTTCCCACTCTCCACCAGAAACTCCAGGTATCGGCTCACCGGCATATTGGTGATCGTATAGAGATGGTTGAACTCAATCCCATGCTTGGCCCGAAGTTCTTTGCGAAACTGCGCTTCGATCGCCTCTTGCTTGGGCGGAAGAAAGGCTCCCACCGGATTGTAGACAAGGTTCAGGGCAAGTCCGCTGTCCGGCCGGCCGTAGCCCAGTCGATTGAGCAGTCGCAGTGCTTCGATCGATTTTTGGAAAATTCCGTCGCCCCGCTGGGCATCGGTTTGACTGGCCTGATAGGAGGGGAGTGAGGCGACGATCTCGACGTGATGGGACGCCAGGAAGTCTGCCAGGTCTGCCTGCGAGGGAATGAGCAGCACCGAAAGATTACAGCGGTCCATTACATGCCGTCCGAGTCCGCGGGCCTGCTCGACCAGCCAACGAAAGTTGGGGTTCAGTTCCGGCGCGCCTCCGGTAACATCCACCGTGGGAATATCGGTCTTGGCGAGAGCCTGGATGCAGAGCTCTGCCGTTTCGCGTGACATGCTTTCCGTGCGATCGGGCCCCGCATCCACATGGCAATGGCGGCAAGTCTGGTTACAGAGTTTGCCGACGTTGATTTGGAAGACCGTCATTCCTGAGGCCTGGAGCGACGTGACCCCCGTCTGAGTGAGGCGGGTTTGAAAGGGAGCGATCCCGGTTGTGGCGTCGAGAATGCGCAGCTGTTCAGTCGAAGAGGCGAGGGGATTGTGCCGGCCTAAGAGGGTGAGCGCCATCGTCGCCCTCAGCAGCAACCGCCCGTTGGCGCACAACTCACCGCTTCGCCGCCCGCCGGTTCGCCGGCGCGATTGAGTATGGCGAAGTGCGAGCTGTAACCATTTGTTTCGAGCACCCTGCGTGTCTTGGAGCAGATTTCGACCGGCTCGCCGCGGCGGAACAGATGGTGGTCGTCATCGCAGACTTCCAGGAAGGGGCCAGCCAGGAGCGCGAAATCGCCCGTCCACAGACAAGGATCCTGTGAAGGAAGCACGGAAGCCCAGCGAGGATCGGCCCGGTCCAGCCAGCGCGGATTGGGCGAGAAGATAAACAAGGAGTCGAAGGGAGGCTGACTCAAGAGCAGGGCCAGGTCCTGCGTTAGTGGTTGAGGAATCCCGCGCAGGTAAGCCGTGCCTCGCTCATCTACGACACGACTGAAGGGACCGCGAAGCGTCGCATAGCGCGGGGCAGCGGTCGGGAGTTGGGTCGGCAGCTTGTAGCCGGTCAAGGTGACCGAGAAAAAGTGGATGCCGTCGATCCGCTGCCAGGGCGACGATGTGATGAGATGAATGCCGACGAACCCTGCGTCGGTCATGCCTGCCATGTAGTCGGTGAGCGTGAGGGCGCCGGACAAACAATCGCCCCATTTCTTCGCATCGTGGATCAGGTATTGCGGAACCGGCTGGTCGGCTACGATATCGGAGACTGTGAATCGTCCCCCTGGCTTGGCGACGCGGAACATCTCGCGGAACACCTTCCGCTTATTGGGCGCGAGGTTGATGACACAATTGGAAATGATCAAGTCGACCGTGTTCTCCGCCACCGGCATGGCGTCGGCCATCCCCTTCTTAAACTCGACGTTGGAGGCGGGGTAGCCAAGGTTGGTGGCGACTACGATGGCGTTTTTGCGGGCGATCTCCAACATCGTATCGGTCATATCGATGCCGATCACTCGGCCGGTCGGACCGACGAGGCGCGAGGCTTCAAAACAATCGATGCCGCCCCCTGAGCCGATGTCCAGCACCGTTTCACCGGGGCGGACCGTTTTCAAGCCGGCCGGGGTGCCGCATCCGTAGGAGATCTTGAGGACCTCTTCCGGGATGAAGGATTTCAGGTTCGCCATGTCGTAACTGGTCGGGCAACACATCTGCTCTCCCGTACTGGCGGCCCGGGCGTAGCGCTCGCTGACTTTTTGCGCAATTTCGTCTATGGGCATCGTGTCCTCGCGGTCTGGTAGAGAGATGGATGGCTCTCCATGTATCAATACTGACGCATGTCCGTCAACTCCTGCCTATTCTGGCGATTTGTCCTGAGACAGGCCTTCTGAGAGTCGGGCGGCAAACGTGTTTCTTACAAAGGGATCTGCGAAAAAAGGGGGAGCCGAAGCCCCCCCTTCCGAACGTCTCTCTACATCCGTCCGCGCTTGTCGAAGTACTCATCGTACCGATGCACAAAATCTTTCTGCGCCAACGGCATGTGGCAAGCACGGCACTTCGTGAAGTCTTCCATCAGGGGTTTGCTGGTGGCATCGTAGGCGGCGTAGGCCCAATCGCCGTTTTTCAGATTGTCGGGGAGCTTGTCACCCCAGCCCTGCTCCTTGCCCATCACGAACACCTTGGCGAGGTCGCCTTTCACCGGCTTTCCATCCATGCCGGTCGCCAGCTTGTCGCCATCCATCGTGGCCTTGTAGATCTCCATGACCATCACGGTCCCATTCGGGAACGGTTGGCCTGCTGAAGTTCGGGCACCGGTTCGATTGATGTAGATGTCCCGCACCTGCTTGGCCTCGCCCTTTGGGATATCGCCCAGGAACTTGGGCCAGGACTTGTAGTCGGCGGGAAGGGCGACGGTGCCATCAGGGCCAGACTGGGCCGCCATCGAGGGGGCCATTGCCGACTTTGCATCGGCAGCCGTCATCTTGGAGCCGGGCGACTCTGTCGTGTTGCAGCCGCCAAGGGTGAGCAGCAATCCGCTGAAGACAAGTGACGAGGCAAACTGTTTGTACATGGTAGACCCTCCTATTGGTAGTGGTAAGTAGGCCCATGGAAAAGTGGGCCGCTCTTCTTTCGTCTTACTTTTCCTACGGAGGCTATTCCGGTTTGGATGTCCGGTATTGTATCCGCCAATGCCGCCTTCGCTGTCCGCGCCGTCAAGGCCGTTGCCTCTGAGATCGACGCCACAACCATCCATACACCGAAAGATTGATGGCCAGGACGATGAGGCCGAGTAGGAGTTGCATGTCGCGAGTCAGACCGTCTGGATACAAGGTCGGCAGCAGATAATGGGAGAGAAAATCCTTGCGATAGCCTTGTTGGCCAGCCTGTTCTCGGAGCCAAATTTCCAGTGGCGTGAGCGGGCAGATCCATCCGGTGAATTCGATCGTCGCACCCCATAACACCGCCGGCAGATGCAGCCAGGCGGTACGAGGCCACTTCACCGTCAAGAACCCTCCGACGATGACGAAGAGGACAAAGCCTGCATGGAGGCAGAGGATCAGGTCTGCGAGCCATCCATACCACATGGCGTTAGAAGAGCCTGGGTGGAGCAAGAGGATCGGCCGGTTGAGGATAGACGATCCTGTCTCCATCGACGACCGCGAAGGGCGTCAGCCGATGCTCGTCTGCCTTGACCGGCGAGAGGATGTGTCTGACGGTCCAGCCTCTGCTTGCCAGCGCATCGGCAATCAAGGATCGGTGACAGCGCCAGGG
>SWDR01000003.1:118307-120762 GCA_005116815.1 Nitrospira sp. | reverse complement strand
TCGCAAGTGATCCTTGCCGGCCATGCGTCATCAGCGCTTCCAGCGCATTCCGGAATTCGTCCTGCTGCATATAGTCGGCATACCCTCGAAAGCTGGCATTTCTCCATCCATCGTTGCTCGAATCTTTTCTGGCCTTTCGCAGGCCTCCAAGCGCCGGCATGTGGAGATAGGTGAGGCTTGCCTCCCTCAGGGTTTCGGCGAGAGTTTCTGAATTGAATTGCGGGTTGTGACCCGACCGTGGAACGGTTCGCACGTCGACGAGGAGATTGATGGAGTGGGCACGCAGCAACTCGATGAACTCACCGATCGGTCTCGTCGAATGGCCGATGGTCCAGATAGTCGGGAGTAGAGCCATAGATCACTGTCGCACAGCAAACGGGGAATCGCCATCAGCCTGATCGGGCGAGGCTCAATCCGGCGGCAATTTATCGGGGTCGATTTCGAGCAGCCGTAGTCGGCCGTTGGTGATGTGTTCGGTCTTGTAAAGGCGGTCGCCTAACTGCATGGTGCCGACGAGCAGCGATCCGTTGACGACAAAGGTAAAGTCCCCCTTCGAGGGCGGCTTGAAGGTGCCGCGGATCACGGCGGTATCGTTGCTGCGGGAGATAGTGGAGCTGATATCCAGTTCCTGGCTGGTCCCATCGAACAACTCGACGGTGATTCTGGGGTGGGGCCTGGCTCCGGCATCCTTGAGGATCTGGAGCAGGGGAAGGTCGAGCACGATTTCCCGGTCGCGGAGTACCCAGGGCCGTCGCGGTACCGGCTGATCGGTTGTGAGAGGAGTCTGGACCGTTTGCCATACATTCTTCGGAGCCGGACGTTCATCGGCCCAGGCGATCTGACAGAAGACTGCGCTCAGCATTGCCATGAGGAGAAGAGACCTGAATGGGTGGATCACAGAGTTGTTTCCTGGTGAAAGCGATCCTGTCGATTCATGTCATTATATAGAGGGATCCGTCTCGGCGCGATCACTTAGAGTGGGAGTAATTTCATATGTTATCTGAGCCATTCCGGTCATGGGGAGTCGATGGCGTAAGGAATACAGCGGATTGTTATCCCTGCGCGGATTGAGAGGCCCAGGCGAGGAGGTCATCGGGAGCTTCTAAGATGTCGACCGGAACCTCGTAATAATTCTTGAGCGTCTGAGTGGACGTGGGTGTGAAGGGCTTCATGCCCCGGTCGCGATAGTGAGGCGCGGTCAGCCGATCGGTTTTCAAGTAGAGCCGGCCCTTGTGAACGATCCCGAAGAACCGGTCTCCTTGGTAGAGTCCGTATCCACCGAACATGGCACGGGAGGTCAGGCCCGGTAGTTCGCTGAGTTGATCCAGGACGAAGTCTCGAAACCCGTCGTGTTTCGATGCCATGGTATCGGTCAGCGTGGTTTCCGTGCTGCGACGATCCGCACGGCAAATGGGAATACGATGTGATTATCCTTCTGGAATGGGGTAATGGCTTGGGTGATGAGGCGTCTCACTTCTTGTGTCTGTGCCGGCGAGAGTCGTGCCATGAGATTCTGAATCGGCGCGGCGATGTCCATGAGGCTCGTATAGTACTCGTCGGCTGACGCATAGGACCATTCCGCGAGGAACTCCTGGTCTGTCACATCGATCAATCCGGCCTGTTGGAGCATCCCCGCGAGATCGCCTGGCTTCGCGAGCCGAAAGATGCCTGGCGCAGTAGGGTCCGGCGGCGGCAGCTCGATGACCTGCTTGATGGCCATCATCGAGAGGCCGATCGATGGATTCTTTTCCGGCGCCGACCAGACAGCGGCTGCCACCCAGCCTCCCGGCTTGAGTACTCGCGCGATCTCTGCCGCGGCTTTCGGAATCTCCGGTAGGAACATCAGACAAAAACGGCTGGTGATGGCATCGAAGGCGTTCGCCTCGAATGGGAGGCTCGTCACGTCGCCGGTTTGAAAGGTCATATTCGCCAGCCCACGCGACATGGCTTTTCGCCTTGCAGCAGCGAGCATCTGTTCGGCGAGATCCATCCCGATGACCTGGCCGGTTGGTCCAACGGTGTGTGCGCCAAGGATCGCGGGATAGCCGGTGCCGGAACCCAGGTCGAGGACCTTCATGCCCGAGCGAAGCCGGGCATCGGCCACGAGCCGATGGTTCAGACAGGCTAACTGCTCATCAAAGAACCGGTCCCATTTCTCCCAGCCACTGGCGACCCGGTTCCAATCCTGCCGTTGACCCTCGATGAGTTGCTGCGCGGTCGGTTGTGGCGCCATAGATGACCTCTCTACGTGTGACGAATGCCGCGTCCGACGTATCCCCCGCTAAGGGCGCAGATGCTGTAGCCCCTGTCTGTTTCCCGGAGCGGCGCCCGATAAGGCTCGGAGTGGCACCATCATCACCGGTCTCCGTCGTCGGACTATTTCAGTGTCTGTAAGGTCTCTCGCAATTCCTTCAGCTCGGTCGCCAGGAGATCCAGATGCTGGTCCCGCTGTGGT
>SWDR01000003.1:53865-118207 GCA_005116815.1 Nitrospira sp. | reverse complement strand
CTCGATGCCGATGCGGCCTGGTTCATCCTCCAGGTCGGCATCCTCGATGCGCAGGATCTCGCCGTCGTCACGCTCTGCCAGGCGGCGGGCCAAGACCACCGCCCGCTCACTGACGAGCCCGGCGTCGGAGCCGTAGAACAGCACCGCGGCCGGAACACTGGCGACGGCCTTGAGGAAGGATTCAGCCTGATGGGCCTTGACGGCTACCATGACGGGTCATCCCTGCCGAAGACCGGGACGAATGGGCCGATCCAATTACTGTTCGGGCTGTTGCTGTTAGCAGCAGCGGGCCTGCTCTGGCGACGGCAGGGAGTGGTCGCGTGACCGGACCATGCATCAAGACCAAGGCGATGCCCCTCCTGGTTCTCGCCTTGGTCCTGGCAGGTCTATGGCAGACGGGAAGCGGCGCCTGGATCTACCTCAAGGCCCACCTGGCCCAAGTCCTGTTACAACGGGCTTGGGCCGGCACAGTGGCAGCCCAAGAACCTGTGCCCCCCTGGCCCTGGGCCGATACCTGGCCCGTGGCCAGGCTCACGGTTCCATCAAAAGACATCGATCTCATTGTGTTGAACGGCGCCTATGGCCGCACGCTGGCCTTTGGACCTGGTTATCTGGAATCGAGCGCCCCGCCCGGTTCGAGGGGGACGACAATTCTCACCGGACACCGCGATACGCATTTTCGGTTTTTGCAGCGATTGAAGGCAGGCGACGAGATTCTGCTCACGGCTAAAAATCAGCAGGTCCATCGGTATCGCGTGACCAGCGCCACGGTCGTGGATGTGAACAGGGGATCGATCGGACAGGATACAGAGGGGCACCAACTGGCGCTGGTGACCTGTTATCCCTTCGATGCAATCAGTCCCGGTGGACCGCTCCGGTATGTGGTGATGGCGGAGGAAGAAACGCTCTGAAATCAGCAGAGGCTGCTGCCCAACGAGGCGACGACGTTATTTCGCAATGGTGATGCTCGGCACACCGACGCGAGGGACCTCGCTCACGGTCATTTGGAACAGCAGGTATAACAATTGGAAGGCCTCGCGATTCCAGCGCGCCGCCGGTCCCGTGGTGTTCACGGAGTAATGTTTCCCATGGGACTGAATCGACAGGTCAGCTTCTGATGGAGCTCCATCCGACAGTACCAGTTCCATTGTGTGGTCTGGATTTTCGAAGAATGCTGGTGTCCGTGGATCACTCTCGACGTGGTATTCAGGGTCTTCTCCCAGCGATCGACCCAGAAAGTTAAGAATGGTATTGAAGCTCCGCAGCCGGAAATCTCCCTTGAGGGGGTATTCCCCTCCGACGTGTCCTGGGCGGATGTCGAAAGAGACATCGTTGAGGTGCCCTTCTTCCGCTTCGTCGATCAACCGGGCCCGTTCCTCCGGTGCAAGCGTGTCAGGGTCATAGTTGGTGATGAGAATGCGTCCCGTGATTTGCTTTCGAAGGGTATAGGTATTGTCTTTCTGGCTGTAGGTCACGAGATATTCTTTTTGTAACGATTGGAAGCCTTCGGCTGTGACCGAGTTGGCAGGAATCGTCCAGGACCGATTGTAGACAAGCGGTTCGGCATGGAGCTGATTCGCGTCCTGAATAGCCGAGATGTGCGTCACCACCCGGCGGAACATCTCGTAACCTGTTCGATCCGCCGGCATATTGCGGTAGGAGACTTCCTCCCCATTCTTCGTGATCCGCAGCTCCTGCGCCATCAGCCTGAGCAACAGATCGATGTCGAATCGCTGCCGGAGCAAGAGTGTGAACTTGGTTTCCTGAAAGGGGGTCAACAGCCGCTTGGTGAACTCTTCCCCTTCGATCGGCACGATACTGATGGTGGGGTTCTCCGCCACGCTGCCGCCGAAGATCGGCATGAGCGCTTTGCTGGCGTCTCCCGTGAGTGCCGGCGTGGCGCCGGCACTGACACGGAAGTCGAACGTCGCGGCGATGTTCGAGACGCCGGTGAAGTGAATCGGTTGATGCTGGTGGGCGCGCGCGATGTTGATGAGCAACTGCTTTGAGATGGCATCCGTGACCGCCTGATCATAGGCCGTCACGGCTCGATTCAGCGTAATGGGGGAGAGGCAGCCTGACAGCAGCAGACCGCAGAGCAACGTGAGAGCCTGAATTCCTATTCTCATAGGGAGAGATATCGGATTACGCGAGGTGTGGAGCCGGCGATCCGGATTGAACGGACGACCTGCTGTTTACGAAACAGCTGCTCTACCAACTGAGCTACGCCGGCCCTCGCGAGAGAAGCCACAACTTACACGGGTTTTTTCTCAGCCTCAAGAGGTTTTTCGTTCAACGGCAGACGATAGGCGAGAAATCAGGCCTTCTCATGTCCATTATTTGAACCGGGCCAGAGGCTGCAGCCTGACCATGGCCCCCTGGCCTGGCCCCGGAAGGCAGAGGGGCTCCTGCTCCTTGCCATACTGCTCTTGAGAGATCTTGAGAACCTGCCCCTTGGTATAGGCGCAGAGCTCACCAGCCAGGATCGCCCCGTCCTTATCGAGATCTGCGGCCCCGCCCAGACCCTTGAGCCATTGATAGGCAAAGAGCCCATGCTGGCCCGGGTCATAACTATGGGATTCTTGCAGTCCCCGGTTGCCGATCATCCACATGATCTTGTCTTTGACCGCCCCCTCCTGCCCCCAGAGGGGAACGGTCATGGCGGCCGACTCCGTGCCGGACGCCGACTCCAGCGAGAGGTCGAGCATCACAACGACCTGCTGAATCGGCAACTTCTCCAGGGATTCCTGTAGCCGGCGCAGCGAGTAGAGGCGTGTCCCGGTCGCGGGCATGCTGTCGAACAACACCATCGACACGGCGCCGGTAATCGGATCGACCACGCCACGGCCCGTGACCGAAATATAAACCACGGTAGTGGGGTCGACCAGTTTAGGCAGCCATTCTTCCAGGGCCTCGGCCAGGTCGCTCTTGAGGGCATGACCATCGAGCAGCGTACGCACCCGCGCGTGAGGAATCCCACCGATCGATCTCAGGTAGGTGGCGGCCTGCTCCGCATCCCGCGTCGCATACTTGACCCGGGCGATGCTGCTCTCACGAAACTGGCCCACCCCGACGGTAATGCCTACCGCCTTCGGTTGCTTGAGCAAACCTGTCCGTTTCGGCAGCTGATCGACGTCGACCGGCAGAGACTGGGCCCCCGGCGCAGAGGCAGGCTTCATCGCCACGAGAAACTTTTTAGGAGAGGGCAGCTGGACCGTTGGAGATCCGGCTCGCAAGATCAGCGTGAGCTCCGCCTGCACGGCCGCTGGAACCTCGCCGACTTTGCCGTCCAACGTCAGGCGTTTGACTTCGCCTGGCTGCAGATCCCCGACGGAGACCAGCCCGGGAATCTGCTCGACCAAGGGTGGCGTCGAGGTCACCGACAGCTCCATGGCCCGTGCCATGCCAGGCCCTTCGTTTTTCACCTCGATTTCGATCGCGATGGCTTCACCGGCATGCAGTACCTGATTGCGATTTTCATCACGAACGATCGCACGAAATATGACCGTGGCGGGCTCATCCGTTTGAACCGGCATCGGCACCGCTGCCGACGACTGCGGCGCGACGGGCTGTTTCACCGCAGCGGATGTTCCACCGGTTGCAATCGGAGAGGGGGGCGGGACGGTCCCCACCATCGGCTTGGCGCCACCGGCCTTTCTGGTTTCAGCAGCCACGATGATCTTCGTCGATGTCCCGAGTTGCTTGGCCATCCCGTCTGTGACGAGGCTCAAGGCCTCCTGGGCAATCTTCTCGAGCCCCTTCACCTCACAAGAGGCGGCGCTGACTTCCACCTCTCCACGACCGATGCTTTGGATTTTCTTGCTGTACAGGACCGTGCCGTCTGCAGCCGTATAGGCAAAATCCAATCCCACAGAGACCATCGCCGGATAACTCTTGTTGGCCTTTCGAACGATCGCCAGATCGACCTGAGCCAGACCGATCGATGCGTCGACATACCCGTCCGCGATCGCGGAGGATGCGGCCGCACCAGTCAGGACCTTTTCAAAGACGCGGCCCGTTTTTCGTGTGAGCTGTTCTTGCAAGAGACCGCCCAGCAGCAAGGACTGCTGTTGGCCACAGGCATCCTGATAGAGGAGCTGCGACGCAGCGATACTGGGATCAGCACGAAGTTGGACGGTCAAGGGGAGATAATAGCCGATCGTGTCGCCGTTTCGGCTGGAGAAGAGCCCGCAGCTCGTCAAGGCTCCGACACAGAGCCCTGCGACAACCCATGAGGCTGTGCGAAACAGAAAGGAAGAATGCGCGGAATCAATGACATGCACCATCATTCTTATACAGAAAAGCATCCGATCAGCACAACTCACGAGCAAGGCTGGTTTATCTGGTTTGTTTCGTTCATCTGGTTAGACTCGTTCAACCAAACAAACCAGAGAGACCAAATAAACAAGATAAACCAGCCGTGCCTCGGCGTTGACAGCCCCACCACCCTCGGCTAAGTTCTCCCGCATGACTGAATCTTCTTCATCGGCGCCGGAATCGTCCGTGATAACGCCACGGCTCTCCTGGTCGGCCATCACCAGACTCATTCGCCTCCAAAACCAAACCGGGACCTGGCTGCTCATGTTCCCCACGCTCTGGTCGCTGGTCTTGGCAGCTCGCGGCCTGCCGCCGCTCCGGTTATTCGCGATTTTTGTGGCCGGTTCCTTCGTGATGCGCAGTGCCGGCGTAGTGCTGAACGATCTGGCGGATCGATCCTTCGACCGGCACGTAGCGCGCACGGTGGTACGGCCCCTCGCGTCCGGTGAACTGAGCGTCGCCCATGCCCTGCTGGTCCTCGTCCTCTTTCTCTCCATGGCCGGCATCCTCGTGTTGCTGCTCGACCCCTTCACCATCCTCTTAAGCCCGATTGCCGTCCTTTTAGCCGCCCTCTACCCCTTTGCGAAACGTGTGATCCACGTGCCGCAAGCTATGCTGGGGATCGCCTTCGGCTGGGGCACCGTCATGGCCTGGGCCGCCTCGCGAGGAGCGATCGAAGGGCCTGCCTGGTGCCTTTTCGCGGCGACGGTCTGCTGGGCGATCGGGTACGATACGATCTACGCCTTGCAAGATGTCGTCGACGATCGCCGAATCGGGGTGAAATCCTCGGCTCTGTTGTTCGGTTCGTCTACGTGGATCGCCGTCGGCACGGCCTTCGGCGCGATGCTGCTGCTCTTGGGACTCGCAGGCTGGCTGGCCCAGATCGGCTGGGTCTACTATGCCCTGCTCATGGCTATTGGAATGTGGTGCGGGAGGCAAGCCCTGCAGCTCAGAGGGGCCATACCGGCCCCCACCGCTTTCCGCATGTTTCAACAACATGTGTGGGTGGGAGCCGCTATATTAATTAGTATGGTTGCGGGATTTCTGTTCTGATCAACCTGCCTGCTTCTCGATCGGAGCGTCCGGCTTGGGCGCACGCAAGGTCCCGAGGTACAGAGTCACGGCTTTGGCATCGGCATCGCTCAACCCGAGTGCCGGCATCCTGGTTTCAGCTTTCATGGCCTGCGGGTTCTTGACCCAGCGATAGATCCAGGTTCCATTCAATCTGAATCCTGCACGGTCGAGCGCCGGCCCCACTTTGCCACCCTCTTCACCGAGACTATGGCACCCGTTGCAGCCATACTTATTGGAATAGAGCCGCTTGCCCAGTTCAACCAATTCGGCAACCTGCTCGGGCTTCGTCGTGAGATCAGGCCGGGCGATATTCAAACCTTTGCCTGGTCTCGTGGAGAAATTATTCAGCGCAGCCTGGGCTGCGTCGAGTTCTTTCTTGGCCTGCACCATGGCGGCCAATTCCTTGGCATAGGAGGATTCGTCGGCATCGACGTCCTTCTTCAATTCTGCGCTCTTCTTTTCCGCCTCGTCGCTCGCCTTCTTCTCCGCGGCTTCATAGGCCTGCTTGGTCTGATCGGCCTTGCCTTGCGCCGTTTGGAGCAGGCCAGAGAGCTCCTTCTTCCGTTCCTCGACTTTAAACTCCAGCTTCATGCCGTGGAGGCCTCGGACATAACCCACGATGGCCCAGATTTCATCCTCGGAGAGGGTGTACTTGAAGGTCGGCATGGTCGGCACCGCGAAATCGTCGTCGCCGATCTTGTCGCCGCCTGGACTCGTATCTTTCATGTCGCGTGAGACGGTATTGAAAATGTCTTCGTCCTTGAAGGTTCCCATCTCCGACTTGTTCGACAAATCTTTCGGCTTCGGATCCGGCATCGAGGACCAATTGAAGCCCTCGTTCTGGCGGCCGTTTTCTCCGTGACAATGCATGCAGTAGTGGCTGTAGAGTTCCTTGCCCTTCTGCTGCTGCTCATTGGCACAGCCCCCGACCACCATGGCCCAGACGCCAACCAGTCCCCCCACCATTCCTAATACTTGTAGGCGAGCCGCCTTCATGCTGATTGCCCTTTCTTTAGCTTGCGGATCAGTACGAACTGAAATCCGAGAGCCAAGCCCACGGCGAGGAGCGCATAGTAATAACCGGAGTAATCCGGGGGTGCTTCTGCACGGAAATACCACCAGGAGGAGACCGCCTTCTGCGATCCCTTTTCTTTCAGTTCGCCGCTTGCGTCCTTCTTGCCGTCCCAGACGGCGAAGGCGATATTGACGAATCCACCTTGGGCAATTTGTGTATCCTCGTCTGCATGTTCGGTGGAGAGGGGGCGCGTGAAGACGACCTTCCATGTGCCGTTGGCATAGGCGCCTTTGGCCTTCACGTCCTGATGCGTCTGGACTTTCAGCGTGCCAAAACCCTTGGCATTCATGTCCAGCGCTTTGCCGTCTTTGTTCTTCCAGAACCAGATATTGACCGGGCCGCCCTCCACCTGCGCCATCGGCTGGCCATGCGCAAAGTGAGCTTTCTTGTCGCCCACCATGAATTGAATCGCCGCGGCATCGTCCGGATCTTCCGTCGGGTCCGTATACTCCAAGAGAATGGCAACGTTCGTTCCGTCATGTAAGGCGCGCACGTTCAGGTCTCTGACCGTCGCTTCCAAAATACGATTCGGCCAATGGACTTGCGGCGACATCGGGAATCGCGCCAGCGTGGCACTGCTCCACACCGCGGCATTCGGGTCATCGACCGGCAGGGCACCCTTTACCATCGGTGCGCTGACCGACACACTTTGCAAGGTCGATTCAGCCTGAACGGTGGCCGCCGACTTTTCCTCGGCAGAGCCGGGCTGCACAGCCAGCAATCCCATGGCCAACCATGCACCGACCGCAACCGTCGGAACGATGTAGTTCAATCTCTGTGTCATAAGTTCCGTCCTCTCTCTACTCACGTCTCAGAGGGTGCGGCGGTGGGCCTTCCACTGCGCGCATTCACCGGTCACCTTCTCAACGTGCGCGGTGTGCGAGCACAGAAGGCAGGCACGCCTACTCCCGTCTACTCCCAGGTCCTCGGCGCTTGATGCGCTCCATCGTACTCGCCCATGATAATTTTCCAGATCCATTCGTCGGGAAGCTCGACTTCCCAGCGAGGCATCGCGGACTTCCAGGGCATGCCTTCGATCGGGAGGCCGACGCCGCCCTTCTTGATGCGCCAGAAGAGATAACTTTCTTGCAGCATGGCGATGGTCGTTGGATCGGAGAAGTTAGCAGGAGGAGGATTGAATCCTCTGGCTGCCGGCCCCTTCCCATCGAAGTTCCCTCCATGGCAGGGAGAACAGAACGCGGCATAGAAACCCTTCCCCTGCTGGATCGTGTCTGGTGTCTTGGGAACGGGATTCGACAAGCCGGTATATTCCCCTGGCGGAGCCGGATGAATCGTGCGGTTTTCCGATGGCGGCGCATCGCTGGTCGCGGTGCTGCTATAGGTTTGCCAGCCGACCATCAAGGGAAAGAGCAGCAGTACGCCGTACCGCAATACTTGCAGCCCGCCGATGTTCTCTCCCGTCAAGAACCGTTGAATCGGGTTCCAGAACGCATCCTTCGACTCTCCACTCAAGGTGGCGAAAATCACAATGCCCGATGTCGTCAACATCAGATACAGGAAGATGAGACTGGCCGGCAGTGGCGCCGAACCAGGGATATTGGGCACCACAAACTTCAAGATCGCATAGACGATCCCAATCAATATGACCGGCTTAAGCAACGAGCCCCCCATACGTTCCTCCTCAGTGCGCTTGCGCCACGGCCACTGGACCGGATTGAGCGACCTTCACCGGAGCGGCAGGCGCCTGTCCCGGCACTTCGAGTTCAGCAACAGAGACAGAAATCGGTTCTCCGCTCATCTGCTGCAGGAATGCGATGACCGAAAGAATTTCATTCTTCGACAGCCCGATCGGATTCTTGTTGATGTAGGGCATCCGGGCCGGATACTCCTTCGGCTGTCCTTCATGACGATAGTCGAGATAGATATAGGCTTGTGGCTGCGTCAAACTTTCAAAGAGAAACTCACGGCTCAACTTGGCCCCGATACCCTTGAGGTCCGGGCATCGGGCGGACTCGCTGGGGCCGATGGTATGGCAGAGTGCGCATTGCCCCTTGCTGAAGAAAATCTTCTGCCCGATGGTGGCCATGTCGGTGGGCGTCTTGACCGTGGCAATGTCGAATTTCTCTTCAACCGGCGGCAGCGAGGCCATCTGCGGCACCGATAAGGCGGTGAGCGTAAAGAGACCGAGCACGATCGCGACAAATCCGATGACCCGCACGAATTGGGCGCGGACCAGGAGGAGGATCAGAGCCCCGCTTCCGACGACCGCCAGCCCGATCAACTGCAATTTAACAACTTCGCTCATAAGACTCCTCTTGCGAAATCGATCGCCTTAACTGTGCGACGCCTTCGCCTTATCGCTCATCGTGGCTACCCAGAAAATGAACGCGACAATCATACAGAACAAGAAGGTGTTCAAGGCCATAATCCCGGCGGCATAGCCCAACGCCGGCGAAAATGCATATTGCGAGGAATCCCGAAGCACACCATACACATGCCAATGGACGCGCGATGACGACCGAGCGTATCCCATCAATGTCATCAGGAGGATGACCATGATCGCATTGAGGACCAGCGCGTACCCGGCCCGCGGAGGCATCTTGCCCCAAACCATTTCCGTCGTGGTCTTCGCGCTCTTCAGCAACAGCGCGGTTAATGGCGTGATCGTCAACATGACGAAGAGCACGATCATGACCTGAGACGTCGAGAAGTAATTGATCCGAATGATGGCCGGCACGAAGTAGCCCCAGACGCCCAAGACGACGACGGCGATACCGGCGAGGACCAGCAACGCGCTCATCAGCGCTTTCGCGGCCTTTGCCCATCCGGCGGTCTCTTCCTTACCCGCGCGCCAATACATGATGAAGCTCATGAACGTCACGAGGATCATGAGATTCGAGACCGTCATCTTCGCCGACATGACGCCGAACACGCCAAGCAGCGGATGGTGGGTCCCTCCCATCTTTCTCGCTTCTTCCAAACTCGCCACGAGCGAGTGGGGCGTCATCCAGACGCCGAGGCAGAGCAGCAGGATGATCAGCATCGACAACATCGACTTCCGATACTTCAACTCTGAACCTGGAATGCGGTAGGTGATTCCCAGCCAGAAATAATAGTTCGATCCGAGGAAGAGTACGCCGATGAGCATGGCCTGCAGGATGAATAGCCAGGAGAGGAAGCCTCCCATCAACGTGATGCCCATCTGCTGGTTGTACTGATAAATTTCGCGCATGAGCCAGTAGCCGGCAAAGGGAAGCGGCAAGAGGCCGAACACCCCGATGAAGTTTCCGACGTAGCCCATCCAATCGTAGTGATCCCGCTCTTCCGCGTTCCTGGCGGACAGATAGCGAATCCCGGCGTAGGCGCCGCAGATATACCCACCGAGCACCACGTTCGCGATCAACCGGTGAATGTTCACCGGCCACCAGGTTGGATTCCATGTCGCAGCCCAGGCCCTGGCGATATCCGAGCCTTCAGCGAGCACGACCGGACTGGCCTGGAACGTCGCCCAGGAGTTCGGCACAATCATGATGAAGAACGCAAAGAAGTTCAGCATGAAGCCGAGGAAAATGTGGAACGTCTTCTTGTGGCCGTCCTGCATCGCATCCCAGCCATACCAATAGAGATACAGTGTGGCGGTTTCGACCAGGAAGAGGAGGCAATAGACGATGAAGGACGGAAAGAAAATATCCGTGAGATAGTTCATCAACTTGGGATAGAACGAGATCAGCAGGAACAGGAGAATGCCGCCGAAGAGTGCCGTCGTGGCATAGGCGGAGGTCAGAAGCTTGGTGAACTCTTTCGCAAGTTTGTCGTAGCGCTTTTCGCCCGTCTTCCAAGCGACGACTTCGCACAACCAGGCGAAGATCGGCACACCCAAGACGAACCCTGCGAGCAGCAAATGCAGCTGCGCGACAACCCAGACGAGGTTGCGGCTGCCAATGTAGGGAATGTCACGATATTCGGTCGCCGCGGCCGGTGCGACATCTGCACCGAAGGCCAGCGCGGGAAGGCTGAGCAGGCCCACGGCCCACAACAGCGCTGAGAACATCCCCCCATGACCGCGGCCGGCCTGGAGAAGTCTCTGAAACCATCCACCCTGTTGTTGCATGCCCCTCACCTCATCATCTCCCACGTTACGGTTTCTTGGCGGCAGGCGGAGCCGGTGCGGTTGCCGCCGGCGCTTTCACTGCATCTTTGCCTGCCTTACCCTTACTCTTGTCTTTTTCCAGTTCGGCTTCCGCCTGCTGCTTCTCCAGCTGCTCAACCTGTGCGGTCAGCTGCGCCAGCATCTTCTCATCTTTATTGAGCGTCTCAAGCGGTTTAAACGCAGGGACAGCTTTGACTTCGGGCTTTTTACAACAATCGTGCGGATGTGGTGTGAACACCGGGAGGGAAGACCAGAAGAGGAGCGACAAAATCACGGCCCCACCGGTCAAGGCCGTCAGCATCAATCCTTGATCCGCCGGCACCCGCATCAGGTCCCAGCGAGTAATCAATCCCTGATAGTTTTCCGATGCATGACCAGCCGACTCCACCGTGCCACGAATCATCCGTCCGACCAGCGAAAGACCGAGGATTAACATTGCGATCAAGACCCCTGAGGCCACCCCGCCCCACAGAGTCAACTCTATGCTGATTTTTTCCGCGACGGGAACGCCCTTCAGCATCTCCATTTCGAACAACGAATGGCTGATTGCAATGGCATTTTCTGTGGTTGCGCTCACCGCGATCCAGAGGATCGGCAAGAAGATCCCCCCGACCAATGCGCATTTCCACCAGAGCGTCAGCCCCAATCCCTCCGGCGGTTCACGCCGCAGCCGTTCGAGGAAAAATGTCCGACCTACAACCCCGAGCGCCCAGATGTCGATCGGGATCGACAACAGGAACAGCAACGCGATGCCGACGCCTTCGCCAAGATGGGAATCCAATCCCAGCGTGATCGTCGGAAGCGCAAAGACGGTGACCGGGCTCGTCAGCAGCATCAGAAACGCGAGACCTATTCTCGTTTCAAAATGCACCATTCCCAGCGCCAGAAAGAGCAGGACGAAGGCAAGCTTGATGGGCAAGCCGGTCCAGAAGGCAGGCCAAAGAATGCCGAGCCCGAGCTTCGTAGGAGACATCGTTTCGCGTTCGTCGCTCATAACAAACAGAGTCCGTTCTGCGAGAGGCCGCTAGTCCAAAAACTCTCGGTTGATAATGGCAGAGATCGTGAAGATCAGGATCGCAGCCATGACCACCACCCATCCGATCAGGGCGATGGGGCGCTTGAAAATATTCCGTTCGGGATCGCGGTCGAAGAAGGGCAAGGCGGCCAACAGCGCCATAAACGCGCCGGGCAACACCATGGCGCCGAGCATCTGCCCCATCTCGCCGGAGAACATCTTGAGCCGCAGCAACTGAAACAGAAAGAGGAAGTACCACTCAGGCTCCGGATGATAATCGCCCGGATCAGGCGTCGCCTCTTCCAGCAAGACCACCGGCTCCCAGAAGGCCAGGGCACAGATACAGGCGAAAACCGCCGCCATGCCGACGATATCCTTCCAGATCTGCCGCGGGAAGAAGTAATCGGTCTTGGCCTTCAACTCTTCCGGCGTACCACGGAATGGACCAGCCGGCCCGGCCGATCTAAAGAGGAACAGATGCAACCCGGCCAGCCCCATCAAGGCGGCAGGGAGCACCATCACGTGGATGACGAAGAACCGGCTCAATGTCATCTGTCCAGGAGTCGCGCCCCCCTTGAGGAATCGCGCCATGAAGTCGCCGAGTAGCGGTGTCTTATCCAGAATTTCTACACCGACCGTCGTGGCCCAGTAGGCTCGTTGATCCCACGGCAGCAAATACCCCGTGAAACCGAACCCCATGACGATACCGAAGAGACCGAGCCCGACGAGCCAGACGAGTTCACGGGGCTTTTTATAGGCGCCCCAGAGAAAGACTTGGGAAATATGTGCAAAGACGCAGACCACCATGGCCGTGGAGCCCCAAAAATGGTAGCCCAACAGGAACCAGCCATAGTCAACTTCATGCAGAATGTATTGGGTGCTGGCGTAGGCATGGTCGGCAGTGGGCACGTAGTAGAACATCAGCAGCACGCCCGTGACCGCTTGCATGATGAAGATAAACAACAGCACCGATCCGAAGACATAGGCCCAACGAGAGCCGCCCGGGACCGGCTCATTGAGCATCTTGGCGGCCAGGAGCTTCAGGCCGACCCGTTCATCGACAAAATCGATCACTTTTTCAAGGATCGTGGTTGGTGCGCTGGGAGAAGGAGTATGGCTCATCTAGACAATCCGCGTTTGGGACTTCGTCCCGGCTTTGAATTCCATATCGATAATTTGCACCTCACCGCTCGCGGACACCTGGATAGGCAATGGGTCGAGGGGACGGGGAGCAGGACCGTCCAAGACCGTGCCGGACGCATCATAGATGCTTAAATGGCAGGGACACAAGAAGACCTGTCCCAACACTTTATGCTGCCGCCATTTGAATCCACATCCAAGATGCGGACATTTCCCTGAAAAGGCGATATAGGGCACGTCCTTCTTATTGGTCCAGATCGTTTTTCCGGTACCATCCCGGAACTCCATATCTTTCCCCTGATAGACCTTTTCGAGGACTGCGGGCGTTGCTTTTAAGATCCACACGTTCTTCTCGATCTCGGCTTCAGGCAGATAAGCCTCTTTGACCTTGCGCTTGAACTTGAACTGCGTCCCCGCATCATCCGCCTTGATCTTCCCGATGTTACCAATCTTGAGCCATCCGTTGTCGAACGGGGCATACATCGGCTTCATCAAGTACTTCAAAACAGGGAAAGCCAGCGGCAATCCAATAAACAATCCGATCACGTGGGTCAGGTTCGCAAAGAAGGTCCGCCGCTTGACGCTCTTCTCCAACTCGGGAAAGGGCACCAGGACTTCACCCGGCGAAACGTGGAGGTGGTCTTCAATGTGCGGAATCTCCACCTCATGCAGCGTGACATACTCGTCACGCTTGAACGGCGGCAACGCACTCACTTCAGCGGCAGACGACCGCAGTTGCACCACCTCGTCCGTGACGGTCTGCACCAGACCCATCGCGACTTGCCGCTCGCCCGCACCGTTCAACGACACCACGAGATGGCTGACCTCACGGGTCAGCGGATCCATGATGATCTTCGTCACGTCACCGACTTCTTGATCCGCACAGCGGACTTTGGATTTCAGTTTAGGCTGCATGCTACTTCTTCTTAATCGGCTTTGGCGTATTCACCGACGTATTCTTGAATGTCCCGAGCCAGGAGGCGAGCGCCACGACGTCCTTCTCCTCCATCAGGTCCTTGTACTTGTCCGGCATCTTACCCTTCTCGTACTCTTTCTCGAATCCTTCTGCCATGAAACTCTTGGGATCGAGGATCTTCTGCTTGATGTCGTCGACCGAGAGATAGGTGGCGATGTTATCCAACTCAGGACCGCGCTTCTTCCCACCCTCGCCCTTCAACTTGTGGCAGTTGTAACATTCTTGCAGTTGCCACTGCTCCTCACCCAGCTTCATGAAGTCTCCGGTTGCCGCACCGGATGATGCCGGGGATGCTCCAGCGCCACCTGCCGCCTGGTCTTTTCCCGCCTGATCTCCGCCCAACGCCTTGAGGCGCGCCGCCAAGGCCTTTGTCTGTTCATCGAGCGCCTTCGCCCGAGCGATCAACTCCTCGGCTTTTCCCTGCTGAGTCGCCGCATACTTCGGCCCCAAGATCTTGGCGATCTTTCCCTTCTCATCTTCCGGATCGTACTGCGGCCACATCGAAGCACCGGAGATATATACCGTGCAGAGCACGACATAGAACACCACCAATACGATGACGGACTTCAGTCCGCTCATCGGGGTGAGTGCCGGCGCATCCAGGATCATGAACACGACCGCTCCCAGCATCGCGTAAGCGAAGAACATCATCTGGAAGATGACCGGAAAATCGAACGCTCGCGTCGCACCGACCAGTGCGCCGCCCACCACCAAACCGATCATCAGCTTCTTAATCACATTCCCCATACAGATCCTCTTTCCTTCAGTAGGCGTTCCGCACCCTGGTTACTTGCTCCCGGCAGGGACTGGACTACCCTCAGGTGCATGCCCCTTCGAATCGGAAGGCCGAAGGGTCACGATAATCGCGAAACTGACGACGGCGTAAAAGACGACTGTAATCCCGGTAATCCACCAGGCGGAATAGGACAACGTCGGCGTGAAGGATTCCGCGGTGAAGTCCGGCAACAGATTGTAGGTGTGGTAGTACTTCCGCAGCAACGAGCGGACCGCACCCATCAGACCCATCGTCCAAATTGCGCTGAAGGCCAGGAAGATCAAGACAAACTGGGAGGCGAAATCGATCTTGCCCCAGACAATCGTGCCCTGACTGATGGCCCGGTTATAAATGACGTAATTGACGACCGTAACGAAGACCAGCGTAAATGCGGCTGAGTTTTTGGCCGGCATCAAGGCCAGGAAGTTCCAATCTGACGGCAACTCCAACTCCGCCACCAGCTTGGCACCTGTCGGCACGAAGCCGTGAGGCGTGAGCCAGATGGCATCACCGACGACGACCATCAAGAATCCGACCTTGATCACAGTCCGCGCCGATACCCCGCAAACAGCAGATAGAAATGATTGATGAGCCATGTCGTGAACTGCGGATACGTCGCGAGCAGCACGAATATAAAGAGCCCACCCGTGAGGGCGGTCATGCTGTAGAGAATAACCGTGACCTTCGTCACCTCTTTAGCCAAACGATCGTACCGGGGATCCTGCTTCCGGTACCCCAACCATTCCGAAATCACGACAAAGATTGGGGCACCGAGAATGAATCCCGCAAACAGGATGTGAAGCTGGGCGACGATCCATACCGCGGTCCGGTTCCCCGTATAGGGGAACTCCACGGGTGACGCGCCAGGAGCCTGGGCATACGCCACGCCTCCGAACAACGCCAGAAGCGCGAATGCCGCCATGAGACTGCGCTGCCACGTTTTCATGATGTTTCGCCGCCCCTCCTCACTAGATTGATATCAGCCTACTTACCTGCCGGTGCCGGAGCAGCGGGAGCTGCTGCTGGTGCTGCTGCGGGAGCCGCGGCCGGAGCTGCAGGAGCAGCCGACATGCTCGCGGCATCAACCCAGGACTTCTTCTCGTTGTCCCAGGCCTTGCCAGCCAACCCGAAGTTCCGCTCAAACAACACGAGCTTCCAGCGATCTTCGTCTGACAGCTTGCTCTTCCAAGCCTTCATCTTCGTATTCGGCACCCCTTCTGAGATTCTCCAGAACCACACGGAATCCGAGTAGAGACTCATCCGATCGCCCTTGCGGAAGTCACGCGCACCGGCCTTGACCGGCTTGCCGTCCTTGCCATGGCAACTCGCGCAATTCACATCGGGGTTCGTGTCGCCGATGAAGAGCTTCCGTCCCTCTTCCAGCTTGGCGGCATCAGTCCACCAACCGGCAGGCATATGCTTATCTGCATACTCGGCAGGCGCTGGAGGCGGCGGAACGACCGGCCCCTCACTCCCGCCTTCGCCCCCACCACAGGCAACGACGAAGAGTCCCATCCCCAACACGACCGCCAACTGCGCAAACTTAATCTGCTTCATATCCATGCCTTACTCCTTTTTTCACAAACACATCGAAAACGCGTCAACTTCCCACCAGGGCGAAAAAAAACGCTTTCACCGGGAGGATAATCTCCCCTGCAAAAGCGCTGATCCCAACGAGTCCCCTAACGCCACTCGTACCCCCTACCACTATCAATCCACTAAGCCAGCGAGACGCATATCCGCCCCGCAGACCGCTTCGGCTATTTCTTGCGCTTACCTTGAGACGTCCCTCGCTTCTGTTCCCGCTTCCGCCATGAGCGAATCACTTTCAATCCCACGAACCCACCGGCAGCTGCAGCAACGGCGCCCAATCCTCCGTAGACCCACATAGGCACGCGTTCCCTATCGCGTATACAGCCGGTTCCAAAGTTGACCTGAACTTTTCGCTCTGCCTCCAGATCCTTCGGATCAAACGAAATCTTCTGCTCCTGCTGCTCCCCCCTGGCTTCAACCAGCAACGGATCGCCTAAATTATCGTTATGGAGATGAAACGCCGCCTTGTAGTACCCATCTCCGTCGGTCTTCACGATCTGGCCGTAGGAGATTCTCGTATCCTTCACGAGCACGTCTATATTTGGGCTGCCCTTCCCATCCGTCCCGCAGACAAAGCCTTCGACCGTAAAACGATGGTCGGCTTCATGCGTGGCAGAAACAACCGATGGGAGACCGCCTACTATGGCTATGGCCAGGACCCACTCCCGCCACCGCAATTCATTCTGTGCGATCTGTCTACGCCTCATGAGCTCTGGACTGACCCCTTTTTCGGTCGCCGAACTCTTGCATCCGGCTCACACAGCAGAACGTCCGATCAGCAATGAGCCAGGCCATTTTGAGGCCGACCCTTTTAACATAGCCCCTACTCTTTGTCAACGAATTGACAGCCCATTTCAACAAGTGGGCAAGCCCCATTCCCTGCGCCAGGAGCGGGCTATTCAAGACATGTCTGTATAGAAGAACGAGCGGGAAAAAGATAGAGCTAGAATGCGGAGAGGCTAGAGAATTCCACGGGCTTGCGCGTCCGCGGCAACACGTTCCACTTCGGCCCGTCGCTCAGAATCCTTCTTCGCGATCCAGGTTTCCCAGGATTTTCCCGTGGCCGTGTCCTCACCCGTGAAGGCAATGGAGGCGATCTGATCGTACCGGATGCGGCGAGCAGGAGAGCTATCGGAAGGAAACACTTCAAGATAGGAATCGGAACCACCGACCTGGCGATTGAACAGATACCCGCCGAGCGACTCCCCCGACTTCAAGACGATGGTCACATCGCCACGATAGTCGAACGCTAGCTCCACGGCTTCCGCCAGCTCAGCAAAAGAAGAAGGCTGAAACACACGGCCTTCCAGCGAGCCCGCCACACCATCACTATGGTTCTTGGTATCGGTCATGAGAGAAGTGTCTTTCGTGAAGCGTATCTCGTGAAGCGCGTAACCATCCTGCGAACGACGAAAGACGAGCGACGCTTCAGGCCGCTTGTCATCGGGACGTCGGAAGCATCGTTAACTTCACCGTCCGGCCAAACCCGGATAACGTGCCGAAGGTATCTTCGACTGCCGATGCTTCATAGCCGCAATGCACCATACAATCGGCGCATTTTTCATTCCGCCCCGTCCCGTAGTGATCCCATTCCGTGCTGTCCATCAGCTCACGGAACGTCTTCGCATAACCTTCCTGAAGCAAGTAGCAGGGCTTCTGCCACCCGAATACGTTATAGGTCGGATTGCCCCAAGGCGTGCATTCATACTCCCGGCGCCCCATCAAGAAATCGAGGAACAGCGGCGACTGATTAAACTGCCACCCCTTCTTCGGACTCCCCAAAATACGGGAAAATAATTCCCTTGTGCGTTCTCGTTTCAAGAAATGCTGCTGGTCCGGCGCCTTATTGTAGCTGTACCCCGGCGAGATCATCATGCCTTCGACGCCGAGCTCCATCATTGCATCGAAAAACTTGCGCACGCGTTCAGGATTGGCATCGTCGAAGAGCGTCGTATTGGTGGTCACCCGATGTCCCCGCTTCAACGCCGCTTTGATGGCCTTTACCGCGACGTCATACACGCCGTCCCGGCACACCGCCAAATCGTGCTCATCTTTCAGTCCGTCCATGTGGACGCTGAACGTGAGAAACTTCGACGGTTCATACTCATCGAGTTTCCTCTCCATCAGAATCGCATTGGTACAGAGGTACACATACCGTTTCTGCGCAACCAGCCCGCGAACAATCGACGCCATCTCGGGATGGATCATCGGCTCTCCGCCGGGAATACTGACGATCGGGGCTCCACATTCTTCGGCCGCAGCCCAGCATTGCTCCGGAGTCAGCCGCTTATCCAGCACATGGTCCGGGTACTGAATCTTTCCGCAACCGGCACAGGCCAAATTACACCGGAATAACGGCTCCAGCATCAACACGAGCGGATACCGCTTCACCCTGGTAACCTTCTGGGTGAGCACGTACTTCGTAACTGTAAACATCTGGGAAAGTGGAACGGCCATTCCTCTCTCTCCTTCTATTTATGCTGTCTGTGTAGTGAGCAACTGCGAACTGCAGCTGGACTTGCGAGCAAGAAACGGCACAGATCCTAACACTCTCATCCCCTGTCGTCAATTTGGAGGCGCCGGGCGGGTTCGAACCGCCGAATCGCAGTTTTGCAGACTGCTCCCTTAACCACTTGGGTACGGCGCCCCGCAGGCATTATAGCGGGCCCTCTTCCTCTATCTCAACTTACTATTTCAGAAATGCGGAGTAGATGTGACGGATAGATGATCAGCGGTTGGGCAACACAGGGATTTCTTTTCCTAACGTGGTAGGCTCATCCGACTGCGAACTCATCGATTCCCATCCTTCGTTCGAAGGGACCACGACCGTCCCATTCCCTTCAGCTTCCTTTTCCTTGGCCATCAGCTCGACCTCTTGAATCAGCGTGTCCATCAATTCTTCGATGGGCACCTTGCGAACGAGCTTGCCCTTCTTGAACAGGATTCCCTTGCCTTCACCGCCGGCAATTCCGATATCCGCTTCCTTCCCCTCGCCAATCCCGTTCACGACGCAGCCGAGGACCGACACATTCAACGGAGTCGTGATATGACCGAGCTTCTTTTCCAATTCGTTGGCCAGCTTCACCACATCGATCTCAACCCGGCCACAGGTTGGGCAGGCGATGACATTGATCCCTCTGTGGCGTAGTTCGAGCGACTTCAAGATCTCGAACCCTACTTTGACTTCTTCAACCGGATCAGCCGCCAGCGACACGCGCAGCGTGTCGCCGATTCCCTGGGAGAGCAAGTATCCAAGCCCCATGGTCGACTTGACGGCCCCCGTCATCGCCGTTCCCGCCTCTGTAATACCGATGTGCAACGGATAGTCGGACTGGTGGGCGAATAACCAATAGGCATCAATGGCATGGTGCACATCGGATGCCTTCAACGACACCTTCATATTCGTAAAGCCAACATCTTCTAACGCATGGACGGCGTTGAGCGCCGATTCAGCCAAGGCTTCGGGTGAGGGCCAGCCATACTTGTCCAGCAACGGCCGTTCGAGCGACCCGCCGTTCACGCCGATACGCAAGGGAATCCCTCGCTCGTTGACCGCCTTGATGACTTCTTCGACTTTCCACCAGGCGCCGATGTTGCCGGGGTTGATCCTGACGCAGTCGACGACCTCGGCGGCTTTCAATGCCAGCCGATGGTCGAAATGGATATCCGCGATCAGCGGTACGGTCATCGCCGCTTTGATCTTGGGCAGCACTGCCGCCGCTTCGTCGTCCGGCACGGCCACACGAATTACTTCACAGCCGGCAGCTTCCAGCTGTCGGATCTGCTCGATCGTCGCGGCGACATCTCTCGTGTCGGTCGAGCACATCGACTGCACGGACACGGGCGCATCTCCGCCGATCTTGAGCTTGCCAACCGTGATCTGCCTGGTTTTCCGTCTAGTAATATGCATCGTGTCTTCTTAACTGTCTTCCTCTTAGCTTCCCTGTTCATCTCCATGCGGCAATCGATCGGCCAACGTGGCGAGCGGGCGCTGCTCTCGCGCAGGAGCCGTCGCTTGACCGATCAATTCCTTCACGCTCTGATAGATACCTTCCGCCGTGAGCCCGTACCGTTCACGCAAGAAATCCTGCGGCCCTTGCTCGATGTACCAATCGGGCAGCCCAAGAACCTTCGTCCGCACATCCGTCACGCCGCCGTCCGACAGGGCTTCGAGCACGGCTGAACCGAACCCGCCCATTTTACAGCCTTCTTCAACGGTCACGACATAGCGAACGTTCTTCGCGACCCCAACGATCAAATCCTGATCCAACGGCTTCACAAAACGCGCATTCACGACCGCGGTTGAAATACCTTCCGCTTCAAGCCGCTTTGCGGCCGTTATCGCATGCCAGACCGACACACCGATCGCGACGATCGCGACATCTGTGCCTTCCTGCAAGAGCTCGCCTTTCCCAATCGGCAAGGCCTTCTGTTCCTGATCCATCGTCACGCCCAGGGTCAGCCCTCGAGGATACCGCACTGAGGCAGGCCCATCGTGCTCGACGCAGGTTTTCATCATATGCTGCAACTCATTTTCATCCTTCGGCGCCATGACCACCATGTTCGGCATGTGGCGCAGGAACGCATAGTCGAACGCACCGTGGTGCGTTGTCCCGTCTTCCGCCACTAGCCCGCCACGATCGATGCAAAAAGTCACCGGAAGATTCTGGGTCGCCACGTCGTGCACCACCTGGTCGTACGCCCGCTGCAAGAAGGTGGAATACATGGCCACCACAGGACGGAGACCCTGCGTCGCAAGGCCAGCCGCAAACGTCACCGCATGCTGTTCGGCAATACCCACGTCATAAATCCGGTCCGGGAACTCCTTCTCGAAAATGTTCAGGCCGGTTCCTTCACACATCGCAGCCGTAATTGCGACGATGCGCTTATCGTGACGGGCCAGCTTCACCAATGATTCGATGGCGATCTGTGTATAGGATGGTCGAGCGGCTTTTTTGGCCGGTGCCCCGGTTTCCCGCACAAAAGGCGGACAGGCATGGAACCAAACCGGATTATTCACGGCAGGCTCATAACCCAATCCCTTTTTCGTGATGACATGGAGCAACACAGGCCCCCTCATCTTCAACACATTCTCCAGGGTGGGCAACAGATGCTCAAAGTTATGGCCGTCGATCGGTCCCGCATATCGAAGCCAGATGGCCTCCGACATTAGAGACCACCCCGATAATCTGTTCCCGCAACTCCTGACACAAGGCTGGGAACTGCGCCGGCGAGAGCCGTTTCAGATCAGCAGGGCTGTGAATGGTCTTCAAGATCGACATAGCAGATGCTCCTTTGCATGAATGCTTGGGTCTGTAAGAACGAGCTGGGTTCAGATACGCACTGGCGAAGCAACGTAGCAGCTTACAGGTTAACAGTTCGGATTTTCACATGGAACCCCCATGTTGTCAAGCGGTTAGCCAGCCGACATCCTGCAATTCCTCTCTCACTCATGACTCGAATCGATGGGAGAAGACCGTCGAGAGCGTACAGTCTTCGAACCCACTAGTGATGAGGTCCAGATTCTCGACGCCTGAGACCTGCCAAAGCAGTCGAACTCCTGCGCAACAGACGTCAAGGTTAGTAGGGAAAATCCAACCCCGCATAGATTGCGCCGCCTTCCCGGCTGTAGCCGTAGTCGACACGCCCAACGACATTGGGTCGCACGATGCCGCGGAATCCGACACCAGGAGTCATGCGATAACTCTTAAAACTGACGTCCTTATAGTCATTGAAGACCTGACCGGTATCCAGGAACGGCGCAACTTCGAAATCCGCGATGACGCCTGCAACCCTCGTCCTCGCTAAATGAATCCGCTCCTCGATACTGAGCGACACAAGATGTTTGTCGATGAAACGATCGACGCCGAATCCACGCAAATTGTTTTGCCCACCCAATGAGCTTTGTTCGAAGAATGGAACCTGTGTCCCGATTGTCGCCTGAAGATCCGCCCGCACAACGAGAATCGCGCGCTTCGACTCGCTCGGAAAGAGCTTCTTGACCTCGACCTCGTAGCGGGAATAGACGGGATGATCGCCGTTGCGAATATTTTGATTAACCTCGGCATACGCCGTTACGGCCATCCCATCGGTGGGTGTGACCAAATTGTTGCGCGTATCGTAATAAAACGTCGCCCGGTGGCCCAAAATGATCGACTCCCCCTGCACACCATCCACCGTCGAAAATCGGTCACCGGTAAAAGGCAGATCGGTAGCGCCCTTCTGCAGACGCACGTCGCGGACACGCTGACCGACAGCAATCTGGGTCACTTCGTTGGCATAGACCCCGAATCGCCAATTCGCTCGCCCCTCACGCGCCGTGTAGTTCGTCTGTTGCGGCTCAGAGGTCGCTTCGCCTAAGCCGAAAAAACGAGAGGTGGCATTCTTGAAAAACGAGGCGCCGAAATTCAGGGAATAGCGCCCCTGACTAAAGGCTGGATCGGCATAACTGAAGACCAGTTTCCGCTCGATCCGCTCCGTGAATGAACCGATGAAACGAATCTCACGCCCACCCGGTTCGTACCGAAACAAATTGAGCGCTCCGCGCGTCCCCACGATGGAATTGCGAACGACCATCGGCGCGACGATATATTTCAGCTCCCCATCGGGATCTGTAATCAAAATCGGCGTGATCAGCCCGACATCGTTCCCATCGTTCTTGCTGGTCGACACGGACGGAACCGGGAAGTATTGCACGTCGGCTCGTACGGCCTCAGGCAACGAGACGACATTCGCCGCAAGAAACAGGAGGGCAACGGCGATACAGCCGCGCAAGCTTGGCATGGAGTTCCTGGAGGTCTCTAGGGGGCTTTGATTTTATCGGATTTCTTGCGGAGCTGATCGATCAAGTCGGCATAACTTGAGGAGCGAAGAATTTTCGTAAACTGTCCACGGTAGTTACTCACCAAACTCACGCCGTCCACCACCACATCGTAGACTCGCCACTCCACACCCTTATTGAGCAGGCGGTAATCGAGAGGAATTTCGGTCTTGCCGGTCAATACCTTCGTCCGCACCTCGGCAAACTCCTTATCGACCCGTTCATTGAGGTACTGCACCCCCTCACCGGAATAGGTCTCGACTTTATCGGCATAGGAATTCGTCAAGAGCGTCTGGAACAGGGCAACGAACTCTTGTTTATCTTTATCGGCGAGCGTATTCCAGGGAGCTCCGAGCGCCCGTCTCGACATTTCAGGATAATCGAACCGGTCCCCGACAACCTGCTCCAATCTCTTTCGGCGCTCTTCAGCTCGTGCCGGCTGTTTCAGCTCCTTATCCTGGATGACTCTGAGCACTTCGTCGATGGTGCTCTTCATGGCCTCGGTCGCGCCGCCGGCGACTGCAGGCTGAACCGCCACGACGCTGAGCAACAACAGGAGACAGGCCATCCCACTCGCGGCCCTGGCCCAACTCCATCTCTCCACTGATCGACCGGCAGACCCCTGGATCTCCATGGACACTCCTCCCCCTGCTACATACCCGCCCATTCTCTACGATCGGATGATCAGTTCACCTTACCATGCACATACTGACTCACCAATTCCTCAAGATCGAGGCCCGATTCGGTATCGCGTATCGTATCCCCCGGCTTGAGCGGATCGCCACCCCCTCCCGGAGACAGCGCGAGGAATTTCTCTCCGATGATGCCCCGCGTTTTGATCGAAGCAATCGTGTCGGTGTAGAGCTTGACGGTGTTATTGACCGCCAATTTCACCATCGCGCGATCCTCTTTGAGCACAATCCCGCGGACCCGGCCGACTTCGACGCCGGCGATTTCGACCGTCGAGCCGGGCTTAAGCCCTGAGGCCGTATTGAACTGCGCGTCGACCTCGTAGACGTCGCCGCTGACCAACTCGAGTTTCCCGAGCTTGACCGCCAGATACCCGAGGCACAAGATGCCGACGAGCACGAACACACCGACCACCATCTCTAGCTTGGCTTTTTCCATCTTTAGTACTCTCCCTCTCACCCAACGAGCGATCCAGGCAACGCCACAGTCCCACCGACAGAAATAAACTCGTGAATCTCCGGATCGGTGGTCCGCTGGAACTCAGCGGCCGGGGCCATCAACGCAATCTTGCCTTTCCGAAGTATCGCCACCCAATCGGATATCCCGAAGATTTCAGGAATTTCATGGCTGACCATCACCGCCGTAAAACCGAACCGCCGCTGCATCGTCACGATTAAATCGTGAATCGACTTCGCCATCAACGGATCCAGCCCGGTCGTGGGCTCATCGAAGAGAATGATTTCCGGCTCCATGACCAACGCCCGTGCCAATCCTGCCCGCTTTCGCATACCCCCGCTCAACTCGGCAGGAAACTTGTGTCCCATCCCCGCCAGCCCGACTTCCCCGAGCTTTTCCTCAACCCGTTTGGTCACCGCCGAGCCCTTCATGCGCAATTTCTCGCGCAATGGAAAGGCCACGTTCTCGAAGACCGAAAGAGAATCGAACAGTGCGGCCCCCTGAAACAGCATGGCAAAACGTTTCCGCACATCGTTCAATCGTGTGCCCGACAACCGGGAGATCTCGACATCGCCGACCCATACCTCCCCGCGATCCGGCTGCATCAGCCCGATCATATGCTTGAGGAGCACACTCTTTCCCTCTCCGCTGCGGCCGATAATGGTCGTCAGCTTGCCGACGGGGATCGAGAGATCGACGCCCTGTAACACCGGTTGTCCGCCCAGCTTTTTCTCGACGCCAATAAGCTTGATCATGAAATTAGAGCAAGACCGAGGTCAGAAAATAATCCCAGACAAGAATGAGCACCGACGACAAGACCACGGCTTCCGTCGTGGCGCTCCCCAATCCCTCGGCACTCTGTCTCGTGTAGAACCCTTTATAGCAACAAATCCAACTGATGATCAGCCCGAAGCTGATCGACTTGAGGATGCCGCCGTAGATATCTTTCCATTCCACAGCCGATTCGATCGAATTCCAGTAGGCCCCTTCGCTCACGCCCAACAAATCCACTCCGACGAGGGATCCGCCATAGATACCGACCACATCGAAAATCGCCACGAGCAACGGCACCCCGATCACGCCCGCCACCAATTTCGGGGCGATCAAATATTGCATCGGGTTGATCGCCATCGTATCGAGCGCATCGATCTGCTCCGTAATCCGCATGATGCCGATCTCAGCAGTCATGGCTGAGCCGGCCCGCGCGGTCACCATCAACGCCGCCAACACCGGCCCCAACTCCCGAATCATGCTCAACGCCACCGCAGAGCCCAGCAACCCCTCGGAGCCAAACTTCCGCAAGCTATAATAGCCTTGAAGCGCCAGCACCATCCCCGTAAAACCCGCCGTCAGCACGACGACAAACACGGATTTATACCCGATGAAGTGGAGCTGTTTCATGATTTGATGGAATCGAAAGGGAGGCCGCACCAGCCAGGCACAAGCCGACAGCACAAACAACAACATGCGACCCATCTCCTGTACACGGAGGATGGCCCGCGCACCCAGCTGTTCAATCACATTCGTCATCAATTACCTGGACCAGCGAGGAGATTCGACATCAGACGTTGCATAGTGTTGAAACCATTCTGTCAATCGATCCCCTGCCACTCGGCTCTGTGTTCGCAACCGATTCAGCCCTACGAAACCAGCGGGGTGACGAATGAGCGCCCACAGACCTTTCATCCAGCCAGTGGGCCTGAGAAAGAGATTGAAGTCAAGCGGGAGATCTTCATCCACGAGATCGGAAACCGTCCGCACGATGGCCATCGGTACGCCCCGTTTACGAGCCACTGATGCCAGCGCGGCACTTTCCATATCGAGTCCCGTCGCGTCAGTCAAACGACGCAGCCGGCGCTTCTCCTCGGACTGCCAGACCACAGTCGGCCCGGACACGATGGCTCCCACTCGCACGACCATCCCGGCATCCTGTGCTACGGCGAGAAGACCTGAGCGCACAGTCTCATCACACAACATCAAATCATGCCCCATCGCCCCCACTCCGTCTTTCGGCACGGACGACACGGCGGTTCCCACGATGAGGTCTCCTACTTGAGCCGGTATCAGCGCGCAGGCAAAGCCCGTAGAAATGACCAACGACATCGGCTGTGCCTGCAACACCTTTTCAGCAACCGCGCTGGCCGCAGCGGGACCGACGCCGGTTTGAATGAGCCAGTAGGCGCGCTGCCCATGCTGCCCAATCTGGCAGCGGACTCCGGCAACGGTCGTCACACGATCCGTGACGATTGCACGCTGAACGGCCTGGAGCTCCCAGCGAGTCGCAACAAAGATGGCGATGGGATGCATCAACGATCCTCAGCGAGGCAACCCCGCGATAGGGCGGAGGCCGGCGGAGCGATCAACGGTCGGCTCGATGACACCCGGATGCCAAGACCTGCTCGCGCACTTCATCGGCCCGCATGTGTCCGCGCGTCCGTAAGTTCCGGTACATGGCCAAGGCCCACAGCGGGAAATATTGGCAGTACCAGTGGTAGCGGAGATAAAACACCCGAGGGAACCCGGTACCTGTATGGCGAACCTCTTCCCACGAGCCATCCTTCAGTTGATGGCGGAGCAGATACTGGATACCGCGAGCGACGCTGAAGGCATCGGTCATCCCGGCCGACATCAGGCCCATGATGGCCCAAGCCGTTTGAGACGGAGTGCTGTCTCCCTTCCCGCTCCACGCAGGATCCTCTGCGTACGAATGACAGGACTCGCCCCAGCCGCCATCGGGATTCTGTTTCGACTCAAGCCAGGTCACCGCACGCTGAATATAGGGCTCCGAAAGATCCACCCCGATCGCCCGCAACCCTGCCAAAACGGACCAGGTACCATAGATGTAATTGACGCCCCACCGGCCATACCAACTGCCATCGGCTTCCTGCTCTCGCTTCAGAAACCGGAGAGCCGGCCCCACAGCTGGGTGTGTCTGATCGTAGCCCAGCGCCGCAAGCATCTCGAGGCAACGACCGGTCAGGTCGGACGTACTCGGATCGAGCAAGGCATGGTGATCGGCAAAAGGGATATAGTTGAACACGATGCGATTATTATCCTTGTCGTACGCGCCCCAGCCGCCATCGGATCCTTGCATGGCGAGCACCCAATTCGTTCCCCGTTGAATCGATTCTTGCAGTTCAGACGTCTGAGCCATTCGAACTTTCGACAACGCCATCAACACGACGGCCGAGTCATCCACATCGGGATAGAGCTCGTTCTCAAACTGGAAATACCAGCCTCCCGGTTCTGCGTTGGGGGCCGAGAACTTCCAATCTCCAACCGTTTTCGTCTGGCGGGAAGCCAAGTACGCGGCCGCTTTCTGGAGCGAGGGATGGTCCTGCGGCATCCCGGTTTCAATAAAGGCATTCATCAGTAATGCCGTGTCCCAGATGGGAGAGTGACAGGGCTGGAGATGCAAGGCCTCGACGCGCTGATCGCCGATCGACACGATGCTATAGACTTCCAACGATTCAATTTCCTGGAATGCCTTCCGGACCAAGGGATCGTCGACCTGATACCCGAGGCAGCGAAGCGCCACGATCGAGTTCGCCATTGCCGGATAGATGGCCCCTAACCCGCCACTACCCTTGATATGGTCCAACATCCAGGTGGCCGCCCGATGCAAGGCCTTCTCGCGCAACCAACTCAGCGGCATCCGGTCGTAGAGTTTGAGCACCCCGTCCAATTGGACGAAGAAATTATGCGGGGTAAACCACCGTTGATCCTTATTGAACGGTGGCACGTCGCGATAGCGAATCTCGGCCCTGGGGAAGACATAGAGTTCGTCGATCCCCTGCTCTTTGGGAATACGGCAGACGGGCTGATTCGCAAACACCACCAACAGGGGAATCAGGACGGCACGCGACCAATAGGAAATCGCATAGATGCTGAAGTAGAACCGCTTCGGCAGGAGCATGATCTCCGGCGGCATACTCGGAAGGCCTTCCCAATCGTACTGTTCGAACAAGGCCAGGGTGATTTTCGTGAAAACATTCGCACAGACCACGCCGCCCTTGGCATGAATACAGTCGCGGGCGCGGAGCATGTAGGGCTCGTCGGCTGAAATACCGCTCAACTTCAAGGCGAAATAGGCTTTGACCGAGGCGCTGATCTCCGAAGGACCACCGTAGAAAATCGGCCAGCCGCCATCGGGCAATTGCATAGCACGGAGGTAGCGCACCGCCTTGCGTTCGCGTTCCGGATCGACCCGATCGAGGAACCGCCGCAACATGATGTACTCAGAGGTCAAGGTCGTATCGGCTTCAAGCTCCGCAACCCAGTATCCCTCTGATGCATCTTGTTTGGACAAGAACCAGGCTTGACTACGCCGAACCGCGTCGTCGAGCGCATCCACGGGACTCACGGAATGGCTGGGTGGGCGCCGCATCGCAGGATCGATTGGTGTGGAAGGCATGGGTTTGTCTGACACCAGACGCAACGGTGGGGCTTTGGACAACTCGGTCGCCAACCTCAACTTCTCCGGCACGGAGACGAAGAGACTATCCGATAGACGATCCAGAAACGCTCGAATCAGATTCATTATATTGTTCTGTGGAAAGCTGCGGGTGGATGGGACTAGACGAATGACTCGCGTCGTCCCCGTATGAGCTCGAACTACGAGCCGTATGCCCGTAGTACTACCCGTTGTGGGTATATAACAGACACCCTACCCCGAGTCAAGAAACAGAGAGGCGGAAGTCCTCTGAAGTACGCATGTTTTAGCTACTTCGTTCTGCTTAGACCGGTTGCAAGTTCCCCAGTCTCACCGACACGATTTTTGAAATGCCCGGTTCTTCCATCGTGACTCCAAACAAGGAGTCTGCAATGGCCATCGTCCGCTTGTTGTGCGTGATGACCATGAACTGTGCACTCGCGGAGAGTTCCCGCAAGACACTGGTAAAACGCCCGATGTTTTCTTCGTCCAGCGGCGCATCGATTTCGTCGAGGATACAGAACGGCGTCGGCCTGATCAGAAAACTCGCGAAGAGCAGGGCCATCGCCGTCAAAGTCTTCTCACCACCCGAGAGCATGGTCATACTCTTCAGGCGTTTTCCAGGCGGTTGCACCACGATGTCGACGCCGGGATCCTGTTGCCCACGGTTCTCTGTTGTCTCATCCGCCGGGACCTCGACCAATTGCAGCTCGGCCCGGCCCCCAGGAAAGAACTTCACGAACACTTCGCTGAATTTCTGCTGGAGCTCGGCAAAGGTGCTAGCAAACATATCCTTCGTGGTGAGGTTGATCCGCTGAATGATTTCCTTAAGCGAGCCGATGGAGGTGGAGAGATCCTGTTCCTGCGTCGTGAGAAATTGATACCGCTGATCCAATTCTTGATGCTCCTGAATCGCGGCCAAATTAATCGGCCCCAGGCGATCGAGTTTCTCGCGAAGTTTCTGCAGTTGCTCCCTCATCGCCATCTCATTCACGGCTGAACGGTCTTCCGGAATCGGCGCCTCGCCAAGCGACAGTTGTTCGGCCGTCATCTCCCCAACCGGCGCATCGAGTAGCGTCGCGAGATCGACCTGGTAGGTACCAGCGAGCGTAGACTCGACCGTCCCCAATTGCATCCGGACTTCTGCTTTCTTGACCTCCACCGCCAAGCGGGACTCACGAAGAGACGACACCGCACGGCGAACTTCTTCTAACCCGGCATCGAGCTGCTGGGCCGCCGCCATATCCTGCGCCTGAGATTCTTGCAATTCGACCAACTGGGCCTTCACCTGGGCAGCCGATTCGCCGAACTCACGACAACGCGTTTCTTGATGTTCCCGCTCAGTACGGCTCTGCTCGATCGAAACCGTCAGCCCTTCGACATGGCGCGTCACGATCTCGATCCGTGAGATCGCGGCCTGTTGCTCCTGCTCAATCCGGAGGAGGTCGCGCCGATGGTGCTCACGAGTCGTCCTGAGATCCTGCGCGACCAACTGCGCCTCGGTGAATCGCTCCTGAAGCCCCTGCTTGTCCTGATCGATCTGTCCCACCCGTTCACGCACGCGACTGAGTTCGCCTTCCTGGCCGGTCTTCTCTGCCATCCACTGTGCAAGCTGCGCCTCGGAAGAACGCGTGTCATGCATGAGCCGCTCCACCTCCGCCGAGCCTCGCTGTGCATCACTCATCAACGTGTCGATTCGCTGGGAGAGATTGCCCAGCACGTGCTGAAGCCCTGCTTCATCTTTTTGCAATGAGAGCCCGCGCATTTCTGCGTCTCGAAGCGACTCGACGAGCTGCCGGCCCTGTTCGCGCAACTCCTGCCCCTGCGCCAACAATCGCTCCCGACGCTGCTTGCCCTCGTCGACAGAGCCCGTCAGCGACAGACGCTGCGCATCCAGCTGCAAGACCTCTCGTCGCCGTTGCAACACACCTCCCGTCGCACTGACCTGTCCACCGGTGATCGTCCCTGCCGCATCCAAAATTTCCCCCGCACGGGTGACGAGAACCGGTCCATCGGGAGCCCCGATGGATAACTGAGACCACAAGGCCGTCGCATCTTGAAGGGTTTCGATAAATACGATCCGGTCGAAGAGATAGTTGCGCGCCGCTTCACGCTCGCCCTGGACAGGGATGACATCGACTGCGCGGCCCACCACACCAGGCTGACCCTGCACCGAGGCCCACCATTGTTGAGCCTCTGCATCCCGAGCTGTCCATCGCGGATGCTGGGGAATAAATGTACCCCGCCCGAGATCTTTCCCCTTGAGAAATTCAATCGCGTCACAAGCGGCGGCGGGACTATCGACGAACCAGCCCCTGACCCGCTCGCCTAAAATCGCTTCCACCGCCCGATCCCATCCGGCAGGCACAGCCAACCACTCGGCAATGGCATCACGAACTCCGCTGCACGCTTTGAGCGCCGTCGATTCTTCATCGCCACGCCGCCCATAGCCCATATCTTCCTGCAGCACACCTTCCAACGCCCGGAGATGAGAATCCACGGCCGCCAACTCTTCCGACTGGCGAAGGACCAACTGATCGACCTCGACCAATTCGGCCGCTGCGCGTTCGCTTTCCTCTTCGACGCCCTGCTTCTGCCTACGCAGATCGGCCACCAACTGCTCTGCCTCCTGGCAGGCCTGCTTGAGCGCCTCACGCTTGTCCGTTGTCGTGACATGCTGCAGCTGAAAGTCTTCCCGCTCGCGGGCCAAACGGACCTCACGATCCGTCGCCTCTTGAATGCGAGCAGCCAATTGAACCAGTGTCTGCTCGGTATTGGCGACCAATACCGCCAGGTTCAGAACGTCCCGGCGCCCTCGCTCTTCCTCTGCCAGGGCCGCAGTGCGCTGATGGACCAGCTCTTTCATTTCCTGCTCAAGTGTCGCGAAGGCCTGCTCACGCTCCGCACATTCACGTTCGAGCGCAACCAGCATACCCTCCAACGCCGCAATTTCCGCCGTCCCCTGCGCTTGCTCCTGGGTGAGGCGCTCGAGCTCCTGCCCCCCCTGGCTCTGCTGCTGCACGTAGAGCTCACCGCGATTACGCTCGACCTCTGCGGCCGTCAAGGCCTGCGCCTGTTGCTGCTCAACTTTCGACAGTTCCTCGCGCCGCTGCCCGATCGCCTCGCTCGCCGTGGCCATCGCGAATTTGATCTGCTCAAGCTCTGTGCTCAAGCGTGCCAAGCCTGCAGCCTGTTCAGACTCGCGATCCCCCAGCTGTTGCAGCTCCGCCTCGACGTCCGCGATCGTCGTTCGAAGCACGCGATACTCATTCGTGAGCAGCTGAATCTCCAGCGATTTGGCCTCCTGATGCAACGTCTGATAGGACCGTGCCTGCCTGGCTTGACGCTCGAGCGAATTCAACTGCTTCTTCACTTCGGCAATAATGTCCCGCACGCGCAAGAGATTCTGCTGTGTCGCATCCAACTTGCGTAACGCTTCGGCCTTCTGTTTTTTATACCGAACGATCCCGGCAGTTTCCTCGATCAACTCGCGCCGGTCTTGCGGTGAGGCGTTGAGAATCTGATCGATCTGCCCCTGGGCGATCACCGTGTGACCTTTGGTCCCGGCCCTGGTATCCAGCAGAATGCTCCGGACATCCTTCAATCGACAGACGGTTTTATTGATGAGGTATTCACTGTCGCCATTGCGGTACAGGCGGCGCGTGATCATGAGTTCCTGATATTCAGACAGCTGGCTGGAAAGCCCGGACAAGGGATCCACATTGATCCGATCCAGGCCACTGATCACGAGCGATACTTCGGCCAGGCCAAGAGGCTTGCGCATCTCGGTCCCGTTAAAAATCACATCTTCCATCTTCTCGCTGCGCAGAGCCTTGGTGCTCTGTTCCCCGAGTACCCAGAGAATCGCATCGACGACATTACTCTTACCGCTTCCGTTGGGCCCCACAATGGCCGTGACGCCATCGGGGAACTCGATCCGGGCCTCCGCGAACGACTTAAACCCCGCCATTTCAAGGGATTTCAAATACATCGGCGACTCCTTCGGTAGCGTGTATCGAGACAACTCACAGGGAAAGAATGCCCGGCTTTGTAGCACAGGCCAACGGAAAAAATCAAAGAAAAACACTGCCGGTGGTAGGGCCGGCGAAAGAGACCTACAATACTTAGGGAGTGGGACAACGGGGCTGCGGGATGATTACCCCGCCTACGCCTCAACAGATCTGTTGGAAGACTCGATGGTAATCAGCTCTTTAGGGAGGAGAAACTCAACGTCCTCTTCGATCACCGTCAGGTCTTCGACCTCGGCAGGCCCAAAGGTCTTGAGGTAGGTTACGACCTCTTCAACCAGAACCTCCGGTGCCGAGGCGCCGGCCGTAATCCCGATCGCTTTCACATTGGCGAGCCATTCAGGGTTGATGTCGGAGGCGGCATCGATCAGGTAGGACGCAATCCCGCACCGCTCCCCCAGCTCTCGCAACCGGTTGGAGTTCGAACTATTGGGAGAACCGATGACCAGGATGACATCCACCAGCAGGGACAGCTCCTTCACCGCATTCTGCCGATTCTGTGTCGCATAACAAATATCTTCTTGGTGAGGTCCCTTGATATGCGGGAACCGTTCATGGAGCGCCCCGACGATATCCCGGCATTCATCGACACTCAACGTCGTTTGTGTCACGTACGAAAGATCATGCGTTTGATCGACCTGCAGATTCTTGACATCTTCCACCGAGGAGACCAGATGGAACTTGTCCGGAATCTGCCCGAGCGTCCCGATCACTTCGGGGTGGCCGGCATGGCCGATCAGAATGAGATCGTACCCCTGCGTATAGTCGCGATTGACCTCGTTATGCACTTTGATGACCAACGGACAAGTGGCATCGATCACATGCAATCCCCGCCGATTCGCTTCGTCCCAAACCGACTTGGCAACCCCGTGAGCACTGAAGATCACTACCGAACCTTCCGGCACTTCCCCCAACTCCTCCACAAACACGGCGCCCTTGTCGCGAAGCGAGTTCACGACATGCCGGCTATGGACGATTTCGTGCCGCACGTAGATCGGCGCCCCATACTTCTTGAGCGAGAGATCGACGATATCGATCGCCCGGTCGACTCCGGCGCAAAACCCGCGTGGATTCGTGAGATAGATCTTCATGACGGCTACCTTTCCTTCATATGTACATGACCACATTCGTGCCCATATACTTGCGGACGACTGCCGTCCACATTACGTCAGCACAGCGGGTTCCGTCAACCCAATGAGCCCGCGCCCTCTTCTCCTCCCGTCTTGACACGATGCCTTCTCCCCCGTAGGCTCACGCCACTCACGATGTCCAACCCGGCCAGCAAAAAAATCCTCATCGTTGAAGATGAGCACGACATTCTCCAACTGGTCAAACTCTATTTGGAGAAAGAGGGCTTTCGAACGGTTGCAGCCACAACCGGCACGGAAGGTCTTCAGTATGCGAAACAAGAGAAGCCCGACCTGGTCGTCCTCGACTTGATGCTGCCTGAAATCGACGGTCTTGAGGTCTGCAAACGGCTGCGGTCGGCTCCGGAAACCGCCATGCTCCCCATCATCATGTTGACCGCCAAAGCCGAAGAATCGGATACCGTCGTCGGGCTGGAACTGGGGGCCGACGACTACGTGACCAAACCCTTCAGCCCGAAGACGCTCGTCGCCCGTATCAAAGCCCTCCTTCGCCGGCTCGATCGAAAACCGGACGAGAGCCCGGCCAGATACCAGTATGGCGATCTGGTGATGGACCTCGCGCGACACGAAGTCACCGTGAACAAAACAGAAGTCCCGCTCACGGCAAAAGAATTCGGCCTGCTCGAACATCTCCTGCGCAATCCCGGCAGAGTCCTGACCCGTGACATCCTGCTCAATACCGTCTGGGGCTACGATTACTACGGCACGACACGAACGGTCGACGTCCACATTCGGCGGCTCAAGCAAAAGCTCCCCTCGCTCAACGAGGCAATTATGTCGGTCAAGTCTCTAGGCTACAAACTAAAGGAACGGTGAGGAGTCCTCACTCATCACTATCCCCATGACATTCTCGATCCGCTGGAAAGTCACAATCGGCACGCTCCTGGTCCTTATCTGTGGACTGCTCATCGCCAGAACCTTGGCGATTCGATCCCTTGAACAAGAAGAAATCACGCGCTCGGGCCAGATATTGGAGACGCGAACCGGTCTTGTCGCCTATGGCCTGCAACCGTTTCTGACACAACCAGGGACGCTGGTATCAACCCCCCAATTACAGGCAGCCGTTCGGGACCTCGGTGCGAGGGCCTTCGCCCGCGTGACCGTCGTCGCGCTGGATGGCCTGGTGCTGGCCGACAGCGCCGTATCGGACAATACACTCTCGACGGTAGAGAACCATCTCGCGCGACCGGAAATTCAGCAAGCTGCCGCCACCGGGCGGGGAACGGATCTGCGCACCAGTCACACCACCGGTGAACGCACCCTGTACCTGGCCGTCGGCATCGGCAGCACAAACCAGACGAAACCCTCCGGCTTCTTACGGCTGGGACTCCCGATGACCACGTTCGATCGTGAGGTGGCCAAGTTACACCGGAACTTGGCTCTTGCCTTTGGCATTGCCTTCTTGATTGCCGTCGCGCTGAGTGTATGGCTCGCGCGCAGCATCACAAAACCCCTGTCCGACATTGCCATCGCCGCTCGGCAGCTCGCCAATGGTGACCACACAGTCCGCATTAGGACGGGATCACGGGATGAAGTCGGCCTCCTCGCCGATACGCTCAACCAGATGACGGACCAACTGCGAGCCAAGATCGACGAGCTGTCCGAAGACCGGGCCCAGCTCTTGGCCATGCTGACCTCAATGGTCGAGGGCGTCATGGTCCTGGACTGCCGAGGCCGCGTCCTGCAAGTCAATCCGGCGCTGGAGCGGATGTTCGATATCAGCAGGATGGACGCACGTGGCCACCATTGCTCTGAGGTCTTCCGCCATCCGCAACTGGACACACTCGTCTCAACAGTCTTGACGAAACGCCTCAACGAGGAAGACGAAATCCTGTTACAGCCCAGCGGCCGCTGTCTCCATATCGAGGCCTCGGTCACGGCCTGCGATCGCGAGAATGAAGCCTGCGCCGTGCTGGTCTTTCACGACATTACCGAGTTACGGCGCCTGGAGAATATCCGGAAAGATTTCGTCGCGAACGTGTCCCACGAGTTACGGACTCCGCTTACATCGATCAAGGGTTATATCGAAGCCTTACTCGACGGGGCCAAAGACGATCCTGGGACCAGCACGAAATTTCTCGAAATTATTCTCAAGCAAAGCGACCGGCTGAACCTGATCTTGGAAGACCTCCTCCAGCTCTCGAAGATCGAATCGGGACAGATTCTCTTCAAGCGGGAACCATTGCAGATCCAGCGGGTCATTGAACGGACGCTGGCCATGATCAAGCCGTTAGCCGACAAGAAGGGGCACCGGCTCCTCTCCTTTATAGCCAGGGATCTGCCAGCTGTGCTCGGCGATGAAGACCGGCTGATGCAAGTCCTGTCGAACTTGCTCGATAATGCGGTCAAATATACCCCAGGGAACGGAACCATCACCGTGGCGGCGCACCCGGTTGCTGACGATCTCGAACGGCCTACGATTGTCACAGCCCTGGAGCTGAGCGTGACCGATACAGGACTCGGCATTCCTGAACAGGATCGCCCCCGCGTCTTCGAACGATTCTACAGAGTGGATAAAGCGCGCTCGCGCGAGATGGGAGGCACAGGCCTTGGCCTGGCAATCGTGAAGCATATCGTCGAGGGGTTGGGAGGGCGGGTATGGGTCGAAGCCAATGCCCCGACCGGCAGCCGTTTTGTTGTCCGACTGCCAATCCAGCACATCAATCAGCCGGTTTAGTGAAACTTGCCCATGAGAACGTAGATGAGCGATGCGAGAAGCGCGGCGCCAGGAAGCGTGAACACCCAGGCATAGAGAATTCTTGTCGTAACGCCCCAGCGCACCGCTGAAAGTCGCTTGATCGCGCCGACCCCCATGACCGACGTCGTGATGGTCTGCGTGGTGCTCACCGGCAGACCGATGTGCGCGGTCACGAGCAACACCGCTGCGGCACCGGTCTCTGCCGCAAACCCATGCACCGGCTCCAGCTTCACGATCCCCATTCCCAACGTACGGACGATCTGCCAGCCGCCCACCGCAGTCCCTAATCCCATCGCCACCGCACAGGCGCCGATCACCCAACCAGGCACTTCCCCGGATGGGATTTGCCCGGCAGAGAGCAAGGCCAAGGTAATGATGCCCATGGCCTTTTGCGCATCGTTGGCTCCGTGACTGAACGCCATGAAGCAGGCGGACACGAGCTGCAGCCGTTTGAATAGTCGAGTGGCCACACTTCGCGTCACACGAAAGCAGATCCAGCTGATGAGCACCATCAAGGTAAACCCAATGGCAAAGCCAAAAAACGGCGCAAGCACCATGGCTTCCATTACCGGACGAAGCCCGGACCACTTCACCATATCCCATCCGCCATGGGTCACTGCAGCCCCAACCAGTCCGCCGATCAAGGCGTGAGACGAGCTCGTCGGCAATCCCAGCAACAGCGTGAAGAGATTCCACAAAATCGCACCGGCCAGCGCCGCCGCCACCATTTCTTGAGTAACCATAGTCGGGTTCACAATCCCCGACCCCACCATCTTGGCGACCGCCGTGGACATGAACGCCCCGGCGACATTGAGGACGCCGGCGGCCATGACCGCCACGAGCGGACTCACGACTCTCGTCGAGACGACCGTCGCAATGGCATTGGCACTGTCATGCCACCCGTTCGAAAAGTCGAACAGGAGCGCCAACAACACGACAAGAAGCAACATTCCGGTCAATTCAGGCATGGCACCGCCGATGCTGGGTGCTACGTGCTGAGTCCTGAGTGCTGAGTCCTGAGTGCTGAGATGAAAAGGCCCTGGTGGTATTGCGCATCGTTGCCGTTCAGTGATGTTTCAGCGCGATCCGTTCAAGAATATTTGCGACGTCTTCGCAGCGGTCGGTTCCCGCTTCGAAGTTCTCGTAAATCTCTTTCCACTTGATCACGGCTATCGGATCGGTTTCTTTTTCAAAGAGGGCGGATATCGCATCGCGGGACACTCGGTCGGCCTCGTTTTCCAGGCTGTTCACCCGCACGCTGCATTCTTTCAGCTCCGGATGCGCGAGCCCCAGGCGATCCACGCCACTCCCCACGGCCACAGAGGCCTGATACAAAATATCGGCCAACTTGACCGCCATCGGCGTCGGCTTCGTGACCTTGTATAACACGAAGCGATCGGCGATCGCCTCCGTCACATCCAGAATATCGTCGAGCGCGCTCGCAAGGTCATGAATGTCTTCCCGATCGATCGGCGTAATAAAGGTCTTGTTCAATCGAAACGCAATATCGTGCGTAATGGTATCTCCAATATGTTCAACGTCTTTAATCCCCTTGGCTTGTTCGATGGGAGATCGAAAATCTTCCATCATGACCTTTAGAAGGCGGCTTCCCTCGATCATATTATGTGCAGCCTTCTTGAACAGCTCAAAGAACGCTTCTTCTCGAGGGATCAATCCAAATAACATCGCGACGCTCCTCAGTTCAGATACAATCGGCGTTTCTCACGGCACAGGCAGCGCCGTCACGCCAGACATCGACAGCCCTTACCAGCGAACCAATCCTGCCGCCCACGTCACACCACCGCCAAAACTGCCCAGCAGGACAAGGTCGTGGGGCACAATCTTCCCCGAGCGGACTGCGTAGTCGAGCGCGATCGGCACTGACGCCGACGAGGTATTACCATACCGCCCGATCACGGAACAAACCCGTTCCTGCGAAACTCCCAGCCGCTTCGTCAGCTGGCTGATAATTCGCCCGTTGGCTTGGTGCAAGACTAGCTGCGCGAGGTCCTGAATATCGACACCGCATTCTTTCACAATCTCGAGGATGGCCTGCTCCAATCGTTTGACGGCTAAACGAAAGAGCGGAGCCCCTTGCATCCGCAACGTATGACGCTTCGCCTCAACCGTGTCCGATGTCGTCGGCAGGCGCGATCCGCCTGCGGGAATCGAAATCAACCCATGCTGAGCCCCGTCCGCATGGAGGCGGATGCCCAAAATCCCTTGGCCTAGCAGGCCTGCATCGGGCTCACCTTTCAGGACCACCGCACCGGCCCCATCGCCGAATAACAGCACCGTATCGCCGTCAGCAGGATCGAGGGAACGAGACTTCACCTCGGCGGCGACCACCAAGCAAGTCTTGATCTGACCGCTCCGGATCATCGCATCGGCCATCGAGAGTCCATACAGAAAGCCTGAGCAGGAAGCCGCCACATCAAATGCCGGGATCGCGGGACAACCCAGCATCCGCTGAACATGGCATGCCGTAGAGGGAAAGACCGAGTCGGGAGAGGTCGTCGACAGCACGATCGCCCCTACGTCAGAAGCCGGGAGGCCTGCAGCCTCAAGCGCCTGCCTGGCGGCTTCCACGGCAAGATCGGAAGAGGCTTGGGATGCCGATGCCCAACGCCGTTCCTGAATCCCTGTCAGGCGAGAGACCGCGTCGGGTTCAATACCCAACGCTGCCCCCACTTCACGATTCGTCACCACCCGTTCAGGGAGGTACGAGCCCGTCCCAATAATCCTTGTCCGTATCATAATTATCTGTGCTGTGCGGGTCTCTGCAAGAATGGCGGGATTATAGGTCTCGGTGCCACAGGGGTCAACTCGCATGCTCGAATCGTTGCATTCAGACCGCACTCCTGCTAGATTTTGAGACAGTTATGCTACGCGCAGTCCCCAGCTTCACAGGTACCCCACGACGAGCAACGGCTCTCGGCCTTTGCCTGGCCGTCTTCTGCGTCATCACGGCCTGCTCCAGTACACCCAAGCCCCAAGACACGGCCAAGAAAGCCCTGAGCGGGACCGACGAGCAGATCTTCCTGGGCGATACAATCGAGAAGAACTACGACCCCAACGTCATCATGAAACGAGGCGAAGCGTTCTTCGAAAAAGAGGAATACACGGAAGCCATCGTGGAATATAACCACTTCCTCGATCTCCATCGGACCCATACCCTCGCCTCCTATGCCGCCTTTCGTATCGGAGAAAGCCAGATGAAGCGGGCTAAGGGCATCGATCGCGATCCGGAGCCCGTTCAAAAAGCCATCGATTCCTTTGAACGGCTGCGGAAAGACTTTCAAGGCAGCCGGTACGACGGACAAGCGCTCCAGAAGATCCAGGAATGCCACGATCTCCTCGCGCAGATGCATCTTTTCGTGGGGCAATTCTATTATCGACGGGGCTCCTATCTGGCCGCCGCACATCGTTTCGAACAAATCATGAAGCTCTACCCTGACAAGTCGGTCGCACCAGACGCCTTGTACTTCCTGGCGCTCAGCTACCATGACCTGGGCGCGGACGATTGGGCCAGTGAACAGCTGACACTCTTGGCAGAAAAATACCCAGGCAATGTGCATGCAGGTGAGGGAAAGAGCTTGCTTGCAAAAATTGGCAACGGAAAGCCTGCTCCCCTATTGGCGAAACAGACCGAGCTCGCGCCATCTGCGAGTTCACCGACCGCCGCTCCATCGGGGAACCAACTCAGCCTCGCGGCGGGACTCCTCCCCTCTGTCCCGACCGGGTCCTTCCGCCTGCCTTCTGCCTCGGCGTTGGGGTTAGGCCAATCGTTTGTGACCTGCCGCCTCGGCGCTTGGTGCTGATTACAAACAGCAGCGAAGCTATCAGCACTCAGCTGTTAGTAAACACCCGCGCGACACAACTTCTTCCTGCTCTCTTCAACTAAAAGCTGATCGACGACTGCTGAGGGCTATTTCAACTCAGCGGAACGAAACAGCTTCGAGGAGCAAGTCCTTGAGGGATAATTTGATCAGACTCTTCGCCTTGGCATAAAACGTACGGTAGGTTTCACGCCCGCGAAGTACGTCGTAATAGAGCATGACGATATGTTGATAGCGGGGCAAGTGGTGGTGGCAGAAACGTGGATACGAATAGACAACATTCGCCACACGAGCCGCCACCAGAAACTCCTCGTAAATCTCCCGCCTGACGGCATCTTCGTACTCGGCCAGTGAATATCGCGGATCCTTGACCTGGTTCAGAATCGATTCCGCGGCCAACTGCCCCGACCGTACTGCGTAATAAATGCCTTCGCCGAATAAGGGATCGACCAGATGCCCAGCATCTCCCACCAGCAAGGCGCGGCCTCGTACTAATCCGACCGACTCCCGATCGGCCTCACAGTACTCACTGAAGACCGGGAGTGGATGGCCGGTCGGATGCGGGACCTTCCATGCAGCCAATCCCTGCTCATGCTGTACAAACTGATCGAACACCTTCTTCGGGCTCGCGAGCCCTCCGCGAAGATCCCCCACACCGATGGAGAGCCGTTCCTGCTTTGGGAATATCCAGGCATACCCTGCGGGCGTCGCACCGATATCGATGAGCGCACGCCCAGTGCCGGGATACTGGGGTGCAGTCCCGATCGGGACTTCACTCTCCAAGGCCGCCATCCGACGGCTCCGGCGGCCCGGGAATAACTGCTGCGCCACCACGCTATTCGCCCCATCCGCCCCGATCAGCACCTTCGTCACATATCGGCCCCGATCCGTCGTCACTTCAATGCAGTCTGGAAGCTGCCGGCAAGCCGTCACCAGCTCGTCTTCGTGCACCTCGGTGCCCGCTCGCCTCGCCTTCTCCAGAAGGAGATGGTCAAACCGATCGCGCATGACCATGTAGGCGATCGGGCTGGAGGAATCGAGAAAGAAGGGATCCGCGCCGCGGTAAGAAAATTGTATGCCGTAGATCGTCTGCTCAACGACCGACTTATAATCGTCGTCCAAGATGCCGTCGATCCTGGCCGACAACCCGCCGCCGCAAACCTTATATCGTGGATGCGTCGCCTTATCGAGCCCGAGGACAGACAGTCCAGCTCGACTCAACTGATAGGCAGCCGTAGCGCCAGCCGGCCCCATACCGACAACCAAGGCATCGTAGACTGTGACGTTGGGTAGTGTGGACATGGAGAGAAGCGGTTCTAGCGCTGAGGTCTAGCCTTCGGTCACTGACCGAGGTACCACCCAATCCCCTGCCGTTCGAGAAATCCGGTAATCATCGTAAGGGTATTGGCATAAATCATGACGCCCACGATGATCAGCAACACCCCGCTCACAGTCGAAACGCCCCACAAATACAGGCGCGCCTGCTTGAAGTAGGCAAGGAACCGATCGACTCCCAGGGCCGTGAGAAATAGCGGCAGTCCCAACCCCATCGAATAACTCGTCAGCAACAACACCCCGTTCAACAACGAATCGGTGGTGCTGGCATAGAGCAAGATGGTCCCGAGCACCGGCCCGACGCAGGGCGTCCAACCGGCGGCAAACGCAATGCCGATCAAGAACGATCCCACATACCCGACCGGCCGGCTTCTGAATTGGAAACGATGCTCCATCTTCAGAAAGCTGATATTCAAGATCCCCAATAGGTAGAGACCGAATATGATGATCAGAATCCCGCCGATCCGTCGAATGTGATCTTGATAGGTAATCAAGGCCTGTCCGATGAAGCTGGCAGAGGCGCCAAAAGATACGAAGACAGTGGTAAATCCGGCGATGAACAGCAATGCGTTGACGACGATGGACTTCTTAAACTTCGATCGCACCGTCGAATCGGTGAGTTGTTCGATGGAGAGCCCGGTAATGTAGGAAATGTACGAGGGAACCAGTGGCAGCACGCAGGGCGACACAAACGACAGCAAGCCGGCCGAAAAGGCCGCCACCAGAGAAATATTCGTGATCGATTGCGACATATCTATCCGCGTATATTCCTGAATAATCCAGCAGGACTAGGACTTCATCAGCATCTGCACCAATTGATGTGCCTCAGCCGCTGCCCAGTCACGCGCGCCAAAAATTTGGTGCCGGACAATTCCTTGCCGGTCGACCATAAAGGTCATAGGAAGACTCCTAGCCCCATAGGTCAATCCTACACGATAATCGGCATCGTGGAGGATAGGGAACGTCAGGTGGTTCTCTTGCTGAAACGGCCTGGTGACCGACGCGCCTTGCGCATCGGTGGACACCGCGAGAATTTCAAAATCATTCCGTGAAAATGTCCGGTAGAGCTCTTCCATCGCCGGCATCTCCACCCGGCAAGGGCCGCACCAGGTCGCCCAAAAATTCAACAACACCACTTTGCCACGGAAGTCAGACAGTGAAACCATGTGGCCGTTCAAATCTCGAAGGCGGAAGTTCGGGGCAGGCTCACCCAGTTTCACGACGTTGCGTTCAGCAACCGGCAGAATATCCGGCGCTGCCGCCCCACCGATCCCAACCAGCGTGACCATCAACATGGCCATGACTCCAACAATGACCAGCCTCATCATCCCTTCCTTGCCCCACCGTCCAATGATTGAGCATCAGCGGCTTTGGGAGTCACATTGAGCAACGTGGTCAATACTTGCAGGCTATCGAGTCTTGTCCAATCCCGCGGCCCGATCACAATCTCTCGAATGACGCCCTGCTGGTCGATGATAAACGTTTCCGGAACACCCATGCGCTTATAAGGCTTATCGGTCTTTCCCCAGGAATCGATCAGGACAGGGAAGGTCAGATTCATGCCCTTGATGAACGGAGGAATGTCTTTAGTCGTCGTCACGCGATCGATGCTGACAGCCAGAACCACCAGGCCGTCCTTCTCGAAGTTCTTATGGAGCACTTCCATCGAAGGCATTTCTTCACGGCAGGGTTTGCACCAGGTCGCCCAAAAATTCAGAAACACCACCTTGCCTCGAAAGTCCGAGAGCCGCTGGGGCTTGTCGTTCAGATCGGTCAGGGCAAAGTCAGGGGCCGGCTTCCCCACCGTCAGCAGCTCATACTGCGCGCTCTGCATCCAGACGATGCCGAACACCACCGCGAGAATGGCGGCGCCGACCAAAACGATCAAGAGGCGTGAACCTCCTGACACAGGCGCGGCAACAGAAGATGTAGCTATCGATGGTTCAGTCATGGTGATCTGAATGTGAAGCCATCACGGAAATCTTATGCATAGGCATGGAGGCCTGACAGCAAGAAGTTCACGCCCCAGAAACAAAAGACGACCATCAAGAAACCGAAGATCGCATAGACGGCGGCACGGTGACCTTCCCACCCGCGCGTCATTCGGGCATGGATATAGGCGCCGTAAATCAACCACACGATCAGCGACCAGGTCTCTTTCGGATCCCAACTCCAATACCCGCCCCAGGCATAGTTGGCCCACATCGCCCCGAGGATAATGCCGAAGGCCAGCAAGGGGAAGCCCACCGTAATGGCTTTGTAGCCGAGCTCATCGATCGTCTCGAGATCCGGAAAGGCGGCGTAGAAGCGGGAGGTGCTGCCACGCCGTTCCGCCCGCTCCTTAAAGAGATACATCACGCCCAGGCCCCCGGCCATCGCAAATGCCGCATAGCTGGTCAGCGTGATCGACACATGGATATAAATCCAATAACTATTGAGCGCCGGTACGAGAGGTTCCGCCGTCTGATACCGGTAGGGCAACAGCGAGGCCGCACCCATCGCAATGAAACCGATGCCCACCACGAAGGCGCCGATGGCTTTGATCTTGTAGCGCAACTCCAACAGCACATAGCCCAGAATAATCGCCCAGGACACATAGGCCATCGCCTCGAACTGATTGGACCAGGGGGCAAAGGTCCCTGACGTCTGCATCCGCTCGAAGGCTCGCGTGAACAGGGCGCCGGTATTCACGATCCAACCGAACACTGTAATCAACGTGGCGATCTGACCCAACTGCGTGGCCCAGGCTCCATCTCGTTCATCGAAGTTATCCGTCGAATGACCGGCAGGAGCCAAGGCCATCGCCGGACGGCGAGCAAAGAGATAGGCGATATAGAGGGTCAGCGCGGCAAGATAGAGCCAAAACGTCATGTCGAACAAAAACAGGGATCGGACCATCGTGTCCTCCGTCGATCGATTCAGGCTAACGTACCAATCGTCATCATACTCAATGCAGCGGCAGTTTGACTACTCAACCAGACCCTCATCGTGGCACGGCTTACACCGGAGAGGCCGAGAAGGTGCGGAGTTTGTCCGTCAATTTTCGAAACTCCCGCTGAAAGTCGATCTGGCTCTTGTGCGTCGTGCCGCCGACATAGACCGTCACCCCCTCCGGAGCCGGGACGATCTTCATCCAAATCCGGCGGTGGAAGATAAAGGACGAGAGGGTAATCCCCACCACGATCATGGTCGAGCCGGTCCAGACGATATTGATTCCTGGATTCTTGGCGATCTGCAGACCGGTAAATTTCTTCGGCTTGTACGCCACCAATTCGAACTGGTATTTCGACTCTTTAATATCGAAGAGGTCCGGGAACTGATAGAACACCCAGGGCGTCGACTGGACCGAGTTGCGCTCATTGACCGCCAATCTGATCGCGGGATTCGCATGTTCCACGGTCTTGGAAAACACCTTCTTCTCCGTCGAGTTGAAGGCAAAGTCTGCCACAAAATCGGTGATCGAGAGTTTCAGATCGAGATCGGCAACCGCCTGCTCCTTGTGCCACTCCAGATCGACGGTCTTGAGGACCTTGTCCGTGGCTTTATCCTTAATGTTGACCCGCGCCACCTCGACCTGATCCCAGGAATCCCCGTAACTGGATTGATAGAACCAAATGCCTTTGTAGACGAGGGGATCGTTCACCGAGATAGTCTTGGTGACAGCCGACTTGCCCCCGTCAATAACCGTCAGGGTACTATTGTAGGACTTCACAGACCCGTTCTCGTGATAGTCGATCCAGAATTTATCGACCTTGATGTCGAAGTTGCCCCGTGGGATATGGTAGGTCTGCCCTTCGAGACAGACCCCGAACTCCTGAAACCCATAATAGGTGCCGATCAGGCCACCGACGATAATCACGGTCGCACTTAAATGCGCCATATGTGCGCCGACGCGTCCCAGGACCCCCTTGGTCGCATAGATCGTCACTTCCCCCGGGTCATTTTTCGCCAGGACCTTGTAGCCCTTTTCGATAAAATGCTGTGCCAACTGCTGGGACACGACTTCCTTGCTGCTTGCGATCGAGACCTCAGCCTGCTGCTTCATCCCCTTCACAAAATCCAGCGAGACACTGACCCGGTCTTGCTTCATCGACCGCCAGACACCGGGAAACCGCTTATAGAAACAGGTGAGCGAGTTGACGCAGAGGAGCCCGAGGAGACTGGTAAACCACCAGGTATGATAGACGTCGATGAACCCGAGCCGGAGAAACCACCGATAGGTATTCTCCCCGTACTCTTGAATATAGGATTCCGGCCGTTCGTTCTGTTGGATCACCGTCCCGATCGTGGCGGTGATGGCGATGAACAGAAAGAGGAACATCGCCAGCTTGATCGAGGCGAAGAACTCGACGAGTTCGCGGGAAAACTCCTCCCATCCCAACCTTGGGGCGGGGGATCTGGGACTCTGTTGTTCGGGAATCGCGTCCGACTGACCATTCATCGTATTGACAATCCCTTTCTCATCACGAGGCACAGCCTGTCACCGCTCGTAGGATACGCGGCTTTGCACAGAAGAACGATCGTGGCCCGGGGAGAAAAGGCCAATCCCAGAGGCGCCCTTATGGCGTCGTAGAGAAAAGAGGCGAGAATGGCAAAGCGCGGTGATCTTACAAGTGCCCGAAAAGGGGTGTCAAGCAAGCCTGTGCGATGCCGCTCCCGGCATTCCAGGACATGAAAGAAATAGACAAAGGAGGCGCGCTCATACTAGTATTCCATGGCAATACGAGGGCTATCGCCAACCGACCATTGAGGAGCCAATGAGAACTAACTACCTGTTCACATCAGAGTCTGTGACAGAAGGACATCCCGACAAGATCGCCGACCAGATCTCAGACGGAATCCTGGATGCGATTATCGCAAAAGATAAGTTTGCCCGAGTCGCCTGCGAGACGATGCTGACCACCGGCATTGCCTTCGTGGCGGGTGAAATCTCCACCAAAGCCTACGTCGAGATTCCCGATATCATTCGCGAGGTCATCAAGGATGTCGGCTATACCGATGCCTCCTGGGGATTCGACTACCACACCTGTTCCGTCCTCACCGCCATTCACCATCAGTCGAACGATATCTCCATGGGTGTCGATTCAGGCGGCGCCGGCGACCAGGGCCTCATGTTCGGCTTTGCCAGCGACGAGACCTCTGAGCTTATGCCGATGCCGATCGTCCTCGCCCATCGCCTCACGAAGCGGTTGGCCGAAGTCCGAAAGAAGAACATCCTGCCCTGGGTCAGACCCGACGGCAAATCTCAAGTGACCGTGGAGTACAAGAACGGCAAACCAGTGCGGATCGACACCATCGTCGTCTCCACACAACACAGCCCCGACGTGACGAACAAGCAGATCACGCGCGACATTATGGAAAAAGTCATCAAGCCCGTCATGCCGAAAGGGCTCTATGACCAGGCGAGTGTGATCCACCACATCAATCCCACCGGCCGCTTCGTCGTGGGCGGCCCGATGGGCGATACCGGGCTGACCGGCCGCAAGATCATCGTCGATACCTACGGCGGTCACGGCAGCCATGGCGGCGGCTGCTTCTCCGGCAAGGACCCGACGAAAGTGGACCGATCGGCCTCGTACATGGCCCGCTACATCGCGAAAAACATCGTCGCCGCCGGGTTGGCCAGAAAATGCGAAGTACAGCTCGCCTATGCCATTGGCGTGGCAGAGCCAGTCTCAGTGTTAGTCGACCCGATGGGCACTGAACGGGTGGCAGCCGAGAACCTGGACAAGCTCGTGCGGAAACATTTCCCCATGACCCCTCTTGGCATCATCAACCACCTCAAGCTCCGCCGTCCGATCTTCCGAAAGACCGCCGCCTATGGGCACTTCGGCCGGAACGAGCCGGGGTTCACCTGGGAAAAGACCGACAAGGCCAAAATCTTGCGCAAAGACGCAGGCCTCTAGTTCGACTTGTTACCGACCGATATATAAGGGGGGCGGGTTCTGCAACCCGCCCCCTTTCCCCCGACCACCCATCACCCATTACGCATCACTCATCACGCAGGAGGTTTTCGTGGAATACGATGTGAAGGATATGAAGTTAGCGGACCAGGGCAAACTCAAGATTGAATGGGCCGAAGCCACCATGCCGGTGCTGCGGCTGATCAAGAAGCGCTTCCTGAAGGAAAAGCCCTTCAAGGGCCTGCGCATGACCGCCTGTCTCCATGTGACGACCGAAACCGCCAATTTGATGAAGACACTCCAGGCCGGCGGAGCCGATGTCCGTCTCTGCGCCTCCAATCCGCTGAGCACCCAAGACGAAATCGCGGCATCGCTCGTCAAACACGACGGTATTCCAACCTTCGCCATTAAAGGCGAAGACAACAAGACCTATTACAGGGACCGCTTGCGGCATCGAGCAGCGGGGTGTCGAGCCAGACACCGATACGCCCGGACATGGTTCGAATCCCACGCCCCTCTTCGCATTCCCGAATGATCGACGCTGAGACGACATCGCGGGTATCCAGTTCATTGACGAACCGTTCGCCCTTCGCATTGACCAAATGTCCGCCTTCGGACCGGATGCCTTCTGTCACCAAGGCCCCAATGAGCTGTTCGGGATAGACGGCACCTGAGGGGTGATACTGAAACGTATCCACATGCATGAGTTTCGCGCCAAGCCGATAGGATAAGCAGAGTCCGTCACCTGTCGCACCGTAATGATTGCTGGTCGGGAACCCCTGAATATGGAGCCGGCCGATCCCGCCCGTCGCTAGAATGACAGACTTGGCTGCCACGACGACGTGGCGTTGATTGTCGAGGTCTTTGAAAATGGCGCCGGTGCAGTTCCCCTTCTCGTCGCTCGTCAGCTCGACCGCGGCGCAGAATTCGAGCAGCTGAATCTTTTGATTCAGGACCTCGTCTTTGAGCACCCGCATAATTTCAAGGCCGGTGTAGTCGGAGCAGGTCAGCAGACGAGGCTTTGAGCTTCCGCCGCCTTTTTTGACATGGAGGTTGCCGTCTCCGTCACGATCGAATAACACACCCAGGCTCAAAAGCCATTTCGCGATCGAGGGGCCTTCTTCGACCATCACCTTGAGCAGCTGATGGTCGTTCTGCATGTGGCCGCCCTTCAGCGTATCCACGAAGTGCGTCACGGGAGAATCTTCCGGCGCCACCGAAATCTGCATACCCCCCTGGGCCATGACGCTGTTGGAGTCGCCGAGCCGAAGCTTCGTCGCCAGCATAACCTTGGCCCCGGCTCCATGGGCATGAAGCGCTGCGGCACAACCAGCTCCACCACCGCCCACCACCAACACGTCGGTCGTGTAGTGGGGCGTCAGATCGAATCCATCGACAATAGAGCTATCGCCCTCCAGCAAGGTCGCCAGCTCAATAGCCGTCTTGTCCCCCACATTGGGACCGAAACGGATCGGACGGAAGGCGCTTGCACGAAAGTCCGGATGGTACTTGTGGATCAGTTGATCGCGATCGGCGGGTGAGAGCTTCGGAAGGGTCTGCTTGCGTCGAGCATCCCGCGTCTGATGTACGATCTGTTGAAGGGCATGAATGTCCATGAATGTGCTTTCAGCGTTCAGCCATCATCCTGCAGCTTTTGCCTCAACGTCAGAAGCTGAGAGCTGACAGCAGATGGCTTGTTAGGCTACTTGACCGTCGCGCAGTGATCGGCCAGTTCTTTCTCGTTCATCTTGAGGAGCTTGGTCCATTCATCGTTGAACCGGCCGTCCTGAATTTCCTTGATGCGCGTATCCAGGCCCACAGGCTTCTCGGTGAAATGAGCCCCCTGCGCCCGGCTCACGTACAGAGCCACCAGATTGGGAGCGATGTCCGCGATGCAGACCGGCGTACACATGCCGCACATCACACAATCCATGAACATCTCGGAGACACTTTTGAAATCGCCGAATACCGCTTTCCAGACTCCCTCTCGCACGTCGATCTTCTGCGGGCAGGCTTCAGTGCAGGCGTTGCAGTTCCGGCAGAGCGGCGCTTCTGGGTAGAGATTGAAGAGATCTTGTTTCGGATCTTTGAGCGCCTGAATGTCGTAGGTCGCCTTGCGGGCAGGAAACGGCGGCATCATCGTGATCGACATCCCGTCCTGAACCGCCATTTGGCAGGCCAGACAGGTTCGCACTTTCGGATCGTCCTTGGTCCGATAGTAGGCCGCGCAGGCGCCACAGAACCCGCCAAGACAGCCGGCCCCTCGGACGACTTCCTGCCCCGAGTACCAGAGGGCCTTAATGATCGTGATCCCCTCCGGCACGTCGTACTTTTTGCCGGCGATCTCGACCGTGACCATCTTGTGCCGGATGACTTCCGGCTGATCAATAACGTTGCTGTCTTCTTGTGCCATGAAATTCCTTAAAGGGCCAGAGGCACGGGGCTAGTGGCTAGAGGGCTAAGGTTTCGTCCCCTAGCCTCTAGCCTCTCGCCACGCGACCATTCTTCTATGCAATCGCATCCACGATGGCATTCAACGTCGCGCTCGGTCGCATCGCCTTTGCCGCCTTCGCGTCGTTGGGATGATAATACCCTCCGACATCGACCGGCTTGCCTTGCGCCCCGAGCAACTCGGCATTGATCTTGGCTTCGTTGTCCGCCATTTCCTTCGCGATCTTCACAAAGCGCGCTTGCAGATTCTTGTCCTGCGTCTGCTGAGCCAACGCCTGCGCCCAGTACAACGCCAGGTAGAAGTGGCTACCGCGGTTATCGATCTCGCCGACCTTACGGGCCGGTGATTTGTTGCTCTCCAGGAACTTGGCGTTAGCTTGATCCAGCGTATCGGCCAACATCTTCGCGGCTGAATTATTCGCCACTTTGGCCAAATGCTCCAGCGACGCGGCCAGCGCCAAGAACTCACCGAGGGAGTCCCACCGTAAATACCCTTCTTCCTGGAACTGCTGCACATGCTTCGGCGCGGATCCGCCGGCACCGGTCTCGAAGAGTCCGCCGCCGTTCAACAACGGTACGATCGACAACATCTTGGCGCTGGTCCCGATTTCGAGAATCGGGAACAGGTCTGTCAGATAGTCGCGCAACACGTTCCCCGTCACAGAGATCGTGTCTTTACCTTCTTTGATCCGCTCCAACGACAGACGCGTGGCATCCGCAGGAGTCATGATCCGGATGTCGAGGCCCGTCGTATCGTGATCCTTCAAATACTGATTCACCTTTGCGATTAATTGCGCATCGTGCGCACGGGCCTTGTCCAGCCAGAAAATGGCCGGAGCTCCGGTCGCTCTCGCACGAGTCACTGCGAGTTTGACCCAGTCGCGGATCGGTGCATCCTTCACCTGGCACATGCGCCAGATATCGCCATCTTCTACTTTATGCTCGAGGAGCACCTTGCCTGCGGCATCGATCACGCGGATCGTACCATTGCCAGGAGCCTTGAAGGTCTTGTCGTGCGACCCGTATTCCTCTGCCGCCTGCGCCATGAGACCGACGTTGGGCACACTGCCCATGGTCTTCGGGTCGAGGGCGCCATGCTTCTTACAGAATTCAATGACCTCGTGATAGACCGGCGCGTAGCTGGCGTCCGGAATCACACATTTGGCGTCCGCCGCCTTGCCGTCCGGGCCCCACATCTTGCCGCTGTCGCGAATGACCGGCGGCATGGAGGCATCGATAATGATGTCGCTGGGCACGTGCAGGTTGGTGATCCCCTTGTCGGAGTTCACCATCGCCATGGGTGGCCGCTTCAGGTAGACCGCCTGCACATCAGCCTCGATCGCCTTGCGCTGCTCTTCCGGCAAGCTCTTGATCTTGGCATAGAGATCGCCGAGCCCATTGTCCGGATCCACGCCTAACTTCTTGAGCGTCTCGCCATGCTTTTCGAAGACGTCCTTATAGAACACCGTCACGGCATGACCGAAGATCTTCGGATCCGAGATCTTCATCATGGTGGCCTTCAGATGGATCGAGAACAAGACACCACGCTTCTTGGCATCTTCGATCTGCTCCTCAATGAAGCGGCGCAAGGCGTTCTTGCTCATGAACGTCGCGTCGATGACTTCTCCGGCTTGCAACGCCACTTTCGGCTTCAGCACCGTGGTCTTGCCATCCTGGCCGACAAACTCGACCTTGGCATCGGTCGCCGCAGTCGTCGTCATCGACTGTTCATTGGAGAAGAAATCTCCGCCCTTCATATGGCTCACATGGGTCTTGGAGTCCGCACTCCAGGCGCCCATCTTATGGGGATGTTTTCTGGTATGGGCCTTCACAGAGAGGGGCGCGCGGCGATCGGAGTTGCCTTCGCGCAGGACCGGGTTCACGGCGCTGCCTTTCACTTTGTCGTAGCGTGACTTGACGTCTTTCTCTTTGTCGTCTTTGGGAACTTCCGGATACTCGGGCAGTTTATAGCCCTGGCCCTGCAATTCCTTGATGGCTTCTTGCAACTGGGGCAGCGAGGCGCTGATGTTGGGCAGCTTGATAATATTGGCTTCCGGGGTCTTAGCCAATGCTCCCAACTCGGCCAGGTCGTCTGCCTGCTTCTGTTCGGGCGTCAAGTAATCGGGGAACAGGGAGATGATACGCCCGGCCAGAGAGATATCTCGTAATTCCACCGACACGCCGGCTGCTTTGCTGAACGCGTTGATGATCGGCAAGAACGAATAGGTCGCCAACATCGGCGCTTCGTCCGTCTTCGTATAAATGATCTTGGATGCCTTGGTCGTCATGGTTATTCCTCTGTTAGCTCGTTGTCAGTTCAGCGCATTCAACGCTGAACCAGCCTTGAACCACGCAATCTGTTGTTCGGTAATGCTGTGGTTCGCCTGGATGGTGAGCGCTGTGCCATCCGTCTTATAGATCGTCACCTGCACCGGTTTGCCGGGAGCCAGACTGCTGAGCCCCGTCACGCTAATGCGGTCCTGTTGCTCAATCTTCTCGTAATCCTTCGGATCAGCGAAGGTCAACGCCAAGATCCCCTGTTTCTTCAAGTTCGTCTCGTGAATGCGGGCAAAGCCCTTCGTGATGACAACGCGCACGTTGAGGAATCGCGGAGACATCGCGGCATGTTCCCGGCTGCTGCCCTCGCCGTAATTTTCATCCCCGACCACAACCGAACCGATCCCCTTCGCCTTATACCGGCGGGCGATCTGCGCCATGGTTAAGCCGGTCTCCCCCGTTAACACATCCGTGCCCTTGCCAGGCTCTGGGAAAAACGCATTGTTCGCACCCAGGAACATGTTGTCGCTGATCTTGTCGAGATGACCGCGATACTTGAGCCAGGGACCGGCCGGAGAAATGTGATCAGTCGTCGTCTTGCCCTTAGTCTTGATCAACAGCGGGAGTTTCTCAAAATCTTTGCCGTCCCAACGCGGGAAGGGCTGGAGCAACTGCAACCGCTCGCTCGTCGGCGGAATGTCGACGGTCAAACCATCTCCGTTGGCGGCCGGCGCGACAAAACCTTCGTCAGCCTTCGCGAAGCCCTTGGCTGGAAGTTCTTCACCCTGCGGCGGCTCGAACTTGAAGGCCTTGCCGTCCGCGCCTTTGAGCGTCTGATTCACTGGATCGAACGCCAAATCTCCCGAGATGGCATAGGCGGTCACAATTTCCGGGCTTGCGAGGAATGACAAGGTTTCACTGATGCCGTCGTTGCGGCCAGGGAAATTGCGGTTGAACGAACTGACGATCGAATCCGCCTTCCCCTTCACGCCATCGGCCCGCTTCCACTGTCCGATACAGGGGCCACAGGAATTCGACAACACTGTGCCACCCAACTTTTCAAAGGTGTCCAAGAACCCGTCGCGCTTCATCGTGTGATAAATACGCTCCGATCCGGGCGACACGAGGAACGAGGCCTTCGCTTTGAGCCCGGCCTTCAACCCCTGCTGGGCAATGTGGGCCGAACGGCTGATGTCTTCATAGGAGGAATTGGTGCAGCTGCCGATGAGGGCCGCCTTGAGTTCGACCGGATAACCCTTCTCCTTCGCTTCCGCCGCCATCTTGGAGATGGGTCGTGCAAGGTCCGGCGTATGGGGTCCGACGACATGGGGTTCGAGCGTCGACAGGTCGACTTCCACGATCTGGTCGTAATATTTCTCAGGCGTCTGATAGACCTCTGGATCCGCCACCAGCAACGCCTTGTTGGCGATGGCCAGATTGGCCAACTCTGCCCGATCGGTGATGTTCAGATAGGCGACCATCTTCTGGTCGAAGGGGAATACGGAGGTCGTGGCGCCCAACTCCGCGCCCATGTTGCAAATCGTGCCCTTGCCGGTCGCACTGATGGTCTCGGCTCCGGGGCCGAAGTACTCGACGATCTTGTTCGTTCCACCCTTCACCGTCAAAAGACCGCAAAGATACAGAATCACGTCCTTGGCCGAGGCCCAGCCACTCAACTTGCCGGTCAGGCGGATGCCGATCAGTTTGGGATGGAGCACTTCCCATGGGAGACCGGCCATGACTTCACCGGCATCGGCACCGCCGACACCGATTGCCAACCCGCCGAGCCCTCCGCCGTTGGGGGTATGTGAATCGGTACCGATGATCAAGCTGCCGGGGAACGCATAGTTCTCCAGCACAACCTGGTGAATGATCCCGGCACCAGGCTTCCAGAAACCGATGCCGTACTTTTTCGCCGCCGAGGCGAGGAAATTATAGACTTCCTTGTTCTCGTCCACCGCGCGAAGCAGGTCCTTCTCGGAACCCATCTCCGCACGAATCAAGTGATCGCAATGGATAGTGCTCGGCACAGCCGCTTGCTTCTTGTTGGCCTGCATGAACTGCAACATGGCCATCTGGGCCGTCGCGTCCTGCATCGCCACACGATCGGGGCGCAATGCCAACATCGCCTTGCCGCGCTCCCAGGTCTGGGTATCGAAATTGTCGGCATGGGAAACAAGGATCTTCTCCGCCAGCGTCAAGCCACGCCCGAACTTTTTCCGGGCCTTGGCAAACACGTCGGGCATCTTTGTATAGAGATTTTTAGCCAGATCGATCGACATGACAGTTCGCTCCTTAAAAGTTCTGAGTCCTGAGTGCTGAGCGTGGACAGAAAGATCCGTGGCTCAGAACTCAGCACTCGCTACTCAGCACTTATTTTAGTGGCGGCACTTCGCGGCGCTTGGGAGCCGCGTAATTCACCAAATAATCGAACAGCCTGATCAAGCGGCTGTCCTGACGCTTTTGATCCACCCAATGCCCGATCAACCCGATCGTGCGCGAGAGGATGAAGAAGCCGTTCAAACTGTCGACCGGGAAACCAATATCGACAAGCACCGCCGCCATCGTACCGTCCACGTTGAGGATCAGGTTGTCCTTCTTCACCGACGTGATCTTTTCCACTTCGAGCGCAAAATCGAGGCAGGGCGTCTTCATATTCAAACTCTTGACGTACCCGACCAGCTCCTTCACCCGCTTGTCAGGATTGCGCAAGCTCTTCACGCGATGGCCGATCCCCGGCACAGGGCCATGGTTCTTCTTCATATAGACCAGGAACTCGTCCACCGTCATTTTGTTGTCGACGGCATGTTTGAAGAAGCGTCCGGCATCGGTCACGGCGCCGCCGAAGCGGGGGCCGATCATAATCAAGCCTGCCGCCACCGACTGGGACAGTCCGATCCCGGCGCAGGCCGCGATGATCGTCCCCAAGGCCCCGCTGACGCAGGGACCATGATCGGCCGAGAGCATCATGATGCGCTTGATAATTTCAGCTTCTTGTTTGGAAATCAGCCGCTTATCCCACAACAGTCCCACGACATGGGGGATTTCGTAGCCTTTATTGATGAGCTCGGAAGCCGGGTATCCGTCGTAGCAGGGTTCGTCGCCGCGGTCATCGCTGATCGTGGTGCGGATAAGCGGGGCCACCATGACTTCATCGGCCTTCATGGCCGCTTCAATGCTCTTGGGCAATTTCGGCAGTGAAGCCGGCTCGACCGGCTCTTTCACCTGACCGGACTTCAACATCTCCTGATAGGCTTCCTTGATCGCCGGGCCCAAGGCTCCGAATGTCGCCGGGACAATCGCACCGGCATTTTTCAGGGCATCGGATTTGGCACGGGCCGACCCTTCGCCCTTCAAGCCTTCCTTCGCGCCGGCATGACCGAACTTCATCCCCTTCGGCAGGCTTTCCTGGCAGAATCCTGAGACCACGGCCATCAACTTGACGCGCCGCTTCTTGGCGCCGTACCACTCGGCGGCCCGCTCTTCGATATCGCCGCCCATTTCGCCGACGATGATGACCGCCTTCGTCTGGGGATCGTTCTCGAACATCTCGAGATAACTCACATAGTCGGTTCCCGGATAGGCATCGCCGCCAATTCCGATGGCTGTCGTGATACCGTCTGCAAACTGCGAGCAGATCCAGATAATTTCGTTGGAGAGACCGCCCGACTTGGTGATGACGCCGAAGGAACCTTCGCGGTAGAGCTTGGAAAGGACGAGATTATCAAAGGCGCCGCCGATGACACCCAGGCGGCAGGAGCCGGCTGAGACGATCCCGATCGACGAAGGGCCATTGAAGACCTTCCCGAGCTTGGTCGCATGACGGCCCAGGATCTTGGCATCCTTTTCAGGCACACCCTCGGTGATCATGGAGACCACCTTGATGTGCGAGTCGTCCAAGGCTTCCATCCCACCCTTCAGCGCACGATCCGCACCGATGTACACGAGACTGGTGTTGATCTGGGAATGGTGCTTCGTCGCTTCAGCGACTGTCTTATAGATAGGGACGGTCACTAGGCCGCTGCCGTAAGGAATTTCGTGGGTCTTGCCGGCATCGGGCGGATAGACAAAGGCCAGCACGTTCAGCGAGCGTTTGATCAGGTAGCAAAACTCGGCCATCCGGCGCGCGGCGTTGACGCCGGCGACGCCGCCCTGAATGACCACATAGGTATCTTTATTTGCCAGGATACTCATCGGGATCTCCCTCTTCTTAAAAAACCGTGATGGGTGATGGGTGACGCGTGATGGGTAATCGACTCACCCGATCACGCATCACTGATCACTGATCACTTGTTTTGCAGTGCCTTATCGACGATGTCGGTGAGCGGCGTATTGCGATCGAAGACGTTGATGTCGAATCCTTCGTCCTTGAGCGCGCGCATCGCGTCGAGCCCTTCCTTCTCTCGCGGGCCTCCGCGACGCACCCAGATCTTCACGCCCTTGAGCTTCCCTTCAGACTTTGCCTTGCGGAATCCGTTGATGATGCCGCCAAAGGTCTTCACCACGTCGGTGAAATTGGCAATCGCCCCGCCGACGATGATGTTCTTGATCCCGGGCAATGAGCAGACCTTGTCGGTCAAGACTTCAACCGCCCAATCTGGCGGATCGCCGGAATACTCAGCGTAGTTTGCGAGCTTGCCGCCACGCGCCACGACGGCGTCGGAATAATAGACGCTGGCGCCACCGCCTGCCGGGAGCATCGCCGTATCGCCGCCTGGAATCTCGATAAATTTGACTGACCCTTTGATCTTGGAGTCGACCGCCATGACTTCCATTTCGTGCTTGGAATAGGCGCGGCCGAATTCTGCGGCAAAGGCGAAGTTCCAATCAGGATGCCGGAACTTGGCATCGCCGTCGAGGAGCGTCACCGCATCCAAGGCAATCAATTCGCCGTCCTGTTCGCGCAGAACCACGGGATTCACTTCCAAATACTGCGCATCTTCACTGTCGAAACAGGCAAACATTTTCCCCGCGAAATCGGCCATCTTCTTCACGAGCGGACCGGTGAAACCCGCGTCCTTGGCTACCTTCTCGAGCGCGTCCGCCGAAGGCTGCTGCCCGACTTCCAAAGCCAAGCGCTTCACGCGTTCCCAATTCGACTCGACTTCGATGCCGCCGCAATTCGCGACCAGAATGTCCGTCCCTTCACGAGTAGACTTCACCGCACAATAATATTCCTCTTTGTGGGGGATCATTTCAGACACGATCACCTGGGAGACGGTGATGCTGCCGACCTGACGACCGATCATCTCCTTCGCCGCGGCTTCCGCCGCCTTGAAATCGAGATCGACCTTCACCAGACCGAGCTTGAACCGGGAACCGAGCGCTTCATGCGCCTTCACCACCAACTTGGATTTCTTCAGCCATTCATTGGCTTGGCCTAGCTTCGTCAATTCGTCAACCGAAGTGACGACGACATAGTTGGGGACCGTGATACCCCACTTCTTCATCAGCCCCATCCCGGGACCTTCGAGCACCTTTGCCATGACGTCACTCCTTCAGAATGGTGAGAAACAATTGTAAAGGAGGAGGATTCTAACGAAATCGGTTGGACGACTCAATACACCAGAGGAACTAAGTCCATTGGCTCAAAAGGCCTATCGACAAGAACTCCTGGCGCATATCGCTCATAAGCCAATGAAAGCATGGGATAAAACATGCCGTACGATCAGAAGCCTCCTACATGGCTTGGGCAAGAATTATCACCGGAATCGATTTGATTGGCAGGCTGGGCAAAAAAACGAGCTTCGTTCACTTTGAAGACGACGAATCTGCCGTCCGCAGTGGTTGGGGCAGGGCTGCCCTTCCTTGCCATAGACGAGGTGACGTCGCTTGTATTGACCTTCCGTGCCATCCGGCGCGAAGAAATCCTTGACGCTCGATCCGCCACAGGAGATCGCCTCGCGCAGCACCGATTGCATCGTCTCATGGAGCGTGACAATCGTCGCCTTGCGCAGCCGATTCACCTCACGGTTCGGATGGAGCCTGGCGCGGAAAAGAATTTCATTCGCATAGATATTCCCGATCCCCGCGATGACTTGCTGATGCATCAAGAGCGGCTTGAGCCTGCCACGTTTGATTTCCATCAGACTGATGAACTCCTCGCGCGATACCACCAGAGGATCTACGCCAAAACGGCGGGCGCGATAGGCATCGAGCCCCGCCTGATCCAGCAAGGACATCCGTCCGAACCGTCGGGGATTCCAGTAGCGCAGCTCCGATTCACGGCCTCCCGTGAACGACATGCGAACATGCACATGCTGCGGATGTTTCGTCTTCGTCGCGTGAAAGAGCAAGAGGCCGGTCATGCCGAGCTCTGCGACGATGAATCGCAGTTCGCCCTCGTTCCTGAAGCCCAGCGCCACACTCTTGCCGTAGCGCGCCACATCTTCCAGCCGCGCACCGCGATACCACGAGAGCGTGGATAACCCTTCACGAACAATATCTTCCCGGCCCACCTGGCACTCGCTGAGTTGCGCGCCAAGTAAACGATCCCGTATCTGACGGGCGACGGCCTCTGCTTCTGGTAATTCCGGCATCGAAAGAGATCCTGCTCACGTGACGCGCCCATTCTCATCAAGGGGATTAGGCCATGAGCCGCACGCGAAAGGCAATCTGGAAGAAGAACTGCTGCGGGGAAGATCGTACTCGGTACTGGAACTAGGAGTCAGAGGTTCGACGTGATGCGAGACCTGGGTTGCCCATCGAGCGAGTGTGGCGAAGGAGCCGAACCTGAGTGATGGCTTTCTCCAGATTAGGAAGGGGCATGGCGCCAGGCCGGCGAGTCGTGACCAGTTTGAGGACATCTGCATAGGTCATCCCCTGGACACAGCAGAGGTAGGCCATGACCACCGATACAGACCGGCTCATCCCGGCACGACAGCAGACCATCACCCTATTGTCAGAAGCATGCTGTTCGACCCAGCTCACGGCCCGGTCCAATAAAAGGGGCTCGGCTTCAGCATATTCTGAAAACGGAATCCTGCCGGAAGAGAGCCATGGAGGAGGTTGTGTGGTGAATTCAGCCGCGACCAGGAGCACCGCACTGACCTGTACTGGCGGCTCGCTCGCGTCGTTGATATTGCCAACCAGGAGTGTCTCGGTAATAAAGTGCATCGGCTCTCAGTATAGGCGGCGCCGTAATCAGGTCAAGAAAAAATCCCTGATAGATCCCGTTGCGCTCGCTTCTCCGTGAACGTTATACTATCCGCATAATATCGCGCACTTCTGCGCAAGGAGCCTCTGAATGCCCAGCCTCACCGTCAAAGAAGTTGAAACCAGACTCGAGACCGTTCAATGCGCGATCTGTAAGGAGTCCCGATTCGGGGTCGATCAACGCTTTATGCAGGCGGATGGGGAATGGCGAGGCGTCTGCAAGAAGTGCTACTACAGTTTCCCGATCTACACGGATATGGAGTTCTACCAGCGCACGCAACCGGACATCCCGTACCGGCTCAAGGAGATGTCCTGCCCGACCTGCAATCAGCGAGGCGTAAGCCTCAACTTTCGCATTACCATGTCCGTCCGGGAATCCATCTATTTTCTAACCTGCACCTCATGCCACACAACCTTCCCGGAACGGTCCTCCTTGGAAGCCTTTGAATAGATCCCCTTTTCACCGTCAGCATCGTGTATACTTTGGACATGTCTGACACACCCAAAGATCCAGCGACCGTCCCTGAAACTCCCGCTCCCGAGCCCGTGGCCAGAGTGAGAAAAGAAATCCCGCTCGTATCAGTGCCCAACGATCGCGAGATGATTGCCGAAGAAATGGCCGCGATGTTCGACGAAGATCGGGTGAGTCACCAGCACGGGAATTCTGAACCGGAAGCGGACTAGTTCAACTTAGGCTGGACGTATTATCTCAACCGTTCCCTCTACCGGTATCCGTCCCAAGACTGCCCCTTCTTTCCGCTGTATCCCTTCAAGCCGAATAATCGCCCCTCGATGACAAGCTTCCAATTCTGAATTGGTCGAAGACGCGGCGCGGTCGAGTCGTCCAACCTCCGACCGGCCCAGTTCGTTGCACAGCCATGCCCGCGTATCGCCTTTCAATTCTCGCAATTCGCTCACGACCCGAAATGTCTGCGGGCTCCGCGGTACAATGGTACGACCGTCTGTACGCAACAGCAGATAGGAAAACTTCAGCGCGTCTTTAATAAACCCCACTTCCCGATCGATCTCGGCAATCGCAGGAGGCGTCTGCCAGGGTCGCTCCTCATGGCACCAATCGTCTGGACGGTCTAACGCAGGACAGGCCCCTTCATGTAGGCAGGGACTATACACTGTACAAACACCCTGTTTGAGCAGGTGATTACGTACGAGATGTAACGCACGAGCCGTTTGCCGTAACGCCGGTTCAACGATCATGATGGTTCCGTGCGGTGCGAGAAATGGGAGAAGTTGCGCAACAACCGTGGCACGTTCGGCAGGGGGGTCGACCGATACCGGGAACATTTCGTTCAGACAATTCGCCATAATAATGAGATCGTAGGGCCCGCCTCGCGCAATCTGCTTACCCAGATCACCTTTGAGCGGATGCTCGAGATTGCCCACGACACATCGGAGACCTTCGATGGGTATCCCGACCTCCCGGCAATAGGCATCCCACAACCTCTTTGTATCCTGCAGCGGCGCGAGAGAACCATCTGTTGCCAAGACCGACACAGACTTCGCACGCTCAGGGCTGCGGAGCCATAGCCAGTCCAAGAGGGCGACGGAACCAGTTCCTGGGCCACAGCCGAGGTCGAGCACCGCCATCGGTCGATCTGGGATTTCCCGTTCGACTTCGCTTGGCAGCTCATCTAACAAGACTTGAACTTTGGAAAGGTTCACGGGAAGAAAATACGATGCATAGGCAGCCGCATGGGCAGCATCGTCCAAATACCTCGGAGGCAATGCCGCACGTTCGGTGGTAAAGAGGCGCGAGAGGTTGACGACCGCCTGCGCCAAGGCATTACCCTGGAGACTTTGCTCGGACGATACCCGTGCCAAGGCTCTAAGAATTTCCGGTGACAGACTGGATGTGTTCTTGTCGTTGAAGGGTTGCATGGGCATAGTGTAAGCTGATGTTGATTAGGAGGACAACCATGACAGATGCAATTTTATTAGCCTACAAAGATGTTGAGAATTCGATGGAGCGATTCACCCTGCTCCTTCAAGGCCACGTGGAAACGATGGGGGCAGCTCCATCCCATAACCCAGATCAAGTCTTCCGCCTGTCGCAAGGCTCCAAAGCCATGAGAGACAGCGCCATGATCTATCTCTCCTATCATCCGACACACGGACGTAACTCTCGACCGGTGCCATCCGTTTTTCCGACCCATAAAATGGGACGATCGTGCTTTCGCCGCCGGCATGAATCACGGCGGTGCTCAGAATGTGCGACCCTGTCACGACACCTTGACCACCGACCCCTGCCATCCGAATGTTGAAGCGCTTTGCCATGTCCGAGCCTCCCTCCTGATCGCTTAAGCCTTGTTTGGAATTGCGGCAGCAGGAGCAGCCGGCTTCGGAAGATAATCTTTGTAACCATATCGCTCAGTCAGATACTGCTTGGCCTCTTCGCTCACGTACTCCGTGAACTGATACCGATCGTTCTCAACGGTCTTCGCGTCTTCCATCACCTTGTCGGTCGGAATCGCGTACTCGATGTTGCACGAAGTGTAGGCTTGAATATAGGTCGACCCCACTTCGCGGGCAATCAACACGGCCTTCTTAATGACGCTCTCGACGCGGCGTGGATTGTTCGGGACCACGGTCGCCACATAGGCGCAGCCGGCAACCTTGGCCATCTGCAACATGTCCATCTTCTCAAACTTCTTCCCCAACGGGGCCATCTTCAGCACGGCGCCACGGTTGGTCATACCGCTCTCTTGCCCACCGGTGTTGCCGTACACTTCGTTGTCCAACATGATCGTGGTGAACCGTTCCTTGCGGAACCAGGAATGGAGGACCTGCTGGAAGCCGATATCCGCCGTACCGCCGTCTCCTGCAATGACAACCACATCCTTCGGCTTGTCGCCGAACCGAAGGCGAAGGCCACGAGAGAGCCCGCTCGCCACACCGTTCTGGTCGCCGTAGTTACCGTACACAAAGGGAATCGCAGCCTGTGAAATGGCCAACCGACCGCAGCCAGCCGTTCCAACCGTAATGGTGTCTTCTGGGTTGGGGAACGCAATGATGGCCAGCCGGATGAACAGGGTCATCGCGCAGCCGGCGCACATGGGATGCTCTTCAAGAATTTCCTTAAAGCTGCCCATTTGGGACACAGAAATTTTCTTGCCGAACGGTCCATGCTCAACCATGTCCCGATATTCCTTGGGCATGAACTTTTCAAATCCGCCTGAAAACTTCACATAGTCAAGACTCATTGGAAGACCTCCCTTTATCGTTGCAATGGGAACCCATTGCCAGTCGAGAAAACACAGTTATCGTCAACATGCACAGGAGTTCGAGGTTGGGAAACTGGGCTACCATGCTCTTCCACGACTTCAGCGAGCACGCATGGTAGCAAAGCCCAAAAAAGACTGTCAATGAGAAACGTCGACAGCCTCTCGAATCACTTACGCACCGTAAAATACTATAACTTCCTGATATTCAACGCAACTTCACAGAAGGCCCACCATGCCCGAAAGAAGGCCTAGCACACCACAGGCCGGTAGGCCATTCGCCCTAACAAGTGGCAATTTCGCAATGTTTTCTCACATCTCACCGGAGTGGCAGCCCTCAGAATCCTGAGAGAGAGATTGCCGATTCCGCAAAATCTGTCTAGACTGGAGTGGTATGTCGACACGCGTAATCATTCCCGGCGAAGACGACGGCGCGCAACAGGCCGGTGGGGTCCATAAACGCCCCCCGATTCCTGACAATTCGCTCAAAGCCGAATGTCCAAAATTCATGAGCCACGGCCCCTGCGGAGGCGTCCGCAAAGGGGGATTCTGCGAGGTCTACCCTCAAATGGCCTGCCCCTGGGTGACCCTCTATATTCAGTTAGAAAAAATTGGCCAAGTAGAATGGATGAAACAGATCTAGCAATACGTGAGGCGTGAACCGTGAAACGTGAAGCGACAAGAAAGAAATCGAAGACCACCAAACTGGGCTACAACGAGGATCATGCAAAGAGCGGAATTACCGCTCCCTTGCCGGATATCGAGACCTTCCCGAATCAATATAAGGGATACGAGATCACGATCGAGATCCCTGAATATACCGCCATCTGCCCCAAGACCGGCCTTCCGGACTTCGGCACCATTACGGTGCACTACAGGCCGAACAAAGAATGCCTGGAACTGAAGTCGTTGAAAATGTACCTCCACGCCTACAGAAATCTCGGAATCTTCTATGAGAACGCCGTCAACCGTATTCTGCACGATGTCGTGAAATCCTGCCGACCTCTGCATGCGACGGTCACGGGAGAGTTTGCCGCCCGCGGCGGACTCAGAAGCGTGATCGAAGCCAAGTATCCGTAAGCCCCCCCGCCCCAGACTGCCTCCTGAAGTACAGTTTCCACCCATGAATGCCGATGAAGAGTGGCGCCAGTCTCCACCGCTCTGACTTACAGGGCATCAATACAGGACTGTGTATCGTGACCGACCTGCCCTCCCTTCCAACGAATTTACCCTTGTCTTCTTCACACGACCCCTGGCTCGTCTCCCTCTCCATTGTTATCGCCATGGCGGCCTCTTACGTTGCGCTCGATCTCATCGGCCGAGTGTGGCGTGACGAAGGACCACACCGGCGATGGTGGCTAATCGGGGGAGCCACGGCCATGGGCGCCGGCATCTGGAGCATGCATTTCATTGGCATGCTGGCGTTTCAACTCCCCGTTCCAATCCGATACGACGTGAGAACTGTCGCGCTTTCAATGGCCGCAGCCATCCTCGCCTCCGGCATAGCACTGTCTACGCTGGGATATCGGGAAACATCCCCGCTCACATTGCTGCGCGGAAGTGTCACCATGGGACTGGGGATCGTGGCGATGCATTACACCGGAATGGCCGCCATTCGCAGCGCGGCGATCACGACCTACAGGCCATGGATCGTCGCCCTATCAGTCGTCGTGGCCATCGGCGTGTCCTTCGTCGGACTGTGGATAGCATCCTTTCTCCGTGACCAGTCCGGGGAGGTCCCGCCGAAAAAGAAATTCATCGGGGCGATCGTCTTGGGTTGCGCCATTCCCTCTATGCA